>NZ_MUNX01000092.1 GCF_002001005.1 Flavobacterium sp. A45
ATCCTAAGAAGAAGAATCCTAACATATTGAAATTGTTTCACTGATTCCATCCTAATTTAAAAAACAAACATTAATTCTTAATCCTGCCAAAAAATGAGAAATATAGTTATAACACAGAATTCTAAAATACTTTCGACTAGGAGATTGAAATCAGAGCTAAACTCTCCTGTTTCTAATCATATGATTCCTGAAGCAATAGTAAAACTTCCCGAAATTTTGGTCATGACCACTTATCCTCCCAAAGAATGTGGCATTGCAACTTATTCGCAGGATTTAATTGAATCGTTGAATAAAAAATTTAAAAATTCATTTAGTGTAAAAATTTGCGCATTGGAAACGAATGTTGCAAAACACATCTACGATGAATCCATAAAATATGTACTCAACACTGATCAAAAAAATGCATTCTATCATTTGTCAGAAAAAATTAATGCTGATGATTTGATTCAAGTGGTATTGATACAGCATGAATTTGGTCTTTTTATAAAAAATGAAGCCAATTTAATACAGTTTTTGTATAAAACTCGTAAAGCTGTAATTATTGTATTTCACACTGTATTACCTAATCCAAATAGTTCATTTAAAGTAAATGTTCAAGTAATAACTCAACTGGCTCATTCGATAATTGTGATGACACATTCAGCAGCACAAATTTTGATAAATGATTACGGAGTTGATTCTGATAAAATAACCGTAATTGCACATGGAACCCACCTGGTACAGCATTCTGACAAAAAACTTTTGAAAGAAGAGTATAATTTGTCTGGTAAGAAAGTGCTTTCCACCTTTGGGTTATTAAGTTCCGGAAAAAGCATAGAAACAACACTTGACGCTATGCCCGAGATTATCAGTGAGAATGAGGATGTTTTGTTTTTAATCATCGGAAAAACGCATCCGTCTGTAGCAAAAGAAGAGGGCGAAAAATACAGAATGATGCTGGAAACAAAAATTCAAACTTTGCAATTAGAAAATCATGTCTTGTTTATAAATGCCTTTTTGCCACTACCCCAACTATTAGATTTTTTACAACTGACAGATATTTATTTGTTTACTTCAAATGATCCAAATCAAGCCGTAAGCGGAACATTTTCTTATGCCATAAGCTGTGGTTGTCCCATTATCTCCACTCCTATTCCACATGCAAGTGAAGTATTAAGTGGCGGTGCTGGAGTTATAGTCGATTTTGGCGACTCACAACAATTAGCCAAGGAAGTCAATCATTTGTTGCGAAATAAACAATTAAGAAAAAACATAAGTGCTAAAGGGGTACATAAAATTGCATCAACTGCTTGGGAAAATTCTGCAATTGCACATGCACTTTTATTTGAAAAAACAGGAGATAAAAATTTGAGTTTAGAATATAAAATTCCAAAAATAAATTTAGACCACATCAAAAAACTGACAACCGATTTTGGTATGATCCAGTTTTCTATCATCAATCAACCCGACTCAGAATCAGGATACACTGTAGATGATAATGCCCGAGCCATGGTGGCGATGTGTGAACATTTTGAATTAACAAAAGATAAAACCGATTTAGATTACATCAAAATCTATTTAAATTTTATAACGTCATGTTTACAAGAGGATGGTTCTTTTCTAAATTATGTAGACGAGGATGGTAATTTTACCAAACAAAATGATGAGACTAACTTGGAAGATTCCAACGGTAGAGCGATTTGGGCCTTGGGATATTTAATTTCATTAAAAGCCATTTTGCCTACAGCAGTTATAGAAACAGCCAAATTAACCTTAAAGCGAGCTATTGTCAATGTCACTAAAATTCATTCGACACGAGCAATGGCTTTTGTCATCAAAGGACTTTATTACGTTGATTCCGAAGAAAAAGCACACCAAAATACAGCAATAATAATAGAATTGGCTGATCGAATGATTCAAATGTACAAGCATGAATCTAAAACAAATTGGAACTGGTTCGAAAGTTATTTGACCTATGGAAACAGTATTTTGCCAGAAGCGATGCTTTGTGCGTATTTGAATACTGGAAACACAAACTATAAAAAAATCGCCAAAACTTCCTTTGACTTTCTTTTGGGCAAAATTTTTAATGATAAAAGCATCAAAGTAATATCCAACAAAGGATGGATGATGAAAGATGACAGTGAAGATTACCAAGCAATTGGAGGAGAACAACCTATTGATATTGCTTATACGATATTGGCGCTAAGCAAATTTGCAAAAGCTTTTGGTGACGAGGAATACACTAGAAAAATGAAGTTAGCTTTCAGCTGGTTTTTAGGAAATAACCATTTGCATCAAATCATTTATAATCCTTGTACTGGTGGTTGTTATGACGGATTAGAAGATACTTATATCAATTTAAATCAAGGAGCAGAATCTACCGTAAGCTATTTAATGGCTCGATTATGCATAGAAAAAAATACCAAAGGTGCTTTTAAACCAGATACAACACATAATGTATCTAAGAAAGAGAATTATTCAAAATTAAGCAATAAGAAAGCAATGGTTTAATGTGTGAAATATATAATATTTATCAAAAGTTATGAAACACTTTTAAATATTAAAGAACTGACCTTTGTCTATTGAAAATGTCGCATTTTATATTAACTGTCCAACCATAATTTCAATCCGATGAGTACAAAAAAATCTATTGATACCTTAAATATTTTCATCAAAATCAATAACAACCGATTTGAGAGTTACATACTGGCCTCAAAACAAATCAATGAATATGATTTAACAACACTGTTTGTTGGATTTCAAGAAAAAAGCAAACAATACAAAGCCGAATTGGTTTCTGAAATTCAAAAATTGGGAGGAAAACCAGCAACGGAATCACCGATAATATTATTAATTTCTAAATTTTGGATGGAACTAAGATCAAAATTTAAAATTAAAGATCGTGAAGATATTCTGAACCGATGTGAATATGATGCTGATGTGACTCTAAAAAAATACACCAAAGTTTTGAATAATAATATTGATTATCTATCGCATAAACATCAAAACATAATTAAAGCGCAACACCAATCCATCAAGAAAGATCATGACACATTAAAAGGTCTTGGTGATTTATTGGTGACTTGCAGAAGATTCAATTTAAATACTCAAACATAACACTTTAGTGACTAAATTTTACTAAATCAACTTTACAACTACATTTTTTTAGATTATGAATAGTTCAGCAAAAATTATAAAAGTATCGATTGTAAAAACCTATTTTAAAAGCATTTTTGAAGATATTGGTAAGGCCACACTATTTACAACACGTTTTTTTAAAGAAATCACAAACACTTCCTTTGAATTCAAAGAATTTTTTTGGCAATGTTATGCCATTGGATACAAATCCTTACCCATTGTAAGTATTACAGCTTTTATAATGGGTTTGGTGCTTACCATACAATCCCGTCCAACAATGGCGAAGTTTGGTGCCGAATCTTGGTTACCCAGTATGGTGGGGCTTTCGCTAATAAGGGAAATTGTACCCGTAATCACGGCATTAATTTGTGCCGGAAAAATTGCCTCTGGAATTGGAGCCGAATTGGGTTCGATGAAAGTTACTGAGCAAATTGATGCCATGGAAGTTTCGGCCATAAATCCTTATAAATATTTGGTGGTAACTAGAATTATGGCAACCACAATCATGATTCCTATTTTAGTCATTTACGCAGATTTTATTGGGGTTTTTGGTGGATATATTGGTTATAACATTCATGAAAACATGGGTTTTTACCGTTATTTTTCCAATGTATTAGAACATCTTGAATTTCTTGACATTCTGCCAGCGGTAATAAAGACTTTTTTCTTCGGATTTGCTATTGGCCTAGTGGGATGCTATAAAGGATTTAATGCCGAAAATGGAACTGAAAGTGTTGGAAAAGCAGCAAACACAGCAGTAGTTACCGCTTCTTTAAGCATCTTCATCCTTGATATGATTGCCGTGCAAATAACCGACTTATTTTATTAAATTATGACACAGGCAAAACCATTGAAGGATAAAAAAATGACAACAGATTCAGCAGAAACAATCCTAGAACTGAAAAATGTTTGCAAATCTTTTGGGGATAATGATGTTCTCAAAGGCATTAATTTATCTGTAAAAAAAGGAGAAAATTTGGTCATTTTAGGCCGATCCGGTTCTGGAAAATCAATAGCAATAAAATGTCTAGTCGGCCTAATTCATGTTGACGAAGGTGAAATAAAAATTTTTGGAACCGATATCACCGAATTAAGGAATGATGATTTAAACGACATCAGAGTTCGAATAGGTTTTCTTTTTCAAAATGGAGCTTTATATGATTCCATGACTGTTCGACAGAATTTGGAGTTTACTTTAAAACACCACTCTCCACATGTATCCTCTGCTGAAGTTGACCAAGCCATTATAGAAGCACTGGAAAGTGTAGGCTTAGAGGAAGCCATTGACAAAATGCCTTCAGAATTGTCAGGTGGTATGCGAAAAAGAATTGGTTTAGCCAGAACAATTATTATCAAGCCTGAAATCATTTTGTATGACGAACCTACCACAGGATTAGACGCTATAACTTCCAGAGAAATTAGCGAATTAATTTTGTATGTTCAAAAAAAATACAAAACAACTTCTATCATAATTACTCATGATATGGCCTGCGCAAAAATTACAGCAAACCGAATTATGATTATAAAAGATGGTGTCATCTGTGCAGAAGGCAGTTATACCGAATTAGAAAAAAGCAAAGACGAATGGGTTCGCTCATTTTTCATTTAACAAATAAAACACTCAAATTATGTATAAAGAATCAGGGTTCACATGGAAATTAGGAATGTTTGTAACTATTGGGGTGATTCTCTTTGTTGGTACAATATACTTTGTTGGGAAACAGAAAAATTTATTTGGATCTACATTTACCTTGCAATCACAATTCAAAACAGTTACAGGATTAAAAGTTGGAAATAATGTTCGCTTTTCAGGAATAAATGTGGGAACTGTAAGTGAAATCGAACTCCTTACTGATTCGGCTGTAGTAGTCAAGTTTGTCATTAAGGAGGATGTGAGACATTTTATAAAAACAGATGCCAAAGCCAGTATAGGTTCCGATGGTTTGATGGGCGACAAAGTACTTACAATCTCACCAGGAACAGCATCAAAGAATTTTGTAAAAGACAATGCCAGAATTCAATCCATCAATGCAATAGAAATTGAAGACATTATGAAAGGCGTAAAAACCACAGTTGATAATGCCGCAGTTATAACGGATCAACTTGCTGAATTCAGTTATAAAATTAATAACGGAAAAGGAACTCTATCCAAGTTGTTAACGGATGAACAAATGGGCAATAAATTAAATAGCACAATGTCAAATCTGGAAAAAGGGACTGAAGGTTTTAATGAAAACATGGAAGCAGCAAAACACAACTTTTTACTGAAAGGCTATTTTAACAAAAAGGAAAAAGCTGCAGCCAAAAAACAAGAAGAAATCCAAAAAGAAAAGGATAAAGCAGCAGCCAAAAAGCTTGAGGAAAAAGAAAAAGATGAAAAGGAAAAAGAAAAGGAAAAAGAAAAGGAAATTCAAAAAGAGAAAGATTTGAAATCCAAAACTGACAATCCGTAAATTATGAAACGTTTATAGTTAATAGTGTAACAGAATAGTGTTTTTTTGGCTTGACCTTTGTTAATATATTATAGAGGAGATTTTTTGTCTCTTAAAAAACAATAAAATGAAAATAGTAAAAATAATTGCCCTAGCTCTCTTCTTGTTTGCATCAACTGCAAATCATGCACAAGTTTCTGTAAATGTCAATATTGGATCACCTCCACAATGGGGTCCTGTTGGCTATTCTCAAGTATCGTATTATTATATTCCCGATGTGGAATCGTATTATGATATACGTGCACAACAGTTCATATTTTTAAATAACGGAGTTTGGATCAGATCTCATAATCTGCCGAATCGTTACCGAAATTATAATTTGTATGATGGTTATAAAGTAGTATTAAATGATAATTATGGTTCTCGCCCATACAACCATTATCATGAACACAAAGTAAAATACCACAAAGGTTATCATAAAGGAAATCAAAAAAACTATAGAACAGCTTCTAATAACAATAAGCATGATAATGGTAACAACAATAATCATGGTAACAACAATAATCATGGTAATGGTAATGGTAACGGAAACAAAGACCATAAAAAAGATAAACATTAATTTGTAATGCTTGGAAATCTATTAAAGAACTGAATAACAAAATCTTGAAAGTAACTATTTTAATGCGAAAGGAATATACTGAGTTATTAAAGTATCTTCTAGAAATGCATGAAACTATTCCAGATATTAAGAACCAAGAAATAGACAAAAAGTTTTAAAAGAACATCCGAATTCTTTAAAAGAAATAATAGATAAATATGCCCCAAAGCATGGTAATGCTATTCCATAAATTTAAAAAAGCAGAATATGAAAAAAGCAAAAAAGTTAGGCATTTGGATGGATCATTCAATTGCTCATATCATAGAATTTAAAGATCAATGGTATGAATTAAAAACAATAGAATCCAATTTTACTCATCAGGATAAAGTGGAAAGTCTCGCAAAAAGTGAATCAATAATGCACAATAAAGAGCAACAACTGCATGAGGAATTCTTTAAAAGATTAGAAACTATTATTTTGGATTATGGTACAGTATTGCTTTTTGGTGCAACCAGTGCAAAAACAGAACTATTCAACAGAACACAGAAAGACCATCGTTTTACGGACATAAATATAACAGTCAAAACTGCGGATAAAATGAGTAATACTCAAAGAATCTTTTTTTTATCTGATTATTTTGAGAACACAAAAGTCCAAACGTTCTTGTAAAATTAAATTTAAGACAACCTGATCGTTCGTTTAAAATTTAGAATGAGCCCTACTAATAAATTGGTAGGGCTTTTTTATTGGTTTAAAAAAAATAATGAAAACACAAACCATACTGAGAATCTTTTCTAAAATTGGTTCCTGTCACAGCATCAATATTAGCGTACTCAATTTCGTTTCCAAAGGCATTAGGACTAGTTTTTTTTTTGGGGTGGAATTTAGTTTTATTATAAAAAACGTAAATGTTGTAACTATTTTCAAAAATTTTGTAACTCTTTTTTATTAGAATCAATCCACCTTTGTATTGTTGTGAAAATGCATTCACACATAAATTTAAGAAGATGAACACAACAGAATTAAAAGGAAACTGGGACGAGCAAAAAGGAAAATTAAAACAAAAATTTGCTGCCTTAACAGATAATGATTTACTATTTGCTGAAGGGAAAAAAGACGAAATGATGGGAAAACTTCAAATTAAATTGGGGAAAACCAAAGAAGAACTTCACAAAATTATTCAAGCGCTTTAAAATTGCTCTAAGTTGTATCCATTTTAAACTTTTTGAGGCTAAAATGGATACAATCTTTATCAAAAAAAATATAATCTTAAAAATAAATAATATGAAAAAATCATTTTTTACCCTTGCAATTGCAACTTTCGTAATGGGATCAATTTTTATAAGTTGCAAACCAAATACTGAGAAAGAACAAGCAGCTCAAGAAAGTGTTGACAGCGCAAAAGTTGCCGTAACAGAAGCTGAAGACGATTTGGATGAAGCTAAAAGAGCTGCAACAGCTGAAGAATGGCAAGAATTCAAAGATGATACGAATGCAAAAATCGAAGAAAACAACGCCAAAATAGCGGAATTGAAATTGGAAATCAAAAAAACGGGAAAAGAAATCGATAAATCGTATCAGAAAAGTATCGATACTATGGAACAAAGAAATAAAGATTTAAAAGCAAAATTGGACACCTATAAAAACGATGTCAATAGCGATTGGCAATCTTTTAAGAGAGAATTCAACCATGATATAGATTTACTTGGACAAAGTTTAAAAGATTTTACCGTTAATAACAAAAATTAAAAAAATACGTTATATAGTTGTTATATAATTGATTACAAAAAAATATTAATTTCATAAAAACAAGAATCATGAGCAATCTTCTTTATACAGTAGCAGTAATACTAATTATTTTTTGGGCAATCGGTTTTTTTGCCTACAGTGCGGGATCAATTATACACATACTTCTAGTAATTGCAGTAATTGCAGTAATACTAAGAGTAATTCAAGGCCGAAAAATTTTATGATTAATCATTAAAAAATAGAAACATGAAAGTAAATAAAATCGCATTAGGAGTTTTGGGCGGTATAGCCGCAGGAGCAGTTGCAGGAATATTGTTTGCCCCAGCAAAAGGTACGGACACGAGAAAAAAAATTCTGCAAAAAGGCAACGATTATGCTGGTGACTTGAAAGATAAATTTGAAAATTTATCCGGTACATTAAAAAGCAATTATGATAAAATAGTTCATAATGGAAAAGACTTAGTTGCTGAAGGAAAATCTAAATTTGATGATATTAAAAGTATCAATCCATAATTTTATAATAGAAACTAACTGTAATTGAAAAAAGCCAAATTGTATAAAAAACAGTTTGGCTTTTTTTATGGACTTTTCATACAATAGCGAACTTTAGAACCATAATCAGTAAATTATAGAACTAAGTATTAAAATTCTACAACATCATTTCATAGTATTCAATTAACCTTTGTCGGATAAATATCTTAATCTACAAAAATGAATATAAATAAACAACTTTCAGCAATTGCAATAGCACTTGTTGTTTTAATTTCAGGATGCTCAAAGGATGATGCTCAAGAAATCATAGGAGAATCTCCCGTAGTAGTATCAGTAAATCCAGAAAATGCAACTATAAATGTTCCCTTAGATAAAACCATTTCTGTCGTTTTCAATCAGGAAATGAAAGCTTCTACCTTTGATCTATCAAGTTTTACGCTACAAGGAACTACTTTAGTTGTCGGAACAGTTTCCATTAGCGGAAAAACTGCATCATTTAAGCCAACAGCTCCTCTTGCGGCCAATACGACATACACAGGAACTATTAGAACCACTGTAAAAAATATAACTGGACAAGCCTTGAAGGCTGATTATGTTTGGACTTTTAGTACAGGTACTGCTTTAAATCCAATGGTGATTTCAACAGATCCTATCAATAAAGCTACCGATGTTGTCATTAATAAAGTAGTCGCTGCAAATTTTAATATGCCAATGGATCAAACTACTTTAAACGAAAGTTCCTTTACAGTAAATCAAGGAACAACCGTTATTGCAGGAAGTGTTTCCTATATAGGAACAACAGTATATTTTAAACCAAGTGTTTCTTTAAAGGCTAATACGCTTTATACAGCTACGATTACTACACAAGCCAAGAATATTCAAGGAACAGCATTAAATGCTAATTATACCTGGACATTTACCACAGGTACAACAACTGCACCAACAGTAGTCTCTACTGATCCTTTGGATAATGCAAAAGCAACACTACTAAACAAATCAATTACAGCAACTTTTAGCATCGCTATGGATCCTAAAACGATCAATGATAAAACATTTACTGTAAAAAACGGAACTACACCACTAACAGGTGTTGTTACTTATACTGGAACAACAGTTACTTTTGATCCAAGTACTGATCTTTTACCAGGAACGACTTATACCGCAACAATTTCAGGAGCCAAAAATTTGGCAGGTATAGCATTAGCCAATGATTACGTTTGGGATTTTAGCACTAGTTCAACAATAGTTGGAAACATGGTAAATCTTGGATCAGCGCAAAGATTCGGAATTCTAGCGGGTGTTGGAGTAAGTAACAACGCAGGTTTTAGTGAAATAAGGAATATGGATGTAGGGATAAGTCCAGGTGTACGTTCTTCGATTACAGGATTTCCGCCTGCAATCATTGTTGAAGGTGCTATTTATGCTTCAGATGATATTACCCCTTCAGGTATAGCTGCTACTCTAGTAAACGCCAAACAAGATTTGACAAATGCCTATCTTTTTGCCGAAGGAGCTTCTACACCTGCCCCAGCAACAGTATCCGGCGATCAAGGAGGAAAAACACTGGCGCCCGGTATTTACAAATCGACTTCTACCCTACTAATTCAGTCTGGAGATTTAACCCTAGATGCACAAGGTGATGCCAACGCAGTTTGGATTTTCCAAGTAGCTTCTGACTTTACAACTGTAGGTGGTGCTGGTGGAAATGTAATTTTAAGTGGCGGTGCGCAAGCAAAAAATGTCTTTTGGCAAGTGGGTAGATCTGCTACAATTGGAAATTATACAATATTCAAAGGAAACATATTAGCCTTAACATCCATAACAATGAATTCACATGCTACTATCCAAGGCAGACTGTTGGCCAGAAATGGTTCTATTGTTATGACGCACACAAATATTATTTCTAAACCATAAGAGTTTAAAAAAAATAAGTATAAATAATACTGCTAGAAAATAAAAGGATAGACAAATAAAAAGTCTATCCTTTTTTTGTAAAAAAATAACTATTTTTACTTTCTAACTTTTTTTAAAATGAATTCTAACGAACAATTAATATTTAAGTTTTATACTGCTTTTGCAAAAGCAGATACAAAAACAATGTGCGAATGTTATCACGCCAATATTCAATTTCAAGATCCTGCTTTTGGAATTCTAAAAGACAACGATGTTTGTAAAATGTGGAATATGTTGATCGATAAAAGTAAAGGAAATATCAAAATTGAATTTTCAGATGTAAAAGCTGATGATTATTCCGGGACTGCAAAATGGATCGCTACTTATAATTTTAGTAAAACTAATAGAAAAGTCGTTAATGTCATATATGCTCAATTTCAGTTTAAAGATAATTTGATAATCAGGCATACTGATAATTTTGATCTTTGGAAATGGTCTAAACAAGCTTTAGGCTTCAAAGGATTATTATTAGGGTGGACAGGTTTTATGCAAAAGCAAATTCAAAAACAAGTGATTTTTTCTTTAAATAATTACAAACAGAAAGCTTTATAAAATGATTGAGACATTAAAAATTTTATTTAACAGAGATCTCAAAAAACTTAAACTAGAGATTGAATCTTACCCGAACGAGAATAAAATTTGGTGTATTGATAATAACATATCAAATTCGGCTGGGAATCTTTGCTTACATTTAATTGGCAATCTAAATACCTATATTGGAGCTCAAATTGGTAAAACAAACTATATTAGGAATAGAGAGTTGGAATTTTCAGATAAAGATGTTCCAAGGGCTTTATTAATTGCACAAATCGAAGCAGCAATACAAACGGTTAATGACGCACTTGCGCTTTTGACCGAAGAAGATTTAAAAAAAGAATTTCCTATTTTAGTTTTTGAATCTAAGACCTCTACCGAGTTTCTATTAATTCACCTCACAACACATCTTTCGTATCACTTGGGACAAATAAATTATCACAGACGATTACTGGGTTAGTACAGACCAAATCAAGTTATTTTAATTAAAATTATTTAAATTTTAACTAAAATTAGTTAATCTAAAATAAATTATTGAAATATTAAAATTTTAACCATAATTAACTGATTAATTTTATTTGCTATAAGTTTTCTCGATAACGTAATAGTTATTAAAAATAGTCATTAAAACCGGACTATATTTAAACAATCAACTGCTTAAAATTGAATACTTTAATTATTGTTTAAAAATCATTATCATTGTCCAAACAATCTCAAAAATCACTAAATTTACTGGTATAAATGAATTTGTTACTAACAAAAAACGTTAACTCATAATTTTTAAACAAGATGAAAAGTACGACAGAAACTCTATATTTTAAAACAGGAAATTGGAATAATGCAATTGATGTTTATGATTTTGTATTGCAAAATATTACTCCTTATGAAGGAGACTCTAAATTTTTAGTGGGACCATCAGAGAAAACTAAAACACTATGGAATGTTTGCAAAGAAAATTTACTTCAGGAACGTAAAAACAATGGTTGTTTAGCAATCGATACCAATGTTATTTCGAATATAACTTCATTTGGACCAGGATACATTAATAAAGAAAATGAAGTCATTGTAGGTTTACAAACCGATATGCTTTTAAAAAGGGCGATGAAACCTTTTGGTGGTATTAAATTGGTAGAATCGGCAGTAGCAGAAAGAGGATTAAAAGTCTCTGATGAAGTGGTCAAAATTTTTAATTATGCAAAAGATCATAACCAAGCCGTTTTCAGCGCTTATGACAGCGAAATTAGAGCTTATCGTTCCAAACACTTATTAACTGGTTTACCAGATAATTATGCTAGAGGAAGAATCATTGGTGATTTTAGAAGAATCGCTCTTTATGGTGTAGATCGTTTGATTGAAACCAAGAAAAATGATTTTGCAGCAGTTGCAGGTGAAATGACGGATCACAAAGTACGTCTTAGAGAAGAAATTTCAGAACAGATCAAAGCATTACAGGATATGAAAATTATGGCCAATTCTTATGGCATTGATATTTCTGTTCCTGCTACCAATGCGCAAGAAGCAGTTCAGTTTACTTATCTAGCTTATTTAAGTGCAGTAAAAGAACAAGATGGAGCCGCTATGTCGCTTGGAAATGTATCGTCATTTTTAGATATTTATATCGAAAATGATTTAAAATCAGGTCTAATTAATGAAGAAGAAGCTCAAGAATTTATTGATCAATTTGTGATGAAACTGCGTTTGGTTCGTCACTTGCGTCCAGGTGCATACGATGAAATCTTTGGTGGAGATCCAACTTGGGTTACAGAAGCTATTGGTGGACAACTTAATGATGGTAGAACTAAAGTAACAAAAACCTCTTTTAGATTTTTACAAACGCTTTATAATCTAGGTGCTTCTCCAGAACCAAACTTGACTATTTTATGGTCTCAAAATTTGCCAATTGGTTTTAAAGATTTTTGTGCACAAGTATCCATTGATACATCATCGCTTCAATATGAAAATGATGATTTGATGCGTACCAATAGAGGTTCTGATGATTATGGAATTGCTTGTTGCGTTTCTTACCAAAAAATAGGAAAAACTATTCAACACTTTGGAGCTCGTGCCAATTTGCCAAAAGCCTTGTTGATGGCTTTAAATGGAGGTAGAGAAGAAGATAAAGGATCAGTTGTTATTCGAAACATTCCTCAAATGGAAGATGGTGTCCTAAACTATGATTCTGTAATGAATATGTTTAAAATAACGTTGGCTGAAGTTGCAAGAGTTTATGCCAAATCCATGTACATCATCCATTATATGCATGACAAATACTATTACGAAAGAGCCCAAATGGCTTTGATTGATAGTGATCCAAATATTGATATCGCTTATGGTGCCGCAGGAATTTCTATCATAGCCGATTCACTTTCAGCAATTAAATATGCTAAAGTTACTCCTGTAAGAAATGATATCGGGTTAACAGTAGATTTCAACATTGAAGGAGATTTTCCAAAATTTGGTAATGATGATGACAGAGTAGATAGTATTGCACAAGAAATCACTACTATCTTTATCGACGAATTAAGAAAGCACAGAGCTTATAAGGATGCCACTCCTACTCTATCTTTACTGACAATTACCTCAAATGTAATGTATGGTTCCAATACGGGTTCTACTCCAGATGGCCGTAAAGCCGGTGAAGCTTTTGCTCCTGGAGCAAATCCAATGCACGGTAGAGATGTAAATGGCGCTATTGCTTCCTTAAATTCAGTAAGTAAATTGAATTATGAAGACGCACAGGATGGTATATCATATACATTTACAATGGTTCCAAAATCTTTAGGATCTGACAAAGAAGAGCAAGTTTCAAATTTGGAAACCATCTTAGACAGCTATTTTGGAAAAAATGCACACCATTTGAATGTAAATGTTTTGGATAAAGAAACCCTAATGGATGCCTATAATCATCCTGAAAATTATCCTCAATTAACCATTAGAGTTTCTGGTTATGCAGTGAATTTCGTTCGATTGTCCAAAGCACATCAGCTGGAAGTTATTACAAGAACATTTCACGATACAATGTAAATTAACACTGAACTATAAATTTTGAATTAAACCACTAACCTGTCTAAAGAAACTAAATTAAGTTTGATTTAGACAGGTTTTTTTAATCTTTTCATTCGTATGTACTTTCCACAGCAAGAATATATTGACGATTCAATCGACGCAAACAACCCCGATTTATTAAGAATCCATTCTCTTGAAACATTGGGAACACATGATGGTCCTGGAATTAGAATGGTTGTTTTTGCGCAAGGATGCCAATTTAGATGTTTGTATTGCCAAAATCCCGATACGTTGGACATTCATGGCGGTTCTTTTATGCCCATAGAGGAATTAGTAGAAAAAGCGATACATCAAAAATCATATTTTGGTAAAAAAGGTGGTGTGACAGTCTCAGGTGGAGAACCTTTGTTACAACGCGAAAAATTAATTCACTTTTTTGATCGTTTGCATGAAAATGGTATTAATACCTGTTTGGATTCTAATGGAAGAGTTTTGGATTCCAAAACTGAACAGTTATTAGAAAGAACCGATTTGTTGCTTTTGGATGTCAAACACATTAATAAGGAATGGCATAAAAAGTTAACAGGTCTAAAAAACAAAACAACTTTACGAGTTGCGGAGTATAGGGAAAGTACCGGAAAACCAATGTGGTTGCGCTATGTATTGGTTCCTGGCTGGAGCGATCAAGAAGAATATCTGCATGAATGGGGACAACATTTCGCATCCTACAAAACGGTCGAAAGAGTCGAAATTATTCCTTTTCATCAATTAGGAAAACACAAATGGGAAATCTTGGGTTTAGAATATCAATTGAATGATACTCTTCCGCCTACTGCAGAAGAAGTAAACAAAGCCGCTGAAATTTTTAAACTCTATTTTAAAAAAGTAAAAATTAAATAGATCGATTGGTTCTTAAATTAGCTGTTAGCATTAAACAATGCTAAACAACTAGTAAAACTAATCATTAATTACATAGGAGTAAATCACTAAATAAAATAACAATAAAATTATGTCAAAGAATAAATATTTGATCGTATTGGCAGGAATGATTATGCAACTGTCAATCGGGTCAATTTACGCTTACAGCAAATGGATCGAACCTTTATCAAAAGAATTAAACTGGGATGCTCACGATACCAAAACAGGGTTTAGCCTAGCCATTTGTTTTTTAGGATTAACTGCAGCTTTCATGGGAAAATTTACACAAAAAATTGGACCAACAAAAGCTGGATTATTAGCAACACTCTTTTTAACAATTGGATTATTAGGCAGTGCCCTGGCTGTCAAGATGAGTTCAATTTATTTGTTTTACTTGACTTTTGGTGTTCTACAAGGAATAGGATTGGGATTTGGTTACATTGTTCCGGTTTATACCGTTGTAAAATGGTTCCCTGACCGTCCAGGATTAGCTTCAGGTATAATTATAATGTCATTTGCATTAGGATCGTTATTAGCCTCGTTCTTAATTGGACCTTTGTATGCATCTTTAGGATTATCTGGTGCATTTGCTACTCTTGGAGTTTGCTATGGAATCTGTATGTTATTGAGCGCTTTATATTTATCTAACCCAAAAAATCCAAATACTGCACATGATGTGCATATCGATTTGACTCCAAAACAAATTATAACCGATAAACGTTTTATTGCGCTATGGTTATTGTTATTCTTGAACGTATGTGGAGGAATAGCTATAATCTCCAAAGCTGCAATTTTGGGTGAAGAAGTGGTAGGAATGAGCGCCACTCAAGCTACAATGTTTGTTGCTATTATTGGTTTATTCAACGGCTTAGGTCGTTTGTTCTGGTCAAGTATTTCAGATAAAATTGGTTGTTGGAGAACTTTTATGATTTTTATAGGAATAAATGCAGCTTGTTTTGCATTAATACCAACTTTTTCAAACAATCAAGCCTCGTTTCAAACCTTAACCTTTATCATAATTGCTGGCTATGGAGCTGGATTTGCTACTATGCCGTCATTTGTAAAAGATATTTTTGGAACTGAAAAATATGGACCGGTTCTTGGATACATATTAACTGCTTGGTCAGCCGCAGCTTTTGTTGGGCCATTATTATTGGGCTTAACTACAGAAATCACAATTTTCTATCTGTTTTCAATATTACTTGTAATCGCTTTGTTTGTTGGATTGTGGCTCAAGACATTATTGTTAAAACAAGTTACAGCATAATATAAAAGGCACAAACTTTAATTAGTTTGGGCCTTTTAAATTCAAATTAATCTATTTTAGCTGTTTCCCTAATTGAAAAATTTTATGCAGCCATTTTTCACGTTGTTTTTCATCAGATGTTTTTATGATTCCAACATAAGTGACTTTAACCGGTTTAACACCGCAAAATTCTAATGTTGCCTTTTTTAATTGATTGACACTCGGTTTTGAATAAAACAAAAAATAATACCACCTTGGCTGATCTAGTGTGGTTATGATATGAGCCGTTTTTCCTTTCAATAATTTGTTCCACCAAACAGAATTTTCTCGATATTGAAAAGCCATTCCAGGTAAAAAAAGCCTATCAATAAATCCTTTGGTAATAGCAGGTAGACCGCCCCACCAAACGGGATGAATCCAAACCAAATGATCAGCTTTTGTTAGTTTTTCCCAAGCTTCTGCCAAATCGGGTTCTAGATCTATTCTTTTTTGGTAACCATAAGCTAAATTAGGATTGAATTTTAAGTCCGCAATGACAATGGTTTCAACATTTGCTTTTGCTTCCAAAGCTCCATTTTTATAGGATTCCGTTAAAGCAAAATTATAGCTTGCAGGATTGGGATGTCCGTTTATTATCAGTATATTTTTCATAAAAATTATTTTTATCAAAAATATCTTATGCTGATTTAATAAAACAGGACAAATGTCCTAAAATACAACAGCTTGTCTAATTCGGCTTAAATGCCTTGCAGAAACTCCTAAGTAGGATGCTAAATAATTAAGCGGAATGTATTGAATGTATTTTTGATGGTTAACAAACAGCTCTTCATATCGTTCCATTGAAGATTTTTTTTGTAGAGATGAAATGCGGTTATGTAGATTGACAACTTCATTTTCGGCAATTTTTCTGCCAATATCAGCCCATCTGAAACTAGAATTGAAAAGTTTTTCGACAGCTGTTTTATCAATCACTTCCAATTCACAATCAGTAATCGCCTGAATGTTTTCATCGGTTGGACTTTGTGTAATGAAACTTGAAAAAGCAGTCATGAACTCATTCTTAAAAGTGAAACAATTTGTTATTTCATCTTCTTTTGAATTAATAAAAAAAGATCGCATAATTCCGGATTTCACGAATACAATTTCATTACAGACTTGATTCTCGGAAATTAAAAAATCCCATTTTTTAATTTTTCTGTAACTGATTAAGTTATTTAGCAGCAGACATTCTTCTGAATTTAACTGAAATAAATATTGAAAAACTTCTACCATCCTTAATTAATTCTGTTTAATTTTATTTGGTAAAATTAGATTTTTCCATAGTACATCGCCTTTACAATCCCATCTGAAAGTCCAATTTTTGGAACATAAATTTGTCTTGCTCCACTCCATTTCATAGCGTTCAGATAAATGCGGGTTGCCGGAACAATTACGTCAGCACGATCGGGGTTTAAACCCAATTGAGAAATTCTCTGTTCATAGGACAGCGAACTCAAATAAGCATATTGAGAGTTTATATAAATGTATGATAATGGTTTCTCCTGAACTTTACCAGACATTTTGAATAATTTATTAATATTACCACCAGATCCAATTAAGGTAACCTCTTCATAATCGGCAGTATTAGTTTTAATCCATTTTTCAATTTCATCCCAAACTACATCACAAACCATTTCGTTCAATAATCGAACAGTTCCCGCTTTGAAAGATCTAGAATTCACCATTTTCCCGTTAGAAAATAATGTGAATTCAGTACTACCACCACCAACATCAACAAACAAATAGGTTTCGTCAGTTTTTAATAAATGATGTAAATCTGTAGAAGCGATTATGGCTGCTTCTTTTTTGCCGTCAATAATTTCTATTTTAATGTCCGCTTTCTTTTTTATTAAAGCTACCACTTCTTTTGCATTATAAGCTTCACGCATTGCCGAAGTTGCAAATGCCATATATCTTTCTACTTTGTGTACTTTCATTAACAAATTGAATGCTTTCATGGCATCAATCATTCGTTCGATATTTTCAGGAGAAATTTCTCCAACAGTAAAAGCGTCTTGTCCCAAACGAATAGGCACACGCACTAATGAACTCTTATTGAATTGTGTTTCTTTACCTTCTTCTTCTACAATATTGGTGATTAATAAACGCATGGCATTCGACCCAATATCAATAGCAGCATATTTTTTAATTTTAATCATGTTCTCTAGGATGCGATTTATGGTTTAGAATATTTCTATTCTTGCGTTATTTGATCTTCTTTTAATTCTTCTATCAATTCAACTTTTCGTTGATAATATTTATAGGTTTCCAGCTGGGCTCTAAAAATTGGATTATCATTCCTTACTCTATACTTATTATCTAGTTTATAAGAATGATATCTCGCTTTTACATTTCCTTTCCAACCGATATCAAAATTATCAATCAGTTCATTTTTTATTTCTTGATCATAAATTGGGCAGGTTACTTCGACTCTTGCATCTATATTTCGGGTCATGAAATCGGCTGAGGAAATATAAACTTCAGTAAATCCAGCATTCCCAAAAATATAAACTCTTGAATGTTCCAAATAGTTATCAACTATACTAATAGCTTCAATATTTTCGCTTAATCCTTTAACTCCGGGAATCAATGAACAAATACCTCTTACTTCCAATTGAATTTTTACGCCAGCGTTACTTGCTTCATATAATTTGTCAATCATAGCCAAATCAGATAAACTATTCATTTTTAATTTCATGAAAGTTTTTCTGCCAGCTATTGCGTGTGCAATTTCTCGGTCAATTAATTTAACAAAACGATGTCTGGTATATTGAGGAGAAACTATAAGGTGTTTATAACGCTGAACTTTATAATTGATATCAAAAAATTCAAATATTTTTGATATGTCTTTTAATATTTGCGGATGACACGTAAAAAGTGTTACATCCGTATAAATTTTTGCTGTAGTCTCATTAAAGTTCCCAGTTGAAATGAATCCGTATCTTTTAATTTTGTTTTTCTCCATTCTTTCGATTACACAAACTTTACTGTGAACTTTCAATCCTTTTATTCCAAAAATAAGTTCGATACCTTCAGTTTGCATTTGTTCAGAATAAGATATATTGGAAGCTTCATCAAATCGGGCTTGCAATTCTATTTGAACAATTACTTTTTTTCCATTTTTGGCAGCATTAATCAAAGAACTAATGATTTGAGAGTTTTTGGCCAATCGATATAAAGTAATTTTGATTGAAGTTACTTTAGGATCCAAAGCAGCTTCACGCAAAAATTTTATTAAGTAAGCAAAAGATTGATATGGTGCATTCAACAGGTAATCCTTTTCGGCAATTTTTTCCAAAATACTGCCTTCAAGACTTAATCCAGGAATTGGTAGAGGATCATTCTTTTTATACAATAAATCAAATCTGCCAAGATTTGGGAAATCCATATAATCCCTCCTATTATGATATCTTCCACCTGGAATAATACTGTCCGTAGCATCAATATTCATTTTATCCAGAAAAAATTTGAGAGTATCCTTGTCAATCTCCTGATCATAAATAAATCGAACGGGCTCCCCTATTCTTCTGTCTTTTACACTGGTTGATATTTTTTCGAGCATACTCTTACTCAAATCACTATCAATATCCAATTGAGCATCTCTCGTTATTTTTATCATATGCGCAGAAACACTTTCGTAATTGAAAATATTAAAAATACTGCTCAAATGCATTCTGATAACATCGTCAATCAGAATTACATATTGTTTTTCACTTGGAGAAGGTAATACAACGAAGCGATTGATCATTTTAGGAATCTCAATAATGGCGTAACGAACTTCTAGGTTTTTTTTCATCACTAGCTTTACGGCCAAATATCCCAATGAATCTTTGAGAACAGGGAATTCTGCTAAATCATTTAATATAATGGTAACGAGTTCTGGACTCAATTTTTGTATAAAAAAATCTTTTAAAAATGCTTCTTGCTCTTTATTAATGTCATTTTCATGAATGATAAAAATATTTTCGGTTCCTAATTGTTCTTCAATATTATTTAGAATTCTTAAACTTTCGGATTGCTGTTCGATAACAATTTCAGTTATATCTTTAATCAACTGTTGCGCAGTGACTCCACCAAAATATTTCTCGCCAGAAATACCACTCAAACTTAACCGTCTTATCGCAGCAAATCGAACTCTAAAAAATTCATCTAAATTATTGGAAAAAATCCCTAGAAACCTTAATCTGTCTAATAATGGAACTGAATCATCAGCTGCCTCTTGTAAAACTCGAGCATTAAAAGCCAACCAGCTTTTCTCTCTATCAATATATCTATGTTCAAACACTTTTTATTTATTTTAAATCTCTGGGGAATATTACTTTTTTTGTCTTGCCTTTATTAATAGCGTCCCAACTTTCATTATCAAATTCTATATGAACAAATCCAGCTGTAGGAACATTATCAATGTAAACATCCCCAAATTTATTAACAAAATTTGTAATAGCCTCGTTATGTCCGAATATAATTATACTATCATAACCATTACTATAGGATTTGATAACTTTTTCCAATTTTCTTTCATCGAAAGTATATAGTTCATCCTTATACAGAATGCTCTCCAATGGAAAATTTATATTTTGAGCAAAAATTATTGCAGTTTCCGTAGCTCTTTCTGCTGTACTGCTCCAAATACAAAACGTTTTGGGCAAATATTTGATAGCATGCGAAGAAACTAAATGGGCACTTTGCATTCCTTGTGAAGTTAACGGTCTGTCTTTATCGTGTAAAGGTGCTTCCCAACTAGACTTTGCATGCCGAATTAAAATTAAATTTTTCATACAATACAACTTTTTATTTTTTACAATACAAAAAAAATCAAAACAAAAAACAATGATTTAAATTCAGGAAATTGCTGTTATTTATTCAGGTTAGATTTCAATCAGATAAATTGAATTACAAATTCTTTAGGGAGTTACAATTTACAAAAAAACTTTAGATTATCTATTTTAATTTTTATTCATCTGAAGTCAAGACCTGTTTTTTAATATAATTCACAGAAAATTTAAGTAATATAATATGGATTATTAATTATTCTCTCTAACTTAAAATTGCAAAATTGTTTTTTGAATTCTACTTTTTGAAATATTTTTCAAAAAAAAAGCTGCCAATAAAATGACAGCTATCCAACTAAAATACTAACTAAACTTACATCTTTACAAAAATATTTGTATAATATTTCCTTCCATTTGTTGGATTTTCTCTTATGGCTAATCCAAAATGAGAAAAATTACCTTCTATATTTTCTCTATGGCTAGGACTATTCATCCAGGCATCAAATGCGCCTTTTGCACTATTATAATTGTAAGCAATATTCTCACTTACTCTTAACGCACCCAATGCTTTGATTATATTTTCTGATCGAGCTACAAAATAATCATGGTTAACCACATTATTTTCTATCATATACTCATCATGTTCTTCTGACTTATAGGATACGTGATTTATTTTTTCCAAAGCATTTAAGCCAATACTTACTCTATAATTATTTATTAATGCCATGGTTTCCAATTCTAACGGACTGTATTCATAAACTGTAATTACTGGTAATTTTGCCTGTGCTTCATTCGAATTATCTTCAGATGAACATGATGATAAAACTGCAAAAATAAATCCAGTTATTATAAAGCGAAATAATATTGTTTTCATAGGGTGTCAGATTAAATTTAAAGTAGATTGTGGGGCAAAAAACTTTAGTTATCATTAAAATATTTCATTTCAAATAAACAATTAATTCGTTTAAATACCAAAAATAATCGATGAAATGCATATTTTGTATTTATTTTAAATCCAATTCTTACAATTAACGCAATTACCAAGCCTTTAGATAGTTAACAATTTTAACTTTAAGCAAGAAAAAACAGTTTTAACAAACCTCTTTATACCTTCTTAAAGGCAAGAAGACAATAAAAAGAAGTTTTAAAATAATAAAAAAACCTATTTACATTCCCATTTAAAATTGGAAACAGAATCATTTAAACCAGCTTTCAAATTATAATGCCACCATTCGGAATCGAAAGAATTAAAATGCTCTTTAATCATAATTTTTTTTAATAGATTTCTATTGTTCAGAATTTCTTTAGATAAACCGCGAAAACCATGACTCGCTTCTTTACCAAAAAAATCAAACGAAGTTCCCATATCCAATTCTTTGTCGTCAAAATCTACTAGAGTAATATCTACAGCACCTCCTCTATTATGTATTGAGCCTTTGCTTGGGTTTGCAACATACTGTGGATCCGAAACTATTGCCCACATTTTTTTTTGAATATCCAAAGGCCTATAACAATCAAAAAGTTTTATTTTAAAACCTTTCTTCATAAACCTTTGGTTGGCCAAAATCAGCGCTTTTACAGTTTTATACCGCAAATAACATTCGGAACAATCATATACTTTAGATTTCAAAAAATTATCTTCAGTGGCATACTTCATATCATACACGAAATCTTGGCTATAGTTCTTTAAGTTTACAAAGGTGGTGTCATTAACTGCAACCATAGGTACTAAACTCTTTACTGCAGTTTGTGAATAGCAAGTAGTAAGTTCTAGAAAAAATAGAAAAATGAATAAGGCCTTGAGATAAGAAGTCATGAGAGAAAAATTTCCATAAAAATAGGAAAATTTAAAAGGTTTAGAAAACAAATCTATCTAAAAACAGAAAAGCCCCATAATCAAAAGATTATAAGGCTTTTTGTGAACGCACTGCTATGGCTTATAGGCCCCATCATGCCTCCTGCTATGCACTCAATTGATATAATACTTTATTCATACACTATTCATACATTATCCATACATTATCCATACACTATGTCCCGTCCTGTCCCGTCCTAAAATAACTATACATGTTATTAAATAAATCCTAATATAGTTATACAACTATAATTTTTAATCCTAAACTTACTATACAACTACTTTTTCATAGTTAAATTTTTTATTATAATTCTTCCATCGCTTCTTCAATTTCTCTGATTGCAAATGAGCCTGATTTGGGGTTAGGTAGTCACAACTAGAATGAGGTCTGATTTGCGTTTTATGCAAGATTTATTGGGACTTAATAGCAAAAGAACAACAGAAATGTACCCCCATGTAAGTACGAAAAGTATCCAAAAAATAAAAAGTCCTTTTGAAGATTTATAAGTTTTTTTGTCTATTTTAGCTAAGCAATAAAGGCGTTCACTAATCAGACCTATCCCTCCATATTTGGTTGTACAGGTTAGACAAAATCAGACCTAAATATTAGTTAGCGCCAAGCGTGAGGAAAATCCCGCATTTAAAAACCGATTTTTAATTTGTTAATTTGAGAAATTAATAGAAAATTAATAGAATGGCTAAAACAGTAGATTCAGCATTTATAGAGTTTAATAGAGATTTCGTAAATCTTGATTCAGAAAAAACTAAGACCGCTCGTAGTAGTCGCGATTGGCTGTTTACACAGTTAAATAATTTTCCAATCAATGACGAAAGCTTTCCTTTAAAATACATAGAAAGACATATAAAGTACGGCTCATTCTCAAGAAATACAAAAATACGTGAACTAGATGACATAGATGTTATTTATTGTTTACACGCAGATAGCGCACACTACTCTGAAAGTTTTCTTCAACCCAAAACATATTATATACATACAGAAAATTCGGGAGACAGGCTTAAAAATCTATCTGATAATAATAAATTAAATTCAATAAAAGTTGTAAACAAATTCGTTTCTAGCTTATCCAATATTTCGCAATATAAATCTGCTAAAATACACAGGAGGCAAGAAGCTGCAACATTAAATTTGACCTCATATGATTGGACTTTTGACATTGTACCTGCATTTTATACAAAAAATGGCTTTTATTTAATACCTGATGGTAAAGGTAATTGGAAAGCAACAAATCCAGCTTTAGATGATGAGTACATAACTAACCTAAATAAAAATTATAATTATTCTATTCATCAACTTGTAAGAACTCTTAAATATTGGAATAGAAGAGCAAAAATGCCAACGATGAGTTCATTTCTATTTGAAAATTTTGTTCTAAATTTTGTGGAAAGCAAAAGTGAACTATCAAAACATATTGATATTAACCTAATTAATTTTTGGAGTTATTTAAAAACGGCAGTTTATAACAATGTAAATGACCCAAAAGGTATTGATTCAAACATAAATCAATTGTCGTTTGAAGATAAAAATAAAATTTTTGAAAGGGCTAAAGACTCATATGAAAAAGGGTATGAAGCTTATCGATTAGAAACTGAAGATAAAAACCAAAATTCTGCAATTAACAAATGGAAGGAAATATTCGGAAATGATTTTCCTCCATACAATTAATAATAAATATGACTAGATTTGTTCCATTTGACACAACTTACGATCAAATTAGAAAACTTGAAAAAAGTTCTTTTATATTACTTTTAGTATCTGCATTTCTTATTATGATAAATTGGGTTTTACCAAAATTTTTTGATAATGAAATAAATAGTAAATATGATGATGTAAAAGAAATTGCAAAAGTAATTAGTTATGTATCAATGGTATGCTATTTAATTATAAATTTAATATCACGAATTCTTTTTCATAATGTTGAAAAACGTAAAAGAAACGACCTGATTGATAATTCTTTTGGTACTAATTATTCTGATGAGAATACAGTTGGTTATTACAATAATGAGGAAACTCAGAATGGCATAAAAAAACTTACTTTAAATTCGTATGAAAGTTCATTTCACACTGAAAATACTTTGAAATTAATGTTGTATAAAAACTTAATAATTTTAATTGTATTAAGTGTTCCATTTTTATTATCTATATTTTCTAAAAACGGCAGTGACATTGTAAGATTACTCTTTGAAATAAGTATTCCACTTACCCTTATTTCTGAATTCATTGTCATGCTTATATACTACCTAAATGTGTCAGAAATAAATGAACGATTTAAGATTGAATTAACCAATTTAGGTAACAAAAGCATAAATGAAAATGACATTCCTAAACTCCTTATTCCCATTATGGAATACTATAGTATAAAAGCTTGGGCAAATACAAATCTTGATTCCGCAATATTTAACAAAAATAACACTAAGATTTCTGAAAAATGGAAAGCACGAAAAATCAAACTAATACAATAACGCCTTGTGCTAACACACGCTACAAGCAATTTGGGTATTAGGCCTAATGGAAAAATTGGTTTGTATTTGGGAGATTTGGCAAATTCGAATAATGGGCCTAATTTAATCCCAAACTGCTTGTAACGAGGGAACGTTATAGGCAATACTTACTAACCAACCACAATTATAAACTATGATCGATAGAATTACCCAAAGTTTGTTAAAAGATTTTCAATCTAAATTTGATTATGAAGATGTTCAAGAAAGTGATTTATTTGAACATTTTGTAAATTACATAATACTAGAGAAAAAATTAGAAGATAGATTAGATGAAGATGCTCTTAGCGTTGTAAACATAGGAGTTAATGGAACCTTTGGATTAGATGGTTTTGCTATCCTGATAAACAAACATTTAATTACTTCTATTGAAGATTTAGATGAAATAATAGACAATAATTCTAAACCTACAGCTGAAGTGTTTTTCATTCAAGCAAAAACATCTAGTAGTTTCGATGTGAAAGAAATTAGCTCGTTTGGAAATTCTATTGAAGATTTCGTTTCAATCGCACAAAAATATTCTTGGAACGAAAACGCAAAGAATTTTATAAACCTATTTAAGCATTTAACTAATCGTGCTAATGATTTAGAAACAAATCCATCTTGTCAAATTTTTTATTGCACATTAGGAGAATATCTTAATGATAATAATACTGAAGCAGAGAGAGAACGGATTTTAAAAAATGTTAGAGAACAAAGAGTCTTTAATAAAGTTGATTTTCACTTTTTTGATTATAATAGTTTGCAATCAGATTATAAGAAGATTGGGCAAAAAATATCAAGAACCTTTGCATTTAGTCAGAAAACTTTAATCCCTGATATTGACAAAGTTAAGGAGGCTTACATTGGTGTTGTGCCTGCAAAAACAATTATTGATTTAATTGAAGAAGATTCGGAATTAATTTCTTCAATTTTTTATGACAATGTTAGGGATTTCCAAGGTTTCAATAAGATTAATAAAGAAATTAAGAATACAATCTCTGATGAAAACTTAAAGTATGCATTTTCCGTTTTAAATAATGGAATTACAATTATCGCAGAAAAGCTGGTGTCGTCTCGTGATAATGTTACTATTACAAACTATCAAATAATAAATGGTTTACAAACATCTAGAGTCTTATCAGATTCTAAAGAATTTATAGATGATAAAGTTTTTGTAACTCTCAAACTTATTGTAACTGAAGATGAGAATTTAATCTCTAAGATTATTCGTTCAACAAATCGACAGACTGAAGTTAAAGAAGAAGATTTATTAGCATATTCAGATTTCCAAAAGAAATTAGAAGATTTCTTTAAGACATTTAGCGACCCAGACAAATTGTTTTATGAAAGAAGGTCAAAGCAATATAATGGAACTTCTACAGATGCGAAATTAATAATTGATAAGTCTACTTTAATTAAAACAATGGGAAGTTTTTATTTCTTAAAACCGCAACTAGCAACAAGATATTTTGGAGCACTATTCAATGAATTTGGTAAACAATTATTTCTTGATACCCACAAATTATATCCTTATTATACTGCTGCTCTTATTTATAATAGATTAGATAGTAGATTCCGAGCAAATAAAATTGATAAAAAATATAAAAAAATACGATACTTTATTTTGATGATGCTACGTTTAGAATATAATTTAGAGTTTCCTAAATTTGAAGCAAACAAGATTGACAAATATTGCACGGACTTAATTAAACATTTTAATATTAAAGCAAATTTTGATCAAAAGTTGAAAAATGTAATTCAAAAAATTGACTCCTTGGATTTAGATTTGGATAGCACTGAATTATCAAAATCTAATAAACTTGTGGAAAACATAAAAAAACTGTATTTCAAATAAGTACTGCCTATAACAGCCATTTTGAGCTAGTTGGAGTTTAGTGGAATTGTCGTTTCGCATCAAGTTTTCGTTAAGCCGAAAACTGAAAGGTTACGAATTTCCAGCCATCTCAAAGTGGTATAACGTTAGTGGCAAGCAAAAAAAAACGACAATGACGAACAAATTACTACCTAATACACCAATTGAAAATTTAAATTCTGAAACAGATTTTCTTGGAATTCTAGATAAAGCAACGCTTATAAAAGACTTTCTGAAGGGGTCGAAAAACAACTCTGAGAATATTAAAATGTTTTCGTTGTATGGCAATTGGGGTAGCGGAAAAAGTTCTTTAATGAAATTTCTCCAAAAAGAGCTTTCTCAAGAATACAATACTTTTTTCTTTGAAGCATGGGAATTTGAAAAAGATGAAAACTTATCTTTTTCACTTTTGGAATACTTGACTTATGAAACAAAAGATTTGACAGAAGAATTTGCTGATGATGTTCTTAAATATGGCGGAAGAATACTAAGGGGGTTGGGGAAATCTATAAAATTAAATATCCCACTATTTCCCAATGGACCTGCTTTAGAGTTAGATCCTTCAGCATTCGTCGAAGAAATTTCCAAAAATGAAGAGCTAACATTTTACGAAGCAATTAAAAAATTTAAATTAGAGTTTCAAAGATTGGAAGATCTAATGACGCGCCAAGGTCGACCTAGTCATAATATTGTATTTATTGACGACTTAGATAGATGTGAACCACAACAAGTCTTAAACTTAATTTCCGCAATAAAACTTTTTTTTACATTAGGGAAAAAGACTATATTTTTTTGTGGTGTAGATAAGAGTGCTGTTGAAGCAGCAGTAAAAACAAAGTATGGGAAAGTAGTAAAAGCAAATGAATACCTGGAGAAAATTTTTGATATTTCTTTTTCAATGCCTGAAAAATATGACTTACAAAAACTTATTAATCAATATTTTGATGAAACCTGTTATTCATTAGGCGAAACTGAAATGGGAATTAATATGTGGATTAATAATTTTTTTGAATCTTTAGAATTTACAAATCCTAGACGTATAAAAAAGGTGCTAAATAAATTCCAAATGCTTCGAGCATTTGCGAAAATGGATGTAAACAGCAACAAAAACATTCCTAATATTGATCTCCAAAATAACGAAGAGAAGGGTTTTTTAGAAACAATTCTTATTTTGTATTTAATAATATTACATGAATTTTATCAAAATGAATTCGATTCTTTCTTAAACTTTGAACAAAAAAAAGAAGTCTATTTTAAAGTAAACGAAAATAATCCAAATACGCTTACAGCTATTAAAGATGCTATTGAAACAAATTTTAGTTTGGAATTTTTTGAAAATATAGCTCAAAGAAATTTAACAAATCAAGGATTAAAACTACAAGCTGAACGTTCTTTCTTTGTTTGCCTTTCACCAGTTAATGTCGAGAGATTTAACATCAACTCTCTTCAACCAAGAAGGATTATCGAAATGACAGTAAAAGAAAAATATATTGATTATTTATTTTATAAATATATTTCTTCTTTCGACGTTCAAATATTATTGAGTAAAAGTCAAAATAAAACATCTTTTATGTCATTAAAGAATCTCATAAAAACATTCTTATAAAAAGCCAGCCACTAACACACGCTACAAGCAATTTGGGTATTAGGCTAAATTTGAAATTGGTTTTGTATTTGGCAGATTTGGCAAATCCGAAGAATGGGCTTAATTTACTCCCAAACTGCTTGTAGCGCGGGAACGTTATGTACAATCCTATAAAAAAACACAGAATTCAATAGCCTAACTCTACAAATTATAAATATTAAATGAAAAAAGAATTCAAAAATTTGGTACAGACTTCAATAAGTTCTTTAATTAAAGCTAGAGTAGTGAAATCAGTAACTGTTGATCAATTAAATGATAATGGCCGTTTAATTGCGACATTAGAAGGTGAAAATTCAACTTTTGCAGAAGTTTTAATTGGTCGTGATTCTTCTGAAATTATATATAAAAATGGTGGGCTTTCTGAAAGAATGATAAACGAATCCAGTTTGGTTTTATTAGAAGATAGAACTTTAGGAGATAATTTGAGATTCACAACTACTGAATATACAAATCTTGCTAATATGTTAGAAATTCCTAAAGATAAAAAAACTAAAGACGCTGAAGCCAAACAACTTTCTTCAATAATAGCAGTATTAGAAAGTTATTGGAAATAGTAATAAAGACAAAATTAAAGGACTGTGCATAACAGCTACAACAACGGATTTGGGCAATTGGCTTAATAGTAAGTTGGTTTGGCATTTGGGAAGATTTACTTCGTCTATTCGCTATCGCTCGGATGGCAATTCTGAATAATGAGCTTAATTTAACCCCAAGCCAGCTGCGGTACCAGAACGTTACTCCAAACCATCACTCCCAAAACAAAAAGAAGAGACTGTATTTCAAGTCTCTTCTTTTGTTTTTTTAATAAAAATTAGCAGTTCTATTTTTTCAATAGCTTCTCTAAATATTCCACTTTTTCTTTTTCAGCTTGAACCAAACGTTCATAAAGTTTTATTTGTTCTTCATGTGCTTGCATCAATTTATCCAAAGGATTAAAAGTACAACCATAATTTACTGCTGAAGAATTATCTACATGATATGTATTCCCAATAATATTCAAAACTGCTTCTTCTGAAAAATTTCTTATTCCCTCAGCAGAAACACCTAACACTTCGGCAATCGCCTGTAGTTTTTCATCATCAATTGTTTCACTTGCTTCAATATTAGAAACAGACTGTTGGCTTACACCAATTGCATTAGCCAATGCGTCCTGTTTCATACCTTTTAGTTCTCTTATGCGGCTGATATTTCGGCCTATGTGCCTTGGTTTTGTTACTGTGTTCATAGCTCAAAGATATTTAAAATTCTTTAAAAATATAGGTCTTGGTAAAAAACAAGCTTGCTTTTGTGCGATACAATTTTGAATAGTTCGGTACGCTACAATCTATTACTTACTTGCTGTGTATTAAACAAAAATACAATTTTTCAGACATGTTTCACTAAAAAAAGCAAAATTATGAAAGCAATTGACAACACCGGATTACAATTACTTAGCTCTATTATTATTGAAAATATCAGTACTAGCGGAATTTACTGTTTTGGAGAAAAAAAGCAAATTCAGGCTATTCAAAACCCATTTTGGGAATCGACTTCCAAACAACAAGAGCACACCCACTTTTATCTGTTGATTTTAACCAATGAAAACAAAATCAATGCAGCAGCCGACATTAGTGATATTATAAAGGCCAAAACGGAAGGTCGTTATACAGCAACTTTGCTATTGCATAAATCAACATCGGTACGTCATCTCACTTCCCATAAATTATCCTTCTTTTATGAGGCGTTAACTAAATCTCAGACAATTTATGAACATGTTAATGTTCCTCCAAACATCGCTTTTGATGGTATTCCAAAACGCAAAGTTGACTTAATTCGCTCTCATTGGAAAAACAGAAATATAATTGCAAAAACTTTTCTGGAAAGTGAAAACCAAATTGATGGATTTGACACCGAACTAATTCAGGAATCGATGTTGCACATTGCTGTAGAACAAATTTGTCTAGGGCTTATTGATGCTTTTTTGGGGTATCAGCCCAATCACTTTTCACTGACTTTTCTTTTTGATCTCTGTGAAATATTCACTTCCCTCCCATCTGAGATCTTTCCGAGAACAACGGAGGAAGACAAAAGGATGTTTGATTTATTAAAAATACATCCTAGTTCCCTTCGTTGGGCGAGTCTGAAAACATCCAGTTTTTTGCATACAGAACTTCTGGAGAAAAGGTGTAATCTTTTCTATGAAAGAGCCTATGGACTCATAGAATCAGAATTGGAACGCCTGGAAAATCTTGAACCTAAAAAGCAGTAGTCATGTCTAGTTAAATTAAAACCCTCGAAGAATTTAAGCATTTTACCTCTTATCATTTTGATGCTCTAACATAAAAAGAATTGCTAGATGGAGAACGGCGATAGAAATAAAGGAGGACGGGTTAGCACCGAATCATTTTCGCATTGTCAAAATAGGCCTATATGGTCTTAATAGTCCCTTTTGGTCCTTCCTGAACCCCTGTTCTTTGATATTCTTTAAAATAGTTAAAGCTTTGTACTATAAATCCGCTTTTAGATGCATCGAAATTGGTTTTATAAGGTTTGAAGAAATGTACCTAAACATTTTATATATCAACATTATAATAAACAAAAATTATGGCTCAGCAAAAAGGTATAATTAAATTAAGAGGTACTATCGGGGATATTACTTTTTACAAAACTAAGGATGGTCATATCGCACGAGAAAAAGGAGGCGTTGATGCCAAACGAATTGCTAACGATCCAGCTTTTCAGCGCACCAGAGAAAATGGTTCTGAATTTGGAAGAGCAGGAAAGGCAGGTAAAATATTGAGAGCGTCGATACGCACTTTACTTTTGAATTCCGCAGACAGCAAAATGGTCAGCCGATTGACACAATCGATGATGAAAGTGATTCAGGCCGACAGCACCAGTGCACGCGGATTACGAAACGTAATTGATGGAGAAGCTGAATTATTAATCGGTTTCGAATTTAATATTAATGCGACATTGGGATCCTGTTTGTTTGCCACCTATGAGGGAACTATTGACCGTGTTACTGGTGCAATTACGGTTGACCTTGCTCCTTTTGTACCTGCTAATATGATTGCAGCCCCAGCGGGGACAACACATTTTAAAATCATTTCGGCCGGAACTGAAGTTGATTTTGAATCGGAAACATTTGTCGAATCCCATTCGGAAACTGCAATATTATCATGGGATATGGTGCCAACTGCAACCATTACACATACCAATATGGTAACGCCAAATAGTACTAAACCACTTTTTTTGGTTTTAGGGTTGGAATTTTACCAAGAAGTCAATGGAAAAATGTACACCTTGAAAAATGGATCTTATAATCCATTGGCTATGGTAACTGTAAGTGGCTTATAGGATGGTTTTGGTGTTAACCAGAACATATTTCCCCGAAGGAACTAATGGGACACTTGTCTATAAGGACAAAATAATCTGCAAGACGATTGAATTGCCTTGGAAGGATAACCTGTGTAAAGTTTCTTGTATTCCGGAGGGGGAATACTTTTTAGAAAAGCGCTACAGTTCTCGATTTGGTTGGCATTTGGAAATTATTGATGTTCCCAACAGAAGTTTGATTCTGTTTCATCCCGCAAATAATGCCTTAAAAGAACTACTGGGCTGCATTGCTCCCGTTAGCCAACTTTCCGGCTCCGGATTAGGACTTCAATCAAAAAAAGCCTTTACAAAGCTTAAAAACTTGGTTTATTGTCAACTGGACGAGAAAGAGAGTGTTTTATTACTAGTTCAATCTTGATTCCTTATGGGAATTTCAAAAAATCGAAAAAATATGAATATTATCAAACGAGTGAAAGCTCCTACACCCAAATTTTTTAAAGTACTGCGCAATATTGGAGTAGTTTTAGCTGCTGTTGGTGGCAGTATTGTTGCTGCTCCCATAGTTTTGCCCTTGACTGTAGTTACGCTTGGCGGTTATCTAGCAGTCGGAGGCAGCGTATTATCAGCAGTTAGTCAGCTAACTACCGACTCTAATTCGAAACCAGATGCAAACGAGTAACAGTCCGCTAGTAGGGACTGCCAGTGGCACTTTTTTGAGTGTATTACCGAATTTGCATTCAGAAGACATTCTGAAAACTATTGTTCTGGCTATGGTCGGTGCAATTGTCAGTTTCGCTATTACAATACTGCTCAAAAAACTGGTTCGAAGGGAAAAAAAATGAAACCGATTGGGTTATGAGTATGAGTTTTGTTTTAAGAGTCCAGATCAAAAGGTCTGGACTCTTTTTGTTCTAAATTCAACTATAAAATAACAAACTAATTCAATGCTATTCAATATATTAAAAATCTTTACTTAAAGTAAAAATAAGATAGTTAGTAATCACAATTTTTTTATGACGATTCTATAAATGCACACTGCTAATGATTTGAATTATTTAAATTTTCAGGTATTGAACAAAAGCTATAGTTAAAGCAAAAAAAGTATCTAAAAAAGAACGTAATATGATAAAATATGTACAGAATAAACAATATAAAAATGAATCAAGTTATCCAACAATCAGGGGCAGTACCTGTTCTAACTTTAAACCAGTATATAAACAAAACTCTTCAATACTTATGAATTGATGTTCTTGTTTTTTCAACTGTTTTTTTATGTCAATCAGCAGTAATCTTGCATATCGGTAACTTTTACCTGTAATTCTTTGAACGTCTTTTGGGTAGATACACACCCTTTTCTGCTCTATTTTCATATCCTTTCTTATGATGTTGTTTTTATGAAAATTCAAAATTCAACTGGTGCAGTCTCAATATACAGCACTTTTTGCTTTTGAATTCATGACAAACTTACCCTCTGAAAAAATCTTCCACAACATTATAAATATGGTTTTCCACGATAATAAGTATGGATTTCTTGGAAATTAACACCTCTTTTTTATAAATAAAACACTACAATTAAAATGTTTATATTATTTTTGATTTCTGCTTCGTAAAATTTTACTCACAATCTTTAGAGGCTTGCATGGATATTTTTACAGAGCCATTTACTCACTAAACCTGCGACTTATCATGAATCGAAATCACCTGCTTTTATTTTTCATATTAATATCTCAATTTATCACAGGGCAAAAAAACATGTACTTAGCTATTGACTCTTTAAAAAATAAGAGCTATGACTATCTGGATGAAAAATTATATGAGCTGAGAAAAGACAGCACAAAAGCTTCAGTTTATTTATTTGCTTATTTACACAAGGCTAAAAGAGAGCACAATTGGAAAGAAGTTACAAACGCATACCAAAACATACTGCATCAGTCACCAGATAAATTGCGCCTAATCTATGCGGACAGTATGATTCTTGCAGCAAAAAAAACAAATGAAGATGCTATAATTGGATCAGCTTATCTTTCAAAAGGTATTGTTTATTACGGGCAAAAACAGCAAATCGAAGCAATGGACAATTATCTAATTGCAAACCGCTTTATTTCTAAGACCAACGACAACTACCAAATCCATAAAGTAAAATATCACATTGCGCTAATTAAGCTCTATATTGGTTTTTATGATGAAGCAATTTCATTATTGAAAGAATGCGTGGCCTATTACAAAGACAGCCAACCCAGACCCTACTTAAACTCCTTGCACTCTCTTGGATTATGCTATAATAAAATCGGGGATTATGGCCGCTGTTCTGAAACCAACGCATTAGGACTGTCTGAATGCAACCGATTAGAAATCAAGGAAATGATTCCTTACTTTAATCATTCAGAAGGAATAAATGAATATTATAAAAAAAATTATGATACGTCAATCAAAAACATCCAATCTTCTCTTGAAGAAATAAAAGAAAATAAAGATTTTGCAAATGAATCAATTGGTAATTTTTATATCGGTAAAAGCTACTGGTCATTAAATCAAAAAAACAAAGCACTGTCCTATTTTCAAAGGGTTGATAAAATTTTTGAAGAAAAGAATTATTTGCGACCCGATCTTCGTCAAGTATATGAACTATTGATTACTTACTACAAAACCAAAAAGAATTTAAATTCGCAATTGTATAATGTAGACCAGTTGTTGAAGGCTGACACACTTCTTACCGAAACTAACAAATACTTAATCGGAAAGATTTATAAAGAATATGATACTAAAGAATTAATATCTGAAAAAGAAAAAATAAAGGGAGAGCTTGCTCATAAGAAAAATAATGATTTCATCTCGGCAGGAGTTATATTACTATCATTTCTAATAATAGTCTTTATGACCTATCGCCACTTTAAAAATAGAAGCCTTTATAAAAAGAAATTTGGGGAACTGATGAATCAGTTAAATAATAATGAAAATAAGCCAAAAATTAGAATTGAAAAATCGCAAATTCTCGACATAAACGCGGACACTGTAGCTACAACTTTAAAACAATTGGAAAAATTTGAGAGGGATAAAAAATTTTTAGATAAAGATTGGAATCTAGGTACACTTTCCGCATCATTCAATTCTAACTCCAAGTATTTATCAGCTATCATTTTTCATTACAGGGATAAACGTTTTGTGGAATATATTAATGATCTTCGTATTGACTATATTATTTCACTACTGCACAATGAGCCCAAATACAAGCATTACACCAACGGATCCTTGGCTGAGGAAGCAGGTTTTAGCAGTACACAGCGCTTTGCCAATGCTTTTTTAGCAAAAACAGGTATGCCCACCACTTATTTTATGGAAGAACTACGAAAAAAGCAATCTTAACTGCATCAGCACTTTAGAAAAAGCAGCTTGCTTTTTCCCCCGATATGAAATTAAATGTTGATCCAATTTCAGCAATTTTAACAACAAATTACTTCTGTCGTATTTGTAAACTTCTATTTTTGCAGGCTAATTTAATACGAAAATATTATGAAAGATTTAGTTGCAAAAATCAACGCTGAATTCGAAACATTCAAAACAGAATCTGAATCACTTATTGAAAAAGGTGTGAAAGCTGCTGGGCCAAGAGCCCGTAAATCAACTTTGGAACTTGAAAAACTTTTAAAAGAGTTTAGAAAAGTTTCTGTTGAAGAATCGAAAAAATAAGATTTCAATTTACAGCCCTTTGAAAAATCAAAGGGTTTTTTTTTTGGCCGCACCCTTTCACTTTGAGTTCTGATTTTATTATCACGAATTTAAAACGGACTATACATTATCCAAGTATTATCCATACACTATCTATATTCGTACTCACTTGAAATGCGGTGATTTATAATTCTGTGGAATAACGGAGCACATAGGCTAACGGTATCAATTTTCATAAAAGATAATAGGTTATTAAATTGATTTGCTTTCCGTAAAAAAAGATAAATTTTATTTAACCAATTTACCCGTCATTTATAGCGTTGAGTAATTAGCTCGTTATTAAAATAATGCTAAATAATATTCTTTTATTTGGTAAATAGGTATTTAGTTGTACTTTTGTAGTAACAGTACACACCACGCGATAGGTCTTTTTTATTAAAGACACAGCGTCCCAGGGTGTGTCTTTTGCTTTATAAAGGTTTTAAAATTATAGTTTAACCCTGCTTTAGCTACATTTTTATTGTAGATTAGCAGGGTATATTTTTATATTATGTTTGAGAAAAAACCGACAACCATTGACGAGCAAATAGACCAATTAATTAAAAGAGGACTAACGATAAAGGATAGAGACATAGTTGCTCACTATCTTTCGCATATTAGTTATTATCGATTGGGAGAGTATTGGTATTCTATGCAGTCTGATAAGGAACAACATATTTTTAAAGAAAACAGTAAATTTGAAGATGTTATTGCTCTATATTGCTTTGATGGAGAACTAAAAATACTTTTATTTGATGTTATTGAAAAAATTGAAATAAGCTTACGCACAAAACTTATTTACCATTTATCGCATGAGATAAGTCCTTGGTGGTTCCAGAATTTTGATTTATTTAATGATAGTAAAGCTTTAGTGAAAACCTTATCCAGTCTTGAAGAAGAGCTTGAGCGGACTAAAGATGATAGTATAAAGAATCATTATAGGAAGCATAAGGATGATTTGCGCTTTCCTCCCGCTTGGAAATCATTGGAGCAGACTAGTTTTGGAGCTTTATCTAAATTGTATGGAAACCTCAAACATACTGTAAGTTCTAAAGATATTATCGCCAAAGAATATGGAGCAGTCAACCATACTTACTTACCTAGTTGGTTACAATCAATTGCCCAGATACGAAATTATTGCGCTCATCATTCTCGTTTGTGGAACAGAAATTTACCAGGGAATCCAAAATTATTGAGTACGCCGCCTAACCCATGGATAGCTGATGTGCCAAAACAGCATGAATTTCAAAAGTTATATGTTCACCTATGTTTGATGAAATATTTTTTAAATATTATACAACCAGAAAATTCATTTGCTGAAAAGCTTTATGAATTATTTGAAAAGTATCCTAATGTTGACCCTAATGCTTTGGGAATGAAAAACAATTGGTATAAAGAACCTTTATGGGCTAAAAAATAAGACGTAAGACTTGTTTGAATTTAAATAATATTGTTTTACAAATCTATATTAGTTTTTCTTTTCAGAAAAACTAGATTTCTCATTGCCTGTTAATAAATTAAATCACTCGCATTAGGTTTGGGACAACTATAAATAGTTTGAGGTTCAAAGACCTCGAATAGCAGTTTTCCTGGAGGGATTTTTTAATTGTCCTACTTCCTATTTATAAAACTCAATCTTTACTGTTTGGAGCAAAGTCCAATCAAGATCTTTTACTTTTCTTTGGCAACAATTAGTTTCAGGGAATTGATATAATCTGTATCAAATTCTATAACTCTTATTTTGTTTAGCTTAAAACTCATTTCGCCTTCAAACTCCCCTTCGGTTCCTAAAAAATCTATTACCAGCTCTTCCTCATTTAGTTCTATGAGTTTGCCAAGATAGACAGCTTTATTTGATTTTTTTGCAATCTGAAAAATCTCATATTTGTCCGCCAGAAAATATAAAATTGAAGGCAAATCTTTAAGTGGAATTATTTCTTCCGCGCTTGTTTTCAACCCTTTAAGTTTAATTACTCTTTCAGTAAATTCATGATCCTTGTCTTGAATAATTGACTTTACATTTTTATTTTTTAATATTGTATAACCATCAATTATAAAATCAACAGGATTGTTTTTCAGTAAAATCCAATCTTCAGTCCAATCGATAAGAAAACCGCTAAAGATATCTTTTATATCATCAAATTCTATTGAAATTAATTGTCGTAGATATTTTTCCATTATGTTTTTTTTAAGTTTAGTGTACACATTGGTGCTATATAAGTTGGCTTGTCCTGTTTAATTTTTGCTTTCGGATGAGCTGCATGGTTCAAAAAATTCTTTTTCAATGTCTTCAATACTTGGCAAACTCGATTTTAGGTCGTCAGGCAGCATTTGTGTGAGTTCGTATTCTGATACGCCAATGGGTTTGTTTAGGTCACGCAACGCATATTCGGCAAAAATTTTGTCTTTACCTTTGCATAAAATCAGTCCTATGGTAGGTTTATCGGTTTCGTGTTTTAATAGATCGTCGACAGCCGAGCAGTAAAAGTTCATTTTGCCTGCATATTCCGGTATAAAATCACCTTTTTTTAAATCGATTACTACAAAGCAGCGCATTTTGAGGTGGTAAAAAAGCAGGTCGAGCTGAAAATCTTTGCCGCTCACTTCCAGTTTGTACTGCCGTCCCACAAAGGCAAAACCCGCACCGAGTTCCAATAGAAATTTCTCGACATGTTTGACCAATTCCAGCTCTAATTCTCTTTCGGAAAACTCAGTTGCCAGTGTAATAAAGTCAAAAACATAAGGATCTTTAAAGGTTTGCTTTGCCCAAAGCGAATGGGCATTGGTAAGCGTATCGTCAAAATTGTGAACTAATGTGCCTTGGCGTTCGTGAATCCTGCTTTTGATTTGTGCCACCAAAGTATCACGACTCCAGCCCTGTTCCAAAATTTGCTGCATATACCAATAGCGTACAGACAGATCCTTTACTTTCTGCAAAAGGATAGTGTGCTGCGTCCAGCCCACCAATACAATCAATTTAGCTTGATTTTCGTTATCCCGCAATTGCGCAACTGTTAGTTGCGCAATTGCGGGATTGTCTAAATACGCAACGGGCTGCTGCGTATTTGTATCATTTTCTAATTCGGCAGCGGATAGTTTTCCAATTGAAATCAGCTCCTTATATTCATTAAAAAATTGAACCATCATCTGAATATTTCTTACCGAAAATCCTTTTACTTCAGCGAGTTCATTCTTTAAATCGACAGCCAATTTTGGGATGACGCCTTTCCCCCACCCTTTTTGCTGCTGCTGCAAATGAATCATCCGTCCAATGTCCCAATAGGCTGCCAGCATTTCGGCATTGGCAGCAAGATTAACTTTTAGCTGCCCTTGACGGACTCTATTCTTGATGCTGGTCAATAAACCTTTGTAGATTTCTATTTCGTTATTCATTTTTTACACCGTTTAAAGTCTTGAAATGAGCCTCACTTAATTGTCGTGACAATGTAACGTCAGTATCTAGGCTGCAAATTGGTATTCAAAATTATATTCATTCCTCTTTGCTGTCATACTCATTCCAATAAAAAAGGGCTCCTTCGGGATCAATTGTTTTGTAATAGTCCACTAACTTGATCAATAAGTCATCAGCAACACCGTGCATTGTCAATGACAGCAGGCTGTCCAGCAAATGTTCGATGGTATTTTTATCGGTACATTTTTCGCTGATGATTTGGTTCACTTCCTTTTCTAAGGCAGGAAGGTGCTGTCCCAATGCTGTATTGAAATTATCTATTAAAGCCTTTATATCATTGACTAATTTATCCATTGCATTCTATGTTACTACCAAAATTTCAGCAGATTAAACCATCATTTTAAAAGTCAAATAGCGGCTATAACTGCTTCGATGCTACTCAATGGTCTGCTTTTACAAAAATATGTATTAAAACTGATTTCGTTGTAATTATTTATGCGACTGCTGTTATAGGCAGTGCTTTATTTTGATGCTTTAGACTTCCGAATGCTCAAAGCTTTCTGTTTTATCCATTGAATTGAAATATCAACTGGTGCTGTACTACTGCCAGAAACAGTATTATGTCCTAATGCTGGAAACAAGGCATATTCGAATGGCTTGCCTTGAGCTTTCAATGTATTTAATTGCTCCATACACAACTTTACTGGAACCTGTATATCTTTCTCACCAAAAAGCCAAATTCCTGGAATTGAAAGAGTATTCAAGGAAATTTTTGGGTCAGTCGCCACGAATTGATATTTGTCCGGGTCATTTTTAGTATGTTCACGAGCATCTGATTCTGTATGATTTTCCCAAAAATCATTGTTCCCATTAGTATAAAACTGAAATCGAAGCTGTTCCAGGGTTGTAATTGTAGGGCAGCTAAATAAAACCATAAATTCTATTTGTGGATTTCTGCCTGCAGCAATTGGGATTATCCATCCTGCCTGACTAAAGCCAACTAATCCAATTGGTGTTTTTTTATCTTTCAAATAGGTTCGAAATGTATTTACTGCCGCACCTGCATCCTCAGATAATAAATTAAGATTAGCAGTGTCAATATTATTCGTACCAACAGATGGTCCTGCATATACACCGCCTGATTCTCCAACTCCGCGTTTATCATAAGTCAATACAGCAATACCTTCTTCGGCAAGACGTTTCGCGAACTCCATTTCTCTTTTTACAGGATCAGACCCATGAACAATTACAACTGCGGCAACTGTTTTTTTAGGCGTTAAAATCGAGCCTTTCAGCGTGACGCCCTGACTTTCAAACTTTACATCCTGAATGGTAAAGCTGTCCGATTGAGAAAATACCATTTCGGGTAAACTTATTAATAATAGCCAAAGAAATAAGTTAATGTTCATTGTGGTTTAATTAAAAATTGTTTCGAATTGTCCTGATCTTCGCTAGCATTGCTTACCTAAATACAAAACCAACTTTTTATTAATCAAATTATTCAAATCCGTTATTCCTTTTAGCGACTGACATTAATTCCAAAGTCACTTAAGAACTTAATCTCTTCAATTTGGTACGTATAATCATTTTCATATCCTTTTATTTGATTATTAGTAACCATAATTCTTCGAGTTTCATTCTTTGTTGAAAAAACTATGTAGTAATCTATTTTAAACTTTTTTAAACCCACTGGTTTTGCGTTATTCAAAACCTCTAAAAGCTCAGCAATTTCTTTGCTATTTAGTTTCTTTACCTCGGCAAATTTCCCATGAGATTTTCTATCAGGCCGTTCTAAAACAACTTCTTTAATTTGATTAATCTCTGTAGGGTAATCAAGATTTTCTTTTTGTAAACAAGAAATGAATAGTAGCGTTAATAAAATTAATTGAGTTTTCATTTTTATAAAGTGTTCGTTCTGTATGTCTGCCACTATTTAGCACTATTATTTACGTTATTGTTTGACATTATCGATTGCAGGCCGGATACCATAAATTAGCAAATAACCAATCATCCAAAATTCTCCTATTGTCGCAGGTATAACAAAAATACCTAAATAAGGACTTTGAACTCCTGCACAGATAACAAAAGTCTGCAAGATGTAACCTATTCCTCCAATAAATAGTATTCGTCCGAGCCAAATTGGCATTCTTCCAGAACTGATTACAATAAAACCCATTGGCATAAGCCAAAGTCCAAAGAAGAGACCACCAACTGACCAAGCATTTGTGATTATTTGTCCCAATAGCTGTATCATTATGGTTTTCTCCTGCAAATTCGGCAAAGATGAATTAGCAATCTCAATGGCAGAATTCATTGATATTGCACTAACTATAATAACAACAGCGTTAACTGTTCCCCAAATTCCAAGTGTAGAAGCAGCCCACTTGTTTATATTACAAAACAGTTTGTAAAACCATACTGCGGCAAGTGCTTGCGAAACAATAATAACCAGCTCAAATAGAAGTCTCACTCTTGAAATAGACCTAAGATTGATCAAATTGTTTAATGTTTTCTGAGGGTCATCCGTAACAAAAATCTGAGGATGGAAAATCATAAATCCAAAAATTCCAGAAATTGCCAGAATCAAATACCACAATCCTGTAAGTCTGGCAGTCTTAATTAATTGTTTGTGTTCCATTGTCATTTTTCTATTTTGTTTTTTTTCTTTTTCAACTAGCTCATAACGTTCTAGTACTTCAGCAGGTTTGATACTAAAGTAAGCCCTATTTTCTGATTTGCAAAATCATTCTAAATACAAAACAATTTTCCATTAAGCCAATTGCCCAAATCCGTTGTAGGTTTTATTTTTTTATTAGATTTTCTATTTCATTTATTAAATCCACTTATTCTTGTCATTCTTCAAATCCAGGATTTTTTTAACTGATTTGATAAAGTGGATCGTATGTTGAGAAATAAGTGAATTTATCTTTTTGAGTTATTTCAAAACTTTCATCAACACTGTCACTTCTTGTGCTTACTTTCAGAAATCCTTCGTCAGTTTCAACTCTTTCAATATTAAATTGATTTTTATCAATATTAATTTTGTTTTCGGCAACAATTTTATGAATACAATTCCAATAATCTTGAATTCTTATTTTCGGTATTTTCTTATTTTAATTTTGACTTTTTTAAGACTATCATTCGGAAAAAAACGTATCATATCTCAAAACTTCTGCGTTGTTTTGAAAGACAATCAAATTTGAATGTATTCCACCATACCAATAACTTTGAAAACCCATTTTTAGAATTAATGAGTTCTCGTCTTTTAGGTTAAGCAAATTAATATAGGGATTTTGACTTTTATTTTTCTCTTTAAACTCAATTTGGGGTATTTTAAACTCTTGCGAAAAACAAATAAAATTAAACAAGAGCAATATTATGATGTTTAGTTTTTTCATTAATTATTTTTGATAAATCTAACATACATTCCATTCTCTGCTGTATGTGCAGAAACTTCACCTGTAACAGAATTATCTTCTGTCATTAAACCAATGAAATCATTACTATTTTTACTTACCTGTACTTTTGTACTCCAAAAGAAAACACAATAGTCTAATGGATAAAAATCCATTTCACCCACAGTACTTCTATATCCACCTGGAATTGCGTTAAATTCAGACCTATTATCTCCATCCCATTTTTTAGATTTTAAATGCAAGCCGGCATTGTCGTAACCTCCAAAAGAAATAATTATTACCTTCCATTCCTTAGATGTGGGAATATGGAATCCTTTAGGACATATTCCTCTTGGATCATTTACAGCAAATCCATTATAAATTTTTCCAATTTTTTTCTTATTCTTTTCATTATTTTCGTGATAACACCAAGCTGGTTTTTTTAATTTGCCATACTTTCTCCATTCCTGCATTGTTTTTACTTCGGGTATGATATCACCATTATTGAAATGACTTACATTTAAATTTTCACTTGAGATTAAATACTTGTCAATTTTAACTAAATTGTATTTATTTCCATCAATATCGGCAGTTATATTGTTTTGAGATTTGTTAGGAAGAAAGACTAATAGAATGAATGATAAAAATAGTTTGTGCATTTCTTTAGTTATGGTTAGTTAATTGAGTTCTCTTTGGTTTTGTAAAATGTCGCCCAACGTCAGTCTGTGAAAAAACTTCCGTTTGATTACAAACAAATATAACAAAAAAGGTGTGTCAAAACAGGAATTTTCGTATTTTTAAGGATGTAGCATATCACAGTAATTTCCTGCCATCTGATGTGTATTTCAAGTTAGAAGATGATGTATCTCCCTATAATCAAATACGTCTTGCAGATGCTTTTGCAGCCCATACAGACCTTGTTAGCCTTAGTCACTTAGTTATCAGCTATGAATCATTCACACTTCTATTGTCTTTGATGATTTTTCTTGTTTAAAAATATATCTTATATTAAAAAAAGCAACCTTTTTTCTATCTTTAAAACCTGATTTTAAAATGTAACTCCACTAATTGTAAAACTGCTAAGAAGAAAAATAACACACAAAAATATAAATGATTGAAGAACAATATTTCACAATAAAATATACATTTACTGACATTCTAAGAGAAGATTCATTGGGCGACGATCCAAATGACTTTGTAAACAAAATAGAATTTGAGGTCTATGAAACTGACATTTATGGAAAGTTATCCGAAGTAATTGCAAAAGGGCAAATCAGTCAAATCCTGTTTGGTCTAGCCATCGATCATGGTTATCCTCTTTTTGAGGTTATGGATGCTTCTGAATCCATTCTTGATATGTCCGGTATGTTGTTTGAGTTTGATGAAGACAAGGATTTTTGGGACAAACTAGATACCTATTTTGCAGATACGATTCCCCTAAACCATACAATCTGCTACCTGGAATATTTAGAAATTATTCCCAATTATAGACGAAAAGGAATTGGTAAAAAAATTATAAAAAGTATGATGGAACGATTTTATGATTCCTGTGGTTTATGGGTTGTGAAGGCCTTTCCAATCCAGCATAGCGGTCTTATTCAAAAAACAACTTTTGAAAATTTGGACCAATGGGATCAACAAATGGATTATGATAATTTTGAAAAAGATTTTGAAAAATCTCAATACAAGCTTTTTCACTATTTTCAAGAATTCGGTTTTCAAAATCCGTTTGATATGGACTATTTTATTGCTGTACCCTCGTTAGTTATTGGTGACAAAATGCAGCGGTGATTTTTCTTTAGTAGTCCTCTGAATACTTTCTAAATTTGAAGAGGTTTTTTCACAGCCTGACATTCTGCTTCTACATTGGGTTTGGGACTAAATTAAGCCCATTCTTTGGATTTTCCACCCGAGTCCCGATAATTAGCGGGACGAACAGACGAAGTAAATCATCCCAAACACAAAACCATTCTCAAATTAAGCCAAATACGTTACAGGAGCAATTAGCAATAATTACCAATTGGATTTTATTTCTAATGTATTAACACCTATGTTATAAGCATAAACGGCTGCTGGAACATAGGTTATGTTTATATTTTCTATGATTTTGTTATCTGATATATCAATGGTAGTTACTAATGTGGCTTTGAAATTATTTTGTTTACAGAAATGGATTAAACTATTCAATTCTTGCGGTTTTTCTACATAACGATTACTCCATTTGATTTCGATACACCATTGCGGTTTGAATAATTTGTTGTCCAGTAACACAATATCCACTTCTCCTTCGGAGCGTCCCATTTTCCATCGAGCATACTTTAAATCGAGATTTTCACGATGCATCCATTGTGAAAAAATAGCTGTTTCGACCATATTGCCTGTTTCTTTGTCCGTTTCCACAATAGGCGAAAACAATGCGGTCCGTAAAGACGAATTGGTTACATAGACCTTAAAGCTGGTAACTCTTTTGAATTTTTTAGCGTTATCATCAATCTTATGAATCACTTTAATTAAAAATGCCGCTTCCAGATATTCTAAATACTTTTTGATAATTTCTTTTGCAATACCACTGTCTTTTCCTAATCGTTCAAAAGAAAATTCATTTCCTGTATTATAGGCTAAATAACTAAAAAAGCTATTTAATTCCTGCACGTCTTTGATGCCGTATAAACTAGGTAAATCCCGTAGTAAAACTTTATCTACAATATCATTTTTTACATAGCGGCCCATATCACTTTGAATCTTTTCGGACAAGACCACTTCGGGATAACCGCCAAAGTTCAGATAGTGAAAAAATTCTTTATTGAATGTTTTGTTGTCGTGCGTAATAAAAAATGGAATTTCTTTGCCATTATACAGTATCGTTTTTGATTGTACCAAATGATGCAGCCCTTTTAAATGAATGTATTCATGAAAAGTTAGGGGTGGTAACATAAAATCGGTAAAACGACCTGCACCACTTTCTGAGCTTTGCAAGCGTAAGGCAGCTGCAGCCGAACCTGATACCACAAATTTGGTTTTGGGATAAGAATCTACCAATACTTTAAGGTGGCGTTCCCAATCATTAAGATATTGAATTTCATCAAAAAAAACAAAACAACCTTCCAGGTGATCCAATTGCACGGCTTCTTTAGCCAAGAGCAGAATGTCTTCTAAACTCAGGTGCATATAAATAGGATTGTCAATCCCTATGAAAAAGATTTTTTGTGGTTTAATGTTTTCTTTGATTAGTTCTTGAATGGTGTGATACATCATTACTGTTTTTCCCACACGGCGTGGTCCCATAAGGACAACGGCTCGTTTGATGTCGGTTTCTTTTACAAAAGGGTAGAACAAATCAAAATAGAGTCTTTTGGACATATCTTGATAGGTTTGTTGCACATTGCCTGATGCCCACCAAGGGTTTTCGTATTGTAAACGTTCTATTCGTTTGGATGTTGGAATAACTGTATCAAAACTCATAATAGTTCTTGTTTTTACACAAATGTAAAAATAAGTATTTTAAAAATACACTATTTTTACAAAAATGCTATTTTAAGTTATTTTTAAATACTTTTTAAACCTTAGTTTTTTCAGTTGTACTTAATACCAATATTGTTTAAACGCATCTGTTATGAGAACAAGTTGCATCCTTATTTGTTTATTAAATGATTAGTTTTATAAAGAAATGAGTCATGAGACTTTGCCTAGGGTAGTGATGAACACTTTGTGGAGCTGGGATAAGTCATTCTCAGAAAAAGTCGGAAGACTTTTATCCTATTTTCAATTTACGAGAACATTTAAAAAAAAGCAAAGTCAAAACGCATTTGCCTACTGTAGAGACGAACACTTCGTGAAACGTATAATAGTTCGAGGTCAGGAGACCGCGAAGAGCTGGTGAACACTTCGTGGAGCTGGGGAATAATTTGTTGTAGAAGATGAATACGATGTTGAATAAGTTTCCTTATTTTCATTGTATCTCATATCAGGTGTGCCATCTTTTTTTAGATGCTGTGCATTAAGGAAAATCCATAAAAATAAAATGATAATAGTAATTTTTTTTTCATAATATCCTAATTTACAATGTTTTTTATCTTAGTATTTTAAAAACTTCCTATAAGGTTCCCGCGCATGTAGCTGTTTGAAACTTATGAAACTGAGTATTTCGGCTAAACGAAAATATGAATTAAAAACATTAATTCTACTAAATTTACAAATAGCAAGAGAAGTGTGTTAACTCTAGCCCATTATTTCCCATTTGTCCAAAGCAATTTATCTACGATTCTATTTTTACAGATTAAGTTCAAATTTTCCAAATCTTTAAATTCATCATGAATTATGTTTGTTAATGGGTTTGTATAATTTATTAAACTTTCGAAAATTGTTTCATTTTGCTTTCTAAATTCAATGAGGTTTTGATTATAAATAGCATATTTATTTTGTTTTTGGTTTAAAGTTTTTCTTGCCAAACTATCCATTGGGATTATTTCCCAAGGGTTATTTAAAAACAAAATTTTCGAAGCCATTGATGCCATAACATTTCCGCGAGTTAGACCACTATTTGCTAGTTTTTGGGCAAACAAATCAACATCATCTGAGTTTTCAGTTTTTATCCATGTAGAAGTTTCGGCTAATAATTTATCTACAGTTCCGCTTAAAAAATTTCTCACAACTCTAAATTCAATTAAAAATGAATAAAAACTGCCAACATCTTTTTTGATGTAATTCTCAGCAGTAATTTTTCCATTTTTAAAATCTTGAAATTTCCTGATGTAATTTAAATCTGTTCGATAATAAGTCAGAAAGTTTCCAATAGCTTGAATTTGTTTTGTTGTCATAAATCAATTTTTATACGCAAAATGATGTTGAGCTACAGTTAAAGTTCTGGTACTACCGCGCTTTTGGGACTAAATTAAACCCATTATTCGGATTTGCCCTCCGAGTTCCGCTAATTAGCGGGACGAACAGGCGAAGTAAATCATCCCAAATACAAAACCAATTTTTCAATAAACCTATTGCCCAAATCCGTTGTAATAGTTGTTATTCGCTCGCCTTTATTTGTTTAACCAATGCTTCCTAATTATTATCAAATAAATGAATAAAGCATTCTTTTCGAGTACCAGCAAACATATTTATTAATTCTTTTTGAACTTCGGGATATTCTTCGAAAGCGTTCATCCAAATGGACCAAAATCCAGTCTTTAAAGATAAATCTACGATCGTTTCAATATCGCATTTTTCATCAATGTATTTTTGTCTATATTTTTTTCCAAGTTCCCAAGCTTGCTTTCTCTCCTGCCATCTATCATCTTTTGTGCTATAATGAGCATGACCAGGTCTTCGATCTAAACCTATTAAACTGATAAGTTCTTTTATTTTTTGTTTCAGAGGCTCGTTAATATTTTCTTTTACCACAATTAGCCCACTTTCGAGATATTCAAATACTGAAAAAGTATTGTCTAAATGCGGAAGTATTATATTTTCAAAGTTTATTTCTTTTACTCCTTTAATGGAATTACAATTTTTACAAGCTAATAGAAAATTAATCCATAAAAACTCTTTATCCTTATGTGAGTCTTTATCTTCAATATGCTCGACATCTAAGGATGAGCTAAATCCTTCACGCTCACAATAGCTACAAAAATTACCAATTGCTTCTATTAAATTGGGTTTAGCATTACCGTAAGGATTATATTCAAGTTCGTTATTTGCATATAATGTTTTATCTAAAGGTCTCATACGCCTAACTCCGATTTACGTTCCGCTTGCATTAATGCAACATAAACAGGGTCATCATTGAATTCAAGCTCTAGAGAATCTAGTTCTTTTTTTAACTCATTCGTTGCTATATCATCATTTGATTTTTTACCTTGTTCAATCAGATCAAAATATTTTGCTGCTATTTCTTGATACTTATTAAAACGCAAACTTCGATGAGCATTTTCAACATCCATTTCTTCTTCGGCTATTTCTTCAATACTTTTAGTAAAAGGATCTTCATTTGGAGTTCCACCATCTAAATTAATTACTTCTTCGGCTCGCAATGATTGAATAATAAATGGAGAATGTGTTGTAACAATAAATTGAATATTAGGAAAAGTTTCTTTTAAATCGTCAACGATTCTTTTTTGCCATTTTGGATGCAAATGCATATCAATTTCATCAATTAAAACAATCCCTTTTGTATCCAAAACTGCTCTCTCTCCTAAATGTGGATTGAGTTTGATAGCTCGATAAGCTATATCCGCCGTTAAACTAATTATTCCTTTATAACCATCACTAAAATTTCTTAAGGGAGTCCATTTTTCATTATGATCTTTACCTAATAAGTCATCTAATCCCCAATGAAAATGAATTTCTTGCCAATCAGGAACCATTGATGTAATTGAGTTTTTAAAGGCAATATATAAAGCTTTATCTTTATTGAATTTCAGTATGTTATCTTCATATGTTTTAAACCAATTTAAGAATTTCTGTTCAATTGAACGAGGGTCTAAACAGGCATAATATCCGTCTAATCTAGAACCTATTCTTTCGTATTCTATCTTTTTTTCTTTACCACCTTCTTTTATTTTTTCATAAATTTGCCCCCATAAACGTCCAGTTGTATGATATGCTATTAATGGCAAATCCTCATTTGTTTTTAGTTTATCTAAAACTTCTCGACCGTACTTTTTTAAATCGGTTGCATCTCTAACAGTTAAGTTTTTTGCACCTACTTTTTGTTCTCTTTTCCAAGAAATACAATCGTCTATATTTTCGATACAAAAAGTACCACTTAAAATGACATCTGAAAATTCTATATTATCATCAGAAATAATTACTTTTCTAATCTCATCCTTTAATAAGGGTCTTGATTTTGTTCCCTTGAGACCAAAAGAAGCGGTTGTATTCATAAGAAATGTTCCCATTCCAATTGATATTGCATCTAGAATTGATGATTTTCCTGTTCCATTTTCTCCAATAAGGACATTAAATTGAGAATTGAATTCAAAGTCTCTATTTTCTATTCCCTTGAAGTTTTCTATATGAATATTATTAATCTTCATTTGTTAAAAAATTTAATGCGTAAATATAGGAAATATAGATTTAATCAGGATACACTTCTAATTTGTTGTTTGACTTTACTTTGTTTAACCTTTAATCGTGATATGAAAAATAAATGCATCTGAAACTCTTATATCATTTATATATCAACTTTGTTCAACATATTTTAAATTTGTCGATAATCTTTGTTTTTTTTGTATTCTTGCTCGGTTTTTTGGCGTACTATGGCAATGTTCTGATACTTCATAGAAAGAAATCAAACGTGTAGCGCGATCGGGATCTTTCGCTCTAGTGTTAAGGTAAAATAATAGATTATATATTTTTTTAATTTCCAAAAATAAATTTTATTTGTTGAATTCTCTTCGGTTCTATTTGCATTATCGCCAACGTTCTCGTGCTACAGCGGGTTTGGGACTAAATTAAGCCCATTCTTCGGATTTGCCAAATCTTCCAATACAAACCAATTTTTCCATTAAGCCAAATCCCCAAATTGCTTGTAGCGTGTGTTATGCGTTCGCCTTTTTTTACCCAACTTGTGATTCTGAATACTGTCCTTTAATATTCGCATTAAAGAATTTTCCGCACGAACCTGAAGATTTCATTTCATAAAATAGACTTTCGGCGACGTCAAAATATTGCCAAATAACACCATTATTAAATTCAAATTCTAATGTTGATGATGAACTATCGAAACCGTAACTTCTAATCATTGATGATTCTACGTATTCTCTTTCCATATTTTAAAATTTTTGTTGTCTAATTCTTGTTACTACTATTTTGTAATTTTCTTCATCTTCGGGATGTTCTTCTAACCATTTTTCAACTAATTTTGGGTCGTCGCTTGTTGGTCTTGGAACATTAAGTTTTAGTCTCACTCTGGATGGAATTTTGATTGCTTCTCCTACAATTATTGCTTCTCCAGTTCTTAAAGATGGCAATAAATCAATCAAACTGTTAAGATTGTCAGGTGCCGAATTTTTTACAATTGATTGGTCGCCGGAATTAGTTAACCTTAATGCTATAAAAGTACCAACTTGAGCTAAAATAGTTTCAGATATTTCAGATGGTCTTTGTGAAATTACTAATGCGCCAAGACCAAATTTTCTACCTTCTTTAAAAACTTTTTCAACAGCTTCTTTAGAATAACTATTATTATCATTTTTGTTTAAATAAGTATGTGCCTCTTCATAGGCAAGCAATAAAGGCCTATTCTTTCCTGTATATGTTTCGTGACGACCCCAAAACATACTATCATAAACAAAACGTGTAATAAGACCAACAGTAATATCCAAAACTTCAAATGGTACTCCACTTAAATCAAGAATAGCAAGCTTTTTATCGTTTCCTATCCATTCATTCAAAAGCATATGGAGGTCTTTAGGTGACTTAGAATCCTTATATTCTCCTGGATTAAATAGAAAATCAAATCTTGAATCTCTTAATCTTGAGAGAATTTTTCTTTCGTATGAGTAAAACTCATTATGCTGTGATTTATAAGGTTCATTATTGTTAGCAGTTGATAAGTGAGATGTAAACTTTGCTCCAACTAAATTTTCTGCATCACCATCATTTTCTTTTATTGCTGTAATTTCGTTTTGTTCGTCCTTTTTAGTTGTAGAAAAACTTGCATTAAGCCACCAATTCATTCGATACCAAAGTTGTCTAGCACTAAAAGGTATTGGCGAGTCTGCTGTTACAAAATCAGGATTCACATTGCCAGATTTAAGAGTACAATTTTCTTTTTTTAAATTAGTCACTAACTCCCTAAACAATCTATAATCAGGTTTTTGGTCATCAGTTGGTTTTGCTCCAACAAGAAAATAGGCTAATTCGTCAAAACTCATTAACCAAAAAGGGATAAATAATGGATTTGCTACTTCATTAATTTTTAATACTTTGGCGTCAGGAAATGCACTAGGATATTCTCCGTGTGGATCGACTAATATTACTCTTGAACCTTTATAATCATCTAAAATTGCTTTCAAAATACTAACTGTAGTATTTGATTTTCCACTACCTGTTGAACCTAAAATGGCACAATGCCTTAAAACAAGTTTATGTAAATCTGCATAAACACTTAGATTTTCTGACGATGAATGTTTACCTATTTCAATAGAGCCAGAATCCTTTTTACCATAAATATCAAAAAGGTCTTTTTCTATAACAATATGTACTTCATCATTGATTGTTGGATAAGTTCCAACACCTTTTTCAAATTCATCTTCTCCAATTTTTTCACCAACTAGTTGTACTGTCAAAAATCTTGAACCAAAAGAATGTTTCAAATTAATTTCCTCAGATTTACTTGGAGTATTGCTTACAGAAGAAACAATACCATATATTGTTATGTTTCCTATAGGAATTTTAATAAATGTTCCTATTTGCCCGATTTTATATAATCGACCATTTATAATTGGTGCAGCTGATGGAATATCATTAGACACTTCAACTTCAATGGTTCCAGAATCAACACGAATAATATGCCCTAAATATGTTATTTCAGTTTTCATTTTGTAATTGATTCAATTGTTTCTTTTTTACCAGAATTAGCAATAAAGAATTTTACAAGTTGATTAAAATCACCTAACATAAATTCATTTTTAGCTTTATTCCAATAAGTGTCTGATTTCTCATTTGGATATAAATGAGGTGTAAATTCCCATTCACCCAAATTCCCATTAATAATTGCTTTAGTAGGGCCAAAAACATTTAGATTCATATATGATGAAGTTTGTTTGTACAAGTTTTCTACTTCTGAATCTAGAAAGAAAAAAACTAATACAGTTAATCTATTATTTTGCCTTAAACAGTTGAAAATAATTTCATTTATATGTTGGTCTGAAAAAGAATAACCACTAAAAACAAATAAAAGTTCTCCACTTAATAGATAATTCTTAAGCCTATCGAAATAAGCAATAAAAGGTTGTTTTTTTGATGAATCATATTTTTCTTTTGACGGATAAATTACAAGTTCATTATCTTCTTTTTTGATGTTTTCAACTTTACCTATTCGTATAATTTTTTGAGAATTTGTTTTTTTATCTTCTTTCCAAAACCAACTTAATGAACCGTGTATTTTCCAAAGTCTAATCCAATTTTGAGTCAAATCATTTTTTGATACAAATTGATCTATACTTTCTTGCCAAAAAAAAGGTTCAAATGCCCCTACAAAACCATCGAAATAAGGAATTTGACTTGCTTCTAATGATTTTTCAATAATCAAATCGTAATTTGTTGTAAACACTTCTTTTGAGTAATCTCTATTCAATAAGCTTAACCAAGCAAAGAATTTTTTTGTTGTATCAATGTCTGCAACAGATTCTTTATCTAAGATGATTTCGTAAATTATTTTACAAATTTCTTTGTCTAGTAATTTTGCGTTTTCACCACTAACTCCTTCATATTCTTTTATAGTTTCACCTGTTAGTTCTCTAATTCTTCGGATTTGATTTAAAATATCTTCAATATTTACTTTTCTAGTAGTTATGATTGATTCTAAATCAGTTTTGACAAGTTTAAAGTTAACTAAAAAGTCATCTGTCAATGTAGCTTCAATACCAGCTGTTAATTGTTCAACGTTAGGAATACCTAGAGCACAAGAAGTTCCAGCACCAAAAAAGAAACCGATATTTTTTGAATAAGACAAATGCGTTTTAAGTTCTCTTATTTCTCTAATTACATTTATTTTATCCATTTTAATATATTATTTTTAAACTTTGTGTTCTATTTTTAGTGAGGTCGCATAAGGTGACGCATAACGCTCTCGCGCTACAAGCAGTTTTGGACTAAATTAAGCCCTGTTTTCGGATTTGCCAAATCTTCCAAATACAAAACCAACTTCAAATTTAGCCAAATTCCCAAATTGCTTGTAGCGTGTGTTAGCGGTTCGGTTGTTTTACTTTTAAATTATAAAATTCCAATACTTATTTTTTAGTTTATGTTTTTTATATACTTAAATTTAGTAATTCACTAACCTACTACGAAACTGATATTTCCATTTCGTTATTGTTATGGATTTTTATTTTCAATTTTCCCTTGCGGTTTAAATATTTCATATCCAAAACCTAATCCAATCCAAGGTCTATTTCTGTATATCCAATTTCGTCCTATTTCACCAGACATTGTATCAATCCCAACAAAAGTGCTTATTTGAAATTTTTCAACTTCAAATATTAAACCACCACTAAAAGTGATAGCGCTTTGAGATGATTCAGAGGTTATAAAATCTCTTGTTGTTTGTGGAGTCACTTTTATGGATGAAAAACCAATTCCGCCAACAATAGAAACCGCTACATTATCTTTATAATTGTTTACTCTCCATCCTGCTGTTATTCCAATATTAAAATCATTTCCAAATTCTGAATAAATAACATCTGCATCGTTTTTATCTTTTCCGTTTCCTGGTCTAATTTTAATTAGAGTTGTTGATGCACCAACAACAAAGCTCCCTCTTCTTTTAAGTTCTTCTGCAAAGGATAAATATTGACTAGAACTAATTTTGAAATAAATATTTTCTGAGGTAGATTTTTGATAAGTGAGTGCATTTTGGGCAATTGATTCAGGACTACCATCAGTAAATTCAGAAATTTGAATTACGTAATCTTTACCATCATTGACAATATTTCGGACTCTAAATTTCCAGTCTTTTTCCATTACTTTTGAATTGGCTGGAGTTATTAGTGTTCCATCGAAATTACATTCACTTAATGAAATATCGAATTTAAAAACATGCCTATTTTCTCTAATATCTGTTTGTCCAAAAGAAGTAATTGAAAATAAAAGCAAAAAACATACAAAAAGGGAATAATTTTTTTTCATTTTAATTGGTTTTGATTAGTATTATGTTTTAATATATGGTAACTAGTTTAAAATCATTTATTGCAGATAGATTTTTTAGTTTAATATCTTCGTCATTTTGGGCAACTGACCGCTAACGTTCTGGCACTACAGCGGGTTTGGGACTAAATTAAGCCCATTCTTCGGATTTGCCAAATCATCCCAAATACAAAACCAACTTTCCATTAAGCCCAATGCCCAAATCCGTTGTAGTAGCTGTTAGTGGCAGTTGTTATTTTTTGCATTTATATATGACAGAGAAATTTGCTTGCCTATTATTTTTTAAATATTCGGCTTTGTCTTCCTCAATCTCTCTTTTATCTGTAATTTTATTTATCTCATACCATTTGTCAAGCCAAAGATTTAAAATAACGTTTTCTTCTGCGGTTTGTGTTTTTTGTGTATCTGAAAAATAAAGAATCTCAAATTTATCTGAAGGAAACAATATATCAAAATCTCTCTCCGAGAAATAATGCTTAAAGTATTCATTGTTTTCAGGATTGTTAGGATTGTTTGAAGGATGCTTTTCAGAATGAACTTCGACGTATATTAATGTTCCCTGAACAATATTTTTGTACCAAGACTTAACTAAAGAAATACAATTGTCGAGCGAAAAAAAATGTAATAAATTTGAGCAAACTATAAGCGCATATTTCTCTAAAGGGATTTCATCAACTCCAATATTGAGATTAAAAAAATTCCAATTATCAACAGAATTTTTCTTTTCCAAAACGCGTTTTTCAAGGTAATCTAATTGCAATTGTTCACTATCTACAGCAAATATTTGTCTGTCAGAGTTTATAAATGCCAAAAGGTCTTTTGATTGACCGCATCCAATGTCTATTATTGGTCCGTGAATCAAGTCCTGCTTATAACTTTTAATTAAGCAATTACCTTCAATCAGTTTTTGAGTTGAAAAATTTTCAAAATATAAACTCCAATAAAGTTTCATTGAACTATCCATAAATGATGTTTTTTTATAGTTGCAGTGCGACAATTGCCACTAACTAGTCTATATGTGTTACTCTGTCACACATATCCACCCAAAATCGGGTGTGAATGTGTGATTAAATACACACTTTTTTCAAAATCAAATATACCATTAATCCTTATAAATCATCAATCAAAAAATTTATTTTATGGTTTTTTTTCTTACTAATAGGGCGGAGTTTAAGAAAAAAAGCCTCCCAGCGTCTTTCCTATTTCCTATTTCCTTTTCCTCCCCCACTCTACTTAATCCTCGATCCTGAAGTAACAAAATTGTAAAAATTACATTGAATTCTAAAGACATTCTAGGAAAAAGTCGGGAGACTTTTTTCCCATTTTTCAATTTACAAGAACATTTAAAAAAAAGCAAAGTCAGGAGACATTTGCCTAGCGTGGAGAAGAACACTTCGTCGAGCTGGGTATATTAAAGTGAATGCTTTGGAGCAAAGAGAATTGATTAATAGGTATTATCCAATATAAAAGCAAATTATTGGATAATTAAAAAGAAAAACATTTTTAATTATATATATA
>NZ_MUNX01000057.1 GCF_002001005.1 Flavobacterium sp. A45
GTAAAAAATACCTAACAAACGAATTATACCGTTTTGGAGGAACCAACTCAATAAGAGGATTTGCAGAAAATAGCTTACAAGCCAATTTTCTGATCGTTCTAATGACAGAATATCGATATTTAATTTCCCAAAATTTGTACTTCAATTCCATACTAGATTATAGTTATTATGAAGACCAAACAATAACACTAAAAGAAAACATAAATGAAAAACTTCTAGGGATTGGAATAGGTTTAGGCGTACAAACCGCTAATGGTTTATTGAAATTTGCAATCACAAACGGAAAGACAAAAAACGAAGAAATAAAATTTTATAACACAAACATAACGTTAAGTTATAATGTTAAATTTTAGCTTTAACAAAAAAAAGAGTTTGAGATATTAGGATAGTTAACAAATTATTATGATTTTTGCCTCACTAATTCAAAATATTTAAAAATGAAACTAAAGTTCAATGGATTCTTAGTACTCCTAGTAGTACTAGTGGCGCAACTAACTTTTGCGCAAGAAAGATCTGTTTCAGGAATTGTTTCCGACAATGCAGGCATGCCTTTACCAGGTGTGAGTGTATTAGTGAAGGGAACAAAAAATGGAACTCAATCAGATTTTGATGGAAAATACTCTATCAAAGCAGCACCAAGTGACGTATTGGTGTTCAGTTATGTTGGTATGAAATCTTCAGAGAAATCTGCAAGCTCAACAACAGTAAATGTAAAATTAGCTAGTGATGCAACTCAATTAGAAAGTGTTGTAGTTACGGCTTTAGGTATCAAAAAACAAAAAAGATCTTTAGGTTACGCAACTGCAAACGTAGGAGCAAAAGATCTTACTGAGGTGGCAAACGTTAACGTTTTCGAATCTCTATCGGGTAAAGTTGCAGGGGTCGATATTACAGCTCCAGCACAGCCAGGTGCTTCTTCAAAAGTAATCATTAGAGGTTTTAACTCACTTACTAGTAGCAGCCCTTTATATGTTGTTGATGGAACTCCAATTAACAATAGTTCAAATGGCGCTACTGGTAACAACAGATCGTTTGACGCAGGTAATGGGGTGAGTGATTTAGATCCTAACAACATAGAAAGCATGTCAATCCTTAAAGGAGCAGCAGCATCAGCCTTGTATGGATCTAGAGCTGCGAACGGAGTAATACTTATTACTACCAAGTCTGCCAAAAACAAATCTAAAATTACTGTAGATGTAGTATCATCTTCAGATTTTTCTGAAGTAGGAAGAATTCCACACTTCCAAAATGAATTTGGACAAGGATGGGCTGGAAAATCGTGGTCAAACAATCAACCAGGAAATAATGCAAGTAACGAAAATGGATCTTGGGGACCAGCTTTTAATGGAGAAATTAGGCCTTGGGGTTCTATCGTTGATAATTCTCAACAAATAAAGCCTTACGTGGTTCTTGAGGACAACCTTAAAGATTTTTATGACAGAGGAACAACTTTTTCAAACAGTGTAAGAATTAGTGGTGGTGGAGAGAACTCAAATTTCTCATTAAGCTATTCTGATGTTAATGCAGATGGTATTATTCCAACCGACGCTGACGCATACAAAAGAAAAACTTTTGGATTAAATGCAGGTATCACAGATAACCGATTCAGCATTAAAACAAGCATTAACTATATTAGAAAGGATCAAAATGCAGTAAACACAGGTCAAGGACAAGCCTCTGGAGAAGGAAACACTTTGAGCCAAGAATTATTGCAAATGCCAAGAGATATCAGTATTGTTGACCTTAAAGATTACACAAATAATCCGTTCAACAACAATAGTAATTTCTTTACTCCTTATGCTTCTAATCCTTATTGGTCAGTAAATGAAAACAGCACCAAGATAGATGGTAACAGATTATTCGGAAATGTTAATTTTACATATAAGATTAATGATAAACTTTCAGCAAGTTACCAAGGAGGAGGTGACTACCGTGTAGAAACAATTAAATCATATGGTGCGATTGTAAATTTTGAACCAGGATCTGCACAAGCTTTAGCATCTACAATTCCAGTTGTAGGAGGAGTTACAGAATCCACAAACGAAAACACAGAGTGGGACAATAACTTAAACTTAAACTATAACACTAAAATTAATGACGATTTTGGTATTAATGCTCTTTTAGGGTTTAATTCAAACGAAAGAAAGCAATCCTTTTTACAGGCAGCCATAACAAATTTGGATATCCCAAACTTTTATGAATTATCAAATTCATCATTAAAACCAGTGGTTGCACAAGGAAACTCAATCAGAAAATCTTACGCAGTATATGGATCATTAGAGGCATCATACAAAAACATACTTTACATGACTGTAACTGGAAGAAACGATTGGACTTCTACCTTGCCACAAGGAAATAACTCTTACTTCTACCCTTCTGTAGCATTAAGTGGTATCGTTTTAGACAGCCCTGAATATTTCTTAAAACTTAGAGCTGGTTATGCTCAAATTGCAAATGACACAGCGCCATACCAAACAGAATCTTCATTAGCTCAAGGAGTTGCTGGATTAGGATTTGGAACAATAACTCTTCCAATTGGTGGTGTTAACGGTTATGAATATTCTGGAAATTTAGGTAATTCAGAATTAAAACCAGAGATAACTAACGAATTTGAGGTTGGATTTGAAACTGCTCTGTTTTCTAAAAGAGTTAATCTTGATGTTTCCATTTATAAAAAGGATACTGAAGGAGTTTTATTCGCAAGACCTTTACCTACATCAACTGGATACACTTCTCAAACTGCAAATATTGTAGACATAGAAAATAAAGGTATCGAAGCTGCATTAAACATTGCTGTTATTCAAAATGAAGATTTTAAATGGGATTTTGCTACCACTTTCACTAAAAACATGAATGAGGTTACTGATATCGTAGGTGGTGTTAATAAATTATTACTAGCTTCAAATTATGGCGTATCATTTAATGCTGTAAAAGGCCAACCTCTTGGAGATTTCCAAAATTTTGTTCCAAGAAAAAATGATGACGGACAATATATTGTAAATGCAGCTACAGGATACTACGAAGTTACAGCTGACGAACAAAGCATCGGAAATGCTCAAAGAGATTTTGTTATGGGTTTCAAAAACAAATTCACATATAAAAATTTGGTTTTAGCTTTTGGTATTGATTGGAAAGAAGGCGGTGAAATGTATTCTTATACAAAAAGATTATCACATTTTACAGGAAATGGTATTGAAACTGCTTACAATGACAGAAACACATTCGTAATACCTAATTCTGTAAATGAAGTTTTTGATGCTTCAGGAAACGTTACTGGTTACACTGAGAACAGTACTGCAGTGTCTTTTGAAAGCATAACAGATTTCTACAACACATCCAACAATGCTGCAATTGAGAACACTCATGTAATTGACAAAACATTTGTTAGACTAAGAGATATTTCCTTAACATATAACGCCCCATCAGATTTTTCTAAAAAAATGGGATTAGTTAATGCTTCTTTAAGCATCTATGGAAAGAATTTAGCTTTATGGACACCAGACGGAAACGCCTACATTGACCCAGAATTATCAACTTTTGGTTCTGGCTTATTAAGCGAACAAGGAGAATTTGGAACAAATCCAGCTCAAGTTTCTTATGGAGCATCTCTTAAATTAACATTCTAAATTAAAGAAAAATGAAAAAAGTAATATTAAGTATATTCATCCTAACAACTACACTTATAGGATGTAGCGATTTAGATATCAATAGAGACCCAGACCTATTAGACCCAAACAGCGCCCCTCTTTCAGCTCAATTACCAGCAGGAATAAGTGGACTTATTGGAGCAGAAGGAGCCTCATTAGCTATTATTGGAGGTATGTGGTCTCAATATTGGACACAAAGTAATGCTGCCAATCAATATAAAGACATTGACACATACGCAATAGGAACGTCAGATTATAATGTTGTATGGAACGGAATGTATGACGCATTGGGAGACATCAGAAATGTTAAACGTAGAGCATTAGCTGAAGAAAATTGGAAATATTACTTAATTGCAACAACTTTAGAAGTACAAGCTTCTCAAGTATTAACAGATATGTATGGCGATATTCCTTACACTGAAGCAAATAACGTTAATATATTGACTCCAAAATTCAATACTGGCATAGAAGTTTACGACTTCTTAATTAATGATTTAAACTTAGCGCTATCTAAAAACTTAGATGACTCAAAAGGAACTAATCCAGGAAAAGATGATTTCATTTTTGCTGGTAATATGAGCAATTGGACAAAGTTAGCCAATACGCTGAAACTAAAAATCTACATGAGACAGACTAACAGTTCAAGAAAAGCAATTGCTGACGCTGGAATTACTCAATTATTAAGTTCTGGAGCTGAGTTTTTAGATGTTGACGCTGGAATGACTCAATTTATTGATGCACCAGACCAAAGTAATCCGTTGTACGAATATAACAACAGAAAACTAAATACAGCCACTAACTTAAGAATGAGTACAACTTTAGCCTCATTATTTGACGCAAAAGTTGACCCAAGAAAAGGGAAGTATTACGGTGCTGGAAATTCTCTTAATCAAGGAGATTTAAATAATCCTGCAGGTTCCGCAACATTTGCAATCGTAACTTTAAAAGCTACTACCCCTGCTTATTTGATGACAAGAGAAGAAAGTCTATTACTTCAAGCTGAAGCATTAGAAAGAAACAGTCAATCTGGGAAAGCTAAATATGACGCAGCTGTTCTAGCAAATTTTGCTAGATATAGTTTAAACGGAGCTACTTTTGTTGCTGCTGGTGGTGGTTATGCATACCCAACCGCAGGTACTTTTGATCAAAAATTGGAAGCTATTATTACTCAAAAATGGATTGCTAGTTTCCCTGGAAATGGTTTTGAAGCCTTTTTTGAAACAAACAGAACTGGATATCCAAAAACTTCTGCTGTTTACCAAGATAACGCTGGATATATAGCTGGTCAAATTGTTTATTCAAAAGGAGGAATTACAAATGGTTTATTCCCAAAAAGAATGGCATATCCTCTTACTGAAAGAAATGCAAACCCTAACGCGCCTGCTTTAGTACCAATAACAACTAAAATCTGGTGGAATTAAAAACATACGATATGAAAAAAATAATCACACTTATACTTACAGGTCTATTATTTATGGCTTGTAGTACTGATGATACAGCAAATGTATCATCAGTAACCAATTATCCTTTAATTTCACTTAAAGGTAGTGACCCAATATTTGTTCCTCTAGGCGGAACGTATGCAGACCCTGGATGTGTCGCTACAGAAAACGGACAACCAATTCCTTTTACAAGTACTGGATCTGGTAATTTCAGAGGAGGTTCTTCTATTGACACTAATATTATGGATGAATACAGCCAAACTTACACTGCCACTAATAAAGATGGATTTAAAGCAAGTGCAGTAAGAAGAGTTATTGTATATAAAACTGGAGATTTAGTAAACAGTATTGAAGGTGTATATACTTGTACTATCAGTAGAAATGGAGCAATTCCAAGTAATGCATACAGAGATATTAAATATATCTATATCTGGAAAAATACTGACGGTACTTATGAAGTATCTGATGCATTTGGCGGGTGGTATCAATATGGAAGAGCTTTAGGCATAGGATACATTACACCAGGTGGAAAAATTAATGCTGTAAACATTGCAACAAACACATTTACATTCCCTGGGAATCCATTAACAAATACTGGTTTTGGAGGAGTTGCAAACATGACTGAAATGACTGTTAACGCAGCAACTAAAACAATAGTATTTACAACTACTTGGCTAGCTCCAACTGCATACACATTTGTAGCAACACTAACTCAAGTTCAACCTTAATTATAACAAAATGAACAAACTAAAAAATAATATTATAAAAGTCCTTTTTGGTATTCTTATAATGACTTCATTCTCTTCTTGTGATGAAGGAGGTGATCCAAATCCAGGAGGAACAACAACTGAGCAATTTGCAGGTGATTGGTATATCGACATTTCTGATGCATCAGGAATACTTGCTCAGCATGTTCATCATTACACATATAACACTGCTGCTAATGACAACACCATGTGGATTGATGATCACGGAGATGGTTATGAAATAAAATGTAAAATGACTATTAATAGTGATGGTACTTTTAGTGCTACTGCTTCTCCTAACTTATTGGATTTAGATGCAACTGGTAAACCACAAAGCACAGTCACAATTACAGAGGGTAAAATAGAAAAAGGAGCAGCGGAATCTAAAGGAGGACATAAAGTTGATAAGATTTCGTTTAAAGCTGAATTTAGTTATGATCCAGGTACCATAATTACCTATGAAGGTCATAAAAGAACTGGTTTCAAAGAAGACGAATACTAGTATTTTAACTATGTTAAAATTAAACCATCCCATCATTTGGGGTGGTTTTTTTTATACAAACCTTTTGCTTAACTTTGCACCATGGAAAAAGAGCATCAAATTTTTGGAATAAGAGCGATAATTGAAGCCATTCAGGCGGGCGCAACAGTAGATAAAGTATATATTCAGAAGGAAGCGAGCAGCGAACTAATGAAAGACTTGATGAAAGTAATGAAAAGAGGAAATATCAATTTCTCCTATGTGCCTGTTGAAAAACTTAACCGATTGACTCCCAATAATCACCAAGGTGCAGTAGCCACAGTCTCCCCTATCTCATTTTATGATTTGGAAACCTTGATAGAAACCGTTATTGAAAACGGTAAAAAACCTTTATTTTTAATTCTAGACCAGATATCGGATGCGCGTAATTTTGGCGCAATAATCAGAACTGCAGAGTGCACTGGTGTTAACGGGATTATCGTACAAAAAGCGGGTTCGGCTCCTGTAAATGGTGATACAGTAAAAACATCAGCAGGTGCGGTATTTAATATTCCAATTTGTAAGGTAGAGCACATAAAAGATGCTATTTTCCTTTTGCAGGCAAGCGGTATTAAAACTGTTGCCGCAACCGAAAAAACAGACCAAAATATTTATGATATTTCACTGAATGAACCTGTAGCCATCATTATGGGTTCAGAAGATCGAGGAGTAAACCCATCAGTACTTAAAATCGTAGATGACAAAGCAAAACTTCCAATGTTTGGATCTATTGGATCATTAAACGTATCCGTAGCTTGTGGCGCTTTTTTATATGAAGCAGTTAGACAGAGAAGCTAACAATTTTAGATTGCAGTGCCAAAGAAAAAACTTTGATTATTAGATTGCAAAATATAAAATATAGATAAACACAAAATGAATCAAGACTCTGGTTTTGATTCATTTTTTTCGTTTATATCGTTTTGATTTTCGATAAAATCATAAACGACATTAGAACTCGATTGAAAAAAAGGATTGACTTCAATTTCATTTTCTTCAATAATTTCGGGTTTCGGTGGATTGACAAAATTACCATTTTCGTCAAAACGTTGCATAAATTTATCTTCGGACGGGTCATAATCAGGTCGCTCCCAATCATATTTTATCACTTTTTTGAATTCTGGCTTTTTATATAAAAAAGTAAGTACAAAACCTGCAATTAATCCTGACAAATGACCTTCCCAAGAAATGGTTTCATCAATTTTTGGAAAAACATACCAAACCATTCCACCATAAAGAATAATCACGGTGAGAGACAAGGCTACCAGCCGATAATATTGGGTTTGTAAGCCTTTAAAAAAAATAAAAGAAACCAATACATAAATTAAGCTACTCGCTCCAATATGATAATTTTCTCTTCCGATGATCCAAGTTAAACCTCCGGAAAGTAGGATTCCATACACCAATATTTCTATTGCTTCTTTACTGTAAAAAAAGAAAAGTGCCGCTAAAAGCACAACTAATGGTATGGAATTATTATAGAGGTGTTCTATATTCGAATGAATGAATGGGCTAAAAATAACACCCTGCAATCCAGAAAAAGTCCTCGGCAAAATTCCGTTTTCATCAAAATCAAATCCAAACCGAATTTCTAACCAATAGACAAACCAAAGGAACAGCACGAAAAAAAGCGGCACTCCTAAAACAGCATTGGTGAATTTAAAATGATTTTCTTCCATTATTCAGACCGCTAAATTGTTAGATTATTTTACAGACTCTTAAAACAAATCAAAAATGTATCCAAAAGCAATTTAGTGCTATTTTGTCATATAAAATAATTTCGTCATGTAAACGAATGCCCAAGCCCTGATGGAAACGGCATCCTTTTGTGTCCCGTTTTTTCAACGAGACACAAAAGATATAGTGGACAGCAGGACACGAGCGAAGCGAACTGACGAAGTAAACAGCTCCTGAAAAATATACTTGTAAAAACTGAAAATTCCGTATTTTTACAAAATGGAAGCACCTTTAGCAGAACGTATACGCCCGCAAAAACTAGAAGATTATATTAGTCAGCTGCATTTGGTTGGACCTAATGGCTCGCTGACGCAACAAATTGCGAAAGGAATTATCCCATCCTTAATATTTTGGGGACCTCCGGGAACGGGAAAAACGACTTTGGCTCAAATTATTGCACAAGAGTCTAATCGTCCATTTTATATATTAAGTGCAATTAATTCTGGAGTCAAAGATATTAGGGATGTAATTGAAAAAGCAAAACAAAGCGGCGGGTTATTTACCGCCAAAAATCCTATCTTGTTTATTGATGAAATTCATCGTTTTAGTAAATCGCAACAGGATTCCTTACTAGCGGCTGTTGAAAAAGGATGGATTACACTCATAGGTGCTACGACCGAAAACCCAAGTTTTGAAGTTATTCCTGCGCTATTGTCCCGATGCCAAGTGTATGTTTTGAATGCGTTCTCTAAGGCAGATTTAGAACATTTATTGCAAAGAGCGATGAAAACGGATACTTATTTAACCACAAAAAAGATCGAACTGCAAGAAACAGAAGCGCTATTGCGTCTTTCCGGCGGCGATGGACGCAAACTATTAAATATTTTTGAATTGGTCGTAAATGCCTCGGCTGCAGATGAAATTTTGATTACCAATAACCGAGTTTTTGAATTGGTACAGCAAAATACGGTTTTATATGACAAAACTGGTGAACAACATTATGACATCGTTTCGGCTTTTATAAAATCAATTCGGGGAAGTGATCCGAACGGTGCCGTTTATTGGTTAGCCAGAATGATTGAAGGCGGTGAAGATGTGAAATTCATTGCCAGAAGAATGCTGATTTTATCAAGCGAAGATATTGGAAATGCAAATCCGACGGCTTTTATAATGGCTAATAATGCTTTTCAGGCGGTATCGACCATTGGTTATCCCGAAAGCCGAATTATTCTGAGTCAGTGCGCTATTTATCTTGCCACTTCTCCTAAAAGCAATGCGTCTTATTTAGCTATTGGCACAGCTCAACAACTAGTAAAACAAACAGGTGACTTACCTGTACCAATCCATTTGCGTAATGCTCCAACCAAATTAATGAAAGAGTTAGGATATGGCGAAGATTATAAATATTCGCATGATTATGCCAATAATTTTGCAGAACAGGAATTCTTGCCAGAAGCTTTAAGTAATACACCTATTTATGTTCCCGGCGCAAATTCCAGAGAAAATACTACTCGTGAATTCCTGAAAAATCGCTGGAAGGATAAATACGGATATTGATGTTAGATTGCAGAATGCAAATTTAAAATATAACCCCGGAGCAGACACCGAGGTTTTGTTGGGAACAATTTCCTAAATGATTTTAAAACTTAAAAGATTAAAACTTCACTTTAATTTTCTCCGACATTAAAGTATCTTTTTCGTAATATTCAAAAAACCATTGGTTTTCTTTTAGGATCAAAACACCTTGTATGCCTTCTTTAGAGGCTAAATAAATGGATGGATTGGTAGTTTTAAAAGCTTTCAGAACCACTTTTGGTGTACTGTCTACTAATTGAAACCCGTTTTTAATAGGCTGTGCAAACAAGACTGAACCATCAGGCTCGGTACTACTGCTAGGCACATTCACTGCTACAGCCACTACTGTAGCCGGAACGGCAACTGAAGCAACAGATGCAACCGAAGGAGATGCCACTGCTGTATTTGCATTATTTGCAGGTAACGTGCCGTTATATTTATAATTCAGTGCATAAACAGAGGTGAAAGCCATATTCAATGCTTCAGAATAAGCTACTTCATAATCTTTCTCTTTGCTTTTTCCTACTTCCGATTTATAAACGACTTTACCGTTACAATCTTTGAAAACCACGTAGAGTTTTGTTACCAAAAATGCATTATCCTTTATTAAATCCACATTTAACAAACTACATCTGTCATTGTATCCGCCAGGAAAGGTTTCATTTGCATAAAAAGCTTCAAATCCTGCTTTTTTTAAATTAACCTTAGTTAAGGTACACAGACGATACTGGTTTTCGGACTTAAGAAAATCATATTTTAAAGGAATAATTACTCCCGCATAATCATTAACCGATTGAGAAAAACCATAGCTTGAAACAAGCAGCAATAGGAATAGAAATTTAGTTTTCATGTATTATAAATATTTTTTTAGTTCTAATAAATGTGTTACTTGTTTAATGTTTTGTTTTACTTCAATGTTTTTATCATTAAAAAAAATAGCATCCAATCCTGCATTTAATGCGCCCTGCACATCAGCGTCGAGGCAATCCCCAATCATGAGACTGTTTTCTTTTTTGGCCTTCGCCAAATTAAGGGCATGCTCAAAAATAATGGGATTGGGTTTCTTAACGCCTGCCATTTCAGAATTGGTAATTGTCTTAAAAAATCCCGCAATATTCGAATTTCTAATTTTTTTGTATTGCACATCGGCAAAGCCGTTGGTAATAATATGCAATTTATACTTTTTTTCTAGATATTCCAGCACTTCAATCGTTCCATCGAACAAATGGTTGTTTTCGGGCAAAAGCTGAATGTAATCATGAGCGATACTTTCAATTTGGGCATCGGAAACAAAGTATTCTAATGCATCAAAAGTATGCTTAAGACGATTATAACGTAATTCCGCGTGGGTAATTTTATCGTACTGGTACAATTTCCAACACGCCTGATTGATAGGAATATATTTTTCTATAAAATCGGCTATTTGAATTGTGGGATGGTCTTTCTTAAAAATAGTTTCAAAAGCCAAACTCGAATTGGCATCAAAATCCCAAAGCGTATGATCTAAATCAAAGAAAATATCGGTTATTTTAGAAGATAACATGTAATGCAATTATTTAAAAATTCGTTTATCAAAAGGAAAATCAACCTGTTCTATGATTTTAATTTCATAAAAATCTGCATGATACGGATTAATCAAAAAATTAAAATCTCCTTTCACTACCGCTGACGGCACTTTCAATACACAGGCTTCATTTCTCCTTATGAAATCGTCTCCCAAAAGCGGTGTCTCAAAGGTACAAGGAAAAACATTCCAATCTATATTTAGTTTTTTAAAATCTAATGCTTCAATGAAAATATCATCTGGAATATCAATTGTTAACATCACAAAATCATTGGGCAATGTGGCTAATGAAAGATGAACCAAAACTTCGGCCATTGCCAAAGCCCTGTTTTGGGCACAATAAATAATTTCTGTTCCTTTTGAATTCCAACGTGCTCCCGAAATCGAAGCTCCTTTTCCAGATAATTCTATCGGATACTTTTTTCTTGCTAATCGAAAAACTTCCATTATACAAAAATCCCCTGGTCAATTTTATTCAACTCATTTACAACCATTTCTTTTCCATAAGAATCTCTAAGCAATTCAATAGGCTGGAGGTTCCCAAGTGCAAACGAAGGTGTTTTCAGCCACATATAAAATTGTGTTTCGGTATCAAAAACAGTATTCCCCAAGGAAGTTACCTCAGCCAATTCTAAAATTTTTTCCGATTGCAAAGGCTTAAAAATAAAATCCTCTTTAATTTTATTTCGTTGCAGTGATTTTGTGGAAATCCCCAAAAAAGAAGCCCAATCCTCTTCATTAAAAGGAGTTATTTCTTTTATCAAATTAAAAAGTTCATACGGAATTCCTTCGCGAATAGCATGCACAATTAGCATTCTATTTTTCAAAAACTCATCATAAGTGATCTTTTTATTCAAAAGCTTATATCCTCTCTCCTGCTCCACTCTATTGACTAAAACTCTAACAGCTTTATCAATAGCTTCTCTTGGTTTTAATTTAATCGCTTCCATAAAAAAATACATTTGTCTGTAAATATAAGACAAATGTCTTATTTAAGCAAGTTTTTTAAAATATTCCTTCATCAACAAAACTATAATAACCAGATTCTGTGATAATTATATGATCTAAAACAGGGATATCTAATTGTTGCCCAGCAGTTTTAATCTTTTTTGTTATTTGAATATCGGCATCACTGGCCTGCAGTTTTCCGGAAGGATGATTGTGCACCAAAATAATTGCGGTTGCATTTTGCTCAAATGCTATTTTAAAAACAATTCGAACATCGACCATTGTTCCAGTCATTCCACCTTTGCTCAACTGTGTTTTGAAAAGTATTTTATTTGAATTATTCAAAAACAAAACCCAAAATTCTTCGTGTGGCAACTCTCCTATTATCGGTTGCATAACTTCGAAAACTGCTTTACTTGATGTTATTTTTGCTAACTCAACTGCATCTTCGCTTCGCCTTCTTCTTCCCAACTCCATAGCGGCAATTATAGAAATCGCTTTGGCTTCGCCAATTCCTTTAAAATTCATTAATTGCGCAATAGATAGCTTCCCTAAAGCATTTAAATTATGATCGACACTTGCCAAAATTCGTTTACTCAAATCCACAGCCGATTCGTTTCGACTTCCAGAACCAATAAGTATCGCAATCAATTCGGCATCACTCAAAACGCTTTTCCCTTTGAGCATTAACTTTTCACGAGGCTTATCGTCTTCTGACCAATTGGTGATTGGTATATTGTTTTGTTCCATTTTACTTTTTTACAGTTATGCTAATGTAATCATAATCCTTATTTATTAACAGATAGTAGAGAAAAATCATACAGTTAAAATTATTTTTTTTATTGTTTAAAGAGTAACTTTAAAACAAAAAATATGAAATCAATAATTGTCTTATTAATAGCAATATTATTTTATGGCTGCAGCCAAAAAGAAAAAAATAAACTTCAAGCAGTAACTACTGAAGCTTCAACCACAACTTTTGAAGAAAAACTATCCAGAGCAGCAATCTCCATAATTGATCCTACCATAGATTATGACCCAGCTTATATTTCTATAAAATATCCAAATGGTGATGTTCCAAAAAACAAAGGGGTTTGCACTGATGTAGTGATAAGGGCTTACCGAAAACTTGGTATTGATTTACAAAAAGAAGTTCACGAAGATATGAAGGCTAATTTTTCGTCATATCCAAATTTGAAAAAATGGGGAATGACGAAAACGGACACAAATATTGATCATCGAAGAGTTCCAAACCTTGAAGTTTTCTTCGAAAGAAAAGGAATAAAATTAGCTGTATCAAAAAACGCAGAAGATTATAAAACTGGTGAAATTGTAACTTGGATGATTAACGAAAAGTTACCACACATTGGAATTATTACCAACAAAAAATCAGCAGATGGCAAGCGAAATCTTATCGTTCACAACGTTGGCTACGGACAGGTTTTGGAGGATTGTCTGTTCAGCTATGAAATTGTTGGACACTTTAAATATGTAAAATAAAAAATGTGCCAATTACAAAATTGCAATTGGCACATTAAATATTATAAACAAAACAGTTAGTTTATTCAACTAATCCTTTTACCTCATCAAAATTCAATCCACCGTAATTACCTGAACTCATCAATAATAAAGCTGAATTTTCTAGATTTAGGTTAAATAAATATTCTTTGAAAGCTGTTGGGTTGGTGTAAATAATCAAATCTTCTCTATTGAAAGCTTTGGCAATCTGTTCATAAGTCACTTCTTCCAATTGTTTAATTTTCACAGCATCTGGTGAATAGAAAACCACAGCAACATCAGCATATTCAAGTGCTCCTTCATATTCTTTCAGGAACTCGGCATTCAAACTACTGTAAGTATGAAGTTCCAAACAAGCCACAACGGTACGGTTTGGGTATTGCTCTTTCACGGCTTTAGTGGTTGCAGCCACTTTGCTTGGCGAATGGGCGAAATCTTTATATGCAACTTTGGTTTTGCTTTCGGCAATTTTTTCCAAACGTTTCGAAGCCCCTTTGAAACTGGCAATCGCTTCATAAAAATCGGCTTCATCAACTCCCATATTTTGGCAAATCCATTTGGCTCCTGCCAAATTATTTAAATTATGCGCACCAAAAACTTCAATAGGCATAGGGCCTTCAGGAGTTTCTAATAATGTAACGCCGTCTTTTACTTCGTACTTTGGAGTAGTATAAGGAATTTTACGAATTGGATTAGTCGCTTTTTCGGCAACACGTTTTACTTCTGAATCATCTTCATTGTAAACCAAGATTCCACCATTTGTAATTTTATCAATAAAAATTTCAAACTGCTCTACGTAAAAATCATAGGTCGGAAAAACATTAATATGATCCCAGGCAATTCCGGAAATCAAGGCAATATTTGGTTGGTATAAATGAAACTTAGGCCTTCTGTCAATTGGCGAAGACAAATACTCATCGCCTTCCAAAACCATAAAATCATTTTCTTCGGTAAGATGAACCATTGTATCAAAACCTTCCAATTGAGCGCCAACCATATAATCTACTTCAATATTGTGGTAATGCATTACGTGCAAAATCATTGAAGTTATAGTCGTTTTCCCGTGTGAACCGCCAATAACCACTCGAGTTTTGTTTTTGGACTGCTCGTATAAAAACTCAGGATACGAATAAATTTTAAGTCCCAATTCCTGCGCTTTCAAAAGTTCAGGATTATCGGCTTTAGCGTGCATTCCAAGGATTACAGCTTCAATATCGAAAGTGATTTTCTCCGGAAACCAGCCTAACTCAGCAGGCAGAATTCCTTTCTTTTCCAAACGGGATTTCGATGGTTCAAAAATCGCGTCGTCACTTCCCGTAACCTGATATCCTTTGTTATGTAATGCCAATGCTAAGTTGTGCATTGCGCTTCCGCCTATGGCAATGAAATGTGTTTTCATTTATATTTATCCGTTTATTCGTTAGTAGGTTTAATCGAAAAATGCTGTCGAGTAACCGTTATTTTTTATTTTTATAATCTTCCCAAACCTTATTGGCTTTTTCGGGCTGTTTCATTTTATTTTTATACAAATCGGCTAATTTTTGATAACAAACTTTTGATTCGCCTATCAAAATGGCTCTTTTATACTGCTGTTCGGCACTAGCGTATCGCTTGAAATATTCCTCGATATAGCCGCGAGACAAATATCCATCAACTGGTGACAATTCACGCAATTCGGTTGAATATTTGATGGCTTTGGATTCGCTTCCGCCCACAATTCCGGGCAGTTGCAGATTCAGTTCTATTAATGCCCAACGTGCTTCGATGTGTTTTGGATTTAAAGCAATGGCTTTTTCAAAAGAAGACCGCACTTCTCCAATCATCCCTAAAGCTTTGAATTTATTAACTTCCAAAGATTTCATCCCCAGAGCGCCTCCGTATTTATAGTAATAATTAGCCTCATTGGGTTTCAAAGTTTTCAGCTTTTTATAATAGCCAATACATTTGTCCCACGATTTATCCTGACCAGCAATATCGCCTAAGTATTCTATTGTTTTGAGATGACTTGGATTGCTTTTTAAGTAATTTTCCAAAATAGGCTGCGCTTGATCGTATTTCTTATCAATGTATAATTTCTCCCCTTTTTCAAAAGATTGGGAAAACAAAAACAGTGGAAATATCAAAAAGAAGCCTAGCAGTAATTTCATCCTCCAAAAATAAAGAATTTCTAAAAGAATAGAAGCCTTTTAATTTAAAAAAGGAAAGATAATTGAACGGAAATTAAGCACTAGAAAAAGATTTCACAATCAACTTTAGGATTCATAAAGTCATTTATTTACTATTAGATGAAAACATTCTAATTTCTTTTTTACAAATAACTCAACCACCATTTTTCTTTGTGCGCTCGTTTATATCCATCAAACTTTTTACATAATGGATAAAGCATCAAAATGACTCCAATCCAAACAACATAAACCACCCAAAGGTCAAAGCCATAGCCTTTCAAATTTGTTTCAAATCCAACCCAAGTTGACAAAATCATTTTCTGCCAACCAAATCCAGATAGTTCAGCAAAAATCAAGGCTAGCAAATGAATTATATAGAGATGCAAAATATAATAAAAGAAAGGAGCCCTGCCGAAGGTGCAAAAGTAATCCACAACTTTTCCTTTGAGTTTTTCGGTGTTGGCCAAAAACAAGAAAGACAAGCCCAAGGTCATCAATATATACAAAAATGACGGTGGATACTTAGTTGGATTTAAAAAAGAAATCAGGCTTTGAGAAAAAGTATCAAACTGTATAAATGGTTTTGAATCTCCATAGAGGTTTGTCAATCTTAACAAAACAAAAACAGCAATAGCAATTCCTCCTATGTAATTAAATATTTTTATTCGTTTACTAGCATCATAAGTTGGAGCATAAAATCCCCCAAAATAATATCCTAATGCCATTATCGCTATCCATGGAACAATTGGATATCCAATCACTAATTGGGTACTGTCTGTAAGCTGATAAACCATTTGTTCATGAACAATATCCCACCAAAAATTATCTGCATAATGAACATTATCAAACAAGTTGTGACAGCAAACAAGCAACAAACTAAAGATAAGAATAGCTATTCTTGGCAAATGAATCAAGGCCGATAAAAAAATCATACTAATTCCCAATGACCATATCACACGTAAACCAAAAGAACTAAAATCGACATTAAAAGACCATGCAAAACCGACTATTGTCAGCTCTACAAAAATTAGCCAAATTCCACGTTTTAATAAAAAACTCGACAACTCATTATGAGTTCTTCTTTTACTTGCCATATATGCGGAGACTCCTGCTAGAAAACTAAAGGTTGGTGCACAAAAATGAGTAATCCATCTCGTAAAAAAAATAGGCAAAGTAGTCTGAAGAGGATCTGATGGATCAAAAAAGAAAGAAGAATAATGGAAATAATCTCTCACATGGTCGAGTGCCATTAAAACCATAACTAATCCTTTCAGTAAGTCAATGGATTCAATTCGGGTATTGACAGGTAAAGTTAATGCCATAAATTAGCTTATTAGACAGTTAAAATTAATAAAAAAACATATGTATTACTATGTTAGAATACCTAAACAAAATTAAACGCAACATGCTTTTTAACAGTAATTTGACTCTAAATTAATCCTTATTTTTGGATTTACCAAAACCTCTCAAATTCCTGTTTTAGCTACTCGATCTGTAAACGCAATAATTTATCTTTTAATTTATGCAGATACTCATCACAAATAAACTGCATTAATGGTTTCTTCACAATACTATTCCACAATATTATGGATTATTTAACCCAAAACAAGCGAAGATTATTTTGTTTTAAAAATAAGAAAACACAAAACTTATAATAAATTTATAAGAAAAATTCAGTATTTTGTACGACAATTATTTTTGACATAACACCGTACTACAACTATTATGAAAAAATTTTATTTAGCCCTTCTTTTTATATCAACTTCACTATTTGCACAACAATACGAAAAGGATTGGAATAAGGTTATCAAAAACGAAAATGAAGGCAAAATGAAAACTGCCAATGAAATTGTTGCCAAAATCTATAAAAAAGCTGTTGCAAAAAAAGAAGAAGTGCAAATTATTAAATGTTTTTTCTATTCGTCCAAGTATTTACAAGTTGTGGATGAAAATGCTCAAACGAAAATTTTAAATAATTTAAAAGCGCAAATCAAACAAGTAAGCATTCCTTCTCAAGCGATTTTGAATTTGGTATACGGAAAATGTTTAAGTGAGTATTTTGACAAATATGGCTACAATATTCGAAGCAGGACAAATACAACTATTCTGGATGATGATTTTTTGACTTGGAGCCAAAACGATTTTAACACCCAAATTAATTTAGCTTTTGAAAAAACACTTGAAAACGAAGCTGTTTTAAAAAACACTCCGCTACTTAGTTACGAAGCCATTTTTGATTTTCTAACTTTAGAAAAACTCAAAAAAGAAAATATTTTTGATTATATGATAAGAGAAAATATTTCTTTTTATGCTAAAAAAATAAGTCCATGGAGTTTTCAACCAAAAGATTTTAAGGAATATAAAAAAACTCTTTTAGGAGATTCTAATGATTTTACTGAGCAAAAATTGGACTTTGTAAAAGATACCATTCTAAAAAAAGTTCTTTTTTTGTATCAAAAACAAGAGACCAATCATCCTTCTACAGACAATCAGCTGGATAGGATTACTTTTTGCAATGATTATCTTTTAAAGTTAGATACAGAGTTTTTACACACTTTGAATCATTTACAAAAAAACGCCAAAGATGAAATATTGTTGCAAAAAATTCAGTTGGCAAAAGCGGTAATTTATACCAAAGAAGCTTCAAAAGAAACACATCCTGAGTACAATATAAAAGCCATTACTATAATTGACAGTATTCTAGCTATTTCCAATCATTCGAACGCATACAAATTAGCTCAACAGAAAAAACAGGAAATCAATACCAAAACGCTTCAAATTCAACTTCAAAAATACATTTACAATAAAGAAAACACTAGGGCATTTATTCATTATAAAAACACCAATAATTTAACGATTTCTATTTTTAAAATAAATTACAGCAAAATTGCCGAATTTCATAACATCCCGCATAAACTTGACAGTTTGGCTTCCCAAATTGTAACAAATAAAAAACCTTTAATCACGAAAAATTACGAACTCATTGACAAGAAAGATTATTTTGAATATACCACCGAAGTTGTTTTACCACAGTTAGAAACCGGCAGTTATTTAGTTTATTTTGAAAGTGAAACTGATTTAAAAGATAAAAAAGCATTTGCTTATGAAACCATCACAGTATCGAATATCTCAGTTTTAGCAAATGCAAAAACTGATACCGAATACTACACTGTTCTCGACAGGAAAACAGGTAAACCGATGGAAAATGTCACTTTAAAGTCAACCTATTTTGACATGAAAACCAATGCTGACGGCTTGGCAACCTATAAATCAAAAGTGAGTACTAACAACTATTACAATAATTTCCCTACTCTATTAACCACAGAGAACGACACCATTTTAATTAACAAAAACTATGTAGCAAACGGCACTGATTATTATAAAAACAACGAAGATGACAACTTTAAAGGCAAAGTAGAATTCTACTTGGATCGTGCCATTTATCGTCCAGGCCAAACGGTTTTTTTCAAAGGAGTTGCTATTCAAAAAAAACAAAATACAACAGTTATCGTCCCAAAAACCGATTTTAAGATTACATTAAAAGATGCCAACTACAAAGAAATTAAAACCGTCAACGTTACAACCAATGACTTTGGCTCGTTTTGGGGAGAATTTGCTTTACCAAAAACGGGGCTGACAGGAAGTTTCAGTATTGAAGCAACGGAACCAGAAAATTACCTTATCCTGATTAAAACTAAAGATGAAAATCCATTTTGGGACAATGTAGATTTTGAGTCCTCAAGACAAGGATTCAAAGTGGAAGAATTCAAGCGTCCAAAGTTTGAAGTTACATTTGACCCAAGTAAGGAAAGCTATAAAGTAAACCAGATGATTACTATAAATGGAAATGCAAAAGCTTTTGCAGGAAGCAACATCACAGATGCCAAAGTAAATTATCGCATAATTCGAGAAACAAACACTTCAAATGGCAATTATTATTCTTGGCAAGGGCTTTCGACTACTATCGCTACTGGGGAGACTAAAACGGATGCCTCAGGTAAATTCCACATTAACTTTAATGCCATTCCAGATGACAGAGTGAATAAAGAAACACTACCTATTTTTGCTTATAGAATACAAGCAGATGTAACTGATTTGAACGGAGAAACTCATTCAAACCATATTGAAGTTAACATAGGATATCATGCCTTGATACTAAAAACTACAATTCCCCGAAAAATAGAAACTAAAAATGAAAATGAAATCCTGCTCAATAGCACTAATCTAAATGACCAATTTGTAGCGGCCAAAGGAGAAATAAAATTGTATCTACTAAAAGAAAATAATTCAAAATTCAAACCAAGAGTTTGGGGAATTCCCGATATCAAAAGTATTTCCGATCAAGATTTTAATCGTCTTTTCCCTTATGAAATTAATGAACGAACAGACTACCAATTAGAGAAAGGAACTTTGGTTTATACTAAATCAGTAAATACTGAAAAAGAGAAATCCTTCCCTCTTGATTTTATTTCTAATTACAAATCTGGAAATTACAGAGTAGATTTTACGGCAAAAGATAAATTTGATAATCCAATTACAGTCAGTACATTTTTTGAAATTGCCCAAAGTAAAGATACTTTAAACCAAAGCAAACTGATTACTTTAAAGCAACTCAATGATGACCCTAAAAAAGACGGATTTGTATTGGTACAACTTAAATCTGCCATTCCCGAACTTTTCATCACCACAACTGGAAATTATGATAGCAAATTGTTTTTTGAAGAAAACATAATTTTAAAAAACAATCAAGCCATTGTAAAAGTTCCGCTGGGGAATGAATTTAAAAATTTCGTAAATATAGGTTTTGAAAGTGTTTTCGAAAACCAAACTTTTACACAAAATTTAGTTTTAACTTTAAAAGAAGAAGAAGAAGAACCTAAATTAGATTTTAGCATAGAAAGTTTCAGAAACAAAATACAGCCTGGAAGTGCTGAAAATTGGTCTTTTAAATTGAATGCAACCAACACTTCAAAAGAATCCGAAATACTTGCATCAATGTATGACAGTTCTTTGGATCAATTTACGAAAGAGAATTGGCCTTCTTTGTATTTTGACTATTATATGCATAATGGTTTGAATAATAGAACCTCTTTAGGATTTGACAAAACCAATTCATCAATCCGCAATCTCAATCCTTATATAAAAAGAGTCGAACTCGATAATGAAACCACAAAATTGATTTGGTTCGGATTTGACTTTAATGAAACTTATTCGGTGTCCCAACAAAGGGAATACCAAAAACAACTCACCAAAAAAATTAAAAAGCCACTTAATGCCAAATTAATTTCGGGTGTTATTACAGACAATAAAGGACTTCCCTTGCCTGGAGTATATCTCTCAATAGACGGAACACAAAGAATCACTTCAACCGATTTTGATGGTTATTATGAAATAGAAGCCGCAATTGGAGAGATGTTAAAAATTTCCTATATAGGCCTTAAAACACAAACCATTAGCATTAATTCCAATCAATTAGACATTCAACTGGAAGAAGAGAGTTCTTCATTACAAGAAGTTGTTGTTACAGGTTATGGGGCAATGAAAAAGAAAAGTCTAGCTACTGCTGTTGAAGTAGTTGAATATGATAATTCTGTTCATAGTTTAGCCGGCATAGAAATTAAGCTTGGGGAGAAAGCACCTGGAATCACAATCAGAGGCACTACAATTAATGGAAAAAATGTTAATCCGCTGTACATTGTAGATGGAGAGCCAATGACTTTTGAACAAGTACAATTAATCGTTCCAGCAGACATTATTTCAATAGATATTTTAAAAGATGGAAAAGCAACCGCTTCATACGGAGAAAAAGGGAAAAACGGAGTCATCATCATCACTACTAAAAAATCATTAGAAGCTTTAACCCAAGTTAAAGCAAGAAAAAATCTATCTGAAACTGCTTTCTTTTTTCCGAATTTAAAAACAGATACCAAAGGAAAAGTAAGTTTTAATTTCACCTCTCCAGAAGCATTGACCGCTTGGAAACTCCGATTAATGGCACACAACAAAGATGCCGTAACAGGCTATTTGGAAAAAAGTGTAATTACCCAAAAAGAGCTAATGGTAACACCAAATTTTCCAAGGTTCTTTAGGGAAAAAGATACTATTGTGATAACCGCAAAAATTGCCAATGTCACCAAAGATGCCAAAACCGGAATTGCTATTTTACAATTTTTCGATGCAACAACGATGCAACCAATAGATGCCAAAATGCTGAATACAAAAAATGTCAAAAACTTTACTATTGATGCATTTGGTAATACAACTGCGAGTTGGACAATTGTCATTCCAGAAGGACTTCAGGGCGTTCAATATAAAATTTTGGCAAAGGCTGGAAATTTCTCAGATGGAGAAGAAAACATCTTGCCAGTTTTAACCAATAATATGTTAGTCACCGAAAGTATTCCGATTTGGGTGCGGGAAAATTCAAAGAAAGAATATACGTTTGAAAATCTAAAAAACAACAATTCAACCACTTTAAAAAATCATCAGTTTACTTTAGAATATACCTCAAATCCTTCTTGGACTGCCATTCAATCGCTTCCTTATTTGATAGAATACGAACACGAATGTGCCGAACAAACTTTCGCTCGTTTTTATGCTAATGCTTTGGCTTCGGAAATCATTTCCAGTATTCCAAAAATTGCCACCCTTTTTGAAACTTGGAGAAAAAATGGAAAATTGAATTCCAAACTGGAAGAAAACGAAGAACTAAAATCGATTATTCTTGCCGAAACGCCTTGGCTTAACGATGCCCAAAGTGAAGATGAAAAGAAAAAGAATCTGGCCTTGCTTTTTGATTTAGAAAAAATGAAAACTTCGCAACAAGTTACTTTTGAAAAATTAAAGCAAAAACAAAAACCGTCTGGAGGATTTTCTTGGTTTGACGGAAGCGATGAAAGCGAATACATTACCCGACATATTTTGGCAGGCTTAGGGCATTTGGCAAAATTAAATACTGATGACAAAACCATTGAAAAAATAGATCAAATTTCCGAAAAAGGAATTCCGTTTCTTGACAGCAAATTTTTAGAATATCATAAAATCAGAACCCAAAACCTTAAAGCAACAGACAAATTAATTTGGATAAATCCCAATTCTGATTTGCATTATCTCTATACCCGAAGTTTTTATTTAACCGATTATCCACTTTCCGATACTTTAAAGAAAGTAACCAAACGCTATTTAGTAACTGCCAAGGAAAATTGGCTAAACTATACTTTGTATGAAAAAGGAATGACAGCTTTGGTATTGAATCGTTTTGGAGAAAAAGCAATGGCAAAAACAATCCTCGAAAGTCTAAAAGAAACCGCTTCCAACAACGAAGATTGGGGTATGTACTGGATTGCAAACAAATCAGGCTGGTATTGGTATCAGGCTCCTATTGAGACCCAAGCTTTATTAATTGAGGCTTTCGCCGAAATTACGAACGACACCAAATCTATCGATGCGATGAAAGTTTGGCTTCTCAAAAACAAGCAAACCAAAAACTGGCCTACCACAAAAGCAACCACCGAAGCCGTGTATGCGTTACTAATGCAGGGTTCTGATTGGCTGAGTGTAAAAGACAATACAATATTCCAAATTGGAGATCAGAAAATAGTCAGCAAAAAACTATCCGAAAATGAAAAAGAATCCGAGACAGGCTACATCAAACTCAACTGGAAAGCCAATGAAATTAAAAAAGAAATGGCGACAATAACCCTTACCAATAAATCGAAAATACCAGGATATGGCGGTATTTATTGGCAGTATTTTGAAGATTTGGATAAAATAAAAACAAATTCGGGAACTAATTTATCTATTGCAAAAGAACTGTATATCAAGAAAAACACAGACAAAGGCCCTGAATTACAAAAAATAACAGCTTCGAATGTGCTGAAAATTGGAGATTTAGTTACCATCCGCCTACTCCTTTCAGCCAAAGAAGATATAGAATTTATTCACTTAAAAGATATGCGCGCTTCTTGTTTTGAACCCGTAGATGTATTATCTGGATACGAATATAAAGCTGGTTTAGGATTTTATAAAAGCACCAAAGACGCAGCAACACATTTCTTTTTTGATCGAATAAACAAAGGAACTTATGTGCTGGAATATGACATTCGAGTAAACAATACTGGTAATTTCTCTAACGGAATTTCAACTATCGAAAGTATGTATGCTCCAGAATATACAAGTCACACTAAGGGAATTCGAGTGAAGACAATTCAATAATCAAAAAAAGAAAAACAGATTTAATACCAACCGTCTTGTCTCAGTAACTCGACGGTTTTTTTTTATATACAAATAATACTCAGAACACATTGGGATAACATATCGATCTTACTTTCGTAAAAACTAAAAATGAAAAGGAAAAGAAAAATTCCATTAGTGGTTATAAGTGATGTCCATTTAGGAACTTATGGTTGCCACGCCAAAGAATTACTGCAGTATTTAAAATCAATAAACCCACAAACATTAGTCCTTAATGGCGACATTATCGATATGTGGAGTTTCACCAAAAGCTACTTTCCAGCTGCCCACATGAATGTATTAAGACAAATTATAAAAATGTCCAATCTGGGGACACGAGTTATTTACATTACAGGAAATCACGATGAAGCTTTACGCAAATATTCTGATTTTATTTTAGGCAATTTTGAGTTGGTTGACAAGTTGACATTAGATTTGGATGGCAAAAAAACGTGGATATTTCATGGTGATGTTTTTGATTCCTCAACCAAAGGCTATGCTAAAATACTAGCGAAACTAGGCGGAAAAGGCTATGATTTGTTGATTCTGATTAACAGTTTGATCAATTGGTTTTTGACTGTTTTGGGCAAAGAAAAAAGAAGCTACTCCAAAATGATAAAAGACAGCGTCAAGAAAGCGGCTTCCTTTATATCCAATTTTGAAACTACCGCTGCCGATGTTGCTATTCAAAAAAAATGTAGCTACGTAGTTTGTGGACACATTCACAAACCCCAAATGAAGGAAGTAGAAAATGAATATGGAAAAGTATTGTATCTCAATAGTGGCGATTGGATTGAAAATCTGACTGCATTAGAATATAAAAAACAAAAATGGAGTCTTTATCATTATAAAAAGGAGCATTACACGGATTCTGATAACAATGAGGAAAAAGTGGTCAATGACATTGTCAATAAAATTCTTTCCTAAAAAAATATACAGCAATGAAAATATTTTACGCCATACAGGCAACAGGCAACGGACACATCAGCAGGGCGGTGCAATTATATCCTTATCTGCAAAAATTTGGTGAGGTTGATTTTTTCTTAAGTGGTAACAATGCCAGTCTGGACATTAATTTACCTGTAAAATTCAAAAGCGAAGGCTGCAGTTTGCATTACAGTACCTGCGGCGGTTTGAATTATTGGGATATTGCCAAAAACATCAAACCCAAACAAATCTATAAAGATGCCAATGCTTTACCTCTAAAAAACTACGATGTAGTTATCAACGATTTCGACTCGATTACTTCCTTGGCCTGTAAATTACAAAAAGTGCATTCGATACAATTTGGACATCAAGCCAGTTTCATTTCTCCTAAAACGCCGAGACCCGAAAAGAAAAGCATTATGGGGGAAATGATCTTAAAACATTATGCTCCTTCTCCAAAAAACATTGGATTACATTTTGACAAATACGATGATTTTATTTATCCTCCCATTATCAAAGACGAAATCATACATTCAGAACCTAAAAACTCCGGACACATTACTATTTATTTACCCTCCTTCCAACAAGACTGCTTGGAAAAAGCATTCAATAAACTTCCTAATTTAAAATTTCACTGGTTTTTGAGTGGCATAGAAGCCAAGCACACAATTAAGAATGTTACTTATTTCCCAGTTAACCAACAGCAATTCAATAAAAGCCTCATTAACTGCGAAGGAATTATTACTGGAGGAGGATTTGAAACGCCCGCCGAAGCCTTGTATCTAGGCAAAAAAATACTTTCGATTCCTATCCGCAAGCATTATGAACAAGAATGCAATGCAGCCGCTCTTAAAAAACTAGGTGTTCCCGTACTGTATGATGTCGAAGACAATTTTGATTTAATAATCGAAAATTGGCTTGATTCCCGCATAAAATACCCTACCATGAAAGCAAATAATATTAAAGAAACCTTGGAGGTTTTATTTGACACGTATTATGATTAAATATATTTTTGTCTAGCTGTCTAGTCCTGAAAAAGAAACCCCGTCTGTTTTTAATAACAAGACGGGGTTTAATATTCAATAACGGTATGTTTTAAGGTTGCGCTTCCTTCACAATTGTCATTTCATCAATAATGTTTTGAGCTCCAGCATATTTATCAATAACCCAAAGCACGAAACGAATATCAAGATTGATGGTACGTTGCAGTTTTTTGTCAAAAATAACATCACCTGCCATAGCTTCGATATTTCCATCAAAAGCCACACCGATTAATTCACCTTTTCCATTCAATACAGGAGAACCTGAGTTTCCACCAGTAATATCATTATCAGTTAAGAAATTCACAGGCATATATCCAGCTTTGTCAGCATATTGACCAAAATCTTTTGCTTTGTTTAATTCCAACAAACGAGCTGGTAAATCAAATTCGGCATCACCTGCTTTATACTTATTAACCATTCCGGTCATTGTTGTATAGTTATTAATTTTGGCGTCATTGCGTTTGTCTGCAGGTAAAGCACGAACTTTACCATAAGTTAAACGCAAAGTAGAATTGGCATCTGGATACTGAATAGTATTCAATTTTGATTCTCTTAAACCTTCCACTAATTTGCGGTAAGCAATAGCAAAATCATCATCTGCTTTAGATTGTTCATCAGATTTGGCTCTAACTTTTGTTACCAAATCATTTGAAATAACATACAAAGCATCTGTAGCAATTAGTTCCGCTTTTGGATCTTTCATAAAAGCCTCAACCGATTCTTTACTGGCAAAAATACTTCCCGTAATTGCTTTATCCACATCAGCAGCAAAACTACCTTTATTGGTTTCTTTCATTTTAGCCACAACTGGAGCCAAACCATATTCTGATGCTTTAGCAGCGTACAAATTAAGCTGAGCAGTCAAAACTTCTTTTTCCAAAGGAGCATAAAAATCACCATAATAGTTATCAATTAAACCAGTTATCTTAGGAAGCATTTCAGCTCTTTTAGCGTCATTTTCTTTGTAATAAGCAATCAATGCATTCCCCAATATATATGGAGCAACACCATAAGAAGCTGTTCGCACCAATTGTGAAAGATAATTATCGTGACGTGATTTCAAATTTGTTTTTGCGTAATAATCGTTTATTGTAGCAATAACATTTCCGTATTTTTCTTTGTTCTCTGGCTTATTCGCCCAAGCATTGAATTTAGCTTCTTCATTTGATTTTGCAGCAGCAGTTTTTGCTTTAGTCAATGCATCAATCATCCCTTGACGGTTTTTCCAATAATTGGCTGTTGAAGCATATTTAGAAGCATATTTCAAGTTTACGCTTTCATCTTTACTCATGAACTTTTTCATGTTATCCATTCCGGTTTTTGCACCTTCAACATGTGCCGGATAAGCATATGTAACATTTTGTGCTATTCCTCCAGATGGCATCCAACGGTTTGTTCTTCCTGGATAACCCAAAATCATCGCAAAATCATTTTCTTTTGCTCCAGTAATATTTATTGGCAAATGGTGTTTCGGTTGCAAAGGCACATTCTCTTTGGAATATTCTGCAGGGTTTCCGTCTTTATCTGCATAAACTCTAAACATAGAGAAATCTGCAGTATGGCGTGGCCATTCCCAGTTATCGGTATCTCCACCAAATTTTCCAAGACTTTCTGTAGGCGTTCCTACTAAACGAACGTCTTTATAATCTTGGTATACAAAATAATAGTATTCATTTCCTTGAAAGAAAGGACGAACAGATACAGTGTATTTCCCACCTTCATTGTTTTCTTTTTCGATCAAAGCTATTTCTTGTTGAATCACTTTATTGCGTTCCGCTTCGGTCATTTTATCATTTACTTTTGATAAAATTCTTTTGGAAACATCATCCATACGTACGAAAAAACGAACATACAATGATTTTGGTTTTAATTCTTCGCTTTTGCTTTTAGCCCAAAACCCATTTTTTAAATAGTTTTGTTCTTCAGTTGAAAGTTCAGCAATTGCATCGTATCCACAGTGGTGGTTGGTTAATACCAAACCTTCTTTGGAAACGATTTCGGCCGTACAGCCTCCGTTGAATTGAACGATAGCATCCTTCAAACTATGATGATTGATACTGTAAATTTCTTCGGCTGTCAATTGCAAGCCCATTTTTTCCATATCTCTATGGTTCAGTCTTTCGATAAACATCAAAAACCACATTCCTTCATCTGCTCTAACAGGAAAAGCCATAAGGCACATCGTCAGGAATAAAATAATTTTTTTCATAAATAGTTTTTTTAAGTTTTAAATATGAGGTTACTTTACTAATTAGTTTTCGCTAATTTAAGTTTTGCAACCTCATATTTGAATAATTTTTAAGTGCTGCGAATATAAATCATTTTCGCAACTAAAAACTAATTGTTCATTTAAAATCAAAAACAAGTCATTGATTATTAACTTAATTTTAGGGATTGTGTAATTCAAATAAAAAAGGTGTTCTATTGCTAGAACACCTTTTTAATATAAAATACTGACTTTTAGTCATTCAGCATTTTCCATAATTTGTCTTTCAATTCAGTCAAACCTTGTTGGGCAACTGATGAGATAAACATATACGGAATGTCTTTGAATGCAACGTCAAGTTCAACTTTCAATTCGGCTTTCAGTTCATCATCCAGCATATCACATTTTGAAATTACCAATAAACGTTCTTTATCCAACATTTCCGGATTGTATTTGGTCAATTCATTCACCAAAATATCATATTCTTCCTTGATGTTTGGTGTATCAACAGGAACCAAGAACAATAAGGTCGAATTACGCTCGATATGACGCAAGAAATAGTGACCTAATCCTTTTCCTTCAGCAGCACCTTCAATAATTCCCGGAATATCGGCAATTACAAAAGATTGAAAATCTCTGTAAGCCACAATTCCAAGATTTGGTTTCAATGTTGTAAAAGGATAATCGGCAATTTTTGGTTTTGCAGAAGTCAACACAGACAGTAGCGTTGATTTTCCTGCATTAGGAAAACCTACCAAACCTACATCGGCCAATACTTTAAGTTCCAAAATCACGTCCATTTCCACACCCGGCAAACCTGGTTGAGAATATCTCGGTGTTTGATTCGTTGAGCTTCTAAAGTGCCAGTTCCCTAACCCTCCTTTACCTCCGCGAGAAAGAATTTGTTTCTCTCCGTCTTCGGTAATTTCAAAAAGAGTTTCTCCAGTTTCTTTATCTTTTACGACTGTACCCAACGGAACTTCGATGTATTTATCATCTCCATCAGCACCAGTACTTCTATCTCCACTTCCATCACCACCATTACCCGCTTTAATATGACGTGCAAATTTCAAGTGAAATAAAGTCCAAAGTCCTTTGTTTCCCACTAAATATACGTGTCCCCCTCGTCCACCATCACCACCGTCTGGTCCGCCTTTTTCAATAAATTTTTCTCTATGCAAATGCGTAGATCCCTTTCCTCCTTTTCCTGAAGAAACATAAATTTTTACGTAATCTACAAAATTCCCTTCTGTCATATCTTCTTGTTTAAGATTTAAAGGCTTAAGGGTTTAAAGGTTTAAGAGTTTAAAGGCTTAAGGGTTATGGGTTAGCTAATTTTCGACTAACTTTAAACTACTTTGAACACTTTTAAACTACTTTAATCTACTTTAAACTGATTAAACTTTTAAATCAATTTTTTAAACCTTTAAGGCTTTAACCATTACTTTATCAATCTTCACGCCATCCATATCGATGACCTCTAACTCAAATTTTTGCCAAATCAACTTTTCTCCTTCTTTTGGAATACGGGACAATTCGGTCATTATTAATCCACTCACAGTGGTCACTTCATAATCATTTATCAAATCATCCAACTCGAAATACGTCAGGAAATCGTGCAGCGAATAATGTCCATCTACCATCCAGGTTCCATCCTCTCTCTCGATTAATTGGAAATCATCTTTATAAAAATCGGATGCATTACCAACTAGTGCTTCAAGAATATCATTCAAAGTAATTACCCCTTGAAAAACTCCATATTCATCCGAAACCAATGCATAATGAATTCCTGTTTCCTTGAACTGTTCCAGTGCTTTATATGCTGTCGTTTGCTCCATCATAAAAGGGGCTTCGGTCATAATTTCGGCCAAATTGAAACTTTCGTTTTCAAAATGGGCAAAGATATTTTTCAAATTTACAACTCCTACAATATCATCATGATTTTCACCATACACAGGATAAATGGAATGCAATTCTTTTAGCATAAATTCCTTTACCTGATTCTTATTTGCATGCAAAGGCAAGAGCATAACCGATTTTCTGTGCGTCATCAACGAATTGATTTTTCGATCTCCAATATGAAAAACACGCTCTACGATATCTTGTTCTATTTCCTGAACCTCACCACCTTCGGTTCCTTCTTTGATGATTGCTTTTATCTCTTCTTCAGTAACTTTTCCGTCAGCGGTAGGCTTTATACGCAGTACATCCAATAAAAATTCTGTTGAAGTGGTTAGCAACCATATAAAAGGAGCCGTAATTATAGAAACAATTTTCATCGGTAACGCCACGGCTTTGGCAATAGCTTCCGGATGGTTCAATCCAATTCTTTTGGGCAATAACTCTCCCAGTACCAACGAAAAGAACGTCAATATTACAACTACAATTCCAACAGCGATTGAATGCGCAAACGGAATCAATACATGAAATCCTTTTACAAATAACTCGACATCTACAGTGATTTTGTCCCCACTGTAAATACCTGTAAGTATTCCGATAAGCGTTATTCCTATTTGTACTGTTGACAGAAACTTATTTGGCGAATTGGCTAAATCCAAAGCGATTTGGGCACTTTTGTTTCCCTTTTTTGCTGCGGTTTCCAATCTGTTTTTTCTGGCCGAAATCAATGCAATTTCAGACATAGAGAAAACCCCATTTAAGAGTATCAGAAAAAATATTATTACTATTTCCAATGTTTAGATAATTCGTTTATATTTTTGATTCTTAGAATCTTGTTGTTGCGTAATCTTATTTTAATAGCCCAGATGGAAGTGAAAAGCCCACAGTCCCGTTGTTTAATTTTTATGAGTGACACAAAAGCGACTGAAAGAAGCTTATGGGGCGCTTTAGAAAAATAAACAACGGGACGCGGACTTGAAACGTACAGCTGGAAATTGCTTCTACAAATTATCGATAACCGCTGTTAATCTCTCTGTAATTTCTTGAATAGATCCTATTCCATTTACAGCGTGAAACTTATTTTGTGCTTTATAATACCCCATTAATGGAGCCGTTTTTTCATTATATTCTTGGTAACGATTTCTGATTTTGTCTTCATCTTGATCGTCAACTCTTCCGCTGGTTTTTCCTCTTTCCAATAATCTAGCCACCAGAATATTGTCGTCAGCCTCAAGAGCAACTGTTGCAGCTACAGATGAACCAATTGTAGGCAAAAATGCATCCAATGCTTCAGCTTGTGCAATAGTTCTTGGATATCCGTCGAATAAAATTCCGTTTGAATCCAAGTGTTTGTTTACCTCATCAATAAGCATTTTGGTAGTCAACTCGTCTGGAACCAAATCTCCGGCATCCATATACACTCTTGCTTCTTTACCTAATGGAGTGTCGTTTTTCAAGTTGTAACGAAAAACATCTCCAGTTGAAATGTGTGTTAATTTGTATTTTTCTTTTAAAAATTCTGCCTGAGTTCCTTTTCCTGCTCCTGGCTTTCCAAATAAAACTATATTGATCATTCCTTTTTTATATATGATTTTTACTATTTTGTTATTCCTTTAATTGATAAACTTCGGGTAAATTCCTGCCCAAACCATCGTAATCCAAACCAAAACCAACGATGAATTTGTTGGGAATACGAATACCCACATAGTCAATTTTTAGGTCTTTTTTGAAAGCATCCGGTTTGAAGAAAAGTGTTGCGATTTTAAAATGTTTTACATTTTGACTCTTAAACAACTTTTTCAATTCTTCCAAAGTGTTTCCTGTATCTATAATATCCTCAATAACAATAACGGTTCTCCCCGTTAAATCTTGGTTTAAACCTATTAATTGCTTAACCGATTCTGTAGAGGAAGTTCCTTCGTAAGAAGCTAGTTTGATAAAAGACACTTCACAAGGTTTCTTGTATAATTTTAAAAAATCGGAAACTACCATAAAAGAGCCATTCAATACTCCAATAAAAATTGGTGTCTCATCAAAAAAATCATCTTCTATTTGCGCTACCATTTTTTCAATAGCAAAGTTTATCTCTTGGGCTGAAATAAACGGAACAAATTGTTTATCGTGTAGTTGTATCACAGTTTTATATTTTAAAATCTTTGGCAAAGATAGGGATTTCACTTTTGACAATTGTCAATTGATTTGTACTTTTAAACCAAAAACACCAATGATGGTCACCGAATTCCAAAAAAACTTAGATTATGTAACTGGACATCGAGCCAACAGACAAAAATATGCGGATGAAGTTCTGGATAATCGAGAACTATTCCCTGAGTTAATACAACTGTGTTTTCAGATTTCGAACAAGAATTCGTCCAAAGCCTGTTGGATTCTGGAATTTGTATGCTACCAAAAATTAGAGTGGCTTGAAAACCATTTGGATTTTTTCTGTTCTAATATCAAAAATCTTAAAGACGAAAGCGCCATACGGCCAGTAGCAAAAATCTGCCAACTTTTGGTCCTTTCCCATTATAAGAAAAAAGAGGTGCAGCTTTCAGAAAAACATTTGGAGGAAATCATAGAAAATAGTTTTGATTGGTTGATTAACGATATAAAAGTGGCGTCAAAAGCCTATTCGATGCGTACCTTATATATTTTAGGACAACATTATGATTGGATACATCCTGAATTGAAAATTATAATTACAAAAGATTTTCCAAATCATACTGCAGCTTATAAGGCTGTCGCCAAAGAAGTTTTGAAGAAAATAAAATAGCATTTTCCTATTCGATTAGGAAAAAGTATCTTTGCATACTCAAGGCAAATGCCAAACAGACAAAGTAAATACCAATCACAATGAATTATTTTTCTTCTGATTTTAAATTAGGAATATTAGGTGGAGGACAATTAGGCAAAATGCTGTTGTTTGACACGAGAAAATTTGACATACAAACTTATGTTCTTGATCCTAGTGACGAAGCACCATGCAAAATTGCGTGTAATCATTTTTTTCAAGGTGACTTGATGGATTTTGAAACGGTTTACAATTTTGGAAAACAAGTAGATGTTTTGACTTTTGAAATTGAATTGGTAAATCTAGATGCTTTGGAAAAATTGGAAAACGAAGGTTTAAAAGTATATCCTTCTCCAAAAACACTGAAACTGATACAAAACAAAGGCATTCAGAAAGCCTTTTATATAGAGAATAATATTCCAACAGCTCCTTTTAAACGTTTTGCAACTTTAAAAGATTTGGTGGTTGATTTAGTGGATTCTAATATCCAACTTCCTTTTGTTTGGAAGTGTACCGAATTTGGATATGACGGAAACGGTGTGAAAGTCATCAGACAAACTTCTGATTTAGAAAATTTACCCAACGTCGAATGTATTGCAGAAACAATGGTGCCTTTCAAAAATGAATTGGCCGTTATTGTTTGCCGCAATCCACAGGGAGAAATAAAAACATACCCAGTAGTAGAAATGGAATTTCATCCTGAAGCCAACCAAGTGGAGTATGTAATTTGCCCTGCCCGAATTGATGAAAAAGTAGCCGAAAAAGCAAGAGCAATTGCCTTGAATGTTTCTAAGCAATTCAATCACGTAGGCCTTTTGGCAGTGGAAATGTTTCAAACCGAAGACGACGAAATTCTAGTAAACGAAGTCGCACCTCGCCCACACAATTCCGGTCATTATTCCATTGAAGCCAGTTATACTTCACAATTTGAAAACCATTTACGTGCAATTCTTGATTTGCCTTTAGGGAATACTGAAAGTAAAGTGGCCGGAATTATGGTTAATCTTACTGGCGCAGAAGGCTTTTCTGGAGATGTCGTTTACGAAAATATAGAGAAAATATTAGGATGGAATGGTGTTACACCACACATTTACGGTAAGAAACAAACCCGCCCTTTCAGAAAAATGGGACATGTAACAATTGTCAATGAAGACATTAATGAAGCGAGAAGAATTGCTGAGGATGTAAAGAATACGATAAGAGTGATTAGTTAAAAATAATTATAAATGTTGAATTATAATTTATAATTCAAAACTCAACATAAAAACAATGAGCAAAGTAGCCATAATAATGGGAAGCATTTCGGATATGCCGGTAATGCAAGATGCCATAGACATTTTAAAAGGATTTGACATAGCTGTAGAAGTCGATATTGTATCGGCACACAGAACTCCTGAAAAGTTATTTGATTTTAGTAAAAATGCTCATACCCGTGGTATTTCGGTGATTATTGCCGGAGCTGGTGGTGCTGCACATTTACCAGGAATGGTGGCTTCTATGTCCCCGCTACCCGTGATTGGAGTTCCTGTAAAATCAAGCAACTCTATTGATGGTTGGGACAGTGTTTTATCCATTTTACAAATGCCTGGTGGCGTTCCTGTAGCAACAGTCGCTTTAAACGGAGCAAAAAATGCCGGAATCCTCGCTGCACAAATAATAGGAAGTGCTGACGCAACTATTTTAGATAAAATCATCACCTATAAAGAAGGTCTTAAAGAAGCGGTTTACAAATCTTCTGAAAACTTGAATAAATAAAAAAAGCTCCTAAAAAAGGAGCTTTTTTGGTATTGTAAAATTTAAATTTGGGGGAATTTAATTTTATCAATAATGTGTGTGGTATTTAATTATATAATTTTTTTTGATTTGGGACAAAAAGAGCTTATAATTCTCGACTGAATTAGTTCATGTGTTAACTAATTACTCGACAAAAGTACACAAATAATCGACAAAATACACCTCGATTGAAAAATTTAACACAATTTTCTTCTTTTTTGTTTTTAAAGGATAAAAATATAAAACGATAACAACCACTTGTTTGTAAAAAAATAGAATATAGAATTATGAATATACTACTTCAAAAATTTGGCACCAAGCTAGACACCGCGCCATTTTCTAAAATAAAAAATGAAGATTACATTCCTGCTTTTCAGGAAGCAATTGATTTGGCCAAAGCCGAAATTGACGCAATTGTGAACAATACAGAAAACCCTACTTTTCAAAACACAATTGAGGCTTTATCATTTAGTGGAGACACCTTGGATCGAATTTCAAGTATCTTTTTCAATTTAAATTCGGCTGAAACGAGTGACGAAATGCAAAAAATCGCTCAAGACGTTTCACCTTTATTATCTGAATTTGGAAATGATGTTCGCTTGAATGCCGCTTTATTTGCCAAAGTAAAAACCGTTTATGATCAAAGAGAATCTTTGAACTTAAATCCGGAACAAACAACACTTCTTGATAAACAATACAAAAGCTTTTCCAGAAATGGAGCAAATTTACCAGAAGACAAGAAAAATCAGTTACGAGAAATCGACAAAGAACTATCGAAATTGAGTTTGCAATTTGGCGAAAATGTATTGGCTGAAACCAATGCTTTCGAATTGCATCTTATAGATGAAAAGGATTTGGCAGGTTTACCGGAAGGAACTATTGAAGCGGCTCGTTCATTGGCGAAAGCCCAGGAAAAAGAAGGTTGGATTTTCACCTTAGATCATCCTAGTTACATTCCGTTTGTAACTTATGCTGACAACCGTGAATTGCGCAAAAAAATTGCGATTGCTTTTGGAGCCAGATGTTTCCAAAATAACGAATTCAATAATCAGGAGATTGTTTTAAAAATTGCCAAACTGCGCTTCGAAAGAGCCAATCTTTTGGGTTATAAAACTCACGCTCATTTTGTACTTGAAGAGCGCATGGCCGAAAGTCCAGAGAAAGTATTATCCTTTTCAAATGATTTATTAGCTAAAGCCAAACTGGCTGCACAAAAAGAATTTGAACAATTATCAGCTTTCGCTAAAGAATTGGATGGTATTGAGCAACTTGAAAAATGGGATGGCGCTTATTATTCGGAAAAATTGAAACAACAATTATTCAATTTGGATGATGAGAAATTGAAACCGTACTTCCAATTAGAGAAAGTATTGAATGGCGCTTTCACTATTGCCGAAAAACTATATGGACTTACTTTTACAGAGGTTTTTGATATTGATAAATACCACGAAGAAGTAACCACCTATGAAGTAACAGATAAAAACAAAGAATTAGTTGCTGTTTTCTACGCCGATTTCTTTCCAAGAAAAGGAAAACGAAATGGCGCTTGGATGACTTCTTTCAAATCACAATACATCAAAGACGGCAAAAACGAAAGACCACACATTTCGAATGTTTGCAACTTTACAAAACCTACCGAAACCAAACCGTCGCTTTTGACATTTAACGAAGTGACGACCTTATTTCACGAATTTGGACACGGATTACACGGAATGTTGGCAAATACAACATACCCAAATCTCTCGGGAACATCAGTTTATTGGGACTTTGTGGAATTACCAAGTCAGATTATGGAAAACTGGTGCTACGAACCAGAAGCTTTGGCTTTGTTTGCACACCATTATGAAACCGGCGAAGTTATACCGCAAGAATATGTTGAAAAAATCAAAGAAAGTGCAAGTTTTCAGCAAGGAATGGCAACTAATCGCCAATTGAGTTTTGGATTATTGGACATGGGGTGGCACGGACAAGATCCAACGAATATTACTGATATCAAAGCTTTTGAAACCGAACAATTTGCTTCTACGCAATTGTATCCAGATGTAAAAGAAAATGCAATGAGTACTGCATTTTCGCATATTTTTCAAGGCGGATATTCCTCAGGATATTACAGCTACAAATGGGCTGAAGTTCTTGATGCTGATGCATTTGATTATTTCTTAGAAGAAGGAATTTTTAACACTGAAGTAGCAGAAAAATTTAAAGAACATGTACTTTCGAAAGGTGGAACCGAACACCCGATGATTTTGTACAAACGTTTTAGAGGACAAGAGCCTAAACCAGATGCTTTGTTGAAAAGAGCAGGGTTGTTGTAAAAATAATACAAACCGAAGTTTTAGAGCTTCGGTTTTTTTATTGAACCAAAACCATAAGCAACCCCAAAAAATAGGCACACTCTATACCCAAAAAGAAGTGTAATACTTAGACGTCTTTTTTATTTGCAAAAAACAAAAACAAAGCCATGACAACAGCAATGTCAAAACAATACTGTAAATTGAAAAATGATATTATCATAGTATTATAAAATAAAGAGGAAGACTATTATTTAAGCTTTGAATAAAAATTGCAAAAATACATTTGATCTTTTTTTCCATGAATCCTCACTATGAGTAGCTCCTTCAAATTTTAAAGTTTCCCAGTTTTTCCCTTTTATATATCCTTTCTCAAGCATTAATTGGTCTACCTTTATTTGATGCACTTCGTAAAAACGATCAATGGCCAAAGTACCATAGTCAAAGTAAATTCGGTGCGTTTTAGGGTCTGGTAAATTGTGTTTTAAATAGGTACGTATAGACTCTGATGGAGAGATAAACTCGTTATCAAACAACACAGACCAATGTGTTGATATACAAGCAGCTTTACCGAAAATTTGTGGATATTCGCAAATTGCATACAATGAAATAAGCGCACCCGAAGAACTACCGCCAATGGCTGTTGAAGCTGCTTCTGTTTTAGTACGATAATTTTTGTCTATAAATGGTTTTAATTCATTAACTAAAAATTTAAGGTAGTTATCTGCCAAATAATTAGAAGTGTCACTAGCTTGTTCTAAGCCCCCTTGTTCCATCAATACATAGTCCTCTTTGGTTAAATAAACAGTGGCTTTTTGAGGAAAATATTCAAAAAAACGAGTATCAACATTTGAGATCCCTACAATAATACAAGGACTTATTTCATTATTTTTGATTGCATTACGGCTACTTTTGTCTAATTCCCAAGCCCTACCTTTATATGCAGTTTGAGGGTCAAACAAATTTTGTCCATCCTGCATATACAAAACTGGAAAATGCTTGGACGGGTTTTCTTCGTATTCCTTAGGTAAATAAATTTGAACTTTTCTTGCTTTAACATAAGCAGACTCAAAATCCATAACAAGTACTTTGTCCTTAGCTTCAATAGTGTTTTGACCAAATAACAAATTGGTAAATAAGGTAAGAATTAATATAAAGAATACGATATGTCTTTTCATAACTAGATTGTGTTGAGGATAAAAAAATGGAACTTTAAAATTGTTCCTTAAGTTGATTTTTAAAATGCTAAATTAAAAACAAGTAGTGCTTTTTCTGTTTTAACAATGATTTACTTATCAACAAAAATGGTTTTTAAAAATTCAGAATATTTCTCATTGAACAGTTATACATATAAATAACCACCAAACAATAGGCACACTTTCAACCCAAAATGAAGTGTAATATTTGCTGCGTTTTTCATTGGCGAAAGCCAAAAACAAAGCAATAACAATAACAATAGCAAAAATCAATTTCAATGACAAAAATTGAATACTTGAATTAAAATTATTAGTATTGAAATCACTGTTAAACAATTCCAAAAAACAAAAAATCATCAATAAAACATATCCCAGATTTTTAGTTCGCCTCACTCCTATTTGCTGAGGAACGGTTTTCAAGTGAGGATCATCATTGGCCAAATCAATAATTTCAAAAATAAGAATCAGCACAAAAACCAATATAAACCGCTGAATACTTTTTAGATAGAAATCCGAGGTTATTGCAATTCCTGCATCCAGAATTGGCAATACTAAAGTCACTCCTACCCAACACAAAGACACAATATAAATTTTGATACCAGCCCAATTTCTGGCATTTTTTCGGTTTGGAAAAAATGGTAATGTGTACAACAAAGTCAAGGATAAAACGCCTACTGAAACAATTTGGGTTATGCGTTGCAATTGAAAAAAGTAAAAACCAACTGCTAGAAAAGAAAGAACACTAAACAAAATAATAAGTTTCAAACTAGTTCGCATTTTTACTTTATGGGTACGGGCGAAGCTATCGTACTTCACAAAATTATAGCCCACAATAGTTCCAAAAAAAGCGAAATTTGCAATCGGCTTATCCTCTGGAATATTGAACATAAAATTAGTCATTTGCACCAATGCAAAACAGGACAAAGCAACGTGTATGCTACTGTTTATATAAAATTGGAGAATGCTTTTTAAAATCTTCATTAAACAAATTTAATCAATTGTTAATAAATCAGTCCATTAGTTGAAAAATCCCTATAAAATCAAGTTAAAAAAGGGCTTTATTAAGAGATTAATATTTATTTTTGCACCACAAAAAACACAACACTTTTATTTCTACACTAAATAGTCTGGATTGGACTGAAATTCAAATATAAATGAATCTTTAAACAATCCCGCTTTTCCTTTAGACTTAAAAAAATATAAAGTAGCTACATAATATGAAAACAGATTCTTTTGCTTTAAGACACATTGGCCCGAGAGAAACAGATTTACAACACATGTTGAAAACCATAGGAGTTGACTCCATAGAGCGACTGGTTTATGAAACACTCCCGGATGATATTCGTCTAAAAGCACCTCTTGCTTTAGACCCAGCAATGACCGAATATGAATATTCCAATCATATCGCACAGTTGGGAAGCAAAAACAAAATGTTTCAATCGTACATCGGTTTAGGATACAATCAAGCTATTGTTCCTGCGGTTATTCAAAGAAATATTTTTGAAAACCCAGGATGGTACACTGCATACACTCCTTACCAAGCCGAAATTGCACAAGGTCGTTTGGAAGCTATTTTGAATTTCCAAACTATGGTAGTTGAACTTACCGGAATGGAAATCGCAAACGCTTCTTTATTGGACGAAGCTACTGCAGCTGCCGAAGCAATGGCTTTACTTTTTGATGTAAGAACTCGCGATCAAAAGAAAAACAACATCAATAAATTCTTCGTTTCTGAAGAAATATTACCTCAAACTTTATCGGTTTTAGAAACTCGTTCTACTCCAATCGGAATAGAATTGGTTGTTGGAAACCACGAAACTTTTGATTTCTCATCAGACTTTTTCGGAGCAATCCTTCAATATCCTGGAAAATATGGTCAAGTAAACGACTATACTTCATTTATTGCAAAAGCAGCAGCTAACGAAATTAAAGTAGCCGTTGCAGCTGATATTTTGAGTTTAACAAAACTAACGCCTCCAGGAGAAATGGGAGCTGCAGTAGTAGTTGGAACTACACAACGTTTCGGAATTCCGTTGGGTTATGGTGGGCCACACGCTGCTTATTTTGCTACCAAAGACGAGTACAAACGTTCTATGCCAGGAAGAATCATCGGGGTAACTGTTGATACTAACGGGAATCGTGCCTTGCGTATGGCTTTGCAAACTCGTGAGCAACACATCAAACGTGACAAAGCGACTTCAAATATTTGTACTGCCCAAGTTTTGCTTTCTGTAATGGCTGGAATGTACGCTGTATATCACGGACCAAAAGGTTTGCAATATATCGCTGATAAAGTTCACGCTTTGGCTGCAACTTTGTCTAACGAATTGGAAAAACTAGGTTTACAACAAACCAATACTGCTTTCTTCGATACAATCGTTATCAAAGCAGATGCTCAAAAAGTTCGCACTATTGCAGAACAAAACGAAGTAAACTTCTACTACATCGACAACAATACAGTTTCTATCTCTTTGAATGAAACTACAAGTATTGCCGATATCAATAAAATTGCTGGTATTTTCGCTTCCGCAAATGGCAAGCAAGCAGCAACAATCGAAACTTTATCAGAGGCAAATCATTTCCCTGAAGATTTAAACAGAACATCATCTTTCTTACAACACGATGTTTTCAACAAATTCCACTCAGAATCAGCGATGATGCGTTACATCAAAATGTTGGAGCGTAAAGATTTATCATTGAATCACTCAATGATTTCTCTAGGATCTTGTACCATGAAACTGAATGCAGCTTCAGAGATGTTGCCATTAAGCAATGCACTTTGGAACAACATTCACCCTTTTGCACCGCTAGACCAAGCACAAGGATACCAAGAAATGTTGTCTAAACTAGAACAACAATTAAACGTAATTACCGGTTTTGCAGGAACTACTTTGCAACCTAACTCAGGTGCACAAGGAGAATATGCAGGATTAATGGTAATTCGTGCGTACCACCAATCGCGTGGCGATCACCACAGAAATATTGCTTTAATTCCATCATCGGCTCACGGAACCAATCCGGCATCTGCAGCTATGGCGGGTATGAAAGTAATCGTTACCAAAACATTGGAAAACGGAAATATTGACGTAGAAGATTTGCGTCAAAAAGCAATTGAACACAAAGATGACCTTTCTTGTTTGATGGTTACTTACCCATCGACTCACGGGGTTTTTGAGAGCGCTATTATCGAAATCACAAGAATCATCCACGAAAACGGAGGACAGGTTTATATGGACGGTGCCAATATGAACGCACAAGTTGGTTTGACCAACCCAGCAACTATTGGAGCTGACGTTTGCCACTTGAACCTTCACAAAACATTCGCCATCCCTCACGGTGGTGGTGGACCAGGTGTTGGACCAATTTGCGTGGCTGAGCATTTAGTTCCTTTCTTACCATCAAACCCAGTTATCCCAACTGGCGGAAGCAATGCCATTACAGGTATTTCTGCAGCCCCTTGGGGATCGGCATTGGTATGTTTAATCTCTTACGGTTACATCACAATGTTAGGCGCCGATGGATTGAAAGAAGCTACAGAACACGCTATCTTGAACGCCAATTACATCAAAGAAAAATTAAACGGTCACTACGACACTTTATACTCTGGTGAAATGGGTCGTGCGGCTCACGAAATGATTTTGGAATGTCGTCCTTTCAAACAAAAAGGAATCGAAGTTACCGATATCGCAAAACGTTTAATGGATTATGGTTTCCACGCACCAACCGTTTCTTTCCCAGTGGCAGGAACCTTGATGATCGAACCAACCGAAAGTGAAAACCTAGAAGAATTAGACCGTTTTTGTGATGCCATGATTGCCATTCGTAAAGAAATCGAAGCAGCAACCATCGAAGACAGCAACAACGTATTGAAAAATTCTCCTCATACATTGGCAATGCTTACTGCCGAAACTTGGGATTTCCCATACAGCAGAGAGCAAGCTGCTTTCCCACTGGATTACATCGCCGAAAACAAATTCTGGCCTACCGTTCGTAGAGCCGATGACGCTTACGGAGACAGAAACCTAGTATGTAGCTGTGCGCCTATTGAGGCTTACATGGAGAGCTAGAAATTACAGACTGCTGACCCCGGGCGATAGCAAACTGGCGAAGCATTTTAGATTGCAGATTATATACAAAACCCTTTCAGTTATTTTAGCTGAAAGGGTTTCTTATTTTTATCAGAATCATAAAAAGAATAAGGAGTAGCTATTTTGTTTTTCATAAAAACATCTTTCTAAAACCCGAACGCACAGATTGCAACCTAGCATCAACGAACAAACAAAGCAAATTCATGTTAGTAGTGCAAATTGATAAAACTTTTAATACATTAAATGATATATTCATTTTTTTTTAATTAACTTAACTCACAAATCTTAACTAAATAATTTCATTATGCAAATTTCAAAGATGTTACTCACTATTTGCTTGTCATTTGTGCTTTTTGGGTATGGTCAAAATAAACTAACAGGAAAGGTTGTCGATTTTAACAATAAACCCGTAGCAAAAGCTAAAATATATTTAGATTCCATATACTCCAAAGTGGTAACAAATAAGAGTGGCGATTTTGAAGTTTCGGTTACTGCAAATGTGAGCACAATTAATGTTTACTCTCATGAATACGGATTATTATCCTCAAAATATAATAATGAAGAGAAGATGAGTTTTGTATTTTTAGAGACTGATCAATCAAAAAAAAATAAAAAAAAGAGTCATGTTTCAATAGCATATTCAGAAACAAATCAAAAATATGTTGTTTCTGAATCAAACACAACAAATGCCTCAACTGATAAGCGGATTTACAACACTGTTTATGATATGATAAGAGGTAAAGTGGCAGGAGTGTCCGTTTCAAATGATAACAAAATAACTATTCGTGGATTTAATTCAATAAAATATACTGGTCCTCCATTATTTGTTGTTAATGGAATGGTAGTCACAAATATTGATTTTCTTATTCCAAATAATATAAAATCAATAGAGGTTTTGAAAGATGCTGAGGCTTCTATTTACGGATCTCGAGGGTCTGCCGGAGCCTTAGTAATAACAACAAAACAATAATTTTCATTAGGTCTAAATTTAAAAGAATGAGCACCCCCTTTCAGTATTAAAACTGAAAGGGTTTTTCATTTATAAGAATTCTGAAGAAAAATTTAGGAGCAGATGTTTTCCATTCTTCATCAGCATTTCTCCTGCTGTCTGCTATATCCATCTCGTAGAAAAAACGAGATGGGATGCCGCTCCCATCAGGGCTATTCAACACATTTCATTTTCATAAAATATCTTCCCAAAAAACCTTTCCAATCCTAAACATAATCAATCTCTTAACCTTAAAAATTTTTATTTAAAATCAAATGACATTTATCCTTTTAAAACAAAGAATTAATTTTTTAACAAAAAACACTGGCTTTGTTATTTATAGTGATTCCAAGAATAAAATGCATCATTTAATAATTTTCAATAAAATATATTCAATAATTTTGCCATATATTTAATATTCCGTAATTATATGCATGCATAGTAAATAATTTACCCTTTGTACATTTATTATAATTAATTTAGCCGAAATTTATTCTGGAAAATATCAAAATGAAAATAAAAATAACTGGTATAGGAAGCTATATTCCTGAGAAAAAGATTAGCAACACCGATTTTAGCGAACATGTTTTTTTAAATGAAGATGGTTCTCCTTTTGCTTATCCAAACGAAGTCGTAATTAATAAATTTAAAGGAATCACGGGTATCGAAAAAAGACGTTATGCTGAGGATAGCTATACTGCTTCAGACCTAGCTTTTTTTGCTTCCCAAAAAGCAATAGAGAATGCAGGAATAGATCCTGAAACACTTGATTATATCATTTTTGCACACAACTTTGGTGATGTAAAATTTGGCACAACCCAATCGGATATTATCCCAAGTTTGGCAACTAGAGTTAAACATCAATTACAAATAAAAAACCCAAAATGCGTTGCTTACGATATTCTTTTTGGATGCCCAGGTTGGATTGAAGGCGTATTGCAAGCCAATGCATTCATAAAATCGGGTATGGCAAAAAAATGTCTTGTCATAGGTGGGGAAACATTGTCCCGTGTGGTAGATGCACACGATAGAGATTCCATGATTTACTCAGATGGAGCTGGTGCCTCAGTTATTGAAGCCTCAGATGACGAAACTGGAATGTTGTCTTATGAAAGCGCTACATATGCAGCAGAAGAAGCAAACTTTCTTTACTTTGGAAAATCATACAACCCAGATTTGGATCCCGATACCAAATACATCAAAATGTACGGTCGAAAAATTTATGAATTTGCCTTAAGCCAAGTTCCTGCAGCTATGAAAAGCTGTTTGGACCAAAGTGGATTAGAAATCGATGATGTTAAAAAGATCCTGATTCACCAAGCCAACGAGAAAATGGATGAAGCAATCATTCAGCGTTTTTACAAATTATACGGACAAACACCTCCAAAAGATGTTATGCCTATGAGCATACACGAACTGGGAAACAGTAGCGTTGCCACCGTTCCCACATTATTTGACTTATTAATTCAAGGAAAAATAGAAAATCAAGAAATTAAAAAAGGTGACGTATTGCTTTTTGCTTCTGTTGGAGCAGGAATGAACATCAATGCCTTTGTTTATCGATATTAAACTAACCTGTACGCTTATTTATTTTAAGCCCACTCACTTTTTTTAGTGCAGCGGGCTTTCTTTTTGAAAACAAGATTAAAAACACAGAATACATCTCAAAAATCAACCGATATTCTTGGACAAATTTGAAATTACAAACCGTATAAGAAACAGAATCTTTATATTTGCAAACTCTAAAGCAAAAGCGATAGTCAAATAGTAAAAACATGTACGAAAAAACGTTTCCCAATAAAAGATTCAAATATACTTTAGAATTTTTACAAAAACACATTTCTACTTCAGAAACCATTTTTGATTTAGGCGTGCCAAATCCTTTTTCCAAAATTATGGAAGAAAATGGATATACTGTAAAAAACACTACAGGCGAAGACATAGACAACAATCAAACAGCATTACAAAAAGAAAATTATACCGTTTTTACAGCTTTTGAAATCTTTGAACATCTGTTGAATCCTTACACCGTATTAGAAAACGTAAAATGCGACAAACTACTAATTTCAATTCCTTTGCGTCTTTGGTTTTCATCGGCCTATCGTAGTAAAACAGATATGTGGGACAGACATTACCACGAATTTGAAGACTGGCAATTAGATTGGCTACTAGAAAAAACAGGCTGGAAAATCATCGACAGAGAAAAATTTACACATCCTGTTAAGAAAATTGGATTTCGCCCATTATTGCGATTTTTCACTCCTAGATATTATATTGTTTACGCGGAAAAAGCAAAATAAACAGCTTTGTCAAAGTTTTAAACTTTGACAAAGCTTTGAACAAAACAAATGAAATATTACATCGTAATTCCGACCTACAACGAAGAAGCCTTTATCGCTTTGACCTTGCAATCCTTGATTTCGCAAACTGTTTTGCCAAAAAAAGTAGTGGTTGTCAATGATAATTCGACCGATAAAACTGCCGAAATTGTTTTGGCTTTCGCCAAAGACAATCCGTTTATTACTTTGGTAAACAAAACTTCAAGTGCGGTTCATTTACCTGGAAGCAAGGTAATTCAAGCTTTTCAGAAAGGATTTGAGACATTGGACAAAGATTACGATTTAATCGTAAAAATTGATGCCGATTTAATTTTCCCTTCCAATTATTTCGAAACCGTAATTAAACATTTTCAATCCGACTCAACAATCGGAATGGCAGGCGGATTTTGTTACATAGAAAAAAATGGCGATTGGATTTTAGAAAACCTAACCGATAAAGATCATATTCGAGGCGCATTAAAAGCCTATCGAAAAGAAACCTTTCAACAAATTGGCGGCTTAAAACCTGCAATGGGATGGGACACAGTTGACGAATTGCTTTGCAAATACTACAATTGGAAAGTAGTCACCGATTCCACTTTACACGTAAAACACCTCAAACCAACGGGTGCTAATTATAACAAAACAGCGCGTTACAAGCAAGGCGAAGCTTTTTACACTCTTGGATACGGTTTCTGGATTACCGCAATTGCATCGGCAAAATTGGCAATGATGAAGAAAAAACCACTACTTTTTTTCGATTACATCAAAGGTTTTTGGAAAGCAAAAAAAGCAAAAACTCCTTTATTGGTTTCCAATGAACAAGCCAAATTCATTCAAAAGTATCGTTTACAAAAAATGAAGGAGAAATTGTTTTAATATTTTACGCTGCTGTAATTAAAAACAAAATCTAAAATTCCAACAAAATACAGTATTTTTGCGTACCCGTATTCTTTTTCTGAATACTGCAACCTGTAAACTGAATTCTAAAAAAATGATGCTCATTCGCTATACCTCTCAAATCGGGAAATATTTTTTAATGTGGAAAGAAATCTTCAAAAAACCAACAAAATGGTCTGTTATGAAAGGTTTAATTTTCAAAGAAGTCGATGATTTAATTATTGATTCATTGGGAATTGTTGCTTTCATTTCTTTCTTCGTTGGTGGAGTTGTTTCGATGCAAACGGCTTTGAATCTAACTAATTCTTTTATCCCAAAATACCTAATCGGATATGCCACGCGCCAATCGGTTATTTTAGAATTTGCACCAACTTTCATGTCTATCATTATGGCAGGAAAAATGGGATCTTTTATCACATCCAGTATAGGATCTATGCGCGTTACCGAACAAATCGATGCACTGGAAGTAATGGGAGTAAATTCTCTTAATTATTTGGTTTTCCCAAAAATTATAGCTTTGCTTTTATATCCTTTCCTAATTGGTATCGGAATGTTTTTAGGCATAGCCGGAGGTTATATCGCAACTGTTTACGGTGGTTTTGGTGCCAGTATTGATTTTATTGAAGGAATTCAGAGAGATTTTATCTCTTTCCATATTGTTTATGCTTTTACCAAAACTTTTATTTTTGGTATGCTTTTAGCTACTATTCCTTCTTTTCATGGTTTTTACATGAAAGGTGGAGCGCTTGAGGTTGGTAAAGCCAGTACAGTATCTTTTGTATGGACATCGGTTACCATCATCTTGCTAAATTATATTATTACCCAATTACTGTTAACAAAATGATAGAAATAAAAAACATAGAAAAATCATTTGGCGGTGTCAAAATTCTTAAAGGAGTTTCTTGTGTTTTTGAAGCAGGAAAAACCAATTTGATTATTGGTCAAAGTGGATCTGGGAAAACAGTTTTATTAAAATCATTATTGGGAATTCATACTCCAGAAGTAGGAACCATTTCTTTTGATGGACGTATTTACTCTGATTTAAGTGCGGATGAAAAAAGAGAAATCAGGACTGAGATAGGTATGCTTTTTCAAGGAAGTGCTTTGTTTGACAGCATGACTGTTGCCGAAAACGTGGGTTTTCCTTTAAAAATGTTCACCAATGACAGTAATTCTAAAATTCAAGATCGTGTAGATTTCGTTTTAAAAAGAGTAAACCTAATTGGTGCCCACAAAAAATTACCTTCTGAAATTTCTGGAGGAATGCAAAAAAGGGTTGCTATTGCTCGTGCTATAGTGAATAATCCGAAGTATTTATTTTGTGACGAACCCAATTCAGGATTAGACCCAAATACCGCTATTCTGATTGATAACCTTATCCGAGAAATTACTGAAGAATACAATATTACAACTGTCGTAAATACCCATGACATGAATTCCGTGATGGAAATAGGAGATCATATTTTATTTCTAAAAAATGGTGTAAAAGCTTGGGAAGGAAACAAAGAAGAAATTTTCCTTACCGAGAATGAAGCTATAGTAGAATTTGTTTATTCTTCTGAATTGTTTAAGAAAGTTAGAGAAGCATATTTAAAAGGATAAATTAGGCTTTGTTTTTTTCAAATAAAGTCTTTCGATATCCAACCCAGTTGATTAAAACAACTCCAATTAGAATCACAATTAAGGCGATTATTTGTTTTGAACTTATGGTTTCTTTTGCAAATAACCATCCTAAAAAAACGGCAATAACTGGGTTTACATATACGTAGGTTCCAACTTGTATCAAGGAACGCTTGGTTATTAGCCATAAATAAGCGACAAAGGCAAGTATTCCAAAAACAATAAGATACCCCAAACTCAACCAAGAAGTTAGAGATATATTGCTAAAAGCAAATCCTTCAGTCTCTTTCGTAAAATAAGACACGATCAAACAAAACAACCCTGCACTTATCATTTGCAAAGCGACATTCATTAAGGTAGGCAAATCAGTAGGATAGTATCTGGAAAATAACGAACCCAATGCCCAAGATATTCCTCCAGCAATAATTACTATTACCCCTAAAACAAAATGCTCTGAAAAAACAGATTCATTGACATCAAAAAGGATTATAACCCCTGCGAAGCCAATAACCAACCCCAAGAGCGAACTAATATTTGAAAAGTTTTCTTTCCACTTTGGATAATCCAAGATTAAGAAACAAAAAGGCAAACTACAAACTACTATCGAGGCTATCCCAGAAGGAACATATTGCTCTGCCCACATCACAGATCCTGTCCCTCCAACAAGCAAGAGAGTTCCGTAAATTGAATTTTTGATTATGGCTTCCTTACTTGGCTTTTTTAAATTCCCTTGTGCTTTTATCAAAATCAATAAAAGCAAACCCGCAATTACAAATCGCATTCCCATCAACATAAATGGTGGAATCGTTTCCAATCCCAAAAAAATAAAGAAATAAGTACTACCCCAAATAATAAAAATAGCAGCGAAAGCAAGATAAATTAGAAATTGATTTTCATTTTTAGACATATAATTTGGGGGAATTTTATAAAATAAAAAAATGATTTCTTTCTAAAAATTGAGTTTCCCCAAAATTCTTAAGAATTCACTTTTTAAATATAATAGTAATAAAAATATTAACTAAGATTTCATTTCAACTGAGAAACAATACCTTTTATTTCTTGTTCTTTACTTTTTGGATAAATCAACAAGACAGAATCCTTATCTACTATAATGTAATCATCTAGCCCGTCAACAATCACTTGTTTTCCTATAGCGGTTCTAATGATGTTATTGGATGCGTTTTGCAATAATACGATTGCATTTACAACTGCATTATTATTATCATCTTTTGGTAGTTTTTCATGTAGTGAACCCCAAGTTCCGAGATCGTTCCAATCAAAAGTGGCTGGAAGAACATAGACATTTTTGGCATTTTCCATGATGGCATAATCTATGGAAATATTATCCGATTTTGGATAATTTTCCTGAATAAAAGCACTTTCCTTTTCCGAATTATATACTTCATAACCCTCCATAAAAAGTGCAAACATCTCTGGTTGAAATTCTTCAAAAGCTTTCAAAATAGATCGCACGCTCCAAATAAAAATACCGGCATTCCATAAATAATTTCTGCTTTGTATAAATCGTCTAGCTGTTTTTGAATCTGGTTTTTCTCGAAACTGAATTACTTTTTTTATGGAACGACTATCTAACTTGTCAAATTCAATATAACCGTAACCTGTGTTGGGAGCCGTAGGTAAAATCCCTAAAGTCATTAAAGACTCTTCTCTTTCGCATAAATCAAAAGAGCGTTGCAAATTGGCCACAAACTGCATTTCGTCTTCGATCCAGTGATCGCTTGGAGCGACAACCATCACTGCATTTGGATTCAACTTTTTAATTTTCAATGAGGCATACAAAATACAAGGAGCTGTATTTCTCATGGCAGGTTCCAAAACAATTTGCTCTTGTTTAACCATTGGCAATTGCTCTAAAATCAAATCGTTGTAACTTTCGTGTGTCAGAATCAAAATATTCTCTTTCGGAATAATTTGAGATAATCGACTAAATGTTTTCTGAATTAAAGTCTCTCCTGAACCCAACATATCATGAAATTGCTTCGGGAATTCTCTCGTACTCACTGGCCAAAATCGCGAACCGATTCCGCCTGCCATTAATATTGCGTAATAATTTTTGTTCATTTTATTTTTTTACGTTCGCTACTTTATAGCTAATCATTTTAACCAGGCAATAACTCTACCTCGGCATTTGGGTTAAATAAATACAACCGTCCAGAACTTATTTCCAAACATTCGTATCGCTTGGTTCGTATTGCTATTTTCTTGAAAATCTTTCCATTTGAAATTCTAAAAACGCTACCGTAAGGAATATCAAAGATATAGTTTTTATCATTTGGTTTATCATACTGCTTTAGAGCCAATGCCAATGTGGTATCGGTATCGCTACTTGCTGTCGGATTTCTAAAATGTCTTGCCAACAATGGCAATAAATGATTCGGAAAAATCTCTGGACGGATAAATGGCACCATCATCCTTTGAAAAGAATGCTTCCATTCTCCTCCATGGGGTTTAATATGTCGTCCAAATTTTTCAAAAGCTACCAAATGCGAAATTTCATGAATCAGAGTAATCAAAAACCTGTATTTATTAAGACTCGCATTCACCGTAATTTCATGTTTCCCATTCATTCCTTTTCGGTAATCTCCATGACGCGTTTGTCTCTCATTTACAATTTTGAGATGCACCTGATGCGTAACAATCAGTTCAAAAACTGGCTTTACGGCATGTTCCGGCAAATATTTTAAAAGTGTTTCGGGCAATTATATGAGATTTTGACAAGTGATTATTTCTAAACTGAATACAGATCAATAATTGTTAGAGCAGGTTTAAAATAATTTAAACCTGCTCTAATGTTAAATATTAAAATATTTTAAATACCCATTATTTAAATCCTTTTTCAAATTTCCATCGGCATCAAAAAAATTAAGGTAATCTTTTTGAAGACTAAGATTTTTTTCTTCTATTTCCCTAACTTTAGACTTACTAATATCTAATACTTTAGCTTTTTCTACATACTCCAAACTACTTTTAAAATCATTCAAAAACAAAAAACTAGAAGCAATATTCATATAACAAGCCCATACCGCCTCTTTTTGTTTTTTATCATTTACATCAAATTCTTTCGAATATGCTTCCATCTTTAAAATAAAATTACCTAAGAAATTTTTACTTGCAACAACATAATTATAACGTTCTTTTGCTTTACTATCGACAAACGCATTAACATTATCTCCTTTTATCTGCAAATTATGATTTTTAACAAATTCTGAATTTTCTTCTAATGTCAATAAATTGGTTTGAATCTCAGAATTAGCTTTCTTCCAATTTTTAAAAAGATCAATCTCTTCATTAATTTTTTTATAAAATGGATGTTTATCTTCTTTAGACATCCTAGAAAAAAAATAGGTATTGGGAAAATACTGTACATCTAACCAGGAAGATAATGCAGGGGCGACAGTACTCTGGATTGAATGAATTAACTCATTCACAATTAAATTTTCCTCAATGTATTTATTTAGATAGCTTTTTACTTCAGCTTTAGTTTTGAAATTATAAATTCTAGGAGTACCATCTGTATTTTTATCAGCTCCAGGCTTTGAATGTGAATTTTTAACCACAATTGTTTTCTCCAAAAAAGTTTGATTTGTCATGCTGTTCTTCAGTTGGCAAACTACATTATACCCATAAAAAACTTCAAAATAGTAAGGAGTTTCTCCACTACTGCTTTGTTTTATTTCTCCATAATAGGTAATATCCTTAATCTTTATGTCAGCTATAAATTTGCCGTCCATTTTATTACAATCTTTATCATAACGCAAATTGATGAGTGAGGATAATCCATTGATCAACTGATCTTCTTGAAAAAAAGTATTATACTCCAATCTTGTTCTTGATTGCATTGCTTCGCCATCAATAATAACTTTAGTCGGCTGAGCTGATAAATCCAATTTAATGCAAAAAGATTGATACTCATTTGTAATATACTTTTCAGGAAAACCGAAACTATAAAAAGTCTGATAGTCACTTTTATAAGATTGAGCATTTAAGTTGGTTGCTACAAAAAAACAAAATAATACAATTTTAAAAACACGCATAGTTACAATCATGGTAGGTTTGGTTAGATTAAAAAAAATCAAAAATAATATGCTTTATGAAACACAAAAAAACTCAAGAAAGTGGGTACTTAAGGATTCGTGGAAGAAACGGGCAATACTTTACCGTTAAAATATTTATTTCCTGTAAGCGTAAAATCATAAATATAATTGGCCATTTCACTAGCCGAAAGTGGTGCTTGATAGCCTGGAAATGCTTCTTGCAACATTTCGGTTTGAACAGAACCCAAAGCCAAAACATTAAAAGAAATTCCTCGTTCTTTATATTCTTCGGATAATAATTCGGATAAGGTAATTACGGCTCCTTTACTGGAACTGTAAGCTGCCAATCCAGCAAACTTCAAACTTCCCTGCACACCTCCCATAGAACTTATGGTTACCACATGACTGCCACTCTGCAAATATGGCAAACAGATTCGGGTTAAATTGGCTACGCCAAAAACATTGACTTTGTATATATTTTCGAAATCATGTTGCGTCGTTTCCGAAAAAGGTCTTAGCAACAAACTCCCGGCATTATGGACAACGGCATCTATTCTATTCCAAGTGGAGGAAAGAAAATCAGTTACTTGTTGCAATTCTCCTTCGCTAGACAAATCGACCGAAAGACAAGTGATATTTTTATGGGAAATTAAGGCTTGATTTGTTTTTCTAGACAAAGCAAGCACCTGATGTCCTGCATTGGCAAACTGCAAAGCCAACTCCAAACCTATTCCTCTACTGGTTCCTGTAATAATAATATTCTTCATGAAGCAAAAATAGTCAAAACAGTTAAAAAACTGTAATTTTAAATTTTAAAAAATACATTTTTATCCTGTAATAAATAGACAAAAAATCTTAATCAACAAATAAAAACAAGAACCGAAAAACTGGAGAATAGTTTAAAAAGACTTAATATTACAAACTGCCTTATATTCTCGTAAATCAATATTATGCTAACATTTAACAAAAACTATTTTGGCTTTGCAATTCTACTATTTTCTATTGAAGTATTGATTGCACTTTATATCAATGACCGCTTTGTCAGGCCTTATCTAGGGGATGTTTTGGTTGTAATTCTAATCTATTGCTTTTTAAAATCCTTCCTCAAATTACCGGTTTTAACTGCTGCGATAGCTGTATTGGGTTTCTCTTTCACAATAGAATTTCTGCAATTTTTGAATATCGTCGAAAAACTAGGTTTAGAAAAATCAAAAACTGCCAGAACAGTCATTGGAACTTCATTCTCTTGGATTGATCTACTAACTTATATTATTGGAATTACAATCGTATTAATTATCGAAAAATATTGGCTTAAAAATAATCAGAAACTAAAAATAAAGTGAGAGTTTATATTCGTTTTAAATATCTAAAAATGAAACTACACTTTTTTACATATTTTTGAAAAAAGTAATGCAAATGCAACCCCTTACAAAATGATTGAAAACGTCCAATTTGAAGTAGCAAAAAACACAGACATAGAAGGCGTATTGGCCTTGCAAGACATTTACTTGGTATCCAATATGACCGAAGAAGAAAAAGCTTCGGGATTTGTAACTACACCCTTTTCTGTTGAACAATTACAGGAAGTAATTCGTCAAGAAGGCTTGTTTATTGCTAAAGACGATAACAAAATCATAGCTTATATTTTTGCGGCCAGCTGGCAATATTTTAGCCAATGGGCAATTTTTAATCACATGACTCCTATGCTTCCTAGTCTTTCGTTCAAAGACTTTAAAATGACTGATACCAATACTTTTCAGTACGGCCCTATTTGCATTGACAAAAGCTATAGAGGAAAAGGCTTGATCAATCCTTTCTTTGACTTTATGCGAATCCATCTTTTGAAAAGATTTCCAGTAAGTATCACTTTCATCAACAAAACCAATCTTCCTTCGCAGAAAGCACATATTGAAAAATTAAAATGGTCGGTTATCGGAGATTTTCAATTCAACAACAATAATTATTTCATTTTGGCTTATGATATGGGTCAATCGTCATTATAAATCTATCTAATATACTTTTTGTAGACTTTAAAAGTTTGAAAGAAAGCCAAAACCACAAAAAATAACGGAATACCAATCGGCATTATGTATTTTGAAAAAAGAAATGTCGTCTGAGACAAAGAATCTAACACAACGATTGCTCCCAACATTCCGAAAAAAGTCCCCAATAAGGTTCCGAATATATAATGATATTTAAGTTTAAAATGCAAGGATATGTGATTGGCATTCATTAAATGCAGATTCCAAGCTATCCAGAATGGGATTTGAAGAAAATTAAGTGCACACAAAATCATTCCTATAAGAAAAGGAGAGTATCGAACATATCCTTCCAAATAATTATGTTCTTCGACAGTTTGATTTGAATGGGCATAAAATAAATAGGCTAACAGCAAAAGAAAAAATACAGCAAAAAAATCAATACCTTTCATTAATTTCTTATTACCTACCAATTGATTGGCAAAAATCACCGTGCAATAAACCACTATAGTCTGCACAATAACAACTCCAACCAAATAAGAAACCAAAGGATTCATCCCGAATTTAGAAAAAACCTCAACTCCTACAATATTCAAATAGCTTAGCGGTAGTGAACCTACAAAACTCACCAAAAAACCAGCTGTTATATTTCTAAAGGGTTTCATCTTTCGGAAATTTAAAATTTTAAGTTGTATTGCCAATTCAAGTAAAATTAAAAAAAGTCTCTTTCAAAAAAATATTCCTAAAAATAATAAATCCAAACTCGAAAATTCAAGTTTGGATTTATG
>NZ_MUNX01000076.1 GCF_002001005.1 Flavobacterium sp. A45
ACGTATATATTTGTGAATATGAATAAGAAATATACAATAAAAGATATTGCTCAGTTGGCAGGAGTTTCGAAAGGAACTGTTGATAGAGTCCTGCATAAAAGAGGAAAAGTTTCTAATGAAGCATTAAAAAAGATTAACGAAGTTTTAAATGTTATAAACTACGAGCCCAATCTCATTGCCAGGAATTTAAAAAACAATAAAGTATATCGCATTTGTATATTGCTTCCAGATCCTATAATTGATCCCTATTGGCAGCCGTGCATTAAAGGGATTGAAGATGCATCACAAGAATTTAGAGCCTATAATTTTGCAATTGAAATTTATTTTTTTAATCCTGAAGAGAAAAAAACTTTTTTGAAAGTTAATGAAACTGTTTTGGATAAATCGCCAGATGCTGTTTTGTTACCGCCTTTATTCCACAAAGAATCATTGGATGTTATCAAAAAATATGAGGAGCTGAATATCATTGTAAATACCTTTAATAACCAAGTTGAATCCGATTCGATAAAGAGTTTCGTGGGGCAGGATTTATTCCAAAGCGGAAGAGTGGCCGCTAAATTATTGGATTTGCTTTTGAAAAAAGGACAGATTGCCGTTATCCATATTGATGAATCGATAAAGAATGCCATTCACATGCAGGAGAAGGAGAGGGGCTTCCGAAATTTTTTTAGTGAAAAAGAAAATCAGGATTATATTATTACGACCTTAAAATTAAAGAATCCGAATATTGAAATCAATTTCACTAATTTCCTTAACGAAAATCCCGATTTATCAGGAATCTTTATTTCCACTTCCAAAGCCTACCAAATTGCAAAAGTTATGAGTGAAAAAAAGGATAGAAAAATTGCAATTATCGGATATGATTTGATCGAGAATAATATAAATTATTTGAATCAAGGAGTGATTGATTTTTTAATTCATCAAAATCAGAAAAGACAGATCTATCTTGGTATTACATCAATAATTGAGTTTTTTCTTTTTGATAAACAAATTCCAAATACGATCCTTTTACCCATTGATATTGTCAATTCTGAAAATGCTTCGTTTTATACTGAATAATGTTTTTATTTTTTCAAAATTAGGATACCAAAAGATGAAGCGATGTGGAAATTGGGTGTTTCTGTATTTGGGTTTACCCATGTAATCCATGTAGGCTCTAAACTCCCGCTACTGTTTTGAGAATATTTTGCACGAAAAATTCCAGTTTCAATTTTATTCTCTTTGATTAAATTAAAATCTTTTAGGGATTGAATGGTAATTGCACCTTCAACAGTAAAAGAATCTTTTTTTACAGATGATTTAACTTCTATATCTTCCTTTGGCCAGCACCAACTAAAATCCAAATTTTTATTCGGATAAGCAATAAAATCCATTAACCGTGCATCAGTATCCATTTCTAAGCAGTAGTAAGGATTTAGTGAATTGTCCCGTCTAAAAAATAGTTCAACTCTATCTGAATTATTGATACTGTAAAAGCTGTCATCCTGTTTTTCAATGTGAATTTTTGAGTCAAAAACTGTAAAATTGAAGAATAATTTGTCGTAATCCCAAAGTGCTTTGAATATAATTTTTGATGGTTTTTCGTTATTCCATGGAGAACAAAAGTCGGTCAGTTTTATTGCATTTTTCCATAAAAAATGATCTCCTTTTCCTGAGAGCATTAATTGTTTTTTTGGAATTAAATTAACAGTGTATTTTTTTATTTCTTGATTCATTTTATACTGATTTTTTTCTTTGTTAAATTATGGGAACGGAAAGCTGGTTAATTTTTCTAGTGCAAATCAATTAGAAATAAAGTGCAAAATAGTCATGTTTTTTGTTTTATACTAGCGATTTTTATTTTTGTGTGTTCGAGAACATTTTTATTGCTTTTTCTTGTTTAATAAAAATGTTATCTATAGTTTCGTGATTTGAATTCAAATTTAACATCAGAATTTTATTTTTGAGTTCTTATAGGTAAAAGAATAAAAGCCATTAGATCAGTAAGATTGAATTGTGAAAAAGCATTTGAGAAATAATAAAACGAACATTGGTTTTAATAGGTTGCACTAATTTTTTAAGACATTTTTATTTTGTTTGTATTCAATGCCTATAATTTTTAATATAACTGTTTGGGACTAATACCAAGTCAATAAAAATAGCCACAGATTTTTTTAGTAATACTTATAAAATCTTTGAAATTTGTGGCAAAAAAAGGCGTGGTACGAATTATGGAAAGTCCCAATTTTTAATAACTAATTTAATAGAATAATGAAAACTACTTTTTTTAAATCCATCTTGACTATTTGTTGTGTATTGGGATGGCTAGCGTCTTCGGCACAAATGATTAAGACTCCAAGTCCAAAACGTTCTAAAGGGCAAACAGATGTTTTGCGTATGGCTTGCGCTCCATTGCCTACAGTTCGTGTCGCATTTATAGGATTGGGAATGAGAGGTCCTGGTGCTGTTGAGCGTATGACACATATTCCAGGAGTAGAGATTGTTGCTCTTTGCGATATGTTGGAAGACCGAACAAAATCAGCGAATCAGATTTTAGTGAAAGCTGGACTTCCAAAAGCGCAGGAATTTTTTGGAGATGCTAATGCTTGGCGAAAAGTAACCGCACTTCCAAATGTGGATCTTGTGTATGTTGCCACCGATTGGAAGCATCATGCTCTGATTGGCGTTCAGGCTATGAAAGACGGAAAGCACGTTGCTATTGAAGTGCCTGGCGCTATGACAATGGAAGAAATTTGGGATTTAATCAATACTTCTGAAAAAACAAGAAAACATTGTATGCAACTAGAGAATTGTGTGTATGATTTCTTCGAATTGACAACATTAAATATGGCGCAACAAGGATTGTTTGGTGAAATTCTTCATGCAGAAGGAGCTTATATTCACAATCTTGAACCTTTTTGGAAAGATTATTGGAATAATTGGCGTTTGGACTATAATAAAGCACATCGTGGAGATATTTATGCCACACATGGTATGGGACCAGTTTGTTTGGCATTGAATATCCATCGTGGAGATAAAATGAATTATTTGGTTTCTATGGATACTAAAGCTGTAGGAATTCCAGCTTTCATTAAAGAAACAACTGGAGAAGAAATTAAAGATTTTAAAAATGGGGATCATACCATGACCATGATTCGTACAGAAAAGGGCAAAACAATTCAGATTCAGCATGATGTAGCTAATCCTCGTCCATATAGCCGCATGTATCAGCTTACTGGAACAAAAGGATTTGCTAATAAATATCCTGTAGAAGGATACGCATTGGATTCTAAGTTGATAAGTTCTGATATTAAAATAAATCATGAAAACTTAAATGCCCATAGTTTTGTTCCTGCTGAAATAAAAAAGGCTTTGATGGAAAAATACAAACATCCAATTGTGGTAGGAATCGAAGAAAAAGCAAAGCAAGTTGGAGGACATGGAGGAATGGATTTTATAATGGATTACCGTTTGATTCATTGTCTTCAAAATGGACTCCCATTGGATATGGATGTTTACGACTTGGCTGAATGGTCTTGTTTGGCTCCATTGACAGAAACATCTCTAAATAATAATTCTGCTCCAGTTGAAATTCCGGATTTTACCCGTGGAGGTTGGGATAAATTAAAAGGATTGGAATTTTCTAAATAAAAAATGAATGTAAACAACCAATTAAAATAGATTTCCCAACTAAAATCCAAAGGTATTTAGTTGGGAAAGAATTGGATGTACTTAAAATTTTGATAAATGGAATTAAAGAGTGGCAATATTTTGATGAGATAGGTAAAATTTGATGAATACAAGTTTTGAAAATATGATTTAAAGAAATTTTTTTATATCTCTTTTTTTTTTAGGCAACGTCCTCTAGGTTCATCACCCTCATGAAGCACAATTTCGGAATGTAGGAACAGTGCAGCTTCTGCCGAATCTTTCACTTTGGTAGCACTGCGTTGCAACATTTCTGATTCAAACTCATTTAATACACTTTCCCTAACCCCAACTTTTCTCCATTGAGATAAAGGTTTACAACCTCTTGAAATACTTCGAGCCAACGAGAGTGCATCGAGTAGCGCCTGATTTGCACCCTGTCCTTTGAAAGGACTCATTGGGTGAGCTGCATCTCCAATCAGAGTCACTTGACCGCCTTTTTTCAACAATTCTGACTTTAGTAATTCCCTGTCATAAACGGGATAGCCAGAAATCTGAGTTGCTAAAGTTGCTGCTATAATCTGAGGAATAGGATCATGCCATTGAGTTCTGAGGCATGCTTCTTCCTTGAGAGCTTGAGGTCCTTGCTCGCTTAATGCTTTAGCTTCTTCTTCTGACATTGGGAAGCTAAGCTGCCACATCACCGAGGTTGAGGTATATGGCATTATATAGATTCTCTCATTGCCATTGGCGGTTTGGAATACAGTAGCCGAATCCAATAAAGAACTGTTAAGGTTTTCGAGAGTACTCAAAGGACAAATACCCAATATCACAATACAGCCTAGGTAACGCAAAGGGGTAATGTCTTCACTAATAAGCAATCTCCGTACCGAACTGCGAATACCATCGGCTCCAACCACAAGATCTGCCTTCAAGTTTTTTATCTCTCCATTCACTTGAAAAGTCAGATCGACACCTTTATTTTCAGATTCCTTATAATTTACTAATTGATGTCCCCATTGTACTCCCTCATGCCCACCTAGTTGCTCAAGTAAAGCTAAGCGCAAAGATTGTCGTGCAATATGCACATTTGTGCGCTTCGGTGACATTTTTACATCTGATGGCATCCACTTTCTGATGCCCCATTCGCCGATTACTTTTCCTTCTGTAGTATGAACCAAATGCCTGGTAGAAATGACTCCTTCTTTTAATGAAAAAATACCGAATCCCTCAATCGCTTTACTGGCTTGCTGCAGAGTGAGTCCGTATCCCTGAGATCGGGCATCGAAGTTGTTATCACGTTCATAAAGAGTAAAAGGGATTCCGCGGTGCAAACATGCCACAGCTAGAGCCACTCCGCCTATACCGCCCCCAATAATCGCTACATGCGGATAGTTTTCGATATCAGCCGTAGGTGGGCTGGCAGAAGGAAGCAGTCCAGATCCGGAACAGTTCAAACATAAGGATAGATGCGCCTTAGGGCGAATTGGAGCCGTTCCTTCGCCTTTCGTCTTTTCAAATTGATTGAGTGCTGTCTGATAACGGAGTCGCACTTTCTTGCTGAGCCTTTGACTTTTTTTTCCGCGTCCCTGACATTCGGGACAAACTGTCCAGCTAGCACTTTCATTTTCTGCTTTTTTCACATCTACTTTATTTTGCTTGAACTTGATCGCCTGTGGCAAAGTGATTCATTTTAAGGATATAGTAAAATTGTAGTTTTTTCTTTTTTAATTTTTCTTTGGATATTTATCAAAGTTAAAAGTAAAAATAAATGGGACAGAAGAAGAATTTTCTTCCTTGTCCCGTTGATTGACTCCAAAGATATAATTTTCAAACCATTTTAGTCAAGATTTTTTTTAAAAGGGCATGCATTCAAGTTAATCTGTAGGATGTTTTTTTTATATGACTATCCGTAACTAATACCAAACAGTTAGAATTAGCAACAGATTACACAGATTTATTTTCAAAAACGGTACTGAAATCTGTGAGAATCTGTTTAATCTGTGGCAAAAAAATATACATGGTACTCTTCGCGGACAGTCATTTTTTTAAATTAAATAATGGCGGTTTATATGTAACACCTGTGCATTTCTATTTATTCTGAATTCAATCAATAATTATAAAGCAAACTATTCTAATTGAAAAAGCCTTTAAAATTTTTAGTTTTAAAGGCTTTTTCTTCTTCAAAAAACAATCTAATTATTAACCATTACAGAATATTAGTTTTTCTGTTCAGCAATTGTAGATTTATTGAGTTTAATGATTCTTATTATTTTATTTGAATTATCGGACAAGAAAATACGATCGTTAAGTTGAGCGGTACTGACAATATTTCCAAAAGGATTTTGTCCCATAATATCGGATGCATTAAGTACTTGGGAGTATTTTTGATTGATAAAATCTTCTTTTGAATAAAGACTTACATAATTTAAATCTCCCGAAGTTTCAGTGGTTACCGCCCAGTTTGTACTAAAATTTACAGAAACAGGTTTTGTACTCAAGAAAGGCGGAATTTCTGGTTCAATTGGTGTGATTAAAGAGTTTGCCGCATTGGTTTTAATATTGGCAATGTTATAATACAAGTAACTTTTAGCATCCCTTCCTGCAACAACTAAATTTCCGGAAAATACGTCCATAGAGTATATTTCTGTACTTCCTTTTAAGGTATTTAATTTAGCGATTGGCGTTAAATTCCAATTACTTGTATCAGTAATTTGTGATGTTTCAAAAACTTTAATGATGTTGTTTTTCTCTTTTACAAAGACCAATCCGTCTTTTACAACAACGCCAAAAACATGCACAAAAGTCTGCCACCATTGACCATTTCCAACTGTATTGATTCCTAAAAAGGTATTTTCATCAAGTACAAAAAGCCTCGAATTTGTGCTTCCTAAATAAATTCGCCCTTTATCAATACTTATTGATGATAATTGAGTTAATGGAATTGTAGTGTTTCCTTTAGTATAACTTGAGATTGTTTTTATGTGAGCCAGGGTGACTGCGCTAAAAACCTCTAAAACATCTCCATTACATACATATAATTGTTCGTTTGCTATTGCAATTCCTTTTGGGTCTAATGTACCACTGCCATCACCAATTTGTTTTGCAGTAATTACTGCGTTATCAGTTGGATAGTAGTAATCGTAATTGGTTGGTTCGATATCATAGCTGTCTTTGCTGCAATTGGTAAAAAAGCAAAGTAATAAAACTAAAAATAACAGTTTTTTCATGTTGATTTTATTGATTAATTCCATTTTCCTTCTCCTTTATATTTTAATAAAAATGGATTTTTTGGGTTTATTGTAAATACTGGTTTCTTGTAAGTTCCAGTTAAATAGTTGGTTTTTGTCCAACCTTTTAAAACTTCAGGATCTGTAAATGGTAGGTCATTTAAATAAATTAAATATTTATAAAAATGAGTAAGCATTCCCTGCTGACCGCCTCCTTCACCGCTATTTGCTAAATTACTGCTGTGGCCAAAACCAATATGATGTGAGTACTCATGCGACCAAACTGACATTTCGCCAAGCCAATGTCCTGTTACATATCCAGATTCCCATTGCGATGCCAAAGGGCCACCACCAAGTGCGGCATCGCCGCCAACCATTGCTAAATAAACAGTTCGGTTGTTAAGATAATTCCAGTATATTTTTTCAATTTCATCTTTTGTAAAATAATCATAAGTTCCATTTGCATCATCTGCATTCCCATGCCAATTCAGAGCGCCATTTACAGCAGTTCCAGCAAGAGTTGCCTGGTCTTTTTTGTATTGGTCATAATTTGTAAAAGTGCTATAATACACAGGATGACTCAATGCATACGAATAATTGATAATCATCGTAATTGCTTCTTTTGCTAAAACTGGATTCATTGGCAGAAATTTGCCAAGTTCATTTATATGATAGGAATCGCTAAATTGAACTAAATGAGATGATTTTATTTTTTTGAATTTCTGAAATAAAGGATCACTTGATTCAACCGAAAACTCGATTGCGCCAGAGGAGAAACCTTCAATTTGATCAATTGTTACTGTATTTCCTGTTTCGAGTTCGTAATCATTCTTTCCTTCTGTAAGCGGGATTTTATGAAATGACCGATGAAAAGCCGGTATTTTAGTAAAATTGTAAATCAAAAATCGTTTTTCATAATTTGGCAGTTTAGCATAGATTTTTACATTCGTTAATCCTACAGGCGAATACAGCGAAATTTGTACTGAATCTTTTCCTTTTTGAATTACTTGCAGCGGTTGATTTACCCTGAACCAGCGATCTGTTTTGTTATACATTTTTGAAGGACTTTCGTCATCTTCAAACATGGTCATTGGCCGATTTCCTTTTGGTAATTCACTTGCATCAATGCTAGCCTGATAATTGGGCTGATACAAATCACGTTCGGTTTCCTGATCGCTGCACCCAAAAGTTATACCTGCTAATAAGGCAAAAAGTGCAAAAAAATAATTGTTTTTTTTCATATGATTTAATTCAGATTTGGGGTTTAGTGCTTTGATTTTAATCGATTATTAGTTATTAAGTTTTTTGTAGGTGTATTTTTAATAATTAAGTAAAAATAAGTTTGCAAAAATAAATAATCGAAAAAACTTTGTATGGTCAAATGCGACATATTTATAATTACTGCTCGAATGCAATTAATTCAAATAAAAAACCTTTAAAATATAACATTTGTTAATGCTTAAAGTTTTGAATATTCAATATTTACTAGTTGTTTAGGTATGTACGATTAAATAAAGAATAAGATTAATTCAGCCAGAAAAAATAAAAAAAAGCGAAATTTTAATGTTGACGAACTTCTGATGGCAAGTTTCCAAACCGTTTTTTAAAACTTGCGGTAAATCTGCTGGATGAATTATATCCAGTTGTATTTGCAATGTCCTTTATGTTGATTTCAGGATTTGTAATTAATTGCTTAGCAAATAGCATGTTTTTTTCCTTGTGATAATTCAACATCGAAAATCCGTAGATAATTTTAAAATTTGCTTTAAGTTTTGTTGGAGAAGTATTAACCTCTTTTGCAATATATTCAATGCCCTGAAAAGGCAAATGCAGATTATTCATGATTATTTTTTCCGCCTTAGCGGCATTGCTGTAGTCTAAATTACTTAAAGATATATTATCTAAAAAACGGCTGTCATTTGAAACGTTTTTAAAAAAATCAATAATTAATAGTGTACTTTTTTTCCTTAGAGCTGTATGGTCAAAATTTAGGTTGTTTCCGTTCTGAATAATTTCGGATAAGTCTTTTGCTAAACCATGAGTATCAGGACTAATATCTACCCATCTATAAAAGCCTCGTTTATTGTTTAAGAATTGAATGATAGTCTTTCTTTCCATTATTTTTTTTGAAGAAAGCAATTTTTTTACCCAGTCTTTTTTCATTGCAAAACTGATAATCTTGCCATCGGTCTGTTTATAAAAATAATTAGGAACCTCCGTATAGGGTTTATTAAAAGTCCAAGAAGTATTTAAAAGTGATATTTGCTGAGAATCTTTGACAATAAATTTATGCTGAAATAGAGTTAAATTAAGGAAATAATAATCATTGAAAGTGTTTTCATCATAGCTTGATATTGTTACAATGTTTTGCTTTATATTCATATTGGTCAATAAAACCCATAAACCTTTTTCAATTTTCCTGTAATATATGCATGCCTTATATATGGCACTTGTTACGGAAATAAATTGACTGGCAACATTATGTTTTGCGATAGGTAAGCTTTTGAGTCCCTCTATCATCGATTGAGGAGAATTGTATAAATAGGGTAATTGAAAAAAATCATCCTTTAGCAGAAAAAGGTATTTATGAATATGTTTTGGCCAATTGTCTAAATTCATGATGATAACTATAAAATAAAGTGCTCTTGAATATTTGCTTTATTTTTTGAAATATTAAATTATTGTTTAATTGTCTTTAAAGATACCGCAGCTTTTCTTCTTCAATATCTAAATAATGCATTTGTCTTCTTATAATTGATTCGTCAAGACTTTGATCTTCTCTGTTTTTATTGATAAGCCAATGCCTTTGCTGATGTAATAAATCCAGATAAATAACTTTAAGATCCTCACCAATTGATTCGTCATCGATTCCGTTACTGTGCTGTTCCCATTTCAAAATAAGATGCTGTAGTGAAGGATTGCTTTCCACTTGATCACCATAATTGGTTTTTAAGTAATGTGTTGCAAATTCAGCTAATTCCTGTCGAACGTTATTATAAACTTCAGTTCGTGATAAGGTATCGTCGTCATTATCGGTTAGAATTTTTTTGATAAAATAAGGCAGTGTTAATCCTTGAATTAATAAGGTCAAAAGAATAACAATGAAAGTGATAAACAGGATTAGATTACGCTGCGGAAACCCGTTGCCGTTATTGAGATAGACAGGTATAGATAATGCTGCAGCCAGTGAGACTACACCGCGCATTCCCGTCCAGCCAAGTATAAAAGGCACTTTATATCCCGGATTTTTGCTGTCTGCTACTTTGATGAAATTACGGGCAATGAGTGTTACAATTACAGCACCATACGAAGACAGGATTCTGCTGACAATCAAAACAATCGTAATCAGCACGCCGTATCCAACTGCTGTAGGAATGCTAATATTCACTTCTTCCAGTCCTTTGGTGATTTGAGGTAGATCTAATCCTATCAGCATGAAAACAAATCCGTTAAGAATAAAACAAAAGCTTTCCCAGACGTTTACCCCCCGAATTCGGGATCTACTACTCAGAAAACGATGTCTGTTATTAGACAAAAGCAAGCCGGCACTCACAACTGCCAATACACCGGAACAGTGAACCTCTTCGGCAGCGAGATAGATAATATAAGGAGTTAGCAATGTCAGCACGCTGTCTGCATTCACATCAGTCGGCAGGTATTTATGCGCTTTCATAAAAATCCAGCCAATCAGTAAACCAATTGAAACACCGCCAACAATCATCCAGCTAAAACTCACTGCGGCTTTGTGAAATATAAACTGCTCGGTTGCCACAGCAATCATTGCAAATCTAAAAATGATTAAGGATGAGGCATCGTTCAGCAGACTTTCACCTTCTAAAATCGACGAAATGGTTTTTGGAACTTTAACGAATTTCAAAATGGCACCTGCACTTACAGCATCTGGCGGTGAAACAATGCCGCCTAGCACAAATCCCAATGCCAATGAAAATCCCGGAATAACATAATTGGCAACTAATGCTACCGAAAGCGCAGATACAAAAACGACCACAAAAGCAAAGCTTGTTATAATGCGTCTCCAGCGCCACATTTCTTTCCAGGAAACTGTCCATGCTGCTTCATAAAGTAACGGAGGCAGGAAAATAAAGAATATCAGATCAGGTTCTATATTTATTATAGGTATGCCAGGTATAAAACTTATAACCAAACCCGCCAGAACTAATAGTATAGGGTAAGCTACTTTTATTTTATTAGCCAACATAATCAGCAATAAAATAACGAGCAATATACCAAGATAAAAAGGAAAATTTTCAAGCATTCGTTTTGTTTTTTAAAGCAGTTTCTGGTTTGGGCTTCGGTATTCTGTTGGAGTGAACATTCGGTTAAAATGCTTTTTGACTGATAGTGTTAAGTATCAAAAAAACGATTTTTGGCTAAATTAGTCAAATTTAATTGATTGCAGTCTTCAGCAGACTTGCTTGTCTTTTATTTTGTTGAATCACCAAAGAATTGTGATAAAGAACTAATGTACTGCAAAAGATGCAGTATTAACGTTTATGGTTTGTAAATACGCAATTGTAAGTATTGCAAAAGTAAAGGAATCATAAAAAACAATTTTTATGATTCCTTTCTATTAAAACCTTTTCGCTCCACCTGAGATTTAAGAACATTAAAATCGATGTAAAAAAGCTTTTTTATTTATCTGATGATGTTTTGAGTGATTGGTTTGACCTTATCTTTCAGTAATGTGTTTAAAATAGGCCACCTATTTTTCTCAATATTGGCATACCGACTGGAACTTACGATTCACCGTTAAAATTCGAAACTGAATCCTTTTTTAGTCAGTTTTTGGTAAATCTCAGGGTCAAATTCATAAAGCTGGGCAGCTCTGTATTTTGCATTTTGCTGTTTCTCTGGCAAGGTCTTAAGTAGTTTCATATTCAAGAATTTACGTCTAAAATTAGGTTTGTCCATTTCATACCCTAAAATTTCTTCATATAAACGCATAAGTTCAAGCAAGGTGAATTTTTTTGGAAGCAGAGAAAAACCTATAGGTGCCTTTTTGACTTTCTTTCGAAGCTTTTTAATAGCATATTTTAAAATAGTACTGTGATCAAATGCCAATTCTGGCAGTTCTCCAATGCTATACCATTGCGCGTCAGATGTATTGTCTCCGGCTGTGATGTTGTAGTCTGTGCGTTTGATTACGGCATAGTAGCCTATTGTGACAATTCGCGCTTCGGGATAACGGTCGGGAGCACCGAATGCTTTTAGCTGCTTGAGATAAATGTTGTCAAGTCCTGTAACTTTTTTTAGCAGTCTGTACGCGGCTTCTTTTATATGTTCTTTCTCGGTTATCCACCCTCCAGGAAGCCCCCATTGGCCTATAGACACTCCTTCACCATGCTGTACAAGGAGTATTTTAAGGCTTCCGTTGTCATACCCAAATACTACACAGTCAATGGTTATGTCTCGCATTACCCATGTAGTATCATTATTGTCGAGCTTGTTGTTTTTTTTGCTTTCTGCCACAATTAGATTTGCTTTTTTGTATGATATAATCAGAATTCATCTTAATTTATTATAGCAAAAATATTAAAAACTTACATAAGTAGTCACTATGACTATATTAATAATTGAATTTATTCCTTTTTTTTGCTGAAAATGTAATAATTGTACAAAACACACTTATTTATTTTTACTTTGAAAAAAATGCTATATTTTTACACAATCGCTTGCATTTATGATTTTTTTTAAGATACTGTATTTTTATGTAGTTTTTTTTGCTGATTCACCTGCTAATTAATAGTTTTCTTGAAAAGTCAAAATTTGATGGTAAGGTACTTTGAGAAGTTTTTTGAAGTTGCTTACTTAATAAATACGGTTCAGAACCTAATGATGAGATTGCAAAGAAGGATTATTTGTATAGTTAAGAATTAGATCAATTATTTACAATGAAAATTATTTTAATATTCTTGTTTTTAGGGGTTTCAGGGTATTCACAGGAGAATAGGTATCTTAAACTATGGTATGATACGCCATCTGGTAAGGTGTGGGAAAATGCACTGCCTATCGGGAATGGTTTTCAGGCAGCAATGGTTTATGGAAATGTTGAGAAAGAAATTCTTCAATTGAATGAAGGTACTGTTTGGAGTGGGAGTCCCAATAGAAATGATAATCCCAGTGCAAAAAATGCTTTGAATGAAATAAGAAAGCTTCTTTTTCAAGGTGAATATAAAAATGCCGAAAAATTAATTAATGAAAATATAATTACTAAAAAATCGCACGGACAGATGTTTCAGCCTGTGGGGAATTTAGAATTAAGTTTTCCTGATCAGCAAAATTATACTAGTTATTATCGTGAACTGGATATAGAAAACGCTGTTGCAAAAACAGTTTATAAAGTAAATGGAGTTACTTATACCCGTGAGGTATTTGCATCTTTTCCTGACAGAGTAATAATTATTAGGCTTTCTGCTGATAAACAGGGTCAATTATCTTTTACCGCAGGTTTTACATCAGAACATAAGAAGCAAAAAATTACGATCAATAACAATAATGAACTCTCGCTTTGGGGAACTACAAGTGATCATGAAGGAGTAGAAGGTAAGGTTAAATTTAATGCACTTGCCAAATTCAAAACAGAAGGAGGAAGTATAAATGCAACGGAAAATACAATAAAAATAGAGAAAGCAAATTCGGTATCGATATATGTTTCTATTGCATCCAATTTTATTAATTATCAAAACATTGGCGGAGACGAAAATAAACTCGCAAGATCTTTCCTGGATAAAGCATTTAATAAAAATTTTGATAAGATGAAAAAAGCTCATATTGCTGATTATCAAAAATATTTTAAAAGAGTTAAGCTTGATTTGGGTTCTTCAGAAGAAGCTAAATTGCCAACAGACAAGAGACTGGCAAATTTTAGGAATGTTTTAGACCCTTCATTCGTGACGCTATATTATCAGTACGGCAGGTATTTGTTAATCTCGTCTTCACAGCCAGGAGGTCAGCCAGCTAATCTTCAGGGAATTTGGAATCACAGCATGAAGCCAGCCTGGGACAGTAAATACACTATAAATATTAATACTGAGATGAATTATTGGCCGGCCGAGAAAACAAATCTGTCCGAAATGCATGAGCCTCTTTTAAAAATGATTCAGGAACTTGCAGAAACTGGTAAGGAAACAGCCAAAGTGATGTATGGAGCCAGAGGTTGGATGGCGCATCATAATACTGATATCTGGAGAATTAACGGGGCGGTTGATGGTGCAACTTGGGGAGTTTGGAATGCAGGTGGTGGTTGGTTAAGTCAACATTTATGGGAACATTATTTATATTCTGGCGATAAAGAATATCTTCAATCAGTATATGAAGTACTAAAAGGTGCTGCAGTTTTTTATTCCGACTTTTTGGTAAAGGATTCTGCAAATGGCTGGTTAGTTATAGCTCCGGGGAATTCACCTGAAAATTCGCCTAAAGCACATCAAGGTTCTGCTATGACAGCTGGCTCTACTATGGATAATCAAATCGTGTTCGATGTGTTTAGTACGGCTATAAAGGCATCAGAAGTATTGGGAAAAGATAAAGATTTTGCCGACAGTCTTAGAGTTATGAGAAAAATGCTTCCACCGATGCAGATTGGTAAATACAATCAATTGCAGGAATGGCTTGATGATGCAGATGATCCAAAAGATAATCACCGCCATATTTCTCATCTGTACGGTCTTTATCCTTCTAACCAGATTTCGCCTTACAGAACTCCGGAGCTTTTTGCTGCCGCAAAAAATACCCTGCTGCAAAGAGGCGATGTTTCTACAGGATGGAGTATGGGGTGGAAAGTAAATTGGTGGGCAAAAATGCAGGATGGAAATCATGCTTATTCACTTATTCAAAATCAGCTGACACCGCTTGGAGTTAATGCGGACGGAGGCGGAACTTATAATAATCTATTTGATGCGCATCCGCCATTTCAAATTGATGGGAATTTTGGCTGTACATCCGGAATTACCGAAATGCTGATGCAAAGTTCGGATGGAGCAATTCATTTATTGCCTGCATTACCTGATGTATTAAAAGATGGAAATATAAGCGGATTAAGAGCTCGTGGCGGATTTGAAGTTAAGGAGCTGATCTGGAAACAAGGAAAAGTAGTTGCTGTAAACATTCAGTCTAATCTCGGCGGAAACTTAAGATTGAGAACTCCAAATGAAATTATTCTTAAGAACAGCAAAAATCTGAAAATAGCATCAGGAGAAAATACAAATGTGTTTTATCAGGTTGAGGAGATCAAAAAAACACTTATATCAAAGGAAGCTGCTATAAAGCCATTAGATGTAAAACCAACTTATTTATATGATTTAAATACTGCAAAAGGTAAGATCTACACTTTTGTAATTAAATAATTTCTTTAAAAACATTATGCGAAACCAATTTATTCTATTGTTTTTTATTTTAACCGTTGCTTCATTTGCTCAAAAAAATGATCCAGCCAAAGAATTAAAAACAAATGTCACTGGAAAAGTTTTTAAATATACCAATCCTATTACTAGAGATTCTATTCTTTCCATGCGGGATTATATGATCAACAAAGTCGGGGATAAGTGGTATGCTACAGGGACTTCCAATCCTATATGGACAGGACCAAATCCGGGTGTTAAGCTTTTAGTTTCTGATGATATGATAAACTGGAAATTTCATTCTTACTTAATTGATGCTAGTAAATTACCTGAAGATTGTCCCTATAACGGCCGTTTTTGGGCACCCGAAATTCATTTTATTCAAAACAAATATTGGCTTACGGTTAACAGCGGAAAAGTAACCAAAGAAGATCCTAAAGGCATGAACACGCATAGTATCTGGCTTTTTTCTGCAGATAAAATTACAGGACCTTACAAACTAGTTAATGGCCCATTGACTCCTCAGTATAATAATGATTCCACTTTATTTGAAGACGATAATGGCGATACTTATTTGTACTGCAGTGGTAACGGTCTTTTTCAAGCTAAAATTGATCTGAAGTCCGGAAAATTATCGACACCAATTGAGAAATTTTTAGATAAAAAACAGCCGGGTTATCCTGAGTGGATGATTGGTGGTATCGAAGGACCTTTTGTTATTAAAAAAGAGGGTACTTATTTTATGTTTTTCTCCAGCTGGACACGAGGTTATGAAGTAGGGCTTTTAAAATCAAAATCACCGCTTGGGCCTTGGGAATTGGCATCTCGTGAGCCAATTTTTGGTACCCGAAAAAAAGGGTATCGTCCAGAATTAGCTGTCAGTGGCGGTTACGATCATTTGAAGTTTACAGATACTCAGGATCCTTATCAGGAAACCGGTCATAATGCACTGTTTATAGGTCCTGATGGAAATTTATGGACATCCTGCCATTATTTTATGGACGAAAAAAGACCATATCCATATAGCCAGAGCTTTCAGCAATGGGAAAAATTTCCTCAAATGGGAATTGAACCTGTACACTATGCAAATGGGATGTTTTATATAAAAGAGCCTACTTGGACAGAACAAATTGTACCAATTAATAAATAAAGTTCTAATACATAATTCAGATGGTAGTATTCAAAAGTAATACAAACTGAAAAAGGAGTGTTAGCAATTAAAATAAAATAAATTATGAAATTCAAAAGTATATTAACAACCCTTGTGATTATTGCAATAGCAAATACATTACATGCTCAAAACCCAATAATAACGGATGTTTTTACGGCAGATCCAGCTCCATTAGTATATAAAAATACTGTATATCTGTATACTGGACATGATGGAGCTACTACCGAAGATACAAATTACAAAATGCCTGATTGGCGTGTGTATTCCTCTAAAGATATGGTGAATTGGAAAGATCATGGTTCTCCTTTATCCCCGTCAACTTTTTCATGGGCAACAGGAGATGCCTATGCAGCACAATGTGTGGAACGCGGAGGTAAGTTTTATTGGTTTGTATCCACATTTCATAAGGCAGATAATAATAGTAAGGGAGGGGCTGCAATAGGAGTAGCGGTTTCGGATAGTCCTACAGGCCCTTTTAAAGATGCTATAGGTAAAGCTTTGATTACAAATGAAATGACAACCGATAACAAGCATTCCTGGGATGATATTGATCCGTCTGTTTTGATTGATGATGATGGACAGGCCTATCTTTTTTGGGGACACGCAAGCTGTAAATGGATTAAACTAAAAAAGAATATGATTGAAACTGAAGGAGAGATAAATACGTTCAAACCTAAGAATTATATAGAAGGGCCTTGGGTGTACAAAAGAAAAAATCTCTACTACTTGGTGTATGCAAGTGCTGGAACTAAACCAGAAATGATTGAATATTGTACCGCTGATAAAATTACAGGGCCATGGACCTATCAGGGAATAATTCAGGAAAATGTTCCTAATAGTTTTACAACTCATCCAGGCATTGTAGATTTTAAAGGGAAGTCCTATTTTATGTATCACAATGGTGCACTTCCTACCGGCGGAAGTTACAGACGTTCTATTTGTATTGATTATATGTATTACAATCTAGATGGAACTATTCAAAAAATCATTCAGACTAAAGAAGGCGTAAAAGCGGCTAAATAAAAATACGAAGATGAAAATAAGATCCACCTTTTTTTATGTCATAATGCTGGTTAGTTTTTTTGTAGCTAATAATTATGCACAGGAAAATAAAGCGAAAAATCCTGTGATTTATGCTGATGTACCTGACTTATCCATAATTAGAGTTGGCGGTACATACTATATGAGCAGCACCACAATGCACATGAATCCGGGTGTACCCATTATGAAATCCAATGACTTAGTCAATTGGAAACTTATTAATTATGCTTATGAAACACTGGAGGATAATGATGATAAGCTAAATTTAGATAATGTCAAAAATGATTATGGCAGAGGTTCATGGGCGAGCAGTCTGCGCTATCATAATGGAATATATTATGTCAGTACTTTTTCTGGAACAACTGGCAAAACATACATTTTTTCTACAAAAAATTTAGAAAAAGGTCCTTGGAAAAAAACTGTTTTAAATACTTCTTACCACGATCATTCCATTTTTTTTGATGATGACGGCAAAGTGTATATGATTTGGGGAGCTGGAAAACTTGAAATTATTGAATTGAATAATGATCTTTCAGCAGTTAAAGAAGAAACGAAAAGAGTTTTAATAGAAAATGCAAGTGCTCCAGCTGGAAACAATATTATGCTGAATTCTGAAGGATCTCAGCTTTTTAAGGTGAAAGGCAAATATTATTTATTTAATATTTGCTGGCCAAAAGGAGGGATGCGCACCGTAGTTATACACAGAGCCGATAACATTTCAGGGCCTTGGCAAGGAAAAATCAGCTTACAGGATTTAGGTGTTGCACAAGGCGGACTTATCGACACTCCGGATGGAAAATGGTTTTCTTATTTATTTAGAGATGCTGGAGGTGTAGGGCGAATTCCTTATTTAGTGCCTGTGAAATGGGAAGATGGCTGGCCAATATTAGGCAATAACGGCAAAGTGCCAGAGAATCTTGATCTGCCAGCCAGCAAAGGTCTTATTCCTAATATTGTTAATTCTGATGATTTTACACGTAAAAGCGAAGAAAAAGAATTGCCATTAGTGTGGCAATGGAATCACAACCCAGATAATTCACTTTGGTCTGTCAAAGAAAGAAAAGGATATTTAAGATTAAAAACAGCCAGAATAGACAGCAGTTTTGTTCAGGCTAAAAATACACTCACACAAAGAACTTTTGGACCGGAAAGTTTGGGGGAAACACTTGTAGAAGTTTCTAAAATGAAAGAAGGTGACTTAGCAGGACTTTCTTTGCTTCAAAAGGAATATGGATTGATAGCTGTAAAAATTGAAAGAGGCTCTAAAAAAATTGTAATGATTGATGCTGTAAAAGGAATTCCAAAAGAAATTGCAAGTGTAGCTTTAAATCAAGATAAAGTGTATTTCAAAGCAGAATGTGATTTTAAAGACAATGCAGATGCGGGCAGATTTTATTACAGTCTTGATGGAAAAAAATGGATCAGCATAGGAAACACAATAAAACTGCCTTATACACTTCCTCATTTTATGGGGTATCGATTTGGTTTGTTTAACTATGCTACTAAAAATACAGGCGGTTTTGCAGATTTTGATTATTTCCATATTGATGATAAAATTTCAAAAGCGAATTAGTTGCCTTCTCGTCAAAAAAATACTATTTAAATGCAATTTAAAAATATAAAGCAATGAAAATTAGTTATCTGTTCCTTATAAGTTTGTTTTCAATAGTTAGTGTTCATGCACAGCAGTTACCTTATAAAAATCCCTCTCTTAGTTCTACAGAACGGGCAAAGGATTTAATTTCAAGATTAACACTCGAAGAAAAAGCTGCATTGATGTGTGATCAATCCGATGCTGTTCCAAGACTTGGAATTAAAAAATTTAACTGGTGGAGTGAGGCATTGCATGGCTATGCAAATAATGATAATGTAACTGTTTTTCCAGAACCTATTGGTATGGCAGCCTCATTTGACGATCAGTTTGTTTATCGCGTATTTGATGCGGTATCTGATGAAGCCAGAGCTAAATACAACCAGTGGATTCAAAACGGTAATGAAAATAAACGCTTTTTAAGCCTATCAGTTTGGACTCCCAACGTAAATATTTTTAGAGATCCCCGCTGGGGACGCGGTCAGGAAACCTATGGTGAAGATCCTTATCTAACTTCCCGTATGGGAATTTCAGTTGTGAAAGGTCTGCAAGGTCCAGCCGATGCTAAATACCGTAAGCTTTTAGCCTGTGCAAAACATTTTGCTGTTCATTCAGGCCCAGAATGGAGCAGACATGAATTGAATTTGAATAATATAAATCCAAGAGAATTATACGAAACATATCTGCCGGCATTTAAAGCCTTAGTCCAAGATGCAGATGTAAGACAGGTGATGTGTGCCTATCAGCGTCTGGATGATGAGCCTTGCTGCAGCAATACCAGACTTTTACAGCGTATTCTTCGTGATGAATGGGGATTTAAGTACTTGGTTGTTTCAGATTGTGGCGCCGTTACGGATTTTTACACTACTCATAAAGTTTCATCAGATGCGGTACATGCAGCTTCGAAAGCTGTACTTGCAGGAACAGATGTAGAATGTGTTTGGGAAAAATATCCTTTTAAAGAACTGCCGCAAGCTGTTGCAAAAGATTTAATAAAAGAATCGGATATTAATAAAAGTCTGCTTCGTGTTTTAGAAGGCCGATTCGAGTTAGGTGAGATGGATGATGATGCGATAGTGCCTTGGACAAAAATTCCAGCCTCGGTTCTTAATAATAAAAAACATCAGCAGTTAGCATTAGAAATGGCTCAAAAGTCAATGACACTTCTGCAGAATAAAAACGATGTTCTCCCTTTAGATAAAAAAACAAGCAAAATTGCAATTATAGGACCAAATGCTGATAATGAGCCTATGTTATGGGGGAATTATAATGGAACACCAGTTAGAACGATTACAATAAAAGACGGAATTGAATCCAAAATAAATGCAAATAAACTCTTTTATGATAAAGCCTGTGATTTAGTAGAAGATAAAGTAACCCAGACTTATTTTGACCAAATTTCATTTGAAGGTAAAAAAGGAATGAAAGCTACTTATTGGAATAATCTAAATAGAGAGGGGGGCAGCGTAATATCGCAGCAGATTGTTAATCCTATAAAAATGACTACTGCGGGTCAGCATGAATTTGCCTCAGGAGTTAAGCTGGAAGGATTTTCAGCTAAATATGAAGCAGAATATTTAGCTAAGCAAAATGACACTCTTGTTTTTAAAACGGGTATTACGGGTGTTTTCGAATTAGTAGTGAACGGAAAATCAATTTCAAAAAGCAACAACTGGCGTACAGTTCCTGCTAATATTCCATTTGTTGTAGAAGCCGGGAAAAAATATAAAATCGAAGTTCTTTATGCGCAGTCAAACAATTGGCAGGCGAATCTTGAATTCGATTTTGGAAAAGGATTTGATATTGATTTTGGCAAATTGATTCAAAAATTAAAAGGCATTGACACAGTAGTTTTTGTAGGCGGACTTTCAACTCTGCTTGAAGGTGAAGAAATGCCGGTTTCATACCCTGGTTTTAAAGACGGTGACCGTACTAATATTGAGCTTCCAGCTGTGCAGAGAAAATGTTTAAAAGAATTAAAAGCTGCAGGCAAAAAAGTAATTTTTGTAAACTGTTCGGGTTCCGCTATAGCTTTAACGCCTGAGACAGAAAGCTGTGATGCCATTTTGCAGGCATGGTATCCGGGAGAATCCGGAGGTCAGGCTGTTGCCGATGTGCTTTTTGGAGATTATAATCCAGCAGGAAAACTGCCTGTTTCATTTTATAAAAACTCAGAGATATTAGGTGATTTTGAAGATTATTCAATGAAAAACCGTACTTATCGATACACTACAGATGTGTTGTTTCCTTTTGGTTTTGGATTGAGTTACTCTAAATTTAATATTGAAACAGGAAAATTGAACAAGACAACTATAAAACCGAATGAAAATACGCAATTGAGTTTTCTAATAGAAAACTTAAGCAAGCGTGAAGGAACAGAGATTGTCCAAATATATGTTCGAAAATTAAATGATTCCGACGGTCCTTTAAAAACATTGAAAGCTTTTAAACGAATCAATCTGAAAGCGGGAGAAAAACAAAATATTACTATTGATTTACCAGCGTCTTCATTTGAATTTTATGATTCAAATATAAAAGGAATGAAGGTAACTTCAGGTGAGTATGAAGTCTATTATGGAAATAGTTCAGATGCTAAAGATTTAAAAATGAGCAAAGTTTCAATTCAATAAAACAGAGAAAGATCATGCCTTTCTTTAGAATAAAATAAAGCCGCTGGGTGTAATTCATGAAAATTTTATTTAACACATAGAAACATAGATTTTAGGTATTAAAAGATTGCAAAAAAAAAGAAATACATTTCTTTCACATAGAGAGCTATGTGTGTTATAAATAAGTGAAACGCCTACTTTTAAGTTTGCAAAATCTATGTTTCTATGTGTTGAAAATTATTGCACCCAACGGATTAAATAAATATAAAAAATTATGCTAATTAACAACCAATCAACTATGAGGATCAAATATATTTTATGCTTTTGTCTGTTCAGTTTTTTTGCTTTAAAAGCACAATCGATTGTTGAAAGCCCTGACGGAAAACTAAAAGTATCAGTTTCTTTAAACAATGGGAGACCTTTTTATAGTGTTGCTTACAATGGGAAACCTTTTTTAGAAAATTCCCCGCTGGGTTTAAAAACGAATGTCGGTGATTTTGCATCGGGATTGGCTTTAGAAACTACTGTGAATCAAAATAAAATTGATGAAACGTATGAGTTACCCAATATAAAGCAAAGCAAAGTGCATTATGTGGCTAACGAGGCTGTATTTTCTTTTACCAAAGATGGAAAAAAAGCTATTGATGTAATTTTTAGGGCAAGTAATAATAATGCAGCTTTTAAGTATAAAGTGTATTCGCAAAAAGAAGACCGTTCTTGTGTAGTGCAGGAAGAAGTTTCTGGTTTTTTATTGCCTGAAGGAACAACTACTTTTCTTTGTCCTCAGAGTGAGTCAATGGTTGGATTTGCGAGAACAATGCCAAGTTATGAAATGTCCTATACCGTTGATGCTCCAATGGGAAAAAATGGAATTGGAAATGGATATACTTTTCCATGTCTTTTTAAAGTAAATACCAATGGGTGGGTATTAATCTCTGAAACCGGTGTGGACAGCAACTATTGTGGCAGCAGACTTATAGGCAATGATAATGGTCTATACACAATAGGATTCCCAATGCAGGGTGAAAATAATGGAAATGGAACTACTGCTCCAGGTATTCCATTGCCGGGAGAAACACCTTGGAGAACAATTACTATAGGGGAAACATTGGCTCCAATTGTAGAAACAACTATTCCGTTTGATTTGGTTAAACCAAAATACGAAGCTTCTCAACAATACCAATATACAAAAGGTTCATGGAGCTGGATTATGAAAATGGATAACAACACCACTTTTCCAGTTCAAAAACAGTATATCGATTTTAGTAACGCTATGGGATATAAAACCATCTTAGTTGATGCGCTTTGGGACACACAAATAGGTAAAGATAAAATTGCCGAACTGGCTAAATATGGCGCAAGTAAAGGAGTAGGACTTTATTTGTGGTACAATTCTAATGGGTATTGGAATGATGCTCCCCAAGGTCCTAGAGGAATTATGGATAATAGCATCATCCGCCGCAAGGAAATGGCCTGGATGAAAAGCATTGGTGTTAAAGGAATCAAAGTCGATTTTTTTGGCGGAGACAAACAGGTAACAATGAAGCTGTACGAAGACATTTTAGCCGATGCGAATGATTTTGGCATCATGGTTATTTTTCATGGCTGTACTTTACCTAGAGGCTGGGAACGAATGTATCCAAATTATGCAGCAAGCGAAGCTGTTCTTGCGAGCGAAAATTTACATTTTGGTCAGGGAAGCTGTGATAATGAAGCAGCGAATGCCTCTATACATACTTTTATCCGAAACGTGGTTGGAAGCATGGATTTTGGAGGAAGCGCTTTGAATAAATTTTATAATGCTGATAACACGCCTAATAAAGGTTCAAAACGAATGACTTCGGATGTATTTGCTTTGGCTACAGCCGTATTGTTTCAAAGCGGAGTACAGCATTTTGCTTTGGCACCAAATAATTTGACAGATGCTCCGGATTGGGCTGTTAACTTTATGAAAGAAGTACCGACAACTTGGGATGAAGTTCGTTTTTTAGACGGTTATCCAGGTAAATATGTGGTGCTTGCCCGTCGCAAAGGCACAAAATGGTATATAGCAGGTGTTAATGCTCAAAAAGAAACACTGAAAATTAATTTAAAATTATCAATGATTACTGCTGGTACGGAATTAAAGCAGTACAGTGATGATGTAAAATTGAATGGAAAAATAAGCACTTTAAAAATTAATAAAAGCCAGTTGGTTCAATTGACAATACCTTGTAATGGAGGAGTGCTAATGGTCAATTAAGAGACAGTTTTATTTTAATTAACTAAAATATAATGAGGAATCTAACCTGTATTTTTAAAATCGAAATGGCGTTAATATTTATAATTAACACGATTTCATTTGCTCAAAATCCGCTTATTACAGATCAGTTTACGGCCGATCCTTCTGCTAGGGTATTTGGGGATAAAGTCTATATTTTTCCGTCTCATGATATACTTGCAACAGAAGGAAAAGGACGCAAAGACTGGTTTTGTATGGAAGATTATCATGTGTTTTCTTCGGACAACTTAACTGATTGGAAAGATCACGGAATGATTGTCGAACAAAATAAAGTGCCTTGGGTTAAGCCTAACAGTTATAGCATGTGGGCTCCGGATTGTATACAAAGAAATGGTAAGTACTATTTCTATTTTCCAAGTATTCCTAAAGATACGGTTAATTATAAAAAAGGGTTTGCGGTAGGTATAGCAATTGCTGATAAACCTGAAGGTCCTTATATACCAGAAACTAATCCGATAAAAGGTGTCAGCGGAATCGACCCTAATGTTTTTATTGACAAAGACGGACAGGCTTATTTGTATTGGTCTGGAGGAAATATTTTTGTGGCCAAATTAAAAGAAAACATGACCGAATTAGATTCTGAGGTAAAAACTCTTGAGAATCTGCCTGCCAAAGGATTAAAAGAAGGGCCGTATATGTTTGAGAGAAACGGGATTTATTACCTGACTTATCCTCATGTCGAGAACAAAATTGAACGTTTAGAATATGCAACAGGCAATAATCCGTTAGGGCCATTCAAAGTAGCGGGTGTTATTATGGATGAATCACCTTCAGGCTGCTGGACCAATCATCATTCGATTATAGAATTTAAAAAGCAGTGGTATTTGTTTTATCATCATAATGATTTGTCTCCTCAGTTTGATAAAGCAAGATCAATCAGAGCCGATTATTTGCATTTCAATCCAGATGGAAGCATTCAAAAAGTCACTCCTACTTTAAGAGGAATTGGAATTACAAAAGCAACAGATCAAATTCAAATTGACCGATATTCTGAAATAAATGACAGAGGAGTTTCAATTTCATTTCTAGACAGCCTCAATACTTTTAATGGCTGGAAAACAACTTTCAATCAATCAGGAGGCTGGATACAGTACAATAATGTTGATTTTGGAAAAAAAAAATTAAAATCAGTCACAGTAAAAGCTTTTTCAGAAAAAGGAGGAGTACTTCAAATAGCTGTTAAAGGAAAAAAACAAACGGTTATTGCTGAAGTGATTATTCCTAAGGGAATTAATTGGACAGAAATAAAAACACCGTTATTAAAAACGGAATCAGGGATTCAAAATTTGATTATTTCATCAAAAGATGATAATCAGATTGAGGTCGATTGGATAAAATTTGAACAGTAATTATAATAAAATCAATCAATAATAAATATTAGCAAGAAATGAAAAAGATACAGATAGTTTTATTTTCGTCATTAATAATGGGTTTGTTCTCCTTTACAGACATAGGAGATAAAGGTAAGTCCAAAGCAAAAACAGCAAAAAATCCGCCTGTGTTCTCCAAGGTTGTCTATCAGGGAGATGATCAAATTTATAAAAAATATCCATTAAAAGCGGGTGAGTTTTATAGCCCTGTTCTGCAGGGATGTTATCCTGATCCGGCTATTACCCGAAAGAGAGACGATTTCTACATGGTCTGTTCTTCGTTCGCGATGTTTCCCGGTGTGCCAATTTTTCATTCTAAAGATTTAGTGAACTGGACTGACTTAGGCGGGGTATTAAATAATGTTAACGAATTCAATCCGCATGATACTGGTATCAGTCAAGGAGTTTATGCTCCGGGGATAACTTATAATCCGCATAATGATACTTTTTATATGATTGTAACAGCATTTTCCGGCGGACTTGGAAATATCATGGTAAAAACAAAAGATCCGATGAAAGGATGGGGAAGCCCTATTAAACTTGATTTTGGCGGAATTGATCCTTCTGTTTTCTTTGATGATAACGGTAAAGGATATATTGTACATAATGATGCTCCGGATAAAGGAAAAGAATTATATGAGGGGCACCGCGTAATTAAAGTATGGGAATATGATGTTGCCACTGATAAAGTTATTCCGGGCACGGATAAAATTATTGTTGATGGCGGAGTAGATCTTTCGAAAAAACCTATATGGATTGAAGCGCCTCACTTGTACAAAAAAAACGGTCTCTATTATTTAATGTGTGCCGAAGGTGGTACAGGTGGAAATCATAGTGAAGTTATATTTATTAGTGACAGCCCAACAGGACCATTTAAACCATCTTCTAATAATCCAATTTTAACACAAAGATATTTTCCACAGGATAGAGCAGATAAAGTGGATTGGGCAGGACATGCTGATTTAGTATTAGGACCGGATAATAAGTATTATGGAGTGTTTTTAGGAATTCGTCCAAATGAAAAAGACAGAGTAAATGCTGGACGCGAAACCTTTATGCTGCCTGTAGACTGGTCTGGAACGTTTCCTGTTTTTGAAAATGGATTAGTTCCGATGGAGCCAAAATTAAAAATGCCAAACGGAGTTGAAAATAAAACCGGCAAGGATGGATTTTTCCCAAATGGCAATTTTACTTTTGAAGAAAATTTCACTTCCAATAAATTAGATTACAGATGGATAGGATTAAGAGGACCGCGTGAAAATTTTATCACAGTGACTAAAAAAGGACTTCAGATTAATCCGTTTCAAGTGAATATCAAAGAACTTAAACCAACTTCTACACTTTTTTACAGACAGCAGCACAATAGTTTCACTTTCGCAGCAACTATAGACTACAAACCGGCATCCGAAAAGGATTTGGCAGGTATTACTTGTCTGCAAAATGAGCGTTTTAATTATGTTTTTGGTATTACCAAAAAAGGAAATGACACTTATATTTTGTTGGAAAGAACAGAAAAAGGACAGTCAAAAATTATTGCAAGCTCTAAAATAGACATCAAGAATCCATTGCGACTGCAGGTAAAAGCAACAGGAGACAGTTATGAATTTAGTTATTCTGCAAATGGTACTGATTTTCAAAATTTAGGAGGAGCAGTCTCTGGAGATATTCTTTCAACTAATGTTGCTGGAGGTTTTACAGGAGCATTAGTTGGGTTGTATGCTACAGCCTCTAATGATGCTAAGCCTGAGTAAATAAAAAGATGTAAAAACAATACCAATTCAATATAATAGAATGCCAATTTGTTAAGTATGAAAAAAATATATGTTATGCGGATTTTGTTTTTAAGCCTGTTCATTTTGGTTTTGGGATGTAAATCCAATCAAACAGCAACAGCAGAAGAAACGCAGAAAGCAAGTGCTCAAAATTGGATAGGAACTTGGGCTACGGCTCAGCAGTTAGTAGAACCTAATAATATGCCTCCGCCTCCTGGTCTTACTGATAATACGCTGAGGCAGATTATCAGGGTTTCAATAGGAGGAAAACAGCTGAGGTTACGTTTTTCGAATATATTTAGTGACCAGCCAACAGTTTTAAAATCCGTAAGTATTGCAAATGTTGTTGATGCTCCGAGTATTGATGGTACAACACAAAAAGCACTAACCTTCAAAGGAAATTCTGGGATAACAATAAGTCCAGAACAAGAAGTGTTTTCAGATGCTTTTGATTTTGCTTTACAGCCGGGACAGCTTTTGGCTATTACCATTCATTATGGAACAGCTTCGCAAAAAATATCCGGACATCCTGGTTCCCGCACGACTTCTTATATTTTGGAAGGAGATAACCTTAATAATGCCGCTTTTTCGGGAGCAGTAAAAACAGATCACTGGTATTCAATTATGGGGGTGGATGTGATTGCTCCAAAAAAATCGGCAAGCATTGTCTGTTTAGGAAATTCCATTACAGACGGCCGCAGTTCTGGTACAAATAAGCAGAACAGATGGACTGATATTTTATCTGCCCGTTTATTGGCTAATAAAAATACGGAGCATATTGGAGTTTTGAATTTAGGAATTGGAGGAAACTGTGTTGTCAGAGGAGGATTAGGACCAACGGCATTAAATCGATTTGACAGAGACGTTCTTTCTCAGGCGGGTACAAAATGGTTAATCCTTCTGGAAGGAGTAAATGATATTGGAGGAATCAAGCGTGCAGAAGATGCTCCAATTCGGGCACAAGAACTTATTGATGCTTATAAAATGATGATTGATAAAGCTCATGCGAAAGGGATAAAAGTATATGGATGCACTATTCTGCCGTTTCAAAAATCCTTTTATGATGCACCCTACCGTCAGGAAGCAAGAGATATTGTAAATGCTTGGATTCGGACTAACAGCGGTTTTGATGCTGTAATCGATTTTGATAAAGCAATGGCTTCAGAGCCTGGTTCTAGAACTATTTTATCCAATATGCATGACGGAGATTTTCTGCATCCAAATGAATTGGGTTATAAAAGAATGGGAGAAACGATAGATTTAGGTTTGTTCAAATAGCGTATAAGCAGGTTTTTAGTAACTAAAAAGAATCTCAATGTGATAAAGTTTTTTGCATAATTAGAGAAGTAGATTTTAATTAAAAAATAATTACTGATGAAAAATATTTTTTTTACTGTTGCCGTATTAACATGCTTTGCTTTTGCAGATAAAATCCTTGAACCTCTTACTACAGAAGTTCAGGTAAAGCAAGGTAAGTTAGTAGGAGCTGCCGAGGAAGGTTTGTTAGTTTTTAAAGGTATTCCGTTTGCAAAACCGCCAATTGGAAATCTCAGATGGCGAGTGCCTCAGCCTATAAAAAAATGGGAAGGCGTGCTGCAGGCAGATAAATTTGCTCCCGGTCCAATGCAGGGAGGTAATCCTCCATCTGGAAAAAGTGAAGACTGCCTGTACTTAAACGTATGGACGCCTGCCAAATCTGCAAAAGAAAAAGTTCCAGTATTAGTATGGATTTATGGCGGTGGATTTGGAGCAGGAGCAACTTCTGAAGCATCTTATAATGGTAAAAATTTGGCTAAAAAAGGTGTTGTATTGGTAAGCATAGCCTATCGTGTAGGCCAGTTAGGTTTTATGGCACATCCAGAATTGAGTGCTGAAAATCCAAAAAATGTTTCAGGGAACTATGGATTACTAGATATGATTGCAGGTCTGCAGTGGGTAAAAGAGAATATTGCCGCTTTTGGAGGCGATCCAAATAAAGTAACCATTTTTGGAGAATCAGCCGGAGGGATTGCTGTAAGTATGTTGTGTGCTTCGCCTTTAGCGAAAGGTCTTTTTAATGGTGCTATCTCACAAAGCGGAGGCTCATTCGGACCTTCAAGGGCTACTACTTATCCGGGTGAAAATATGAAAACACTTAAGACTGCCGAGAACGAAGGATTAGATTATATGAAAACTGCCGGAGTCACTTCAATTGAAAAACTGCGGTCTATTGAGGCTGATAAATTGCCTACAGGACGTGGATGGCCTATTGTTGATGGATGGGTAATTCCTGATGATCAATACAAATTATATGAAGCAGGCAAATATAATGATACTCCAATTCTTATTGGCTACAATTCAGATGAAGGATCCAGTTTTACCAGAACCAAAGACCCAAAGGAATTTATCAGCAGTGTCGAAACGCGTTACGGTAAATTTGCTGAAAGTCTTTTAAAAGCTTACCCTGTAAGTGATTCTTCAGTTCCTAAAACGGCTCGAGATTTAGCCCGAGATGCGGCTTTTGGCTGGCAGACCTGGTCTTGGGCCAGACTTCAGGCAAAGACTGGAAAGTCAAAAGTGTTTTTTTATTATTTTGATCAGCATCCAGACCATCCTAAAGACTCACCTTATTATGGTTTTGGTTCTTATCACGGTCAAGAAGTGGCATATGTTTTTGAAAATTTAGATAAATCAAATCCACAAACAAGCAAATCAGATTTAGAGATTTCAAATTTAATGGGAACTTATTGGACAAACTTTGCCAAACATGGCGATCCAAATGGAAAAGATGTTCCTAATTGGCCTGCCTTCAGCGATTCAAATCCTAAATTAATGTACTTCAATAATACTGCTTACACAGGTCCGGTTCCAAGTGCAGCATCCCTAGAGGTTTTAGATTCTTATTTTTCTTGGAGGCGGTCTCCTGAAGGAGAAGCTTGGGCAAAGTAAATTCTTGTACTAAATCATAAACACTTACACTTAACTGAACTTTAAATGATGAAAAGAATTTTGAACCTAATGATAGTTAGTATTTTAGTATTTACTGCAGACACAATCTATTCTCAACAAGACCCTAATTTTCATATTTATTTGAGTTTTGGCCAGTCCAATATGGAAGGAAATGCGAAAATTGAACCGCAGGATACAGTAGGCGTAGATAACCGTTTTCAGGTTTTGGAAGCGGTAAACTGCCCAGAGCTGAAACGTGAAAAAGGCAAATGGTACACAGCTGTTCCTCCATTATGCCGATGTAAGACGGGTTTGACGCTGACGGATTTTTTTGGGAGAACAATGGTCACTCAGCTTCCTAAAAATGTAAAAGTAGGAATCATAAATGTGGCAGTTGGCGGCTGTAAAATTGAACTTTTTGATAAAGATAAATATGAGGCATACATGACAACTGCTCCCGACTGGATGAAAGGAATGGTAAAAGAATATGATGGAAATCCTTATGGGAGGCTGGTTGAAATGGCCAAAATTGCTCAAAAAGACGGAGTGATAAAAGGCATTTTACTGCATCAGGGAGAATCAAATACAGGAGATACACTTTGGACAAAAAAGGTTAAAATAGTTTACGACAATCTGATGAAAGACCTTAATCTGAATCCGATGAATGTTCCCTTGCTTGCTGGAGAAACTGTTAATGCTGATCAAGGCGGAATTTGTGCCAGTATGAATACTATCATTGCAACCCTTCCAAAAACGATACCTAATTCCCATGTCATTTCATCCAGCGGATGTAATGTTGCTAAAGATAATCTGCATTTTGATGCAGCGGGTTATAGAGAATTAGGAAAAAGATATGCTGAGAAAATGCTGTCGCTAAATGGAAATAAAGGTTCTAAATGAGATAGATTTTTTTATTGAATATGCATCAAAAAAGGATATTAAGTTACAGCCAATCAAATACATTTTATAAAATGAAAAAAGCAATTAAAGATTTTCGTGATATTTTTAAAGGAAGGCTGTTTGTAGTTTTACTTTTTGTGCTGTTTTCTGTATTTGTTCAGTCACAAGCGATACTCACTTTATATCCGTCTGATATACCTAATTCAAAACCATCAGCGATAAAAGAGTCTGGAATAGGAATGTATAAAGATGTAACTGTCCCAACTCTTGAATATTTTAAACCCAATAACGAAAAAGCTTCGGGAACAGCAATAATCATTGTTCCGGGCGGCGGTTATTCAGTTGTGGTGTATGATGGTGAAGGCGTAAGTACTGCCAAAGCTTTGGCTGAAAAAGGAATAGCAGCATTTGTACTTAAATACCGATTGCCAAATGATGCCATCATGACGGATAAAAAAATAGGTCCGTTACAGGATGCACAGCAGGCCATTAAATTGGTAAGAGACAATGCGGAAAAATGGGGATTAGACAAAAATAAAATTGGCATTATGGGTTTTTCAGCAGGGGGACATTTAGCCTCTACGGCTGCAACACATTTTGGAAAATGGTATATAGAAAATAAAGAGAATACAACTCTGCGTCCTGATTTCCAGATTTTGGTGTATCCGGTTATCAGTATGACAGATTCTTTGACTCATTCCGGTTCAAGAGATAATCTGCTGGGAAAAAATCCAAGCAGGGAAGATGTCGATTTATTCTCGAATGAACTTCAGGTTCAGTCTGATACACCTCCAGCGTATTTGACACATACTGCCGATGATAAGGTAGTAGATGTTGACAATAGCATTGTCTATTTTGAAAAATTGAGACATCATAAAGTACCTGTTGAGATGCATATTTATCCAAAAGGAGATCATGGATTTATTTTTAAGCATCCAGGATGGATGGAACCATTATTCAGCTGGCTGGAAAGTAATGCCTGGCTGAAAAAATAATTTATTCAGAATATTTTTTAATAACTAATCAACCCTACAAAATGAAAAACCAAAGATATTTATTCAAGAACATTCATAATGTCGGTTTGTTTGTTTTGACTGTTATTGTCTCTTCTAATATGCTTTTTGCTCAGGAGAAAAAGAAATCGAAAGGAGCTTTTGAAACTATAAAATACAGAAATGTTTTTTTGGAAGCCGGCTATAAAAAAGACGCTGTTGACAAGAAACTTGCTAAAGCATATTATGATGTTTTCGAAGGGCCTAACCGTGTTTATTTTACAGTTGGAGATACTATGGCTTACGTATCTGATGTGAAGAATAAAGATGCAAGAACAGAAGGAATGTCATACGGAATGATGGTTGCAGTTCAATTGGATAAAAAAGATGTTTTTGATAAAATATGGAGATTTTCCAAAGCATATCTGCAGCATCAAAAAGGCCCTCGCGAAGGTTATTTTGCATGGAGTTTTAATCCCGCTACTATGAAGCAAAACTCCCCAGGTTCAGCATCTGATGGGGAGTTGTATTATATTACCAGCCTTTTATTCGCATCAAATAAATGGGGAAATAATACAGGAATTAATTATTATAAAGAAGCCAGACGAATCTTAGATGCTATGTGGAAAAAAGACGGAACAGGCAATATTTACAATCTTATCAATACCGAACATAAGCAAATAACTTTTGTTCCTGAAGGGAAAAATTATAATTGGACAGACCCTTCTTACCATTTACCTGCCTTTTATGAAGTTTGGTCTGAATATGCAAAAGACGGGCATGAGCAATTTTATAGAGATTGCGCAGATACTTCAAGAGTGTTTTTTAAGAGAGCGACACATCCGGTAACGGGTTTGAATTCCGATTATACAGAATTTGACGGAAATCCTCATGTTACCCCTTGGATGCCGGCTGGTTTTCGCTACGATTCTTGGCGTGTTCCTATGAATATTGCAATGGATTATGTGTGGTTTGGTAAGGACAAAAAATGGCAGAAAGAGTATGCGGTAAAATTCCAAAAATTCCTGAGATCTAAAGGAATGGATACTTATGAAGATCAGTTTAATCTGGACGGTTCAACACCCGAATTTATTCTGCAGGCAGGTACAGTGAAGAAACTGAGACATTCTATCGGGTTAGTTTCTACAGCAGCGACCACGGCATTAATAAATGATGAAAAAGGAAGCTTGGATTTTGTACATGCTGTTTGGAATGCCAAGCTCGAACCTTATGAGGATGGTTATTTTGACCCCTACTATGATGGTCTGATGTATCTTTTCAGTTTGATGCATTTAAGCGGTAATTATCAGATTATCACCCCGCAGGGCAAATAGTGTTTTTTCAAAAAGGTTTTTTTAGATAAAAAGCTGAACACGATTTATTATTATCTCCAATGCTGAAATTGTTGGCTGTAATTAAACCTTGGATCTTTTTTTTGAATGATGGCAAAAAAGCGAAATATTTCCCTTTAGCCCCGATAGAAGCGGAAATCCTTGTGAGCTGGGGTTCGGCTCACAAGATTGTAGTGGATAGCGGGACAATACTTGCTGAAAATACCTAATCTTTCTGCTCCAAAAAATTATAATCGGGTTCAGATTAAAAATTAATTGAGCATATAAAGTTGATGAGATATGCTTGCCTTAATTCCTGTTTAAACTGAATAGGAGTACTAGAATAAGCTCAAAATATATTGCAAATAATTATTATTAATCAATAAAAAACCACAAGATTATGAAACAGTACTCAATTGTTTTAGTGTTATCATTGACTTTGATCAGTTCGATAATGATGGCACAGACAGCTTCATCAAAAGTTATTGAAGATTTTAAGCCATCTTCACTCAACCAGCCAGGGAAAGATTTTCCGCAGGTGAACTCGCAGGGTTATGCCCGTTTTCGAATTGAAGCACCCGCTGCTGACAGTGTTAGGGTTAGCCTTGGATTAGGAGGCAAGGGAGGAACAAAATTAATGAAATCAGCAGATGGATTTTGGACTGGAACTACAGCCGGACCTATGGATGAGGGTTTCCATTACTACAACCTTACTATCGATGGAGGAAAATTTAACGATCCCGGAGCATTGAACTTTTATGGTTCTGTCCGCTGGGAAAGCGGTATCGAAATACCTGCTCACGACCAAGATTTTTATGCATTAAAAGCAGTGCCTCACGGTCATGTACAGCAAATACTTTTTCCTTCAAAAAGTACTAATACATCACGACGTGCATTTGTTTATACACCTCCCAGTTACGAAAAAGAGCAGTCAAAAAAATATCCTGTATTATACTTACAGCACGGATGGGGCGAAGATGAAACTGCATGGAGCAATCAGGGACACGCCAATTTGATTATGGATAACCTTATCGCCGAAGGAAAAATTAAGCCTTTTATTATTGTGATGACGTATGGAATGACAAACGAAATTAAGTTTGGCGGATTAAGAAATTTTGATATTACTCCTTTTCAAACCGTTTTGGTTGATGAGCTAATTCCATACGTGGATGCTAATTTCCGTACAATCGCTAAGCAGTCGCATCGTGCCATGGGTGGACTTTCTATGGGAGGAATGGAAACACGCATGATTACGCTTAATAAAACGGATGTTTTCTCTCAGTATGCTCTGCTTAGCGGAGGACTTTATAAGCCAGAGGATATTAAAGATAAATCCAAAGTAAAACTTGTCTTTTTGAGCTGTGGAAGTAAAGAAAATCCAGATGGAGTCAAAAATGCAGCTACAGCACTTAAAAATGCTGGCTTCAATGCTGTTTCGTATGTATCGGAAGGGACTGGACATGAATTTCAAACATGGAGACGCAGTTTGAAAGAACTAGCTCCATTATTATTTAAAGAGTAGTATAAAACCAATAAATCAATATATCATGAAAAAATTTAATATGGTTTTATCGATTAGTTTAGATTCTAATTCCTCTTTTTTGAAGAAAACAATAATGCTTATTTGTTTTTGCAGTATTTCAAATAGTGTTTTGGCTCAAAAATTAGTGTTAAACGAAAAAGAATATTTCGAAACTCAGGGATTGAATGTCTGGGTTTTTAATAATGAATACAACGGAATGTTTTTTGACGAAAAAACAGCTGGTATTGAATTCATTCATCATGGCGTTCGAACAGTAACCGGTGGAGCGGTCAGGCTTCAGAACACACCGGAGCAGTGGGATTTGATTCCAAAAATGACGAGTCGGAAAGTTGATAAAGCGAACAATACAATTGAATTGACACTAAGATATGAGGAATTTAATTTTGATTCCAAAATCATGGTTACGCCGAAGGGAAAAGGCTTTGTTATAAATGTTGTATTAGACAAACCTGTTCCAAAAGAATTGGAAGGAAGAGCAGGATTTAATTTAGAATTTATACCAACTTCTTATTTTGAAAGCAATTATTTAGTTGATGGAAGAGCGGGAACATTTCCAAGATATCCTGCAAGCAATACTGAAATTAGACCTTTGCCTGAAAAAATACCTCAATTTGCGGGACATACAACATTTGATGATCGTGGAAGAAATGAATTTATAGCGACTCTGCCATTAGAATCTGGTAAACAGCTAATTCTTGCGCCTGAAAACCCAGAGCGTCGTGTAAAAATCCAGTCCGAAGATCAGAATGTTATGCTTTTTGACGGCAGAAATCTAGGGCAGAACGGCTGGTTTATTGCCAGAAGTATTTTTCCAGCAAATAAATCGGGTAAAGTGCTAAGCTGGTATGTCGAACCCAATGCTATTCCAGATTGGATAAGAGAGCCGGTGATAGGATTTTCCCAGGTGGGTTATATGCCAAGCCAAAAGAAAGTTGCAGTTATTGAACTTGATAAAAACGATAAACCTTTAGCTGAAGCATCAATTTTTAAGCTTGACGAAAATGGAAAATTTGTCGAAAAACTGAAAACAGCTGTTAAGGTTTGGGGAAAATATCTACGATACAATTATGCCCAAGTTGATTTTAGCTCGGTTAAAGAAAAAGGTATTTATTACATCCAATATGGGAAGCAAAAAACAAACACTTTCCAGATTGCTGATGATATTTACTCAAAAGTATGGCATCCAACTATGGACGTATGGTTTCCAGTTCAGATGGATCACATGGAGGTGAACGAGGCATATAGAGTTTGGCACGGAAAACCATTTTTAGATGATTGTCTCCAAGCGCCATTGAATCACGAGCATTTTGACGGATACAAACAAGGTCCTACAACCGATACTAAATACAAACCTCTTGAACGTATTCCAAATATGGCAGTGGGAGGCTGGTTTGATGCGGGAGATTTTGATATACAGACTTTTTCGCATGTCAGCGTAATCAATAGTTTCGTTGAATCATGGGAAGCATTCAAAGTAAATAGAGACGAAACTTATATCGATCAAAAAACGCAGTTTGTTGATATTCACCGTCCTGACGGCAAACCTGATTTATTGCAGCAGATTGAGCATGGAGTTTTGAATCTCGTTGCACAAGTTGAAAATATTGGACATCCTGTAAGAGGTATAGTTGTGCCAAATCTGCATCAGTATCATCATTTAGGAGATGCATCTACTGAAACAGATAACCTTCCGTATAATGCCTCTCTAAAGCCATATGAGTCTAATGGAGCTTCGAGCGGCACACGGGATGACCGATGGGCATTTACAAACCGAAGTTCATTTCTTGATTACAGAACGGCAGGTGCATTAGCGTCAGCAAGCAGAGCTTTAAAAGGCTATAATGACGCACTTTCTGCTAAATGTTTGGACATTGCTGTAAAGTTATTCAATGAAGCTAATGAAATTGAAAAAAAAGCAAAACCTGATGATAGCCCGATGTCGAGATGGACTAAAGGAAGCGATATGATTGCGTTGCTGCAGCTGTACATAAGCACAAAAGATGATCAGTATAAAACTGGTTTTTTGAATAAAATTTGGAAATCATTAGATGAAGACTTAGAACGTAATATGAATTCTGCACTGTTAGCTTTGCCATCTATGGACAATGATTACAAAGTAAAATTACGAAGCTATGCAGTTAAGTATAAAGCAAAAATTGATAAAGATAATGCTGATAATCCTTATGGTGTTCCTCTAGTTAAACGAGGTTGGGGAGGCACTTCTCAAGTGATTAATTGGGCGAGTACGAATTATTACATTCATAAAATTTATCCTGATATTATCGATAAAGAATATGTTTACCAAGGACTTAACTATATTTTTGGTTGTCATCCATATTCCAATTTGTCTTTTGTGAATGCTGTAGGAAATAAATCCAAAAAGGTTGCCTACGGAGGTAATCGCGCTGACTTTACAACTATTGCCGGCGGAGTAGTTCCAGGGCTTATTTTTCTTAAGCCTGATTATTTAGAAAATAAAGATGACTGGCCGTTTTTTTGGGGAGAAAATGAGTGTATTATTGATGGCGGCGCTTGGTATGTTTTTCTGGCTAACGCTGTAAATGAATTGGCAGAGAATGAACAAAATAAATAATCATTAAATTTTAAAATATGAAACGATTTATAATTGCAGTCATTTTAATTTCTAATTTACATTGCTACTCAAGCTGGGGGCAGGATGTAAAAGGAATTATTGAGGATTTTAAGCCTTCATCAGTCAACCAGCCCGGAAAACAGTTTCCTCAGGTTAATTCACAAGGCCGAGTGCGTGCTAGTATTCTGGCGCTAAATGCCAATAAAGTCCAGCTTGATATTGGCGGAGTAAAATATGATATGGTAAAGGATAACAATGGTGTTTGGACTGGAGAATCTGTTCCGCAGGACGAAGGATTTCATTATTACCAATTGAATATTGACGGAGCTTCAGTTCCAGACCCCGGGACATTATATTTTTATGGTGCAGGCCGGATGGGAAGCGGCATAGAAATTCCAGCTTCAGACAAAGACTTTTATGCTTTGAAAGATGTACCTCACGGTTTAGTTAGCGAAAATATTTATTTCTCAAAATTAACAAATTCGTTCAGACGCTGTTTTATTTATACTCCTGCTGGTTATAATGAGAATACCAAAACTCGTTTCCCTGTTCTTTACTTACAGCATGGAAGTTTTGAAGATGAAACAGGCTGGGCGGTTCAAGGCAAAGCCAATCTGATTCTGGATAATCTTATTGCAGGTAAAGAGGCTGTGCCAATGATTGTTGTTATGGATAACGGATATGCTTATAAAAAACAAGAAACTACTGAAAACAAACCAGCACAGCCTGCATCTGTTTTTGAGGAAGTAATGATAAATGAAATTATTCCAATGATTGATGCGAAGTTTCGAACCATTTCAGATCGGGAGCATAGAGCAATTGCCGGACTTTCGATGGGAGCTAATCAAACGATGAGAATTGCAGTGAATCATCTGGATAAGTTTGCTTATTATGGAGGATTTAGCGGTACTTCAAATTACCCAAGTTCGGACGAAATTGATCCTGCCGTATTTCTAGGAGGGAAATTTAATGATGCAAAAGCAATAAATAAACAGCTTAAAGTTTTATGGCTTGGACTTGGAACAAAAGAACCAAATCCTTTCCCAGGTTCGATAGGGGCTTTTAGAAAAATGCTTGACAAACAGGGAATTAAGCATGTATATTATGAGTCCAAAGGAACTGCTCATGAGTGGCTGACTTGGAGAAGATCTTTGCATCAATATGCCAGTTTATTATTTAAGTAAATAAAATTTAAAAAGATATTTAAGATGAAAAAAAATCTCTTGTCAATTCTTGCGATGGTTGTTATGACCAGCAGTTTATTGGCACAAAATATAGAAAAAGAAGGGCCAAAGGGTTTTGACCAGGTTCGAACAGGAATTACAAACGGGAAAATTGAGAGTTTAGAATATAGCTCTAAAACCGTTGGCACTATCAGAAAAGTTACTGTATATACTCCGCCGGGGTTTAGTAAAAATAAAAAATACCCGGTTTTATATTTACTGCACGGAATAGGCGGTGACGAAAAAGAATGGCTAAACGGAGGCAGTCCGCAGGTGATATTAGACAATCTATACTCAGAAGGTAAGGTAGAGCCTATGATCGTTGTGATGCCAAACGGCCGGGCAATGAAAGATGACAGTGCCACGGGAAATATAATGGCTCCCGATAAAGTACAGGCTTTTTCGACTTTTGAAAAGGATTTATTAAATGACTTAATTCCTTTTATCGAAAAAAAATATCCAATTCTCAAAGACAGAGAACACCGCGCTATTGCAGGTTTATCTATGGGCGGAGGACAGTCATTAAATTTCGGATTGGGGAATTTAGATAAATTTGCCTGGGTAGGTGGATTTTCATCGGCACCAAATACCAAGATGCCACAAGAGCTGATTCCTAATCCTGAAGAAGCTAAAAAGAAATTAAAACTGCTTTGGATTTCCTGTGGCGACAATGATTGGCTTATTAGTAATAGTAAACGCACACACGATTATTTGTATAAAAAAGATGTGCCTCATATCTATTATATTGAACCCGGAGTTCATGATTTTAAGGTATGGAAAAACGGTTTGTATATGTTCTCCCAGTTTTTGTTTAAGCCGGTAGATCCGACAGGTTTTGCAAAATATACGATTCTGGGAACGCCGGCAGAAACGAATATCCGTAATGCTAAATATCCTCAAATATTGCCGGATAACCGAGTAGTATTTAAAGTTAAGGCACCAGAAGCAGCTAAAGTGCAGATTGATTTAGGTAAAAAGTATGACATGATAAAAGATGAAGAGGGAAATTGGAATGTAACTACCGATGTTATAAACAAAGGATTTAATTATTATTCACTGCTTATTGACGGTGTGGCTGTTGCTGATCCGTCAAGCGAAAGTTTCTATGGCATGGGACGAATGGCCAGCGGTATTGAAATTCCAAATAAAGAAGGAGATTTTTATGCTTTAAATAATGTTCCGCATGGTGATATTAGAATTAAAAAATATTTTTCAAAAGCTACTAATTCATGGCGTGAAATGTATGTATACACACCGCCGGGTTATGAAAATTCTACTGAAAAATATCCGGTTTTATATCTGCTGCACGGTGGAGGGGAAGATCAGAGAGGATGGGCTACACAAGGCAAGGCTAATTTAATTTTGGACAATTTAATAGCCGAAAATAAATCAAAACCAATGGTGATTGCAATGCTTGACGGAAATATGGGAAGTGCAAGAGGAGTTGCAGGCTTCAATGAAGATGCGCTTAAAGCTTTTGAAAATGAATTAAAAATGGGAGCAATACCATTTGTAGAAAGTAATTTTAAAGTAGCAGCAGATGCTAAAAACAGGGCTTTAGCCGGTTTATCGATGGGCGGACTGCAGACGCTTTATGCTGGTGTTAAAAATTCGGATATGTTTTCCAGTATAGGTGTATTTAGCTCAGGCTGGTGGGCAAATAATTCAGATTTATCAGGACCTCAATATGAGTTTATGAAAAATAATGCTGCAGCAATTAATTCAAATATTAAAGAATTTTGGATTTCAATGGGAGGCAAGGAAGATATTGCTTATGAGAATTGTAAAATAATGATGGCTAAATTTGATGAAATGGGTATTAAATACAAATACAGTGAATATTCAGGTGGGCATAACTGGCCTGTTTGGAGACATGATTTATTTATGTTCGCACCATTGTTGTTTAGGTAAAAGGTCACAGATATAGTTTAAAAATAGGTGCTTATTTGCCTTTAGTTTATAAAAAAAGTTTAGCCACAAATCAAACAAATTAATGTTAATTAGTGTGATTTGTGGCTAATCAATTTGAATCTTACATTAAATAAAGGCCTCATTTCAAAGAAAAAGTTGTTCCTCTTTCTATTAAGCTGGTTTTTATTATTTTGGTGGTAAACTCCAATTCGCTTTTGCTTTCCAAGCGATCAACCAGCATTTTTGTTGCCATCTCTCCAATGTATTTACCATGTTGACTTATGGTAGTTATAGTTGGGGTAACATGTTGTGGTAATTTTCCATTGGTAAAACAAATAATGGACATTTCCTCAGGAATTTTGTAATTCATGGATTTAATTAATTGTAAAGATTGAATGGCAGAACTTTCTTCCAGACACAATAAGCCGTCTATAGATTTGTCGGATAGAACAATTTTCATCGAGGTTTCGAGGTCTTCTTTTTTATTTAATCGCACAATGATTTTTTCATTGATAGGGATGTTATGATCTAAGAGTGCTTGTTTGTAACCTTCAACCCTTAATTTACCTACGCTTAAATTATCGATTATGGAAACTAATGCTATTTTTTTGCAACCCGTTTTGATGAGGTGATCTGTGGCATGTCTGGCGCCTTCAAAATCGTTTACAATTACTTTGTCACATTCTATTTCGTCGGTTACTCTGTCGAATAGTACGATGGGAACACCTTCATTTATAGCGTCATTGAAGTGGCTGAAATTTTTATTGATTTGGGTTTCTTCGGCTATGGATACTATAAAACCGTCAATAGTGCCACTTTTTAATAATTCGACTGTGTTTACCTCTTTGTCGTGAGACTCATTAGAAATACAGGAAATTAGATTATAACCTAATTCGGTCGCTTTTTCTTCGATACCAACAAAAACTTCGGTAAAAAAGCTATTCATGATGTTGGGAATAATAACACCCAAGGTTTTGGTTTTTTTATTGAGCAAGCTCAAAGCTATTTTGTTGGGTTTGTAATGATGTCTTTTGGCAAACTCCTGTATTTTTTCTTTGGTTTTTAGACTGATTTCATGGCTGTCATTTAGTGCCTTAGAAACAGTTGCAATAGATACATTAAACTCTGCAGCAATTTTTTTTAATGTAATTCTATTATTCATTTTGTGTATGGTTTGGTTATTTTATGTTGAGGGCTAATTTAAATTAATTTCTTGATACATTTTTGATTTTGAATCCAAATTAGATAGTGTTTAAATTGATGTTTTTATTACAGATTTATCGTTTAGGTAGCAGTTGAAGTCGATTTTATGTTTTTTTGAAGGTAATACTTATTTTTAAAATACAATCGGTTGTGTTTTTATAAGAGTTTTGGTTAGTTTGTCAATGAGCATTTGTTTTGTAATTACTTTATTTTGAAAAGTTACTTAAACCTTTAAGTAATAGAAGAAAAAAGGGTTTTTTAAAGAATAGGTGCTTTTAAAGCCTTGATTATGTTGAGTTTGTTGGGTGTTGTTTTTGGGTTTGCAATTTTATTATGTTCTTGTTTAAAAAGTAGATATTTATTCTTTTTTTATTGAAATAATAATGAATAATGTAATTTTATCATTAGAAATTTTAATAATACACAATTGAAGTTTAGTGATGCTGGAATAAGTTTAACAATACATTTAATCATTTGGAATGGAGATAGGATTTCTTTTTTTTCTTGTTTTTGGTATCGTGATCTTTATAGTTTTATTACTGTCTTATAGTCTGTGTTTTAAGCGGTCTAAGACTGGGAGGAATTTGTTGTTTTTAATTCAGAAGAGTTATAAAAAGCACATTTTTTTTGATGAGATCGGTGCTTTTGAGCAAAACAATGAAAGTGAAAGAATGTATGACAATCCATTGTGTTTAGTTATTTAAGAAATCTATTATACTCCGTAATCATAACAATTAAACAATAACAATTAAATAATAATACATGTACTATATAGGATATGATATAGGAAGTTCTTCGGTCAAAGTGGCTTTGGTTGATGCTATTACAGGTGAAAAAATTATTGCCCTGCATGAACCTGCTGATGAAATGGCTATAATTGCTTTTCATAAGGATTGGGCTGAACAAGATCCTGAACTTTGGTGGGAATATATTTGTACGGCTACCAAGCGTGCCATTAAAGAAGCGAATATTGATGCTTCAAAAATTTCGGGTATCGGGATATCGTATCAAATGCACGGATTAGTTGTCGTAGATAAAGAAGGTACTGCTTTACGCAATGCCATAATATGGTGTGACAGCAGGGCAGTAGCAATAGGAGATAAAGCTTTTGAAGAAATTGGACAAGAGAAATGTGCAACTCATTTGTTAAATTCTCCAGGAAATTTTACGGCTTCCAAATTGAAGTGGGTAAAGGATAACGAGCCTGAAATTTATAAAAACATCTACAAATTCATGTTGCCGGGTGATTTTATTGCTTTTAAACTTACAGGCAAAATAGTATCTACCCGAAACAGTTTATCCGAAGGGATTCTTTGGGATTACAAAGAAAATAAGGTAGCCGATTTTTTATTGGATTACTACGGAATTGACACAGCTTTGACACCAGACTTGGTTGATAATTTTACAAACCAAGGCGAATTGAGCGACAAAGCTTCAAAAGAATCGGGTCTTCCTATTGGTATTCCAGTGGTGTATCGCGCAGGTGACCAGTCCAATAATGCGTTGTCTTTGAATATTTTTAAACCGGGTGAAGTGGCTGCAACTGGAGGTACATCAGGAGTTTTGTATGCTGTTACCGATAAATTAAACTCTAAAGAAATTTCTAGGGTAAACAGTTTTGTTCATGTAAATTATACACAGGAGCAACCTATCGTAGGGAAATTGTTGTGCATTAATGGAGCTGGAATACAATACCGATGGTTGCGCAATCATAGCGTGGTTGATTCTTACGAGAATATGAACCGTAAAGCGTCTAAAATTCCTGTTGGATCAGATGGAGTTGTAGTTATTCCTTTTGGGAATGGAGCAGAGCGTATGCTGAACAACAAAAACGTGGGGACTCATTTTTTGAATTTAAATTTAAACAAACACAGTCACGGTCATTTGTACAGGGCAGCGCTTGAAGGAATTGCATTTTCATTTGTTTACGGTATGGAAATCATGAAAAATGACAATACTGAGATTAAGGTAATTCGAGCCGGAAATGACAACTTGTTTCGATCTGAAATTTTTTCGAATACGGTAGCAACATTGATTGGGCACGAGATTGAAATATACAATACTACGGGATCCGTTGGTGCGGCTAGAGCAGTTGGGCTTTTGGATGGTGATTTTGAAAAATTTGGTGAAAATATTATCAAGAATGACCATGTGATGACATACATGCCTTTGAAAAATAACGAACCATATCTGGAAGCTTACAATAATTGGAAAAAAGAATTAGAATTAATACTAACAAAAAAATAAAAGAAGATGAGCATTATTTTAGGAAATAAAGAATATTACAAAGGAATTGGGGAAATTCAGTTTGAAGGGAAGGATTCAGATAATCCATTGGCTTTTAAATACTACAATCCAGACCAAATCGTAGCTGGAAAAACAATGCGTGAACACTTTAAATTTTCAATCGCTTATTGGCACACTTTCTGTGGTCAAGGTTCTGATCCGTTTGGACCAGGAACCCAGCATTTTGCTTGGGATCAGCCTACCGATGCCATCGCAGCGGCAAAAGAAAAAGCCGATGCTGCATTTGAATTTATTACCAAAATGGGATTTGATTATTACTGTTTTCACGATTATGACTTAGTTAGAGAAGGAGCCACTTTCGCAGAATCAGAAAGCAGATTGGCTACCATTACAGACTATTTGAAAGAAAAGCAAGCCGCTTCAGGAGTGAAATTGCTTTGGGGAACAGCAAATTGTTTTTCAAACCCAAGATATATGAACGGTGCAGCTACCAATCCAGATTTTAATGTTGTGGCTAGAGCAGGTGGTCAAGTAAAATTGGCCTTGGATGCTACCATTGCATTGGGAGGAGAAAACTATGTGTTTTGGGGTGGACGTGAAGGGTATATGACGTTATTGAACACGGATATGGGAAGAGAATTAGACCACATGGGACAATTTTTGATTCAGGCCAGAGATTATGCAAGAGCGCAAGGATTTAAAGGAACTTTCTTTATCGAGCCAAAACCAATGGAGCCAATGAAACATCAATATGATTTCGACAGTGCTACAGCTATTGGTTTTTTGCATAAATATGGTTTAGAGAAAGACTTTAAAATGAATATTGAAGTGAATCACGCTACATTGGCTCAGCACACTTTTCAACACGAAATTGAAGTGGCTGCCAAAGCTGGAATGTTAGGAAGTTTGGATGCTAATAGAGGAGATTACCAAAACGGATGGGATACAGACCAATTTCCAAATAGTATTCAGGAAGTTACTGAGGCTATGTTAGTTTTCCTAAAAGCTGGTGGACTTCAAGGCGGCGGAGTGAATTTTGATGCTAAAATTAGAAGAAACTCTACCGATATGGAAGATGTATTCTTAGCGCACATTGGCGGAGCCGATACCTTTGCAAGAGCATTATTGACAGCAGACAAAATTATTACTTCTTCTCCTTATGACAAATTAAGAACACAGCGTTACAGTTCTTTCGATTCAGGAAACGGAAAAGCATTTGAAGAAGGAAAATTGAGCTTGAAAGATTTGTATAAAATTGCCCAAGATAATGGCGAGCTGAATTTACAAAGCGGTAAACAAGAGCTTTTTGAGAATATCATCAACCAATACATATAAATAACCAACAACCTATTTTGAGTGTTTAGTGATAGCCGTTAGAGATAGTCTTAGGTTGTTATTTTGATTTTGATTGCATCAAACTAACAACAGAAGAGCTTGCCAAAAGTGTTGTGTGAATAATTCTGCTTTTGGTCATCACTAATGGCTAATCACTTTTGCTAATAATAGTGATTTGAATGGGTACAGATGTATAGCATTAAAGTTAAGTTAAGTTAAGTTGAGTTGAGTTGAGCAAAAAGCAGTATCGAGATTTTTTGAATTTGGTTAATTAAATTGACCTCGGTACGCTTTTGCTTTTTTTGTCTTAAACCTTAAAATAATCAATCGTTTTTAAGGTTATTATACGGTTTTTGATAAATATTTCCTTTCTGTTGTTTTTTAAATGAAAAAATAACTACCCAATACACCCAAAAAAGCCAATGAAAACATTACTAGTTTGCGATTATCTAGTTTTTCTAGTTGCTGGATATGGCGATTCTATGTATAAAGGCCAAGCAAAATTTTATTGAATTTCAGTGTATTGTGTTTGGAATAAGCTGCCAAAGGAGCATGGATAACCCGACCATATTATAAAAGAGGCAAAATAAGCGTATTGTGAGTTGGCCTATTTTTTTTTTAAATAGGACCACACTCAAAAGGGTTGGTTGAATAAAATAGTAAATAACTCCCTTTTGAACAGGGAATAAAATAAATTGAAATGAAATTTTTTATTGATACAGCGAATTTAAGTGAAATTGCAGAGGCTCAGGCCTTGGGAGTATTAGATGGCGTAACGACCAATCCGTCGTTGATGGCCAAAGAAGGAATTACTGGTGCAGATAATATTTTGAAACATTATGTTGCGATTTGTAATATTGTTGATGGAGATGTTTCGGCAGAGGTGATTGCGACAGATTATGAAGGAATGGTTCGTCAAGGCGAAGAGTTGGCAGCTTTGCATCCGCAAATTGTGGTAAAACTGCCTATGATTGCTGCCGGAGTTAAAGCGTGTAAATATTTTTCGGATAAAGGGATCAGAACCAATGTAACATTGGTTTTTTCGGTAGGACAAGCATTGTTGGCTGCCAAAGCGGGTGCGACATATGTGTCTCCATTTTTAGGAAGGCTGGATGATATTTGTACAGATGGAATGGGATTGATTGCCGAAATCAGACAGGTATATGACAATTATGATTTTGGGACACAAATTTTATCGGCTTCGGTTCGAAATACAATGCATGTTATTAATTGTGCCAAACTAGGATCGGATGTGATGACAGGGCCTTTATCCTCAATTACCGGATTATTGAAACACCCATTGACCGATAGCGGATTAGCACAGTTTTTGGCCGATTACCAAAAAGGAAACTAAGTATGGAAATCAGTAAATTACAAGATATAGTATCCCAAACCAGAAGGGATATTTTGAGAATGGTACACAAAGTAAACTCGGGACATCCGGGAGGTTCTTTGGGCTGTACAGAGTTTATGGTGACATTGTATAATGAAATAATGGAATTGAAAGAGGGCTTTGATATGAACGGACTCCATGAGGATGTTTTTTTCTTGTCTAATGGGCATATTTCGCCAGTATTTTATAGTGTTTTGGCTAGAAAAGGATATTTTCCTGTTGAAGAATTAAACAGTTTCAGATTGTTGAATTCAAGGCTACAAGGACATCCCACTACACATGAAGGGCTGGAAGGAATTAGAATTGCTTCTGGTTCATTGGGGCAAGGAATGTCAGTTTCGATAGGAACGGCTTTGACCAAAAAGTTAAATAATGACTCAAATTTGGTTTATAGTTTACATGGAGATGGGGAATTGCAGGAAGGTCAAAACTGGGAAGCCATAATGTTTGCTTCGGCCAAAAAAATTGATAACTACATTGCTACAATAGACTTTAACGGACAACAAATTGACGGGCCTACGGATAAAGTCTTGAATATGGGTAGTTTGAAAGCCAAATTTGAAGCCTTTGATTGGGATGTTGTAGAGATTAAAGAAGGAAATAATGTAGAAGCCATAATCAAAGGAATGGAAGAAGCGAAGTCTAAAACAGGAAAAGGAAAACCAGTTTGTGTATTGCTTCACACTATCATGGGACATGGTGTCGATTTTATGATGTACACGCATGCTTGGCACGGGAAAGCTCCGAATAATGACCAATTAGCAAATGCATTGGGACAAAATCCAGAAACTTTAGGAGACTATTAACTCCCTAACCCCTGAAGGGGAATGAATTAGTGAAAACTAAATTAATTTAACATAAAAACCTATTTACCCCAATAGGAACTCCCCTCCTTCGGAGGGGTTGGGGGAGGAACAATGAAAAAATATACCTATACAGAACAAAAAGATACTAGAAGTGGTTTCGGTGCCGGTCTTGCCGAGTTGGGACGTACTAATCCAAATGTTGTGGCTTTGTGTGCAGATCTTATCGGATCACTTAAAATGGAAAAATTTATAGAGGAAAATCCGGAGCGTTTTGTTCAAGTGGGAATTGCCGAAGCTAATATGATGTGTATCGCAGCTGGTATGACTATTGGTGGGAAAATACCATTTACGGGAACTTTTGCCAATTTTTCTACAGGAAGAGTGTACGACCAAATTCGCCAATCTATCGCTTACTCGGATAAGAATGTAAAAATTTGTGCTTCACATGCTGGTTTGACCTTGGGAGAAGACGGAGCCACCCATCAAATATTGGAAGATATTGGATTGATGAAAATGCTGCCAGGAATGACCGTAATCAATACCTGTGATTACAATCAGACTAAAGCGGCTACCATCGCCATAGCCGATTATGAGGGACCGGTTTATTTGCGTTTTGGACGCCCTGTTATTCCAGTTTTTACGCCAGAAGATCAAAAATTTGAAGTCGGTAAAGCAGTTATGATTAATGAAGGTGCAGATGTAACTATTGTAGCAACGGGACATTTGGTTTGGGAAGCTATTTTGGCTGGCGAAGCACTTGAAAAGTTAGGAATCGATGCCGAAATTATCAATATCCACACCATTAAACCATTAGATGATGAAGCGATTTTAAAATCGGTGGCTAAAACAGGTTGTATCGTAACCTGCGAAGAACACAATTATCTTGGAGGACTCGGTGAAAGCATTGCGGGATTATTGTCATTAAATCGGCCTACTCCACAAGAGTATATTGCCACCAAAGATACTTTTGGCGAAAGCGGCACCCCAGCACAATTGATGGAAAAATATGAATTAAATAGTGAAGCAATTGTCAAAGCTGTGCAAAAAGTAATGCAGCGTAAACAAAAGTAAGATTCTTAAACGATGGCAGATTAGATTTTTTTGTAATTAGAAATGGCAATGGAATGGAACTGTTGAAATATGTTGCCATTATTTATATAATTCTCCATTTGAATGGGCAAAGTTGTAGTATGAAAAATAATTATGATCAGTAAATCTGTTTCTTTGTTATTTTTTAGTAAAATGATTTTAAGAATTCAATAAAAATCCACAAGCTTGCATTGTAATTTTCTATATTTGAATATAAAACACCATCTAATTTGGAATCAAAAAAGTTATCACATATATTCGGGTTAGTTCAATTACTTTTTATAATTGGTTTCCTTCCGGTAAATCAACTGTTCTCTCAAAAAAATTTTGAGGGCTATCAATTTATTAGTATAAAAGAAGGGATTTCCAAAAGAGCCGTTACCTGTATCACCCAAGATCGTTATGGGTATATGTGGATAGGTACTTATGGAGCGGGATTGTATAAATATGATGGTATAAACTATACTGCATTTGAATTTGATTGGCAAAAACAAGGTTCCATTAATAGTAATTTAATTTACAGTACTTATGTTGACCTCAATAACACATTATGGATAGGAACCGATCAAGGAATTTGTTTTTACAATCGAGAGCTTAATAAATTTGAGAGTATCAGTCTAAAAGTTGGATATTTAAAGAGTTGCAAGAATAGTATTGGTGTAAAAAGTATTATTCAGGATAATTTTGGAAATTTAATTTTGGGAACCTATGAATATGGGGTCTTTAGGTTAAATTTAAAAACGCACAGTGTTTCATTTATCAAATCGGATGTTACTTCCAATGACGATTACCAAATTAATTGTTTGGCCAAAAATAAAAAAGGAGTTATTTATTTTGGAACCAGTTATGGTTTAAAGGTCTTGGAATACAATGGTAACCTTGTCAAGAAGGTTGTAAATAAGTCAGGACAACAATTGGCACCCGAATATATTGAATCCGTTGTTGTCGATAAAAATCAAAATTTGTGGTTGGGTTCTTTTTATGATGGATTGAAAAAAATCACCATAAATCAAAATGATTTTACCCAAGAGAATTTCTCTATTACAAAAAAGAGAATAATGTCAATATTGAATCTTGAAGATAATTCTATTTTATGTGCTACAGAAAATGACGGTTTATTTTTGATAAGTAATAAAGGAAATGTCATTAAAAAGTATGAATACAATAATGCAGTAATCAATAGTTTAAAATCAAATTCTATTTGGTCATTATATTCAGATAAGGAAAATAGAGTGTGGCTGGGGTATTACAATAAAGGAGTTGATGTTTTTGATAAATTGTACAGCAAATTTAATGTAATAGGCAGTGAGCGTACTAATTATCCAAATGCGCTTCAAACTGGTTCTGTAACAGGTATTGCCAAAGATAAATCTGGAAATTTATGGATTAGTATGGAAGGCGGTGGTGTTGATGTATATAATCCCACCACCAAAAGCTTTAAGCATATAAACAGCAAAAACAGCTCATATATTTCCGGATTAAAAAATGATGATATTCAAACTGTCTTTATTGACAGTAAAGAGAATGTATGGGTTGGGAGTTGGAATGAAGGAATTTATTTTCTAAAAAAAGGATCCAATAGTTTTGTGAATTTTGACACCAATAATACAAAAGGAATAACTTCAAATCGGATGTTGAGTTTTTCCGAAGATTCAAAAGGGATAATTTGGATTGGGACTTATTTAAAGGGATTACATTATTACAATCCAGCAGAAAATAAATTTTATCACTGCGATTTTAAGCTATTTGCAAAACAAGGGTTAACAGATGGAGATATTCGAAAAGTTTTGGTCGATTCAAAAGATGTGATTTGGATTGGTTCTACTCAAGGATTGTTTCGGGTGACACATGATGCCAATTTTAAATTCACTGTCCAGCCGATGAAGAACAAAATGATGAAATACAAAAGTATGCAAAAAACGCAAACCGTTTTGTCTTTGTATGAATCAAAAAACAACCAAATATGGATTGGTACCGATGGAGCAGGACTATTTAGTTACAATCCGAAAAATGATAAATTTGATTGGTATTATAATTTAAAAGGATTGACTGAAAAATCAGTAGCAGCAATCATTCAAGATAAAGTTGGGGTTATATGGATAAGTGGAAAAGCAGGTATTACCAAAATTGATTTGAAAAACCACGTAGCTCTTAATTTCACTATTGTTGATGGGCTTTTGGGGAATGATTATAATAATAATTCTGTTTTAAAAGATGAAGAAGGGGATTTGTATTTTGGGAGTTATGAAGGATTGAATTATTTTAACCCAAAACAAATTTTAAAAAACAAGAAAGAACCGTCGCTTTATTTTAGTGATTTTAAGCTTTTTAATAAATCGGTAAGTCTTACTGATGAAGATTCTCCTTTGTCTAAAGTTATTTCGGAAACAGATACTTTGGTTTTGAATCACAATCAATCCGTTTTTACAATAGAATATGTTGGGTTAAATTTTTCACATCCTGGAAAAAATGAGTATGCTTATTTTTTAGAAGGTTTTGAGAATGATTGGAATTTTGTAGGCAGTAAAAGAGCGGCTACTTATACCAATTTGCCTTCTGGAGATTATGTATTCAATGTAAAATCAGCCGATAGAGGTGGTGCATGGAACAAGGAACCGTTGCAATTGCATATAAAGGTATTACCGCCTTTCTGGAAATCTATCTGGGCTTATTTATTTTATATTTTAAGTATTGTAATTGGTAGTTATTTTTTGAAAAAACACCTTCAAAAAAGATTTCAGGAAAAACAGGCCATTCAGTTTGAAAGAGAGAAAACGATTCAAGTTGAAAGATTGAACGAGAAAAAACTTCAGTTTTTTACAAATATATCTCATGAGTTTAGAACTCCTCTTACTTTGATTATTAATCCATTGGAAGATATAATTAAAAATAAGAGTTTTGGTTTGCCAAATGAGGTAATGAATAAACTTCAAATTATTCATAAAAGTTCGGATAGACTTTCAAGGTTAATTAATGAGTTAATGGATTTTAATAAACTGCAATTCAATAAAATGACTTTGCATGTGCAGCAAATTGAGGTTGTTAATTTTACCAAAAACATAGTCAGTTATTTTGAAGAAGAAGCCTCAAGTCGCCATATTGATTTGAAGTTTGAATCTAATGTTGAGACTTTGTACGATTGGTTGGATCCTAAAATGTTTGAAAAGATTATCTTCAATATAATATCCAATGCTTTCAAAGTAACTGCAGATAATGGTACGATAAGTGTTAGAATTAATGCCAGCCAAAAATTGTCTTATTTGCCATTGGCAGATAGTCAAGATGATGTAGAAACATTTGAAATTGCTATTGAAGATACGGGAGCTGGATTGAATAAGAAGGATATTAAAAGAATTTTTGATCGTTTTTATCAGGTCAATAATTTGAATAAAACCTATTATGGTAGTACTGGGATTGGTCTTGAAGTAGTTCGTGGGTTTGTAGAGTTGCATAAGGGAAAAATTGAAGTTGACAGTATATTAGGCGTGGGAACCACATTTACTGTCGTGTTTCCATTAGGGAATGAATATTATAAAGATTTTGAAATAGTAGACGAGGAATACCAACTGACTCTTCGAGAAAATATAGTGCATGAAACAAAAAATAGTGAAGAGTTTGTTCCAGCAACAATAGAGATTGATAAAGTGCACACCGTTTTGATTGTTGAAGATAATACAGAATTGAGAAATTATCTAAAAGATGAGTTAAAGAAAACCTATAAAGTAATTGTTGCCGAAAATGGTAAAAAAGGATTTGAATTAGCCAAGCAGAAATTACCAGATTTAATTTTGACCGATGTTATTATGCCTGTCATGAATGGACTTGAATTGTGTAAAAGTGTAAAAGCCGATATAAAAACAAGTCATATTCCGCTATTGATGCTCTCTGCGAAAGCGTTAGTGCAAGACAGATTGGAAGGAATTGATTCAGGCGCCGATATGTACATGAGCAAACCATTTGACATGGATGTGTTAAAATCCAGTTTGTGTCAGTTGATCAACAGCAGACAAATAATGTTTAATAAATTCTATAAGGGAATTACAAAAAATGCAAAAGAGAAGACAACCACTCTGGATAATGATTTTATTCAAAAAACGCTTAATTACATTCACGAAAACATAAGTGAACCTGATTTGAGTGTTGAGGTTCTTGCTTCCAATACATTTTTAAGCAGAAGTCAATTGTATCGAAAAATAAAAACATTGACCGGAGTTTCGGCAAATGAATTTATTAGAAACGTACGCCTTGAAAAAGCAAAAGAATTGATTCAATTAGGAAATAATAATATCAATGAAATAAGTTATAAAGTAGGTTTTACGTCTGCTTCTTATTTTACAAAATGTTATAAATCTAAATACGGCCATCTCCCTACTCAAATAGTAAAAGAAACAGATGATTTAGATTAGACATATTTTTTAAAATTATAAAGAGAGCTCATTTTGAGCTCTCTTTTTTTTTGGCTTTGAATTTCCGAAAGCAAAGTTAAATTTTGAAATGCTACTACTTGATTTACATATGACAAGATTAAAGCAAATAGGAAGGAAATTAAAAAGCATTCCAGTTTCTATAAAGCTTAAAGATCAAATTAATAATTGATTTAATCAATAATTAAAACGATGCTTAAAATCAAAAAAACAATCAGGTTCTTTTCCTTTTGATTTTTTGATATCGAAATCTTAATTCAGAAAAAATATGCGTTTTTCATAATTATTAATAATGAAAAAAAAATACTTTATTTTTTTACATAATAAAATAATAAATAAAATGTATTGATAAAGTGATAAATTATTGGGATAAACAAGTGAAAAAGCGTAATGTCGTGAAAATCTAGTTTTTATGGGCGTTTATGCTACAAATGTGTTAATTTTTGCAACATCTGTAC
>NZ_MUNX01000089.1 GCF_002001005.1 Flavobacterium sp. A45
ATAAATATATGTCCTACAAAAAAAGTGCAACAATTCAAAAAATGAATTATTGCACTTACAAAAAAAAATCAAGTATGACCCAAAAAACCAATTAATTCTGTTCCGTATGACAAACAGAATTAATTTTACTGTACAACCTAAGGAATTGGTCATTCTCCTCAGCTAATTTAGACTCAATCATTATTTACCAAATAAAACAAAGGCAATGATTAAAGTAATAACAACATTGAAAGTCTGTGCTATTAAGAAAGCATAGAACGGTTTTTTACTGTTTGAATTGAATAAATCTTTAAAGTTTGTTTCCAAACCAATACTTGTAAAAGCCAAGGCAAACCATATACTCTGAAGATTTTTCAGGCTGTCTTTTACAGCATCTCTAGTTTCTATTGAAACTAGAAATGAAAAAACCAATGAGGCAACTATAAAACCAATAACGAACTTTGGAAAACGTTCCCAGATAATCCTCAAAGTTGGCTTATCAACCTCAACATCCGATGAAGTATTCTTAGTGTATGTCCAATAAAGGGATATTGCAAATGCCGCTATTCCTAAAAGCACATTCTGAGAAAATTTTACAATTGTGCTTATTTTTAAAGCAGTTTCTCCTACCAGCGAACCAGATGCAACAACAGCTCCCGTAGTGTCTATACTGCCACCGAGCCAAGCGCCAGTTACTTCTTCTGAAAAGTTAAAATACTTTGCAATCATTGGCATAAAAATCATCATGGGGATAGCTGTTATCAACACCATAGAGATTACATAGGAAAGTTTCTTTGAATCCCCCTTTATGGCGCCAGATGTTGCGATTGCCGCCGAAACTCCACATATAGAAACCGAACTCGATATCATCATGGCGAGTTCATCATCCACTTTTAATTTTGTGCATAACCAAAATGCAAAATACCAAACCGACAAAACCACCAACAAAGCTTGTATCAATCCCAAAGAACCCGCTTTTAGAACATCCGAAAATATGATAGTGGTTCCTAACAATATTAGACCAATTTTGACAAACAATTCAGTTGAAAGCGAAGATCGAAACCAACTTGGAAGCGCGAAAAAATTACTGATGAATAGACCAATAAAAAGACTAAAAATAACGGCTTCCAGATTGTATGCTTTTACTTGTTCATTTCCTGCAATAATCAATGCTATAATGGTTAAAAAATATACGGCTGGAAATCCAATCAGGAAATTCTTAACCGATTTTCCAGTCAATAAAACACCAAAACTCCCTATAGACAGCAGATAAACAAACTGCTCTAAAACTATTTTCAAATTTCCGTAACCAAACACATCAACAACAAGTTCGTCATATTTCACCCATTTAAAAACAGGCACCGGAAGAATAAAAACCGAAAGAGACAACCCAATAATCAGGAAACCTAAGATTACTACTGTCCAATCTTCGTGAATGGCAAATTGTTTTGTATTTGTATTTTCAGACATTTTAAAAAAATTTTATTTAGATCTTGAACTATATTATTTATCCTTCACGCATCGAAATCCCAAGTGATTACAAGCACTTGTGGTTTCTCCTTTTCCTCGGCTTCCTGCCACATACCGAATGCAATATTGATCGCTGCATAAAAAAGAACCTCCGCGCTGTACGTGTTTTTCAACTCCGGGCTCTTCGGGATCATTACTGGTCGATGGCCCTTTTGGATTATAAACAGCACTATTTTTATAATAATCATCACGGTATAAATCGCTGCACCATTCCCAAACATTCCCTTCCAAATCATAGATTCCAAAAGGATTTTTTGGAAAAGATTTCACTGGTGCGGCACCTGCAAAACCATCTTCCACTGTATTCTCGTTAGGAAAAGTTCCCTGAAAAATATTGGCAACCCATTTTCCATTCGGTTTCAATTCCGTTCCCCAATAATATTTCGTTTGAGATCTCCCTGCTCTTGCGGCAAACTCCCATTCGGCTTCGGTTGGAAGTCGTTTCCCCGCCCATTCTGCATAAGCCTTCGCATCAACATAACTAATTTGAACCACAGGATAATTATCCAAGCCAACGATACTGCTTTCAGGCCCTGTTGGATGTTGCCAGTTGGCTCCGGGCACATATTGCCACCATTGTTGCATATTCTCCAAAGAGACTTGACCTGCAGGAGGCGAAAACACAGCAGAACCCGGCACTAAATTTTCAAGTGGAACACCCGGATAATCATTTGGATTCAGAGGCCTTTCTGCTATTGTTACATAATTTGTTGCTCGTACAAAAGCGGCAAATTGAGCATTCGTTACTTCATGCTCGTCAATCCAATATCCTTTGACACTTACTTCATGAATAGGCTTTGCATCGGGATAATCATTAGTTCCCATATTGAAATTCCCTGCCGCTACCCAAACCATACCATTGGTTGAAGTAGCAACAGCGTTCCCTTTGGAATTATTACTAATGGACTGTAACAGCAATGCTTTTTTGGAAGTGTTTGCCTTGCAAAAAGTTTGACACTCTTTTGAGGCAACAACAGCAACAGCTTTACTCTCTTGCGCAAAAATTGAACTTAAACCAGACAAAACAAATCCAGTTATTAAACTATATATTTTCATATTTTTATTATTCATCATCCGTCTCCCCGAAAGTGCAATGCAATTAAATTTAAGCCCAAACCTAACCAAAAACTTTCTCCGAATTTCTAACAGCCTCTCTATTATTTAAAGAAATCACATTTATTGCTCATCATGTAATTCACTTTGCCTCTTCGATATTGCTGTAATCTCCACTCGGTCAAAATAACCAAAAAAAAAGCTTAATTTAATTTCACTCTCTATCACTTTCGGGAGCAACTGATGATTTTTATCTTACTATTATTGATTAACCAAAGCTAAGTCAACATCCTTTTTTAAATCTCCCAAACCTTCTTTTTTGAAAATGATTTTTCCATTTTTATATAATATCAAAGTTGGAAAAACCTTTACCGTTTTTAAATCGGCTATTACTTGCGGACTTTCTTCCAAATCAATTTCGACAATTTTCAAATTAGCTCCATATTCTGTTCTGATAGTTTCCAAAACAGGTTTCACTTTTTTACAGGCACCACAATATTTCGAACCAATATCAACCAAAACGGTGTTGTTATCGGCAATAATTTTATTGTATTCTATCAATGTCAATTTGCTTTTTAAATTGGTATAGAAAGGCTTTCCAGAACCTATCCAAGCAGCAATTCCCCCTTGTAAAACATGCATCTCAGAAAAACCGTTTTTTAATAATTCTTTTGCCAATTGACCGCTTCTTCCAGCACCAATAGAATAAATGAACACTGGTTTAGATTTATCCAATGCAGTCACATATTTTGTATAATTCTCCGTTTCCAAATTAAAATTAACTGCACCATTAATATGATTCAGCGCAAACTCTTCAGTACCTCGCGCATCAATTAACTGCGGATTTTTTTGCTCCTTAATTTTTGCAGAAAAGGAATCTATTTTTAAAGTAAATACATTTTTATTTTGGGAAAAACCAGCAATTGCAACTAAAAACACAATTGCTGTTATTCCATTTTTAACTGATTTAAGACTGAACTGGTTCATATACATCTGAATTTGTTAAGACAACATTTTTATTTTGAGAAATTGGCAAAGCAATAACGCCTTCCGCTAATGGGCTTCCCTCTTTTTTAGATTTGAATATTGGCCAAAGGAACTGTGCATACCATTCTTCCTGCTTGTACGATTTCGTTCCGTAGGACTTCGGGAATTTTCGAGTAATTAAACCCGTTCCAAAAATCACGTCCCATAGGAAAAACATATTTCCGAAATTTCCTTTAAAGTGACCAACACCATCACCGCTTGTATCAGCATGATGTGCGTGATGTGTCGCCGGAGTAGAAATAAGTCGCTCTAAAACCCATGCAATTGGATGCAATATTCTGTATTTGTAAAACGGTTTATCCCAAGCAATACTAGAGTGTGCTGCTAAAGTGATGGTGCTTTTTATAACCAAAACAAATAAAGCCGGAATTCCTAATCCTAAATAAGTCAAGGTTGCTGTCAAATAAATTTGAGAGAAAAACACGGTGTAAAGAAAGTTTTGTCTGGATGCCATCGCCATTCCCATATAAGGAGCTGAGTGATGCGTTCTGTGAAAACGCCACAAGAATGGTACTTGGTGGTGCAAACGGTGGTACCAATATTGCGTTAAATCATCAGCTATCGCAATTAAGAAAAAACCTCCCCAAAACGGAACCCATGAAAGTGTATTAGCCAAATTTGGAATTAAATAAGGTAAAGCCGTTAAGCTAAAAAAAGCAGTAACAGGAGGTAAAAGCAATTTTGGTGCTAAAAAACAAACAACATCGATTTTACGCTCACTTCCTGTCCAATGCTCATCGTATAAGCCTGCAGCAAATTCTACGATTCCTAAAACAATTGCGAATACAATAAATCCCCAACTTCTGATGTTGGTAAAAATGGGCTGTAGAAATTCTAAATAAGAGGGTAATGTAAGATGCGATTCTGTTACAATACCGTTATTCAGTTTAAAATAAAGGTAAATTGCCAATACTGGCAAACTATAAATAAAAAGACTAATCCCTAAGTCTCTTTTCAGTTTTGTTGTATCTAATGCCATGATTTCTTACTTTAAAATTTGATTTACTAATGTTAAACCTCCAGCCAAAATGACTAATGGCACTAAAAACACGATTATCCCAACGACAATCTTTTTTCCTATTAATTGAAAATCTACTAGTTTCATAATTTTTGATTTATAAGAATCAGGTCTTTTCTAATTAAACTAAAAAGACCTGAATTCCAAATTAAATATTAATTGGTTGTTCCTGATTGTGTTCCTTTATGAATCAATTCCTGAAGGTTTTGGTTTTTATCTCCTGTAGGGTTATGTATTCTTCTGGCAAATACGTCTTGCCAATCAATTAACGGATAAAGGTTATTCTCTTTGGCTTGCTCATCAAACAATTTTTTAAGTTCCTCCAATTTTTCAGGATACTTTTTAGCCAAGTTAACACGCTCGTTAAAATCCTCATTCAAGTTGTACAATTCCCAAACATCAGTATCAAAATTGCTTGTTGTTGGTTTTTCATTTTTGCCCAACGAATTTTTTAAGGCAAAAGAATCCGGAAGATGTGCCGCTGCAGCTTTCCAACCCTCTTTGTAAATGGCTCTGTTACCAAAAATATAATAGTATTGTACTTTGTGTAATGACTCGGCTTTAGCATCATTCAGCGAAGCATACAAAGAAGAACCCTGAATAATATCCTGTTTAATTTCCTTGATTTTTTCAGGCGCTTTTATTCCGGCAATTTCCAATGTAGTAGGAAGTATGTCTGTTACATGGCTATATTGGTTTCTGATTCCTCCTTTTTCTTTAATCCCTTTTGGATAATGAATAATCAATGGATTACGAGTTCCTCCTTCTGAATGTGCATCTTGTTTCCAATTTTTGAAAGGGGCATTGGTGGCTTGTGCCCATCCCAAAGGGTAGTTCGTATTTAATCCTTTTGCAGTTCCAATTTCTCCAATGTTATTTAAATTATCCTGAAGGTTTTTTTCATCAGAAACCCCTTTAGCAAAAAGATTTTGACTAATTGTGCCTTGAATAGTACCTTCTTTACTTGCTCCATTATCCCCAATTGCAACAAAAATCAAGGTGTTATCCAATTGATTGCTTTCTTTTAAATAATTTACCACTCTTCCAATTTCATGATCCGTATAGGTAAGGTATCCAGCATACACTTCCATAAATCTGGCATATACTTTCTTTTGGTCTGGAGTCAATTTTTTCCAATCCGTAATTAGTGGATTGCGTTCCGGCAATACTGCATTGGCAGGAATCACGCCCAATTTCTTTTGATTGGCTATTACTTTTTCACGGTAAACATCCCAGCCTTCGTCAAATTTTCCTTTATATTGATCACTCCATTCTTGGGCAACTTGATGTGGTGCATGAACGGCTCCTGGTGCATAGTATAAGAAGAATGGTTTTCCCGGTGCCGCTTTTTGTTGTTTGGTAATATAACTAATGGCCTTATCGGTAATTTGATCAGTCAAATGTCTTCCGTCTGGTTTTACATGTGCCTGATCTTCTACCAAATCAGGATTGTATTGATCGGTTTGAGAGCCTAAAAAACCAAAGAAATGGTCAAATCCTTTGCCTGTTGGCCATCTATCAAACGGTCCTGCATCAGTTGCTTCTTCATCCGGTGTTACTCCATATTTACCAACCGCAAAAGTGTTATAGCCATTCTCCCTTAAAATCTCGGCAATCGTTCCTTTATCCGATGGTATTCTTCCGTCCCAGCCTGGGAAACCTGCCGATAAAATAGTATGTGAAAACCCGCTAACGTGAACTCTTCCTGAATTTCTTCCTGTCAATAACGCCGCACGTGTTGGAGCACAAATTGCCGTGGTGTGAAAATTCGTATATCGAAGTCCATTATTTCCCAAGGCATCAAAAGTTGGTGTTTCTATTAAACCTCCAAAAGCACTGGAAGCACCAAATCCTACGTCATCCAGCAGAATCCAAACTACGTTAGGAGCACCTGCAGGTGCTTTTACCGGTTCTGGCCAATATTCTTTTGAATCCGCTAAAGTTTTACCTATAACTCCTTTGTAGTTGGTATCTGGTTTGTTTTGGGCAAAACCAAATTGTGTCACAAGTAAAGCTGTAAGCAAAAGTCCTTTCTTAGGACTTTTTATTTTTGGTGTAAGCGACAGTGAACTGTCAAAGTAATTGATCTTAAAATTTTTCATAGTTATATAGTTTTTGATTAGTAACCAGGATTTTGCGGTAATCCAACAGGATCTAAATTTCTCTCACTTTGCGGAATTGGGTACAAATTATTTCTTTCAGAAACAGAATTTTTGGCAGTTACCTTTTTCACTTCGGTAACCAAAGTTCCCCAACGCACTAAATCAAACCATCTTTGCCCTTCCTGAACAAATTCTTTTTTACGCTCTTCACGAATGGCATCCCTTAATTGAGAAGCTGTAAGACCTATTAAATCCACAGTTGCATCCGGTGTCGTAATTGGCTTTCCAAAAGCTCTTCTTCTTACCTGATTCACAAGTTCATGAGCTTCTAGAGTTGCGCCTTCTTTTTCATTAATGGCTTCTGCAAGAGATAATAAGATATCCGCATAACGGATTATTGGGAAATTAATAGCCACATTCCCTGGTGTAGCTAAATTTGTCAAGTCGAGATATTTGCCAAAAATTGGTTTTGGAAAAGTATACAGCGTTCCTGTAGCCGGATTCAATAATTGTTTTTTATAGCTTACATCTCTTCTGGTATCGCCTGCAGCATAAATATCATAAAACAAGGCTACATCCGAAATAATATCTGCGGGTTCAGTCGCAGTAAATCCGGTAAATGAAGTTGACGGAAAAGTACTTCCGCTCGAACCATTACCTGCTAGATTTGGCTCGAACTGAACAGAAAAAATGTGCTCTTTACCATTCTTTTTTGTTTTAGTAAATATGTCCTGAAAGTTTTCAAATAGCGCATATCCGTAGCCTCCATTTATAACCTCTTTACTTTTTAGAATAGCATTTGACCAATCTTTTCTAGTTAAATATACTTTGGCCAAAATAGCTTTTGCCGCACCCGATGTAGCTCTTCCAGCTTCATTGGCAGGATAAGTAGCAGGCAGACTTTCTGCAGCTGTCAAATCCGAAATAATTTGTGCATAAACTTCTTCTACTATAGCTCTTTTTGACTTTAAACTCTCTATATCAATAGAAGTTTGCTCATGCAAAACGATTGGAACACCTCCCCAAAGACGTACTGCTTGAAAATACAACAGCCCTCTGATGAATTTGGCTTCATTAATCAGTCTGGTTTTTATAATCTCTGAACCAGCAGCTCTGGGAATATTATCAATAGCTATATTTGCTCTGTTGATACCGTTATAGATTTGGCGCCAAGCTACCTGCACACGATCTGATGTTGCATCATGAGTCAAACTGCTCATAGCTCTTACCTGCGGATTCGTTGCAGATACTCCTGCTGCAGCATAATCAGATCCCATGTCGGTCAAGAAATAAAGATTTCTTCCAAATAAACTCTGTTCACCTGGGTCAATATTCAAAGAGGCATACACTGCAGTTACACTAGCAACAGCATCATCCTGCGATTTGAAGAAATTTTCTTCGGTTATAAAAGAGGTTGGCGTTACCTCCAAGTCCGTGCACGATACAAACAATCCTGCACTTAATATGAATGTTATTATTATCTTTTTCATTGTTAAATATTTTATTATACTTAGAAAGTTACGTTCAAGCCCGAAATGAATGTTTTAGAATTTGGATAAGCACCAAAGTCAATTCCAGGATATAAATTGTTTTGTTCATAAGAACTTACCTCAGGATCATAGCCTGTATATTTCGTCCATGTAATTAAGTTTTCGGCAGATACGTATATCTTAATGCTCTTTGTTCCAATTTTTGAAGAAATGCTTTTTGGGAAAGTATAACCTAAAGTAATTAGTTTTAATCTCAAGAAAGAAGCATCTTCCACATAACGCTCCGATACAATTCCAAGCGGAGAACTCGATGCTCTTGGGATTTCATTGCTTGGATTAGTTGGAGTCCAACGATCTAATAAAGTTGCTGCTGCATTAGTTCCAAGAGTAGAAATTTCCAATTGCTGATTTAGAGCGTTAAATATTTTACCTCCATAAGCACCTTGGAACGAAAAATTCAAATCGAAGTTACCGTAAGAAAGTGTGTTGCTAAAACTTCCAACAAATTTAGGCTGTGAACTTCCAAGATCACCTTTATCAAGAGCTGTGATTACTCCGTCACCATTGGTATCTATGTATTTTCTGTCCCCAACTTTTGTATTGGCAAGACTGTTAATTTTTGGCTGTGTATTGATTTCCTCCTGAGTCTGAAAAATCCCGTTGGTTTTGTATCCCCAGAAAGTTCCAAGAGGCAATCCAACTTTTACAGTTACTGGCTGCTGCTGTAGTAAAGAACCATTTGGCACTATCGGAAAAAATTGATTCACTCCATTTCCTATTTCCAGTACTTTATTTCTGTTGGCAGAAAAGACAAAATTAGAATTCCATGAAAACGTTTCTGTTTTTATATTTTCGGTTATCAGACCAATTTCAATCCCTTTGTTCTCCACACCGCCAATATTCTGAAGAACGGTAGCATATCCTGAAGTCAATGGAACTGGCACATTGATAAGCAGATCATTTGTTTTTTTATAATAGGCATCAAAAACAAAATTTATTTTTCTGTCCAATAATGATAAGTCTAAACCGATATTATACTGATCTGTTTTTTCCCATCTCAAATCTGGATTTGCCAAACGGGTTGGTGCCAATCCTGTTTGAATTGTACCGCCAAAAGCATAATTAACTGAACCTATAGAAGCTAATGAAAGATAATTACCAATTTCCTGATTTCCTGTAGTTCCTGCACTCAGTCTAAGTTTCGCATCAGTTACAACTTTAATATTTTTGGCAAAATCTTCTTCGGTGATGTTCCAAGAAAATCCAGCTGAAGGAAAATAACCCCAAAGTGATTCTGAACCAAATCTTGAAGAACCATCAGCACGCGCTGATACTGTTAGATTGTATTTCCCTTTATAAGAATAATTTGCTCTGGCAAGCCAAGATTTCAGTACGCTTTCGAATGCTTCCGAATAAGGTTTTACAGCCACACCATCCTGAAGTGCATTGTAAGTATTGGAATCATTAACAAAAGTATTTGCTCCTGCATTCACCACTTCTCCCTGAGTATATTGAAGCGTATATCCAGCCAAAGCAGAGAATTTATGATCTTCTCCAAAATGGGTATTGTAATTCAGTGTGTTTTCATTCAATACTGAACTTACCAACCTGTCACCAACAGAGGCTAGCCCTTTGGTTGGAGCACCAGTAGTAGTATTTGACGGTGCATAATAATTTTGTTTGGTATTAATTACATCACCGCTTACAGCAACTTTGGCCGTAATTTCTTTGTTGATTTTGTATTCACCAAACAAACTAGTCAAAATTCTGTTGATTTTAGTTTCGTTTACGGTGTTTTCTAAATCATTAATTGGATTGGGTACATAACCGTTAACTGAAGTAGCATAAGGATTATTGGTCACATTATAGCTCCCGTCATCATTCCGGATTGGAACTACCGGCGCAGTTAGCAGGATACTAACCAATGGATTGGGATTTCTGCCGGCTGTAGTACCGCCATTAGTTCCTACTCCATTTGATACCGAATTACTATAATTAGCATTTACTCCAAATTTAAAAGCCTGAGAATAGTTTCTTTCGTAATTGGCACGAAGCGAAATTCGTTTAAAATCAGATCCTATTACAATTCCTTCCTGATCAAAATAACCGGATGAAACTGCATATCTGGAGCGGTCATCCCCGCCTGAAAATGTCAATTGGTGGTTTTGAACCGGAGCAGCAGCATTAAAAGCCGCCGACTGCCAGTCATATCCTCCTGAAGTTTTAAGAGCTTCAATTTGGGCAGCTGAAAAAGAAGGCGCTTGACCAATACTTGCCTGGACATCATTACGCAGGCTTGCCCATTGGCTCGCATCTAATAAATCTAACTTTTTTGAAACATTTTGAAATCCAATATATCCCTGATACGAAATATTGTCCTGTCCTTTAGTCCCTTTTTTAGTTGTTATAAGTACGACACCATTTGCACCGCGGGAGCCATAAATCGCAGTTGCCGATGCATCTTTCAATACATCAATAGATTCAATATCGGCAGGGTTTATTGTTGACAGTACATTCACTCCAGCTCCTGAATATGTTACTCCGGCAGTACCATTGCTGTTGTCATTATAGATTAAAACCCCATCCACAACATACAGCGGTTCATTTCCTGCTGTAATTGAATTCCCTCCTCTAATACGAACGCTGGAAGTTGCACCCGGACGGCCTGAACTTTGAGTTACTACAACTCCGGGAATCGCTCCACGCAATAAATTATCTGCAGAAGAAGTAACCTGTGCTAAATTTGCTTTTGGGACCGATGATATTGCACCTGTGATATCTTTTTTCTTTTGAGTTCCATATCCTACAACCACCAGCTCATTCAACTCTTGAAGATCCTCCTCCAAATTGATAATAAGCGGGCTTCCGTCTGCAACGACTTCAGCTTTTTTATAACCAATATAAGTTATGATTAAGGTGTATGGAAATTTTTGTCCGGTTTGAAAATAAAATTTACCCTCTGCATCGGTTACCACTCCGTGAGTGGTTCCTTTAATAATTACAGAAGCTCCTGCTACTGGTAAATTTGAAACTTTATTAAGTACTGTTCCGTCAAGTTTAGACTGGATAAGCGGTTTAGTGTTTTGGGCATAAATCCCGACTGAAACCAGAAAAACACCTAGCCATAAAAGATTATATAATATTTTTTTCATTACTTTGTTTTGGTTTAATAAATAAGGAGTTTGAAAACTGATTTAATCAATTTTCACTTTCCGACTAACGATAACATTTTTTTAAGCCTGCCATTTCTGTTGCCGCAGAAATGGCTTTTTTTTTATCTACAACAACACATTCGTTTTCTCATTTTATTTCTTTTTGATTAGTATTAGTATTTGAATTGAATATTATTTTGAAAAATCCATAAGACAACAGTCTAAATAATTTATATCGAATTGAATAAATTATTTTGAAATTGAAAATTGTAAAATGGAATAAATCGAAGACTTTAACAGCAACAACACATTCGACGAAGAGTGTCGAATGAGATAGATCTTTGCATGATCAAAAAAGGGATGTTTTTGATTGTCTTCACAATTTTAGTTTTAGTATTAATATCGTTTTTTAAACTCTACTATTTCTATAGACAAAAGTAAGTTAAAATTATTAATCACCAAAAAAAAATATAACTATTTACTAAAAAAATGTTAATCGCTGTTTATTAAACTGATAAAGCACTATAAACCAACACATTAAATATTTATTTAAATAAGTAATAATGCCAAAAAAAATATTAGCAGGTATAGTAAAAGTTGTTTTTTTAAGCCCTAAACAAAACCTAAGCTTGAAAAAAATCAAATTTGGAACCTAAAATTGCAACAATAAAGGCTGCACAAAAAAAAACGCAATAATTTAGAAACTAAATTACTGCGCTTGGCAATCATGAAAAACTATTATTACTAACTAAACAAACCCTGTTTTTTGTTTTGGCTACTTATTCATCCGCAGCTAAAACACCTTTTTCGTTTTTTGAAACTTCCAATTCGAAAGCAACTCCATACTCATTAATCATTGTAAGATTGAAATCTTCTTTTTGGGCTAAAGCTTGAGAAACACCACCCGTAAAAGAATTATATGATAAATTCACACTTTTCAAATTATCTAATTTGGCAATAGTGTACGGAATATATCCATTCATTTTATTGTCAAACAAACTCAAATTTTCAAGTTCTTTTAAATTTTCAACGTTCCAACTTATCTGTCCCGAAAATTTATTACTACTCAAGACCAACTCTTTTAGATTCTTTAATTCATATAATGAAGCGGGAAGTGGACCCGATAATTCATTATTGAATAATGACACCATTTCCAATTCTTTTAAATTACCTATTTGACTAGGTAATTCTCCTGAAAGCCTATTCATAAACATCATTATGGTGTGTAAATGTGGTATATCGCAAATAGAACTTGGTATACTGCCAGATAGTTTATTAAACGAAAGATTTAATTCTTTTAAGTTTTTCAAATCCCCAATCTTTTCAGGGATTGTCCCCGAAATCTGATTTTTAAATAGGTTCAGTACTTCTAAATTTTTCAACCCAATTATTTCAACAGGCAAATTACCAACAAGATTATTATTGGAAAGATTGATGCCTATTATTTTATCGTTTTTAATTGTAACTCCATGCCAAGTTGAAACTGGCGCTTTCAAATCCCACTTTATTTTCCATTGGCTACCATTAGTACTTTCAAATAATTTTTCCAATATTTTTTTCTCAGAATTCGGAACATTTGCTAATAACGAAATCGAAAATACGGCTGTAAGAAATAATGTAATGAAATTTTTCATGATTTTTATTTTACAATTATAATACAAAAATAACTCTTAAATCCATTTAAATGCAAATTTTATCGATAAAATACACAATAATCTTAAAATTGTAAACTTTATACTATTTAATTGTATTTATAAAGCTCAAAATGCATATCAAAAAATTAATTATATTTGATGTATAACCTTAAAACCTTATATTATGGAAATGAATTGGATTGCAGTTTTTGTAAGTGCATTAGCAACATTAGTAGTTGGATTTATTTGGTATAACCCAAAAGTATTTGGAACTGCCTGGATGAAAGAAACCGGTCTCACAGAAGAGGAACTTGCAAAAGGAAATATGCTGAAAATATTTGGACTGACCTATATTTTCTCTCTTATGATTGTTATAATAGAATCGTCATTAACCATTCATCAGTCAGGTGCGCTCGGAATGATTGGAGGACCAATGAAAATTAATGAGGCACTTCCATCTTTCAATGCTTTTATGACTGATTATGGAACCGCTTACAGAACATTCAAACACGGTGCTTTACATGGATTTGTGTCTGGTTTGTTTTTTGCTTTCCCAATGATTGCAATAAACGGTTTATTCGAAAGAAAATCCTGGAAATACATTTGGATTCATGCAGGATATTGGATAGTTACTTTGACCATCATAGGGTCTTTGATTTGCGGTTGGGTCTAAATTATAGCTATAAAATAGATAAGCCTTATTTCTATAACACAAAGAAATAAGGCTTTTTTTTATTAGAACAGACCCTCAATCTGAGTGGCTAATTCAAAATCTTTAGTGGTCACTCCTCCAGAATCATGTGTATTCAAACGAATATTCACTTTATTATATACGTTAAAAAGTTCTGGATGATGATTCATCTTTTCGGCCAATACACCAACTTGGACTATAAAACCAAGTGCCTGCGTGAAATTCTTAAATTTAAAATCCTTTTCTATGGCGTTTTCCTTGAAATGCCAATCTTTTAAGTTTTCCAAAAGGGGGCTAGCTGATTCCTCCGTAAATGTTTTCATAACCATTTATTTTTTATAAAGTTAAGAAAAAGATTCTGAGATACTGAGATTCTAAGTTTCTAAGAGGCTAAGTTTATTAATTCAAAATTAAAGCCCTAATATGATTATCACTATTCTATTTTTTTTTAGATAATAGCAAAAATCTAAAATCTTTCCCCTTAGCCCCGATTACAGTGAAAATCATTATGTGCCGGGGTTCGGCACATAATATTGCAACGGAAAGCGGGACGATGTATCCTGAAAAAAGCTAATCTTTCTGCTCCAAATTCAGCTTAGAAACTTAGAATCTTAGCCTCTTAGAAACTTAATTACAATTCCATATAAATTAGCTAAATTTGAAAAAATATACTTATCCAGTTTGAAAACAGCTCTTTCCTATCGAATTTTCGAAACCGCAGTCCAACTTCCAGAAAACTGGGATGATCTGGGCTGTAAAAATATTTTTTTGTCCAAAGCTTATTTTGAAATTCTGGAGAAATCGGCTCCAAACAATATGATTTGTCATTATATCGGTATTTTTAAGAATCAAAATTTAGAGGGAATAGCCATCTCGCAATTTTTGGACTTAAATAAATTGGATTCTTTTGGCGATAGAGATCGATGCGTTAAGACCTCTGTCCGAAAATTTATTTTAAAGAACTTTGCTTCTCATGTTTTAATCATAGGGAACAACATGCTTACCGGACAAAATTCATTTATTTTTTCGGATTCAATATCGCCAGCTGAAGGTATTAAAACTTTAAAGCAGGCAACAGCCGATTTGAAGTTGAAATTTAAATCGATGGGCAAAAAAGTGCACATCACTACTTTTAAAGATTACACACAGAAAGATGCCGAAAACTTCGCCTCGGATCACTTTAAAAAAAATTACAAATACCGCATACAGCCCAACATGACCTTTCCTATTCGTGATGAATGGAAGACAGAGCAGGATTATATCGATTCTCTGATCAAAAAATACCGTGACCAATACAAAAGAGCCCGAAAAAAAGCCGAAGGAATTGAAAAAAGAAAATTACACTTGGAAGACATTATCAAGTATGAAACTGTGATTTATGATTTATACCATCATGTTGCCCAAAATGCACCTTTCAACACTTTTTTTCTGACCAGAAATCATTTTAGGATTTTTAAAGAAACGCTGAAAGACAAATTCTTATTTTACGGATATTTTTTGGATGACAAACTTATCGGTTTCAACACATTAATTAAAAATGGCAACACGATCGATACCTATTTTTTAGGTTACGATGATACTGTTCAAAGGGAAAAAATGCTGTATTTAAACATGCTTTATGACATGATTGCCTATTCAATTAATAAAGGATTTAAAGAAATCATTTTCTCCAGAACGGCTTTGGAAATTAAAAGTTCAGTTGGGGCAAAGCCAATGGAAATGTTCGGTTTCATGGAACATAGTAATTCCAAAATAAACAAACATGTTCCTAAACTATTTCCAAAATTGGAACCAGAGATTGTGTGGCAGGAAAGAAATCCTTTTAAGTAATTAAAAAATTATGGAATAGCAACCTTTAATTGTTTGTGCAGAATAGAAATTTCCAAAAGACTTTCGGCTCCGCAATACTCACCGTCAATTTGGAAATTTACAGGAATATTTGTTTTTATGGTGGCTCTATCTGTAGAGATTATTTCAATATCGTCATTTTCAATCGGCATATTCCCAGTGATAATTTGTCCAAAAACAATCAAATCCAAATTTTTCAGAATTACTAATTCAAATTTCCCGTCGTTCATTGCACCGTCTGGATTAATCATTACTCCGGTTCCATATTTTTGCGAATTGGCAATTACAATCATTCGGGCAACACATTTAATAGTTTGGTTATTGGCAGTAATTGTCGCTTCAAAAGGATCCTCCATATCTTTCAAAGTGGTATAGGCTTGAATGGCATATCCCCACATCCCTCGTGTTTCGCTATTTTCATAGTTTTTTACAAGATCTGCATTTAGTCCGATATCACTCAAATGCAGACTTTTTTTACCATTGATAGCAATCATATCCATTTCGATATAATTCCCATAAAAAGCTATTTTCAGATTATCTTCGAGTGCAGTTGGCAGGTTCAAATCAACCGATAGACCATTTGCCGAACCAGCGGGTAAAATTCCGAGAATTACATCGTGCTTTTCTATTGCTTCTGCAACCATTTTTATAGTTCCGTCACCGCCAGCCACTAAAATTCTTTCGGGCTGATGAGTATTATACAGTTCCTTTATCTTAACTAAATCACCCTCACCGGTTGTTTCGTATAAAATGAGTTCTAAGTTTTCTTTCTCTGTAAAAAAACTGGCGGCTTCTACAAATTGAGTTTTATCAACATCTCCCGATATTGGATTTACTACCATGATAATACTCTTTTTCATAATTTGGGTTAGTATGTGAATTAAAAACAATAAATTTAGTGATAATAAAATCAATCATATTACATGAAGCCTTTTTTAAAATTATATCGGGGATATGCCAATGAACAGGAACTGATCGTCATGGGGCATGTCTTTAATTCCAACAAAGTCAAGGATTATGATTATAAAAAGAATAATTTCAAAAATGCGGCAGCTATAATTAATTTATTTCGGACGAAAACAAAAGCTAATGCTGATGTATATCTAAAGTATAAAAATTCAACAATCCGAACGAGAACATTAGATGACGGTTACTTTAAATTTTGTATTCCTGTTGATGCAACTGTTGGTTTTGGCTGGATTGATTATGAAGTAAGCATCATACACAATAATGAAAGCATCGTAGAAAAGGGAAGTTATATTCGCCCTACCCAAGGCAGTCTCGGAATTATTTCAGACATTGATGATACTTTTTTAATTTCGTACACATCAAATCCTTTAAAGAAACTGTATGTTTTATTGTTTAGAAATGTAAGCAGCAGAAAAATTTACCGGAACGTAGTTTCCCATTATCAAGCCTTAAGTTCTGCTGGCCGAAATAATAAAAACGAGCAAAATGCTTTTTTTTATGTCTCAAGCAGTGAATGGAATTTATACACTTTTATAATCCGCTTTACCGAAATTCATCAATTGCCCAGAGCGGTTTTATTGCTGAAAGATATCAAAACTAGTTTGAAAGATTTTGTTTTCACAGGCAGAGGAGGCCACAACCATAAGTTTGAAAAAATAAAACATATTCTGGAATTTTATCCAAATCTGAAATACGTTCTGCTAGGCGACGATTCACAGGAGGATCCTTATTTATATGAGAATATATGTAAAATTTTCCCCGTAAATGTAAAAGCTGTTTATATCAGACAAACTGGAAGTTCTCAGTCAGAAAAAGTAATAGAAGTGCTAAACAATTTAAAAGAATTAAATGTTGAAATCTGCTATTTTAAAAACAGCGAAGAAGCCATTGAGCATTCCAAAAAATTTGAAGTAATTTAAATGACAACAAACTTTATATAACAGAATTATCTATAAAAAAAGCTCCAAAATGGAGCTTCTCTTTTTTACAAATTATCAATTTCTTCCTGAACGATTTCCCAGTCCAAAAGTAATTTATCCAATTCTGCTTTCTTTTTGTTATACGCTATAAAAAAAGAAGCGTCTTCAATATGTTTGTCATAATTAGAAGCCAATAATTTATCATCGTGCTGAATGTCTTTTTCCAATTGCTTAATCTGACTTTCAACTTTACTCAACTTATTCTGCAGAGCTTTGCCTTTTTTCTGATCTTCATAGGAAGCTTTATTGCTTTCTTTAGGGGCTGAAGCTTTTGCAATATCTTTTTTCTCCACTTCACGCATGTTTTCCAAATTGCGCTGTTCCAAGAAATAATTAATATCCCCTAAATATTCTTTTATTTTCTGATCCTTGAATTCATAAACGATATTAGACATTCCCTGAAGAAAGTCCCTATCGTGGGAAACCAATAATAAAGTTCCGCCAAATTTTTGCAAAGCTGCTTTCAAAACATTTTTAGACTTAATATCTAAGTGATTCGTTGGCTCATCCATCAGCAAAACATTAATAGGCTGTAATAACAATTTACATAGTGCCAAACGGTTTCTTTCACCTCCAGAAAGCACTTTTACCTTTTTCTCTACATCATCACCACGAAACAGGAAAGACCCCAGCATATCGCGCACTTTCATACGGTTGGTATCTGCAGCTGCATCTTCCATAGTCTGCAGCAAAGTGATTTCACCATCAAGATATTCGGCTTGGTTTTGAGCGAAATAGCCCAATTGTACATTATGCCCTAGTTTAATTGAACCTTGATATTCAAATTCGTCAACAATAGCTTTAATAAAAGTAGATTTACCTTGACCATTTTGACCAACAAAAGCAATCTTGCTTCCACGCTCTACCAACAAACTGATATCTTTCAGAATCGTTTTATCGCCATAACTTTTGGTCACATTCTCAGCTTCTATAACTACTCTGCCCGGCTCTTTAGAAACAGGGAAAGAAATATTCATAACCGAATTGTCATCTTCATCAACTTCGATGCGTTCTACTTTATCCAGCTTTTTGATTAACGATTGCGCCATAGAAGCTTTGGAAGCTTTGGCTCTAAATTTTTCAATCAGCTTTTCGGTTTCTTCAATTTTCTTGGCTTGATTTTTCTGAGTGGCCAATTGCTTTTCACGGATTTCATGACGTAATTCCAGATATTGAGAATACGGTTTATTAAAATCGTATGCTTTACCAAGTGAAATTTCTATAGTTCTATTGGTCACATTATCTAAAAACATCTTATCATGCGAAACGATAACCACAACTCCAGGGTAATTGCGCAAAAAGCTTTCAAGCCAAATAATACTTTCAATATCTAGGTGATTGGTTGGCTCATCAAGTAACAAAACATCATTCGACTGCAATAATAATTTGGCCAATTCGATACGCATTCTCCAACCTCCTGAAAAAGTTTCGGTTTGATTGTCAAAAACGTCACGTTTAAAACCTAACCCCAGAAGAATTTTTTCGGTATCACCAACATAATTATATCCCCCCAACAATTCAAAGCGATGCGTATAATCAGATAGGTCTTCTATAATTTGGCTGTATTCTTCGCTTTCATAATCGGTTCGTGTTACCAATTGATGATTGATGTCAGCTAACTTTTTCTCTACAATTTTGATTTCGGTAAATGCTTCGTAAGCTTCTTCCAAAACGGTTCGTCCTCTTTCAAAATCAATATCTTGACGCAAAAATCCTAAGCGAATTTCCTTCTCCTGAGAAATCACTCCAGAATCTGGAGCAAAATCTCTAGCCAGCATTTTAAGCATTGTCGATTTCCCTGCACCGTTCTTTCCAACAAGACCTACACGGTCACCCGCACCTAATCGAAAAGTAACTTCCTCAAACAAATAAGAACCACCAAACGAAACCGATAAATTGTGTATATTAAGCATGTATTATTATTTTATTCCTTTATGAATTAGTAAATTTGGTCTTTCTAAAAATAGAAAAATTAAATTTTTTGCAAATGTTAAAAAAAGGATCCAAACTATATAGCATTTTAACAGGAACTTGTCCAAAATGCATGAATGAGAGTATGTATGTGGACAAAAATCCTTTACATTTAGGTTCAGTACTCAAAATGAATGAACATTGTAGTCATTGTGGCCTAAAATATCAAATTGAACCTTCCTTCTTTTATGGAGCCATGTATGTTAGTTATGGATTGAATGTTGGAGTAGGAATTGCAACTTTTATTATATCCTATCTTATATTTAAAGCCAGTATCCAAACTTCTTTTATTGCAATTATTGCAACATTAATTATATTATTCCCAATAGTATTACGATGGTCTCGAAACATCTACATTAATATGTTTGTTTCTTATGACCCAACAACTAAAATTTAATTAAGATTTTCCTGTACGCTTATTGGTAAATCTTTTGATATCGATTTCCTTATCCAATGGGATATCATTTTCAATATTATCAAACAAGGCTTTGGCCATAGCCGGCCCCAGCATCACGCCACGAGTTCCCAAGCCGTTCAAAACATGAAGTCTTTTAAATTCAGGATGCGTTCCCACTAATGGTCTCCTGTCTCTAACTGTCGGACGAACTCCTGCATAGTGCTCTATAATTTCAAACTCACAGGAAATTATCTCTTTAATTCTATCCATTAATTCTATCTTTCCTTCCTCTGTAGGCAAATCTGTTTTGTCCTTCCAATTGTAAGTTGCACCTACTTTAAACAAATCATTACCTAACGGCAAAATAAAAACACTAGTGTTTATGATAAGATCAAGTTTCAAATTTGATGCTTTAATAATAAACAATTCACCTTTAGTACCATCCAAAGGCAGTTCATTAAAAAAAGGGTTTGCATGTAAACCAAAACCTTCTGCAAACACAATGTGTTTTGCATCTATATCTTTATAAGAAACACCATTGTCTTTAATAATTAAAGCATTATAATCAAAAGTTTCTGTTCTCAAAAGTTGGTACAACAATAGATATTCATGATATTCAGAAAGCAACAAAGCAGTATCGACATATCCAGTTTGTAATACTTCACCATAACCAAAAGGAGAATCAATACCTTCAAAAGTTTTAAATAGTAAAGAAGTAGACAAAAAGGGAGCTAAAGCAGGTTTATCTGAAGCAGCAAACCAATTATTTTGTTCTTCAACAGAAAAAAACTTTCTTAATATAGGAATTTTGAAATCAACCTTTGATTCAATTTTATCATTAAGACTCAAGTAAAAACTATCCATTAATTGCAATTGCTCTTGAGCTTGCCAAACTTCACTAAAGCGCTTTAAAATAACTGGATTATAAAGGCCTCCTGCAATTTTGGATGAATTTTGAGAATCATCATTAAAAACTAAAACAGTTTTATTATTCAACAAGGCTGTCTCAGCAAAAGAAATACCAGCTAAACCTGACCCAACAATTATATAATCAATCATAAATAATGTAATAAATGTAAAAAACAAAAAACTCTTACTTAAATTAAGTAAGAGTTTTTATTGTAAAATACTATGAAATTAGTAATTCCACATATCATGTTCGAAATCACGAATTTTATCTTTAATTCTATCTGATTCCAATAACTGATTCAAAGCATTTTCGTTTACATACTCTGTGATCAAACGGTCACCGTAAACATTTTCTTCTTTATAAATGGTACCGCTAAATTGGCGGGAATCCAAAATTCTGTCAAACGAAACTGGCATAGCTGAGTTTTTCTCATTAAACGCTAAATACTGATGCAAGTAGTCGCGAATTGAAGGATAGAATATCCAGAATAAATCAATATAATCAGGATTTTCGCTACCTACTTCTCTAGCTTCAGGAGCAATTGGACAAATACCCAATAAACGATATTTCAATTCACTTTGACGTTTGTCAAAATACCAATATCCCTTTAACTTGTATCCTGTGATATCTTGAGCTGTAAGCTCTCTTTTGTCAATAAATTGAGGATCTAAAACTCTAGCCACAGTTGGAGGACCAACGACTTTTACTTTTTTTCCTTTTACAGTTTTATAAGTAACAGTCTCTTTTGGATAATATAAATCTCTATTGGCATTTACCTCTTCTCTACCTGCATTGGTAGTATCAATATAAGTAAATGAACTACTCATATCTTTGAACGTTTTTTTGGTATTAAAATAATCGTCTGCGTACACTTCAGTTATTTTATTAGTTTTAATACCTTTAATCAAAACATCAAACAAAGATCTTCTATCTTTTCCGATATTAGTAGAATCGATTGGGAAATACATAGGAAAATTAAATCTTTCACTCAAATCGACAATCTCCCAAGTAGTTTTACCCATCAATATATCTCTATCATCTACGTAACCATATGCCAAAGGCTTATCATTATCAAGAGACACTTGAGATTTAGTTTTTACTCCAATTTGATCTGGTGTCTTAGCATTCAGTAAATTAGACTGTGCAAATGAAGAAAAACTTCCCGCAACAAATGCTATAACCGCAACTAAATTTTTAGTCTTCATCTTTATCAATTTTTAAGTTATTTAAGTAGGTAAATTGTAACTTAAATATTATTGTATTTCGTAAATTACTGGAGCAGTTCTTGAAAGCATGATATCAGAACCTACCAATTTAGTTTTAATATCAGATATGGTAATTTGATCACCTCTAGTCGCTCTGGCTAAAGCCGTTTTACACTGTGCATTCACTCTGTCTCCAGATACGATTACTGCAGCTTGCCCTGTAACTTTCAAAGTAAATCCAACAACATTCAAATTAACGTTAAAATCAAAATCTGGAAGTTTTGCAGAAACTTGTGAAACTTCTAAACGAGACTTTGCTCCTTTAACAATTCCCATTTCCCCTCCAATTGCACCTACTGGAGCTGGAATTCCTTTAATTCTATATGATTTTTTGTCTGACACTTTCGTTCCATCAGGCAAAGTACCAGTTACATTAATTACAACTTCAGAACCTTGTCCTGGATTCATATTATAAGATCCTGGTTTTCCCGCTGAACTCAAACCTGGAGCAGAAGCAGTAACCTTATTTGCTGGAACACCTGCAAAAGAAATTGTCATTGGATTAACAACACCTCTATAAACAACATTCATTTTATCAGCAGAAATTGTTGCTGAATTTGGCTTTGGTACCACAACATAATTCCCTTTAATAGGAATAGCTACTGGTTTTCCATCTTCCATAAAAGTAAAGCTACCATTGATGTCATGCTCACCAACATTACCTGCACCAAAACTAAAGTCAACTTGACCATCGTGTAAGGCACTTCCAAGGTTTAAATTTCCACCATTAACTACAACTTTAGTAGGAACAGTCGCTTTATCAAAACGTCCTAAAACAATTTTCCCTTTAACAGCCTCTCCTGCGAAGAAAGCTGACTTTTCAGGAATAACAATTGCAGTATAATTTTTCATAGATGCAGCAGCAACAGCTGTTGAACCAGTTAACCTGCTTAAAATTTGATTTTCAATAGCATTAGCATCATTTTGAATCGCTGTTAATTTTGCTACAGAAGCGATAAGAGGGAAACCTTTAAAATGATAATCTAAATTATTTTTTTTAACTCCTTCTCTATCAACTACATCACCAGTATTGAACTTGTTATTAAATTCAGCTGCAATATCCTTAAATTTAGCGTCGTTACCAATAGCAGATTTAATAGCTGCTTTATAAGCCTCTACAGCCGCCACAACTTCCTTACCTTTTGCTGACAAACCATCACCACTAAACCATGACTCATCTAAATTTGATGAATTATCCATTGTCTCATAAGGCAATTTACCATTCTTTTCTCTTTCTATATCTTTAGTAAAATCTGATTTCAAAGATTCAAGATATTTATAAAAAGTAGAAGTAGCGGCTTCAACTTTTTTTCCAATTTCGTTAGGAACTTTATATTGTTCAGGCTTATCCTGAGCTTTAACATCCAAATCTGCTAAAATAGCTTCATTTGTAGATAAGGCTAAATTGTTAGCCGTTTCAAATCTTTCGTTCATTAATCCAAATGCTGATAATACTTCTTTGGACATATTTAGTGCTAACATTGCGATGAAAACCAAGTACATCAGGTTAATCATCTTCTGTCTAGGGGTTAATTTTCCTCCTGCCATTTTTTCTAATTAGTTTATTATTTAATATTATAATATATAGTTAAAAAACTAATTATCCTTTATTACTCATCGCAGTAAGCATACCACCATACACATTATTTAAAGATGCAATATTTGCAGTCATTGATTGCATTTGCTCTTTCAATTTACTTGCATTTTCAGCTATTTCTTTATTAGCTTCAGCATTTCTAGTAGCACTTTCTAATTGTACTTTATAAAGACTATTCAAAGACTCCATTTGTGCTGCAGCCATAGACAATTCTTCGCTGTATTTTTTTGTTGCAGAAATAGAATCAACTGTAGGAGAAATATTTCTTGAAGCATCTTCGAAATTTCTAATACTGTTTCCAAGGCTACTCATCAACTCACCATCAATTTTAGCTTCTTTTAACATTGCATCTAACTTAGAAGACAACATTCCGTCAGCATCATCAGATACAACTTCTTTTTTCTCTGATTTTTCACCACCTGCCAATTCAGGATATACCAAAGACCAATCTAATTCATTCTCAACTGGTTCAAATGCCGATAGAGCAAAGATAAAAGCTTCTGTACAAAGACCAATTATTAATAATGCACTTGCATATGGATAATGTTGAATTTTAAATAGGGCTCCGATAATTACTACTGCCGCTCCCATACCATAGGTAAAATTCATTGCTTTTTTGCTCAATACTGCCATCTCTTAAAAATTTTAAAGTTAATTTATAGGTTATATTTATTTAAATTTGGGTTATTCTCTTTTTGTTATCTTCTTTTACTGCTACTGTTACCTGTCGTTTGGGTTCCCATGTAATCTTGAACAGTTCTGAATCCGATATAACTTCTAGCTGAATCTGAATATTCAAATGCACGAGTACTTACCTGAAGGAAATAAGAAACATCTTTCCAAGATCCACCTCTTACAACTTTACGCTTATTTGAGTTATCTATAACTGCTGGATTCATTGTTGAAACAAAATCATAAGAGTTAGCATCATAAGCAGAATCAGTCCATTCTGAAACGTTACCAGCCATATTGTATAGATTATAACCGTTTGTTTCATAAGATTTTGCTTCTACAGTATACAAAGCCTGATCGGCTGCATAATCTCCTCTATTTGGTTTGAAATTAGCCAAGAAACAACCTCTGTCATTTTTCGTATAAGGCCCTCCCCAAGGAAAAGTGGCAGATTCAAGTCCACCTCTAGCTGCATATTCCCACTCAGCTTCTGAAGGCAATCTGAATGAATTCACATTATCAACATGATTTTTCTTAGATTTCAAATAACTATTTTTATACAAAGTTCTCCATTCACAAAATGCTTTTGCCTGACTCCATGTAACACCAACTACAGGATATTCACCATAAGCTTTATGCCAAAAATAATCATTATGCATTGGTTCATTATAAGAGTATGCAAAATCCTTGATCCAAACTGTAGTATCAGGATACACTTTTACTTCTTCAGTTCTAATAAAGTCTTGTCTTTTACCAACTTTAGCTTTAGCTGCAGCTTGAATATCCATCCAAGTGTAACGAAATTTCAACTTATTTACATCAATAGTTCTCAAACCATTATAAGAAGCTTCTAAAGGTAAATACATAGAATCCATTACTTCTGTGTAATATTCATCTGGATATTTCTTAACATCCTTGACCAATTTCGCTTTTCTATCCAATCTTTTATAAGCATTAGGATCTTTATCCGTACCAATACTATAATAGTTATCGTACATATACTTATCGTAGGCCGTCATTTTTTCTGGATCAGAATTATTATTACTAAAAGAATAATCAGCTATGCTTCCTGTATTTTTTCCTTTACCTTTTCCATCACTAGCACCACCTTGACCACTATCTTCAGCCAAAATAGCTAAACGCAAACGAATTGTAGAATCTTTTACCCATTCCACAAATTGACGGTATTCACTATTGGTAATCTCTGTTTCGTCCATATAAAATGACCTAACAGTTACTGTTTTTGTTGGCGCATCTGCAACATTTGCAATATCATCATCAGATTTACCCATGATATATGAGCCACCAGGTACCAGTGTCATTCCATAAGGTTTTTCAGGATGCCACTTTGCTCCTTTTACACCAACCAACTCTCCTTTGTCGCTTGATCTACCACAGCTAATCAACACTGTTAAAATTGCCGTAAATGCAATGAATTTTTTCATAAAAATTGGGGGTTATCTATTCATTATTAATAGGACTGCAAACCTATTTATTTTTTATTTAAAAAACAATTCTTTTATAGTCACTAAATATTTGGTCAAATGTATGTTAAAAATTCTAAAAAAAAAATATTTTTATCGCCAAACGGACAAAAAGAACGACAAAAAACATCATTTTGAAAATTTTGTAAGTATAGAGCAAATATTTCTAATATTCACACAAAATTAACTATTTTACTATAAATTCATTAATCGATTTAATCCTTAAATTTTACACAATATTTTTCCTTTGCGCCTTCCACCATCTTTCAGGCATCTCTTGATTGCAAGCACCTAGGTACTCCTCATATGAACACGGTAATAACGTATTTTTTTTCAATTTATTGCTGGTGTTTGAAATAAATGGTATCTCAATCCACCAACGGTCTGTTTTATCACTTTTATAAAACACCAAATCCTCTTCTTCAAGTGGAACAATGTATTTTAAATAATTTTCTCTGCTCCCAAAAGGGTATTCATTTGACCTATAATGATAGCCCTCAACAAAATACCAAAATATTTGCGCAATAATTACCGCTTCCTGCTTTGAATTATTGTGATTAAAAATTCCAAACGAACTCACTTTATCACTTATTCCAGCATATCTAGACAAAGAACAAATCTCTTTTCCATTGAAACCGTTTGGATTAAAATATGTAAAATTACCAGAATCTGATGATTTTACTGATTTCAAATCTAAACTCACCATATCTGCATCTCTAAAAACCGGTTCCGAAATTGAAATATTATTAGATACTTCACCTAAACGATAGGCGTCAAAAAACAACTTTTCAATAAGATCTATTTCCTCTTGAGAATTATAATAAGTCTGGTAGCCAATATTACAAAAATTAAACAAGTTATTCGGTTCGTCTATAATAATTTTAGTTAAAAAAGAATCAGAACTAATAGTCTCATTATCTTTTCCAAAATCAAACCTACTATCAATAGAAACTAAATTCACCATTTGCTCTAAATCATCATATCCTCTATATAAAGCATAGGTTAAGTCCTGAGATCCACCAATAACAATAGGTATGATTTTTCTTTTTATAAGCCTTGAAGCTATTTTTTTTAAAGCAAAGAAAGTGTCCTCTTTTGAATTACCAGGAAGAATATCCCCTAAATCACCAATTGAAACATTCCAATTCCCTGGAAACATTCCATATATTTCTTTTCGAATCGCATCCAAATTGACCTCAACATCACCATTCTTATCTCCTCTGTTTTCAAGAACACCAATTATTGCAATATTAATTTTATCCAAATCTGGTATTGCTTCATTTGTATGTAAAACTATTTTACTGCCCAAATTTTGAGCAGACAAACCTAAAACATAGTTTAGAAATTCTTTACTTAATGGTTCTAAAAAATCAAACTCCATTTCTTACTTCTTTTACCTCTTCTCTACTATTTTCAGTTAATGAGAAAGAGGACTGATTGAATTTAATTCTTTATTTTTTTTTGGCTACTGCTTTTTTGGCTACTGGCTTCTTCGCTGCAGTCGTTTTTTTGGCTGCAACTTTTTTGACAGGTGTCTTTTTGGCAATCATTTCCTGAACTTCTGCTAATGTCAATTTTGTTGCATCAACGTCTTTGCTCAACTCAATTTTTATTTTACCTTTCGTTATTACAGAACGACCCCAGCGAGCTTTCTCTACCAGTATCCCTTCGTCCTCCCAATTATGAAGCACTTTATCAATATTCTTTTGTAGTTTATCTTCAATCAAAGCCTCTACATCAGATTGAGAAAGATTATCAAAATTATATTTCTTACTTACATTTATAAAGATTCCGTTCCATTTGATAAACGGACCAAAACGTCCAGTCCCTTTTTGTACGCCTTCGCCTTTATAAACAGCAATTGGCGCATCGGCAATAGCTTTTTCATCAATTAACTCCTGAGCTCTAACCATTGAAACATCCAATGGATCTTCTCCCCTCGGTAAAGAAATAAAAACACTTCCGTGTCTTACATAGGGCCCGTAACGACCATTACTCACCTCAACTTCTTCTCCCTTATATAAACCTAAATTTTTTGGAAGCAAGAATAAATTCAAGGCTTCTTCTAAAGTAATATTACCAATATTCTGCTCATGTCTAAGACTTGCAAACTTTTTATCTTCATCTTCGGCATCTCCAATTTGAGCCATTGGTCCAAATTTACCTAAACGAACCGAAACCGGCTTGCCAGATGCTGGATCAATTCCAAGTATTCGTTCCCCGCTTTCTCTATCGGCATTAGCCTCTACATCTTTTACAGTTGGATGAAATTTATCATAGAACTCCTGCATCATAGCAGTCCATTCAATATTACCTTCGGCTATTTCATCAAAATCATGCTCTACTTTGGCAGTAAAATTATAATCCAGAATATTGCCAAAATTCTTAACCAAGAAATCAGTAACAATCGTACCAATATCTGTAGGAACTAATTTTCCTTTATCTGAACCTGTATTTTCTTTAAGTAATTTTTCCTCAAATTTACCAGACTGTAATGTCAGTTGCGTATAATTTCGCTCTAACCCTTCAAGATTCCCTTTTTCAACATAATTTCTATTGATAATCGTAGAAATAGTTGGTGCATAAGTAGAAGGACGTCCAATTCCTAACTCTTCTAATTTTTTTACCAAAGAAGCCTCTGTGTAACGTGCCGCTGCTCTTGAATATCTTTCGGTTGCAGTAATATAATTATTCTGAAGCTTCTCATTGACTTTCATTACAGGCAACATTCCTTCCTGCTCTTCTTCATCGTCATCATGACCTTCAAGATACACTTTTAAAAACCCTTCAAAAAGCAAAACCTCGCCCGAAGCAGTAAAAACTTCATCATGATTATTTGCTTCAATTTTAACATTAGTACGTTCCAGCTTAGCATCGCTCATTTGAGAAGCCAAAGTTCTTTTCCAAATCAAATCATACAAACGCGCTTGATCTCTGTCAATATCCACAGTATGGCGAGACATATCAGTAGGACGAATCGCTTCGTGTGCTTCCTGTGCTCCTTTACTTTTATTTACGAAAGTACGTGGGAACGAAAACTCTTTACCATAAGACTTGATAATTTCTGCCTGAGCAGCATCCATAGCCTCTTTGGATAAGTTTACACTATCCGTTCTCATATAGGTTATAAGTCCAGCTTCATACAAACGCTGAGCCAATTGCATCGTGATTCCAACAGGCAGATATAATTTTCTTGCCGCTTCCTGTTGTAGAGTTGAAGTTGTAAAAGGAGCTGTAGGAGATTTTTTGGTAGGTTTAGTTTCTAAATCTGCTACCTTATATATAGAACCTATATTTTGTTTTAAAAAATCTTCGGCTTCTTTCTTTGTATTGAAATTTTTCGGAAGTTTTGCTTTGAAAGACTTTCCAGCTTCATTAGTAAATTCTGCTACAACTGAATAAGATGCAACAGCAGTAAAATTTTGAATTTCACGTTCTCTTTCAACAATCAATCGAACAGAAACCGATTGAACACGTCCAGCAGATAAACCGCCTTTCACTTTTCTCCAAAGAACCGGCGACAATTCATATCCCACCAAACGATCCAAAACTCTTCGCGCCTGTTGAGCATTAACTAAATTATAATCGATTTCACGAGGCTTATCAATTGCTTTAAGAATAGCCGATTTTGTAATCTCATGAAAAACAATACGTTTTGTTTTCTCTTTTTTAAGTTTCAATTCTTCCGCCAAATGCCAAGAAATTGCTTCCCCCTCACGATCCTCATCACTTGCCAACCATACCATGTCGGCATTTTTAGCTAAAGCCTTTAATTTGGATACCAATGCTTTTTTATCCGAGGAAACTTCATATTTGGGTTTGAATCCGTTTTCGACATCAACACCAATTTCTTTAGAAGGTAAATCGGCAATATGCCCGTAACTTGACTCTACCTGATAATCACTTCCTAGAAATTTCTCGATTGTTTTTGCCTTTGCAGGGGACTCAACTATCACTAAATTCTTTGCCATTTTGCTTTTGTTTGAATCGCAAAAGTAATTTTTTTTTTTAAATATCAACCTTTCATTGATTTTAAAAACCAATTAAATCGGCAAACAAACCATTTCAACTACACAAAGCACAACAATTTTAATTCATTAATAATGATGTGATTTCAGTTTTAACCAGAAATAAACATAATGATTAAATACAAGAATCACCTTTATAACAACAAAATACCCAATTCTATTTCACCTACATATAATAGGTATAAAAAAAGAAAAACGAATTTAAATTTTCAAAAAGCAAATGCTTTTAAATAATTAATTAAATTTACTACAAGAGACCAAATCAAACCTACAAAACCAGCCAATGAACCGAATTGAACAGCTAGAAAAACTCAAGCAAGTGCAGAATTGGGACATCATCATTATTGGTGGTGGTGCCAACGGACTTGGTGTGGCAGTAGACTCAGCGAGCAGAGGTTTTAAAACCATACTGTTGGAGGCAGTTGATTTTGCAAAAGGAACCTCAAGCCGAAGTACTAAATTAGTTCACGGCGGTGTCCGCTATTTGGAGCAAGGCAATCTTTCTTTGGTTATAGAAGCACTGAAAGAAAGAGGTCTAATGCAAAAGAACGCTGAGCATCTAGTAAAAAACGAATCATTCATAATACCAAATTATAATTGGTGGGGAGGTTATTTTTACACCTTTGGATTAAAATTCTATGACTTATTAGCTGGAAGACTAAGTCTAGGAAATTCAAAATATCTATCCAAAGAAAAGACTTTAAAGTTAATTCCTTCCATTAAACCAAGCGGACTTCAGAGTGGTGTACTCTATCATGACGGACAGTTTGACGACTCCAGATTGGCAATTAATTTAGCTCAAACCGCAGTTGATAATGGAGCTTGCTTACTAAATCATTTTAAAATAACCCAATTAATCAAAAACGATAAAAACCAAATTACAGGAGTTGTTGCAGCTAATCAGGAAACAAAAGAAGAACACATCATAAAAGGCAAAGCAGTAATTAATGCAACTGGAGTATTTACCAATGCCATTATGAAAATGAATGATACGGTTTATAAAAAATATATCGTTCCCAGTCAAGGCATCCATTTGGTATTTGACAAATCCTTTTTACCAGGCGGTCATGCACTAATGATTCCGAAGACAAGTGACGGAAGAGTACTTTTTGCAGTTCCGTGGCATGATAAAATTGTTGTGGGAACTACCGATACTTTAGTCAAAAAATCGGATATTGAACCTATTGCTCTTGAGGAAGAAATTGAATTTGTATTGGAAACTGCGCAAAGATATTTATCTAAAAACCCAACAAGAGCCGATGTGCTTTCGGTTTTTGCGGGATTAAGGCCTTTGGCAGCACCCGAAAAAAAAGGGCAAACCACCAAAGAACTTTCGAGAAGTCATAAAATAATTGTTTCCGAAACAGGTTTAATCACCATCACTGGCGGAAAATGGACAACCTACCGAAAAATTGCCGAAGAAATCGTCAACAAAGCCATTACAGTACACCAACTACCAAATAACAAATGTGCAACCGAGCATTTGGCTATTCACGGAAATAAGAAAAACAGTGCCGTAGATCTTGAAAACCACCTGTTCATTTATGGAACGGATGCAACTGCTATTCTTCAATTACAGGAAAGCGAACCCAAACTTAAAGAAAAACTACATCCGAATTACGATTACACTTTGGCCGAAGTCGTTTGGGCTATTCGAGAAGAGATGGCTACTACCGTGGAGGATATTTTGGCAAGACGTGTTCGATTATTATTTCTGGATGCACGAGTTGCCATTGCTTGTGCAGAAAAAGTAGCACGTATACTGGCGAAAGAATTAGAACACGATGAAGAATGGATTCAAAATCAATTAATTGAATTTAAAGCTGTTGCGAATGGATTTCTGCTGAAAGAGTTTCGGACTAAATAGAAACAAAAGCACAATCTAAATCATCATTAGTTCGCAGACAGCAACCTCTATCCTAATACAAATTAAAACTCATTTATAAATGCAACTGTATTTTATACTTATTAAAAATTCGCATCACAAATAACATAATTGTCGAAAATACTAAAGACCAAATAATCCCAAGCACACCACTACTTAAATAATCGGGAAGAATCTTTATTCCCAAGGCTAAATTGAAGTAATAAATAATTCCGGGAAGAATATAAATAAGAAGCGGATTTGCAGCTGCGGGCATAAAGAACTCACTCCATTTGGTTGTTTTTTTAATTTCCATCAGCCAATACAAAAAATAAAACAACAGGGTACAAATCCCCGCTGAATACAATATCCAAGAAGGCGTTCCTCTTATTTTTGAAACTTCATAATAAGGTCGCAACAAGTATCCCGTTAAAAAAAACAGTAATGCAAAACCAATCACTTTCCATTTAACTTTTTCGGACAAAGTACCTTCAAAAAACAAAAGTGAAATTACTACTCCAGCAACAACAAGCGTTGCGTGTGTCATGTGTCCCGCTATAAAACTTAACCAGCCTATTTCTTGAACAAATGCACCCTCGGTTAAATTTAAAACATTGGCAATAAGACAAACAAAAAGAAACACAATCATTGCCAGCAATCTACCGTTGACCAGCCAATAATAAACCACAGTAATAAGATAAGCCCATCCTATAAGTCCGAGGATTCCCCACCATTTTGGCGTAATACCGATTGCTCCAGTATCTTGTACATATAAAAAATACAACGCAACCAAAACCAGCATTCCTGCGTATTGGAGTAGATTTTTAGTCAGTTTTGGAAATGTTTTTGGGTATTTATTCCAAATTGGGATTGGCATCGAATAGGCCAAAAGTCCCCAAAATGCAGGAGCTATAAACATTTTAGATTCGTCATAACCGTACTCGGCATTGACCATATAAACACCAATAATGATTAATGCCAAAGCTCTTTTTAAAGTATGAGTCCAAATAATTTTGGGACTGTCCCCTTTTAGTAATCTCGCATTAAACGCAAACGGAATAGACATTCCTACAATAAATAAAAAAGAAGGAAAAACCAAATCGACAAAAGTCATTGCATCGGCATCTGCGGGCATGTGTTTCATCCATTGCGGTACATTGGCGATGCTAGCCAGTTCATTGACAAAAATCATGATAAAAATGGTAATTCCGCGAAAAGCATCTATAGAAATAATTCTTTGATTGTATAGGTTCTCTTTGATTTTCATAGTTCAGTACTATATGCAGGTTTAAAAAATATCTATTCTTACGTTTTTTGGAGATTTGGAATTCTGGTGACTTATAATAGTAACAAATATAAAATATTCACTGAGAAAACAATTCCATAATATACAATTCTGAAAACGAATACCCTAGCCCCGAGTGAAGTGAAAAGCCCGGAGTCTCGTTGACTTAAATTTTTTGTGTTTGCAAAGCGACTGAAAGAAGCTCTTGCAGACACTTAAAAATTTTGTCAACGAGACGAGGACTTGTAACGAAAAGCGGGAAATAGCTCCTTAATAAAAAAACACCTCCTAATCTGATTTTAGATGACTTAAAAAGTTGTTAATTCTTCGGCTGACATCTTGTCATAATGCATGTATTTGCCTTATCTTTGCGCTTTGAAAATACCCAATGGAAAAGATAATTGAAGAAAGCAAACAAGGGAACAGCCTTGTTCTAGAACATAAACCAGAGAATACCAAAAAGCTTTTTATAGAGAGTTACGGCTGTGCGATGAATTTTTCAGACAGCGAGATTGTAGCATCTATATTGTCTGATGGCGGTTATAATACCACTTCAGTTCTGGAAGAGGCAGATTTGGTTCTTGTAAATACCTGTTCCATTCGGGACAAAGCGGAACAAACGATACGCAAACGTTTAGAAAAATATAATGCAGTGAAACGTACCAATCCGAAGATGAAAGTTGGAGTTTTGGGATGTATGGCTGAGCGTTTGAAAGAAAAATTTCTTGACGAAGAGAAAATTGTGGACCTTGTTGTAGGACCTGATGCTTACAAAGATTTACCCAATTTATTGAGCGAAGTTGAGGAAGGGCGCGATGCGATTAACGTGATTTTGTCCAAAGAGGAAACCTATGGCGATATTTCACCGGTTCGATTAATGAGCAACGGAATTACGGCTTTGGTTTCTATCACAAGAGGCTGCGACAATATGTGTACGTTTTGCGTAGTGCCTTTCACCCGCGGGCGAGAGCGCAGCCGTGAACCGCAAAGTATTATGAACGAAATTCAGGATTTGTGGAGCAAAGGTTTTAAGGAAATCACGCTTTTGGGTCAGAACGTAGATAGTTATTTATGGTATGGCGGCGGTTTAAAAAAGGATTTTGCCGATGCTAGCGAAATGCAAAAAGCGACAGCGGTTGATTTTGACCAATTACTGGAAATGGTAGCGGTTGGTTTCCCAAAAATGCGTATTCGTTTTTCGACTTCGAATCCACAAGATATGCACGAAAGCATTTTGCACGTTATTGCCAAATATCCTAACATTTGTAAGCACATTCACTTACCGGTGCAATCGGGAAGTAACCGCATTTTGAAAGAAATGAATCGTTTGCACACGCGAGAAGAATACATGACTTTGATTGATAAAATTCGTTCTATTATTCCTGACGGAGCCATTTCGCAAGATATGATTTCGGGATTTCCTACAGAAACGGAAGAAGATCATCAAGACACTTTGAGTTTGATGGAATATGTGAAATATAATTTTGGTTATATGTACAGCTATTCAGAACGTCCGGGAACTTTGGCGGGAAGGAAAATGGAAGATGATGTTTCAGAAACCACTAAAGCGAGAAGATTACAAGAGATTGTGGATTTGCAACAAAAACACGCTTGGTTACGCTCTGAGGAATTCATTGGAAAAACAGTTGAAGTATTAGTAGAGAAAGTATCAAAAAAATCGACTGAAGAGTTTTCTGGAAGAAATTCACAAAGTATAACTGTGGTTTTCCCAAAGGAGAATTATAAGATCGGAGATTTTGTAAATGTAAAAATTAATTCTTGTACCTCTGGAACTCTGAAAGGAGAAGCGGTTGGATATTCAAATATGAACTAATTTTTTTTACCACAAATTACACAAATTTTCACAAATTAATTTTTTGAATCAATTATAACATGACTGACTCTAACGACTTTTATTACAAAAAGAATGAAAATTATGAAATTGTTGGTCTTTGCATGGAAGTTCATCGCTTATTAGGGCCAGGTTTACTTGAGATAGTCTATAAAGATGCATTAGAAATAGAATTCAAAAATCACAATATCCCATACGAAAGAGAGAAAGAGTATGCAGTAGAATACAAAGGGGTTATTTTACCCCATAAATTTTATGCCGATTTTGTAGTTTATTCCGATATTATTCTCGAAGTAAAATCAATAAAAGAAATTAGTAATGACCACCTAGCGCAAACATTAAATTATATGAAACTAGCAGATACCCCAGTTGGAATAATCGCTAACTTTCAAAATAAATCATTAGTTCACAAAAGACTGATAAATACATAAAATACAAATTTGTGAAAATTTGTGTAATTTGTGGTTAATAAAAAACTAAAATCATTAATATGACCAAAAAACATATACTTATCGCTTTAATTACTTTTATTATTGCATTTGGAACGACATTCTATGTCATTAGAACTTATTTTCCAAAACACAAAATTGAAGAAACAGCTATTCAAAAAGATACGTTAACAAAGCCATAATAGTAGAACCCTTTTATATTTATAGGTATAAAAATAGTTTCAAGTTTCAGGTTTCAAGTTTCAGGTTCTCACTGCCACTTGAAACATGAAACAAACAAAACTTTCAACAAAACAAAATGGATACAGTACAATCAATAAAACAGCGTTTTGAGATTATTGGGAATGATCCAAAGCTCAATCGTGCGATAGAAAAAGCCATTCAGGTTGCCCCTACCGATATTTCGGTTTTGGTGGCTGGAGAAAGTGGTGTGGGAAAAGAAAATATCCCAAAGATTATACATTCATTATCACACAGAAAACACGGTAAATATATTGCCGTAAACTGTGGTGCAATTCCAGAAGGAACTATTGACAGTGAACTTTTTGGTCACGAAAAAGGAGCTTTTACTGGAGCCACCAGCACTCGTGAAGGATATTTTGAAGTAGCAAATGGCGGAACTATTTTCCTTGATGAAGTGGGAGAATTGCCTTTGACCACCCAAGTACGTTTATTGCGTGTTTTGGAAAATGGAGAATTCATAAAAGTAGGCTCATCACAAGTTCAAAAAACAAATGTCCGAATCGTAGCAGCAACCAACGTCAATTTATTCAAGGCTATCGAAAAAGGAAAATTTCGGGAAGATTTGTATTATCGTTTGAGTACCGTAGATATTACTTTACCACCACTACGAGAACGAAAAGAAGATATCCATTTATTATTCCGAAAATTTGTTGCCGATTTTGCTAATAAATACAAAATGCCTCCATTAAAACTTGATGAAAGTGCTATTTTGCTTTTGCAAAAATTTCGCTGGAGTGGTAACATTCGACAATTGCGAAATGTCGCTGAACAGATTTCGGTACTGGAAACCAACAGAGACATTACTGCTACAACTTTACAATCCTATTTACCAAGAGAAGACAGTAATTTGCCATCGGTAATTAAGGACAAAAAAAACGATAGCGATTTTAATACCGAAAGAGAGATTTTATACAAAGTGCTTTTTGACATGAAAAGTGATTTACACGACTTAAAAAAACTCACATTGGAATTAATGCAAAACGGCAGTTCCAAAGTACAGGAAACAAATAAATCGCTTATCAAAAAGATATACGGTTCCAAAGAAGAGGACAGTGAAATTGACTTTGAAGAAGAACCAAGAACTTCCTATCTATCCAATCAAAACATAGAACAGGATTACGAAGAACAGGACAACAGCAATTATCTTTTGGCCGAAACTATTGAAGAGGAAGAAATCTTAAGGCTTGAACAAAAAGAAATCGAAATGATCAAAAAGTCATTAGAAAAAAACAAAGGAAAAAGAAAAGCAGCAGCAGATGAATTGGGTATTTCCGAGCGTACTTTGTATCGAAAAATAAAACAATTTGATTTATAACAAAAAATAAAAATTCAAAAAAAAACAAAATTCAAATCACTATTCGATTTTTGTACATTTGAATTTTAAACCAAATCGGAATTTGGGCTCGAGCGATAGCGAACAGGCGTAGCAATTTACACTTTATATGAAAAAAACACATTATTTCTTATTACTAATTAGTTCATTCATTCTAAACAGTTGTTCGGTTTACAACTTTACTGGAACTGGTAAAATTGATGCCAAAACCTATCAAGTGAATTTCTTTCCAAACAATTCGGAATTGATTGAGCCAGGAATTGACAGAATTTTTACACTTACATTGCAAGACTTGATTCAAGGCCAAACTAATTTGCAATTAGTGAAAAACGGAGGAGATTTAACCTACGAAGGAGAAATTGTGGATTACCGTATCAGTCCGATGACCGCAACTGCAGATCAACAAGCTGCACAAAGCAGATTAAAAATAAGGGTAAATGTTAGGTTTACGAATAAAAATAAAGAAACAGATGATTTCGAAAAAGTTTTTGAATTTTATTATGACTTTCCTGCAGCCCAACAATTGACAGGAGCAACGAAAGACGCCGCAATCAAAGAAATTTTCGAAAGAATCACACAAGATATTTTCAATGATTCACTTGCAAAATGGTAATTTTTAAAAAGTATTCAGTTAGAATAATTGTTATTAAAAACCGATAACTGATACGAAATATACAAACAAATGAACGTTAGCAGCTATAATTATCTCATAAATAAACCAGACGAAATCAATGATTCTCAAACAGTGGCTTTGGAAAAAGTACTGGATGAATTTCCTTTTTTTCAAAGTGCGAGAGCGTTGCGCCTAAAGGGGCTTTACAATCAAAATAGCTACAAATATAATTTTGCGCTAAAAATAGCCGCAGCTCATACTACAGACCGCAGCGTTTTATTTGATTTTATCACTTCAGAATCGTTTACAGCAATACAAAAAAAGACTTACGAGAAAAAAATAGAGGAACTCCTTAATATAACAGTAATTGACAGTCAAATTATCGAAAAGGAAGAAGTAGCACCGATTATCGTGACAACTCCTTTGGAACATTCTATCCTTACATCCATAAAAGAAGCTAATACTAATATTGCTCAAAACAAATCACTCTTCATTGATAAATTAGAAATTGATAAAAATGTAGAACAATCAATTCTAGATTCCATCAAAGAAGCCACGCCTACAAAAACTGAAGAAAAAACCACAGAAGCTGAGAAAAACTTAGAAATTGGAAAACCACTGGATTTTTCAAAATCAGAAACGCATTCTTTTCATCAATGGCTTCAAATTTCGAGGATACAACCCATAATACGTGAAAATCCCCAAGAAAATAAGACTATGGAAAAAGCCCCAATCATAGACGAGGATAAAAAGAAAAAAGCCGAATTAATCGATAAGTTCATAGAAACCAGTCCAAAGATTCCACCTATAAAACCTGGAGTCGTATTCACTCCAAATATAGACCTCAACAAAGAAGACAATTCTTATTTAATGACAGAGACGTTGGCAAAGGTATATTTGGAACAAAAAAAATATCAAAAAGCGATACAAGCTTATGAAATATTAATTTTGAAATATCCAGAAAAAAGTAGTTTCTTTGCAGACCGTATAAAGGATATTAAAATAGTACAACAAAATAACAATTAATAATAAATAGTATGTTTTCAATTTTTTTAGTTTTAATTACAATAGTATGTTTTCTATTGATCGTAGTAATAATGGTTCAAAACCCTAAAGGTGGTGGTCTTTCTTCTACAATAAGTGGTTCTCAAATGTTAGGTGGTGTACAAAAAACTACTGATTTCTTAGACAAAAGTACTTGGACATTGGCAACTATATTAATTGCTTTAATCTTACTTTCAGGATTGAGTTTCACAGGAACTTTAAGTGATGCTGATTCAAAAATCATTGACAACACAGAAACTGCTGCACCAAAAACTAATGCACCTGCTACAGATGCACCTGCACAAAGTACACCTGCAACTCCAGCAAAATAATCTATTTACATAAATACTCAAAAATGCCAGCCTGTCAAAGCTGGCATTTTTTATAAGAAAAAATGTCAGTTTACGTACTGTGGCATAATTTCTGAAATACAACAACAGTAAAAATTAACATAAACATAAAAAATCATGACTTTAAACATTAAACCACTTTCAGATAGAGTTCTTATCGAACCAGTTGCAGCTGAAACGAAAACGGCGTCAGGAATTTTTATTCCAGATACCGCAAAAGAAAAACCACAAAAAGGAACTGTAGTTGCAGTAGGAAATGGAACTAAAGACCATACTATGACTGTCAAAATTGGAGATTCAGTACTTTATGGAAAATACGCTGGAACTGAATTAAAATTAGAAGGAAAAGATTATCTAATTATGCGTGAGGACGATATCCTTGCGATAATCTAAAAAAGTATTAAGTACAAAGAATTAAGTATCAAGATAACTTGACCACTTGAAACAAACTAAACTTTAAACAAAATTTAAAATGGCAAAAGATATAAAATTTGATATTGAAGCACGTGACGGATTAAAACGTGGAGTTGATGCATTGGCAAATGCGGTTAAAGTAACCCTTGGACCAAAAGGACGTAACGTAATTATCGGCAAATCTTTCGGTGGACCAAATGTGACTAAAGATGGTGTTACTGTAGCCAAAGAAATTGAATTGAAAGATCCATTGGAAAACATGGGTGCACAAATGGTTAAAGAAGTAGCCTCAAAAACTAATGATTTAGCTGGAGACGGAACTACAACTGCTACTGTATTGGCACAAGCTATCGTAAAAGAAGGATTAAAAAACGTTGCGGCTGGAGCAAATCCAATGGATTTGAAACGCGGTATCGACAAAGCTGTTGAAGCTATCGTAGCAGATCTTGCTAAACAAGCTAAAGTAGTAGGAAGCGATTCTGAAAAAATCAAACAAATTGCTTCTATTTCTGCTAACAATGATGAAGTAATTGGAGAATTAATTGCCAATGCTTTCGCAAAAGTTGGAAAAGAAGGTGTAATCACTGTTGAAGAAGCTAAAGGAACAGATACGTATGTAGATGTTGTTGAAGGAATGCAATTTGACAGAGGATATCTTTCTCCATACTTTGTGACCAATCCAGAAAAAATGGAAGCAGAACTAGAAAGTCCTTACATCCTTTTGTATGACAAAAAAGTTTCTTCTTTAAAAGAATTATTACCAATATTGGAACCAATTGCACAAACTGGAAAACCATTATTGATTATTGCAGAAGATGTTGACGGTGAAGCTTTATCTACTTTGGTGGTAAACAAATTGCGTGGTGCCTTGAAAATCGCTGCTGTAAAAGCACCTGGTTTTGGAGACAGAAGAAAAGCAATGCTAGAAGATATCGCTATCTTAACTGGTGGAACTGTAATCTCTGAAGAAAGAGGATACACTTTAGAAAACACCACTTTAGAGATGTTAGGTTCAGCAAAAAGAGTTACTATCGACAAAGACAACACTACAATTGTTAGCGGTGCTGGAGAAGCTGATATGATAAAAAATCGTGTGAACCAAATCAAAGGTCAAATGGAAACTACGACTTCTGATTATGATAAAGAAAAATTGCAAGAGCGTTTAGCTAAATTAGCTGGAGGTGTTGCTGTACTTTATGTTGGTGCTGCTTCTGAAGTGGAAATGAAAGAGAAAAAAGACCGTGTTGACGATGCACTTCACGCAACTCGTGCAGCTGTTGAAGAAGGAATTGTTGCCGGAGGTGGAGTAGCTTTATTGAGAGCCAAAAACGTTCTAAGCACTATCGTTTCAGACAACGCTGATGAGAAAACAGGAATCCAAATTATTTCTCGTGCCGTAGAATCTCCTTTGAGAACTATTGTTGAGAATGCAGGTCTTGAAGGTTCTGTGGTTGTTGCAAAAGTTAGCGAAGGTTCTGGAGATTTTGGATACAATGCCAAAACAGACGAGTACGTAGATATGCTAAAAGCTGGAATCATTGACCCTAAAAAAGTAACTCGTATTGCATTGGAAAATGCTGCTTCGGTTGCAGGAATGATCTTGACTACAGAGTGTGCTTTAATTGACATTAAAGAAGAAAGTGCAGCTGGCGGCCACATGGGTGGAGGTATGCCAGGAATGATGTAAAATCAGCATTAGATTCCAAATATAATCCGTCTTGAATTCGTTCTCGACGGATTTTTTTATGCTTTTTCAGGAGTACTTTTAGCTGAGCTCAATCAATTGTTTTGGGAGCAGAAAGATTTGGTTTATTAGGAAATATCGTCCCGCTATCCGTTACAAACGAAGTTCACTGAACTCCTATAAAAATAAAAGTATAGGTGAAGTAATCTTTTAAACCGAACCCCGGCTTATAAGGATTTTCACTGCACACGAGCGAAGCGAACTGGCGAAGCAATCGGGGCTAAAGGGAAGTATTTTACTTTTTTTTTTGCAATCATCCCAAAAAAAAACCGTCTTGTTCTATTGAGCAAGACGGTTCATTTGTATTTATTAAGTTTTAATGATGAACAACTTTTTTCTTAATCATCTTTAGAAAAACAGGTAAAGTTGAAACTAAAATAATTGCGATTACAATTTTCTCAATATGTTCTTTTAAGTCAATTCCCATTTCCAAAAACATTCCATAAAGATAATGTCCAGAGAAAATCAAAATGAAAGACCATAAAATCGAACTCAAGACATTAAAAAACATAAACTTCTTTCTGTCCATCGACCCTATACCAGCAACTATTGGCGCAAAAGTTCTCACGATAGGCAAAAATCTCGCATAAATAATAGCCTTTCCACCATGCTTATCAAAAAACTCCTTAGCCTGAAGCAAATACTTCTTCTTAAACAAAAGCGTATCTTCTCTGTTGTATAAATAATACCCACTTTTGGCTCCAAACCAATAGCCTACCATATTACCCAAAATACCTGCAAGCGCTACTAGAGACGAAAGCAAAACAAGATTTATGAAATCACTTTCGATATAAACAACATTCTGAACCAATTCTCCGCTATAAATCCCTGCAAGAAAAAGCAAACTATCACCAGGAAGAAAAAAACCGGCAAAAAGACCCGTTTCGGCAAAAACAATAAATAAAACGATATACAAACCCAGTTTAATATCACCAATTGTAAAATTAATATAAAATTCAGGGTTTACTAATTGGGTCCATTCAAAATTACTCATATATTGTTCTATTTTATTTAAGCCGTGAAAGTAAGGATAATTTAGGTGAACCACAATTTATTGCCTCATTTTAAAGTTTTATTAACGATTTAAAAATCACAAAAAGCATCAAAATTAAACTTATATTTTGATGCTTTTTTCAATCATTGAAAGTTTTAAATTAAGCAGCATAAAAAAAATTAATACCACTAAATAATCCTTTTCATTCGTTACAATCTATCATACTGGCAACAATGATGAAGGCTATCATAATCTTCTTTTGTAGATTTCACTGAATCGGTATCATGACCAACTTTGGCAATTGCTTTTTTTACATCTCCCAAAGAACATTTTTCTTCATTGATAATTAAATCCAACTGATGTGTCTCAATATTCCACGAAGCCGATTTGACTCCTGCAACTGAAAAAGCAGCCTTTTGGATTCTCTTTTGGCATTGTTCACAGTTACCGTTTACTTCGGTAGTGTATTTAGCGTTTTTATTTTTCTTTTCTTGGCCTTGTGCCGAAAATGCAAAGACAGTCATTAGTAAAACTAAAAATATGCTCTTAATGCTGCTATTTCTAAATTCTTGAATATTTGTTTTCATTTCTATTAGTATTAAAATTTGTAATTGATTTTGTTATTATTCTTGTTGTTACTTTATTTTAAACCTTAAACCCGCATAATACATTTGTCCAAATACTGGTGCATATAAAATAGTTGCATCAAAATAAGGACCAAAAGGATTCTGAGCATCCACTATTGCTGGATTTTGGGTATAATTACCTATATTCTCCCCTCCTACATACACTTCAAAAGTAGATGAAAATGTTCTGGTAATTTGAGCATTCATTAAAGAATACGCTGGTGAATGTTCAGAAAGCTGATATGCTGTAGGATTTGAAGCCGTATAAGGCAATTGTTGTTCCCCAATCCAGTTGTAGGTGAAATCAAATTTCCATTGTTGCCCTTTGTCTTTAATATGGGTTTCATATCCTAAATTCCCAAAGAAACGATGCGCAGCCTGCAATGGTCTTTGATACTTGCCTGATAAATAATCGGTTTTAATGTCGTAGAATTTATAAGCTGAACGCAATTCCAAATGTTTTGCCAATTCATAATTGAACTCTAATTGAAAACTGTTGGCAAACGATGCACCATCCAAATTATGAAAAATCACTTGTTGGGGACTTTGCATGATATCCACCACTACTTGATTCTGGAAATTGGTTCTGTAAAAATCGGCAGTAACATCTCCGTTACGATTAAATAATTTAAACCCTTGCATAAAACTTAATCCATAATTCCATGCAATCTCTGGATCCAAACCATATAATTTACCTCCAGTATTAGTAACATCAAAAGTTCTGGAACTGGCAAACAAGTTTTGGTTTTCTGCAAAAATATTGGCTGGACGTTTTCCTCTTCCGGCAGAAACCCTCAAAACTCCTTTCTCCCAAGGATTGTATTTCATGTGTACTCTTGGCGTTACAAAAACTCCCAAACGATTCCCATAATCTGCCCTGCCTCCAAGAATAAAACTAAAATCATCTTGGTTATCAAATGTATATTCGAAGAAAGCGCCTACTGTATTGTCAATTCTGCTATAATCTGTCGTATTAACAAACTCTATGTAATTATCATAGGTAAAATTCAAACCGGTTGCAAACTTGTTCTTTTCGTTATTGATAATTGAATTAAAAATCAAGTTCGAATAAAAACTGTTTTGTTTGATATTGTAACCATTCAACCCAAAATAGGAATCTTGATCATAGCTTGAAAATGCATTTTGAAAACCAATACTTTGATACGGCATATCCTTAAAAACATAACCGATTTTTGTCGAAACATCAATCTTTTGAGTATCAATTTCGGAACCCCAAGAATTGATTGTTCCTCTATCCCTATCAGGATCAAAACTGGTTTGACCCATTAGTTTAGTATCGTTCATATATTGCAAATTAATGAAACTAACCCAACCTGTTTCGGCATTATAATATTGGTAACGATTGAGTAAATTGAATTGTTTTTGCAAAGGGTTATCCAAAAAACCATCCTCATTGTTATCCATCTTAGAATCTCGAATATTGCCGTGGAGCAACAAACTCGTAGCCCATTTATCGGACAATTTTTGATTAAAATTGGCATTCAACTCAAAACGGGAATCGGTAGAACCATAAGCATTCAACAGAAATGGGACTTCCGACATTGGCTTTATTAATTCAGTATTAATTTGCCCCGAAATGCTTTCAAAACCGTTGACAACACTCCCTGCTCCCTTGGTAATCTGAATACTTTCTATCCAAGGACCAGGGGTAAAAGAAAGTCCGTAAACCTGAGAAGCACCGCGAACAGAAGGAATATTTTCCTGAGTCATCATCAAGTACGGACTTGTCAGACCCAACATCTTGATTTGCTTAGTTCCTGTTAATGCATCAGAAAAATTGACATCGATGGAAGGATTGGTTTCAAAACTTTCTGCAAGATTACAACAGGCAGCTTTGAGCAATTCTTTTTTGGTGACTAATGTTGTATTAGCGGTAACTGTATATGTTTTTTGCAGGCTCTTGCGTTTCGACTGCACTTTTATTTCCTGTAGTGTATCTTGCGAATAAGAATTAAAAGCAGTAAACAAGAGCAACAAAACTATTGCTATTTTTGTTTTCATGATTTTTATTATAATGATTAAAAATGTCAAACCACAAAAAATGGGTTTAACTTCAATTAAACATTATAACTTATCGTAAAGGAGGTATTGGCTGTACAGCTTGAAAAGTGGCGGTGCATTGGCATCGCAATAATAAGCAAGAACTGAATTATTTTTGAAATTGTCGACAGTAGCAAAAACAAATGAATGTGTTTCCGGAATTACGAATGCATAATCCATCTGAAAAGAAAAAGTTTTCACAATTCCATTGTCTGATTTTTTCTGAATGACAATTTTTTTATCCTTACAGCAACTGTCTTTTTTACTAGTGACTTTTTTTTCGCAACAACCTTTTTCACTTTGCAGTGATGGTAAAACTGAATTCAATGAAACAGAGGCTAATTCTCCTCCACAATAATGTACGTTAAAAGCAAGACCTACATTGGAAACCAATAATAGAAATGCTAGAAATATACTTATGTGCTTTTTGAAATTCATATTGCAAAATTAGCATTAATATCACTTCCAAAAACCAAGGTTTTGTTAATTTTTATTCAAGAAGAAGTAAAGGTTCTAATACTCTAAATTTCTGATTCAAAATCAACTGATTGAATCAGGTTCAAAACCGAAACTACAATTCAAACTCCTGACCCATCAAAGGAACAATACAATCAAAACCATATTTTTCCTTAATTTTCATTCTAAGTTCATCGGCTGGCTCATTTTCCCCGTGTACCAAAAATACTTTTTTGGGAGCTTTCTCCAAATCCGAAAGCCAATTAATCAAATCCTTTTGATCTCCATGTGCAGATAAGGTTTCAATTTCAACCACTTTAGCTTTTACCGAGTAATACTTTCCATGTATTTTTATATCCTTTGCTCCTTCCAACAATTTTCTTCCGCGTGTGCCTTCTCCTTGATAACCTATTATTATTACCATAGTTTCGGGTAATCCTATATATCGTTCCAAATAACTCAACACTCTACCACCCGTAACCATACCACTTGCGGCTATAACTACTTTTGACTGTTTATTATAAATGGTTTCAATAGTTTCTTGATAATCTGAAACCATCGTAAACATTTTACACATAGCTGTAAATTCTTCTTGGTGCAAACGGTGCCATTTTCTGTTGTTGGAAAAAAGTTGCAACATACTAATCCCCATCGGAGTATCAATAACATATAGAATATCTGGAATTCTGCCTTCTTCCTTCAATTGCCAAAGCAAGTACATTATACTTTGAGAACGTTCAACTGCAAAACTCGGAATTATGATAGTCCCTCCATTTTGAACGGTATTATTAATATAAATTTCAAGTTCAGCTTTAGGATCAATATCTGGATGAAGCCTATTGCCATAAGTGCTTTCAAGGAAGACATAATCTGCCTTTTTGGGTTTTGTGGGCGGAAACATCAACACATCATTGTCCCTTCCAATATCTCCTGAAAATACAAGAACTTTATTTTCAAGATGAAGCTCAATTGTACACGCCCCCAAAATGTGTCCTGCATTGGTAAAAACAGCTTCTATTTCGGCATCTAACAAAATACTTTCGTTGGGATTAATGACTCTAAAATGAGGAAAAACCTTTTCGGCTTGAGCAATAGTATAAAGTGGCTCTGCTATTTCATGTTTTGAAAATTTTCCTTCATTGGCAATTCTGGCATCTTCTTCCTGAATTTTAGCACTGTCCAAAAGTATCAATTTAGCAATATCCTTTGTTGGACTCGTACAATATATTTTACCTTCAAATCCTTGATTTACCAATCTTGGTAACCAGCCACAATGATCCAAATGACCGTGAGTAAGCAATACAAAATCTATAGTCGAAGGCAAAATTGGCAAAGGTTCCCAATTCAATTCCCGCAAGGACTTTAACCCTTGAAATTGCCCACAGTCTATCAAAATCCGAATACCGTTACTTTCTACCAAAGTTTTAGATCCTGTAACCGTTCCCACTCCACCAATGCATTTAATTTTCATTTTAATTCAATTTAGATTAATTGTAAAAAAAAGACGCTAAGTCACTAAGAATCTAAGCTTCCAAGTTTAGAAAAAACACTTTATATCTTTTAAAATCGAAATCTTAGCAAATTAGTCACTTAAAAAAACTATATAAACCGGCACAACTCTGACGCTTCTTTAATCACATTTTTTATTCGATTGGGACTCAACCCAATTTTTTCCAAATCCTCACGGTTATTGATAATCTCCCGAACTAAAATAACATCCAAAATCAGTAATTTTTCTTTTTCAGAAAGTGTCAAAGTTGTCAGGCAAGTAATTGGATACAATTGACGATTATCGATTTTGTTTTTTAAATTATTGCCTTTTGGATAATCCCAACAGATCAAATTAAGACCTGAACATTTAGCAAAATCAACAGCATCAGAAGTAAAACGATTATTGGTAGCAATCCAACATTTTGAAATAACATCATTTCTCGAAAAAATTTCATGTTTTTTCTCTTTCAAATCATTGAATCGAGACAAAATATACATTGGCACTTTCACATCGGTTGTAGCGTCTCTGCCCACATGAAATTTACACTCCACCATACTTATGACATCATTACTCTTAACCAGAACATCAACTTCATGCGAAACACATTTGCCCCACAAAATCAAATTCACTTTGGTTTCATAATGCTCGAATGCGAAAAGGCGAGCAATGAATTTTTCGAAAAAAAAACCTGCAGGTCCCAATAATCGGATAGCTTCTCTTAAATTATATCGAGCAGCGTGCGAATTTGAAGTTTTCTTAAGTAGTCCAAAAGCCATTTTATAAATACGCTTGGTAGAAATACCCTCATAAATCTCACTTTCAATCAGTTGCAAAACATTGTCAACTATATCGGGAGAAGCTCCTGATTTCAGTAGGGAGTGTTTTAATTTTGATCGATTAAAATCAACAATTGCACCTGAATATTTTACAACTTTCATCTTTCTTGAATTTGGCAAGTAAGTTTGCTAAATTCAGATTAAAGATACAAAATAACTATGGTTAATTATTTAGTTTTTGATAATAAAACGCTGGTATAAAAACAATTACAAACAAAGGTTGAATCAAAAAACGACGTACGTAAAACAGAAGTAAATTTTCCTGATTTTTAAAAAAGTGTAGCATACAAAAGAAGGCAGCAATTAAAATCACAAACAAAAAAAGATACAAAATGGATACAAACGATATCATTTCCTTATCCTTAAAAATAAAATAAAGAATTCCCAAAGAAAATAAGGCATTCAAAAAAAAGCGAAAAGTCAACCCGAAAAATAATTTTAGATTATCAAATTCGGGCAAAGGCAATTCCATATAATCACCTTCAAAATAAACCAAAAAAGGATCGTAAAACAATTGTTTTTCAAACGCCCTAACAAAAACCAATAGTGTAACAAATAGCATTACAACAAAAATTGAAGTTTTATTTTGAAGTAATTTATTTAGCATATTTCGAGAATTTATTGACCCAAATCACCCATAAGATAAAAACTAAACCATAAATACTCAATGGAAAAAGAACGCCATGCAATAAATGAGACTGCTCTGGAAAATAATAAAGTAAAACAGTCAAAAAAACTATACGAATAACATTCAAGACATAAATTATCAGGCTTCCGCCAAAGATGAAAAGCAAGGTGTTTTTTAAGCTTCCCGAAAATGCCACAATAAAAGAAATAAACAAAATAATTACACTAATTCCATTGCACCCTTCAACTATCTGGGCAACACTTTGATTCTTAAAAAAAACAGTGAAAACTGGGGTATTATCACTTTCCACTACATCACTCGATTGATTTATCCACGAAACAACTTCTTTTGTATTTCTTGCCACCATCCGTGTTATTGCATCTACTTTCTTGTTCTCAAAACCATCCAAAAAGAACTGATACAGAAAAGTAAGCAACACATAAGCACCAAAAAAACTAATAAAAAAAAGCAAAAAAGGCTTGTACTGAATGAAGTATCTTTTCATTTATAGTTTTATTTTTTATAGGAAAACAAATCGAAACTAATCATCCTACCTACTATTTTGAATCATCACAATTTCAAAATTAAATTTTTAACAAATTTATACAATTTTAAAATTGGCTTTTAAATACTTTTGTAAAAAATATAACAAACCATGACTTTTCAAGAATTACAGCCCAAAGTAACTGAAATTACATTAAATACAACGCTTTCAAGAGACGAAAAACTTCTAGCCGTTTGTCAACTTTTGAGTGATTCCGTTTCCTACTACAACTGGGTAGGTTTTTATTTTGCCAATCATGAGGCCAAAACACTACACCTTGGCCCATACGTAGGTGCTGAAACCGATCATACCGTTATCCCTTTCGGAAAAGGAATCTGCGGACAAGTAGCAGTTTCCAATACTAATTTTGTCGTCCCAGATGTAAGTGCACAAGACAATTATATCGCCTGCAGTTTTACTGTAAAATCCGAAATTGTAGTTCCTCTTTTTGTAAATGGAGAAAACATTGGTCAAATTGATATTGACAGCCACGTTATCGACCCGTTTACCGAAGAAGACGAGCGTTTTCTGGAATTTGTGAATGAGGAGATTGCGAAACTGTTTTAAGGATTTAAAAATTTAAAAAGCCAAAGATTTAAAAAGTCCTTTTTATAAGACTTCAAAATCATTTAATCATTATTTTTTTGAATATTTCAATATTTTGCATTACTTTTGCACCCGTCTTATAATAGCTGTAAGACATACATAAAAATCATTAAATAATATTCGAATGTATTTAACTAAAGAGATTAAAGAAGAAATCTTCGCTAAACACGGAGGAAAAGCAGAAAACACAGGATCTGCAGAAGGTCAAATCGCGTTATTCACTTACAGAATCAGCCACCTTACTGAGCACTTGAAAAAAAATCGTCACGATTTTAACACTGAGCGTTCATTGGTACTGTTAGTAGGTAAAAGAAGAGCTTTGTTGGATTACTTGAAGAAAACAGAAATCAACAGATATCGTGAGATTATCAAAGTATTGGGTATTAGAAAATAATCAATATATAAAAGAGGTGCGAGAGTGCCTCTTTTTTTTATTTATTCTTTAGATTTAAAAAAATTGTTTTAAATTTAAAACTTATTGTCATTTTTTTTCAAAATGACATTTCATTAAAAAAAGTTTGGTTTTTCATTGGGTTTTAGGCATTAACTACGCAACAACTACAACTAACAACACAACTAAAACCCATTGTATAACCAATAAGGAAAAAAATTATGATTCCACAATTATTTGTAGAAAGCATCGATTTAGGTGATGGCAGAAGCATCACAATCGAGACAGGACGTTTAGCAAAACAAGCTGATGGATCTGTAGTAGTAAGAATTGGTAAAACTGTTATTTTAGGAACAGTTGTATCATCAAGAAAAGCAAGTCCAGGTATCGACTTTTTACCACTTACGGTAGACTATCGCGAAAAATTTGCTGCAGCAGGACGTTTTCCTGGAGGTTTCTTCAAAAGAGAAGCTCGTCCTAGTGATAGCGAAGTGTTAACAATGAGATTAGTTGACCGTGTTTTACGTCCGCTTTTCCCAAGTGATTATCACGCAGAAGTTCAGGTTATGATTCAATTGATGTCTCATGATGATGAAGTTATGCCGGATGCATTAGCAGGATTAGCAGCTTCGGCAGCTCTTGCTTTGTCTGACATTCCTTTTGAAACTTTAATTTCAGAAGCGAGAGTAGGAAGAATTGACGGTAAATTCATCATCAATCCATCCCGCGCACAATTAGAATTGTCTGATATTGACATGATGATTGGAGCTTCAACAGATTCTATCGCAATGGTAGAAGGAGAAATGAAAGAAATCTCAGAAGCTGAAATGTTAGAAGCAATTAAATTTGCTCACGAACATATTAAAGTACAAATTGCAGCTCAAGAAAGATTGGCTCAAGCATTTGGAAAAAAAGAAGTTCGTACTTATGAAACTGAAAAAACAGACGATGCTATTTACGCAAAAGTAAAAGCAGCTGCTTATGATAAAATTTACGCTATTGCAAGTAAAGGTTCGGCTAAACACGAACGTTCTGCTGCATTTGATGCTGTAAAAGAAGAAGTACGCGCCTTGTTTACAGAAGAAGAATTGGCAGAAAACGGAGATTTAGTTTCTAAATACTTCTACAAAACCAATAAAGAAGCTGTTCGTAATGTAACTTTAGATTTAGGGACTCGTCTTGACGGAAGAAAAACTACAGAAATCAGACCAATCTGGTGTGAAGTAGATTATTTACCATCTGTTCACGGTTCTGCATTATTTACTCGTGGAGAAACTCAAGCTTTGGCAACAGCAACTTTAGGAACTTCTAGAGAAGCTAACCAAATTGATTCACCATCTGAACAAGGAGAAGAAAAATTCTACTTGCACTATAACTTCCCACCATTTTCTACAGGAGAAGCTCGTCCGTTGAGAGGAACTTCAAGAAGAGAAGTTGGTCACGGAAACTTGGCACAAAGAGCATTGAAAAACATGATTCCTGCTGAAAATCCATATACAATCAGAGTTGTTTCTGAGGTATTGGAATCAAATGGTTCATCTTCTATGGCTACAGTTTGTGCTGGAACATTGGCTTTGATGGATGCTGGTATTCAAATGATTCGTCCGGTTTCTGGAATTGCAATGGGATTGATTACTGATGGCGAACGTTTTGCCGTTTTATCTGATATTTTAGGTGATGAAGATCATTTAGGAGATATGGATTTCAAGGTAACAGGAACTTCAGAAGGCATTACAGCTTGTCAAATGGACATCAAAATTGACGGATTGAAATACGAAATCATGGAGCAGGCTTTAGCTCAGGCTCGTGACGGACGTTTACACATTTTAGGAAAATTACTTGAAACTCTTGCAAAACCAAATGCAGACGTTAAAGCACACTCTCCTAAAATCATTACTAGAACTATTCCTGGAAACTTCATTGGAGCATTAATTGGTCCTGGTGGAAAAGTAATTCAAGAATTGCAAAAAGCTACGGGAACGACTATCGTAATCAACGAAGTAGACGAACAAGGAGTTATTGAAATTTTAGGAACTGATCCTGCTGGAATTGAGGCGGTATTAGCTAAAATCCAATCGATCACTTTCAAACCACAAATGGGAGAAGCTTATGAAGTGAAAGTAATCAAAATGCTTGATTTTGGTGCAGTTGTAGAATACACTGCTGCTCCTGGAAATGAAGTATTGCTTCACGTATCTGAACTAGCTTGGGAGCGTACAGAAAACGTTGCCGATGTAGTAAACATGGGAGATGTTTTCCAAGTGAAATACTTAGGACTTGATCCAAAAACCAGAAAAGAAAAAGTGTCTAGAAAAGCACTTCTACCAAGACCTCCACGTGAGGAAAAGAAAGAGTAATCCAATCTTAGTTTACTAAAGGTTTATTTTATAGAAAAACCCCCGTTTCATCATGGTGAAACGGGGGTTTTCGGTATTCTTATGCGCCAAAACAATTTAACCTTCAAATATTCCTACTTCTTTTGCAATAAAAAATACGCTCCCCATCAATACCAAAATCAAAAATTTAATAGAATCGCATAATCTTCAAAACTATTTTTTAAATAAAATTTATTTTTGCCTTTTATTTCAGAATAAGTTAAAAAAATAAAAATATAACAATTAGCCTTGTTTTTGTAAGATTAAATATTACTTTTATAAAAAAAGCGTAGTTTTTCTAAAATTAGGTTTAAAATCATCTATTAACACAAACCAACTACAAAAAAACCACAATACAAAAATGCAATTTAGAAAATCAAAGATTAAACTTATAGTGTTATTGACTATAATTACGTCAACTACTTCAAAAACACATTCCCAAACCAATTCTGAAATATCGTTATATACCAAATTCGATTCCATTGTTGGAAAAGAAAATCTTGGAATTAACAATGGAACACTCCACTCAAATTTGTTCAGAATAATTTCCAAAAATCAAAGATATTACATAAAAGATGAGTTTAGCATTGGTCAACTTATTTACGACAATCAAATTTATCTAAACATCAATCTTAAGTATGACTTATTGGATGATCAATTAGTCTTTAAACACAAAGGCCAAACTGACAATCTTTCGATAAATCTAAACCGAAATAAAATCAATTTCTTTATTATAAAAAACAAAAAATTCATCAATATGGATCTGGATTTATCTTTAAAACCAGATTTCATAAAAGGTTTATATGAGGAAAATTTTATTGGGAATGAAATCTCACTCTATATAAAACATTACAAGGAAAGAAAAGAAATCAATCAATCTGATGGTATCTATAGTGATTATTTAAACCACAATATTTTTGTAATTAAAAACAAAAAAACGTTCTATCGAATAGAAACAAAAAGAGATTTAAAAAAAATACTGCCTGAATACTCAAAAATAATTAATGATTACTATAATATAAATAGTAAACTTGAAAGTATTGACAAGTTACAATTTATGGAAGGTTTAGTCAGATACATCAATAA
>NZ_MUNX01000058.1 GCF_002001005.1 Flavobacterium sp. A45
ATTCTGTACCATGAAGGTCACAAAAATGTAAAAAGAGCATTAAAAAAGTAAGCTAACTTAACTTTTTTAATGCTCTTTTTGCATTTCTAAACAGGGCTCTATAAAAAACACAGACTAACACAGTTGTTAATTTTTAATTATTTTTTTTATTCGAATACAATATTCAGTAAATAAAAACGTTAATTTACTCAAATTAAACACATTAGTAATCCATTTCTACCAAAACAAATTTTGTCCATGAAAAAAACTGCAAAATCATCAAAATATAATTTACCCCTATTTTTAAGCTTTGCCTTTATACTTTTAGCCACAATAACTGCTAATTCGCAAACCGTTCGATATGATAGTGTAAGTAAACAAAAATATGTACTCGTAGATGTACAAAAAACCTATGAACGAATTGCCGACAAGGGCTATGAATCTGTTGAAATCTACGAGTCTCTTGGAAATTATTATTTTGAAAATAAAAATTACCAAAAATCAAAACTATACTTCGACAAGCTATTTGGCAAATACAGCCTTTCTCAAATTTCTCCAAAAAGCAAAGAAAGATATCAATTAATGAGGAAATAACTTTCCAAAAAGATCTATTAAACCTAAACACAAACAGTGGCTATATTCAAACTCTATAGCCGCTATTTTTTTATACATTAAATCCAAACCCATATCTTCTTAGAAAAAATTAAATGTAAATTTTAAAAAAAGTCATAACTTTCAACTTCCTAATTTCAAAATTGAAATCCAAATGACGACACTACTCATAAACAAGAAGAAATACACTATCGATGTTGATCCAGAAATGCCTTTACTTTGGGCTATTAGAGACAGTATTGGACTTACGGGAACAAAATTTGGATGTGGAATAGGTGCTTGTGGCTCTTGCAAAGTACTTGTTGACAATGTTGCCACTTATTCGTGCTTAACTCCTGTTTCAACTGTTGTCGGCAAAAACATTACAACTATTGAAGGTACCACAGAAAATTTACAATTATTACAAAAATCTTGGGAAGAATTCAACGTACCTCAATGTGGTTATTGCCAACCAGGGCAATTAATAACGGCAACTTCCTTACTCAATTCTAACAAGAACCCCTCGGATACTGATATTGACGATGCCATGAGTGGTAATATTTGCCGTTGCGGTACGTACCAACGTATCAAAAATGCCATTAAACATACCGTAGAACTAAAAAAACAACGCTAATCATGAGTATAATTCAAAACATAAGCCGCAGAGTTTTTATCAAGAATATGGGATTAGCGTCTGGTGGATTAATCTTAGCCTCTAATTACACATTATTCGCTAAAGATATTGAATCGGGAAATCTAGCAGAATTCAATCCGAATCTGTTTGTACAATTAAATCCGGACGGAAGTCTCATTATAATCGCTTCCCGTTCCGAAATGGGTAATGGAGTAAGAACCTCCCTGACTTCTGTTGTTGCAGATGAAATGGAAGCCGACTGGAATAAAGTATCCATTAAACAGGCCACAGGAGATGCCAAATACGGAGACCAAAACACCGATGGTTCTAGAAGTGTAACTGATTTTTATGAAACCATGAGAACAATGGGTGCGATGGCTCGAATGATGCTGATTACCGCTGCCGCAAAAACATGGCAAGTTCCCGAAAGTGAATGCAAAGCCCAAAACCATTTTATCATTCATTCCAGCGGAAAAAAATTAGGTTATGGTGAATTAGTTGATTTAGTAAAAACATTGCCAGTTCCAACAACCATTAGTTATAAAGACCCTAAAGATTTCAAATATATTGGTAAGACCCTAAAAAGCATCGACGTTAAAGATTTTGCAAACGGAAGTGCTGTATTTGGAATTGACAAACGTTTACCCAATATGAAGATCGTTGCGATAGCGAGATGTCCAGTTACTTTTGGAACTGTCAAGTCTTTTGACAAAACAGCGGCTATGAAAATTCTCGGTGTCGAAAATGTAATCGAAATTCCTAGAATCGAAAAACCTTTCGGGCCGCTTGGTGGTGTCGCTGTGATTGCCACAAACACTTGGGCCGCCTTTAAAGGAAGAGAAGCGTTGGAAATACAATGGAATTATGGAAAAAATGAAGGTTATGATTCCGAGAAATATATGGTCGAATTAACCGAAAGAGTTCATAAATCAGGTAAAGTTGAAAAAGAAATTGGTGATATAAACAAAGCTTTTAGCGAAGCTGCTAAAGTTGTCGAAAGTACTTTTCAATTACCTCACTTGGCTCATGCCCCAATGGAAGTTCCAAATGCAGTAGCTTGGGTTCAAGGAGATACTTGCGAAGTTTGGGCACCTACACAATCCCCACAATCTGCCAGAGATGAAGTTTCAGCTTATTTGGGAACAGCCTTGGACAAAACAACTATAAATGTCACATTTTTAGGTGGTGGTTTTGGACGAAAATCAAAACCCGATTATATTGTTGAAGCAGTTATGGTTTCAAAGGCTATCAATGCGCCCGTACAAGTAGTTTGGTCACGGGAAGATGATATAAAACATGGTTATTACCATACCGTAAGCTCACAATATATGAAAGCTTCGCTGGATGCACAAGGCAATGTTACCGGTTGGTTGCATCGTTCCGCATTTCCTTCGATTATGTCCACCTTCAAACCAGGTACCGATTATCCTGCCGGATGGGAAGCTTCCAGTGCTGCCGATGTTCCTTTTGCTATAAAAAATTTCAAAGCAGAATCAGGACAAGCCCCAGCAATGGTTCGAATTGGATGGATGCGATCAGTTATCAATATTCTGCATGGTTTTTCGATCAATGTTTTTGCCGATGAATTAGCGTATGCTGCCAAGCAAGATCCATTAGAATTCAGACTAAAATTAATTGGTGACGACCGTATAGAAGACACCAAAGACCCAATAAAATACAATACAGCCCGTCTCAAAAATGTTTTGAAAATGGCTGCTAAAAATGCCAATTGGGGAAAACCTTTACCAAAAGGCCATGCTCACGGAATAGCAGTTCATTATAGCTTTTATTCCTATGTAGCTTCTGTGGTTGAAGTTTCAATGGTTGATAACAAAGTAAAAGTACACAATGTCCATTCTGTCATTGATTGCGGAACGGCTGTTAATAGAGACACTATTAAATCCCAAATGGAAGGCGCTGCTATTTTCGGAATGTCAATAGCCTATTACGGAAAAATCACGGCTAAGGACGGAGCAATCGAACAAAATAGCTATAGTGATTATCGAATGATTCGTATGAATGAAATCCCAAAGGTTCACGTAGAAATTGTGGAAAGCTCAGAAAAACCTACAGGAGTTGGGGAACCTGGCGTACCAGTGATTGCCCCTGCCATAATCAATGCTATCTTCAAACTAACAGGAAAACGACATTACAACTTGCCTTTGAGCGATTACGACCTTGTATAACTGATTGACAAATTAAAACACCAAACGAATATCTATTTTAATGAACAATTGGATTGAATTATTACAAGATTTTAAAAACAAAAAAAAAACTGTAGCACTCGTTACTGTTACCAAAATTCTTGGTTCTGCTCCCTGCAAAGTAGCGTCAAAGATGATTGTTACACCACAAAAAAAAATATACGGAACGATTGGTGGCGGAAAATTAGAATTTCAGGTAATCGATGAAGCGGTTCGTGCCATTCAAGAAAATAAAATTTTAGAATGTAGTTATACTTTGGGTCCCGAATTTGAACAATGTTGTGGCGGAAAAGTTGAATTAATTATTGAACCTATGAATCAATACCCAGAATTATACCTTTTTGGAGCTGGACATATAGGCGTTGCCATCTGCGAGGTATTAAAAGACACACCTTTTTCCGTTACACTTCTTGACACTAGGGAAAATTGGAGAGAAACTATCGAAATTGATCAAACGGTTACTTACAATGCCTCTCCTTTTGACCTTTATAAACAAACAATAAATTGGGGACCGAATTGTTACGTTGTTATCTTGACCCACGACCACAAACTAGATTTTGAGATCACCGCTTTGGCATTACATGAACAAACCAAATACATTGGATTGATTGGAAGCAAAACCAAGAAAAACAAATTCAACAACTTATTGATAAACGAATTGGATTTCAAACCAGGAATCAAGTCCGTTCATTGTCCGATTGGATTGGATTTGGGCGGCAATTCCCCAAAAGAAATAGCCATAAGCGTCGCTTCCGAATTACTGAAAGTCTATTATGGAAAATAATACCATATTTGTATTGTTGGCCGGTGGAAAATCCGAAAGAATGGGTGTTGCAAAAGGCTTGCTCGAATACCAAAACACCTATTGGATTTTGGAACAATTAAATCGAATATCAAATTCAACAACAACCGAAGTTTATATTGGATTGGGTTATCATCACGAAGAATATTCAAACAAAATCCCTTGGTTTAAAGAAGCTCAATTGCATTTTGTGCTTTATAAAAATTTAAAAGTGAAAGTTGTCGTAAACCAAAATCCACAATTTGGTTCTTTCTCAACACTTCAAACCGTTTTGAGACAAATTCCACAAACCAAATCGGTATTGATCAATCCAATTGACATTCCGATATTAAACACAACCGAATTGCAAAACATTATCAGAACACAAAACCAAATTGTACTTCCAAATTTTGAAAGCAAAAATGGACATCCAATAAAATTGCATTCTGAATTTTGGCAAACCTTACTTTTACTTAATCCAACCGATGAGAACAGTAGATTGGATTTGGAAATCAAAAAAATCATTCCTTCCAAAATAACAACAATAACAGTAACCGATTCGTGCATAATAAAAAACTTAAATACTCCAAATGACTGGATTGAGTTTTCAAATTCCAAACAGAAATAAACATAAAAAAAGCGTCTCAAAACTATCGAAACGCTTTTTTTAAAATTAAATTTAAACCTATTTCTTGATTAATTCCTGCAATGGTTTCAATTGCTCCAAATCAATTTTAGACTCTTTCAAAACCGAAATCATATTCATAATATGCGTTGGATTCATGTCTTTTCCCAAAACCCTGACAACGGCAAAACCAGCATCGTTTTTATTGGCAAAAAAAACAAATTCATTGATATTATCATCTGTTCCAACATAGCTAACAGAAGCACCTTGTTTACCTGAACCAAACTTCATCAACTGCTGATATTTTGGGTCTTTTAAAATTAAATTCACTTTAGCTCTTTCTGTCTCGAACTGTGCTTTGTTTTTATCATTCAATTTGAAAGCCAAAACATTAACTTTATCAAAAGAATGCAATGCTTCACTTTGAGCTACTGTCAATTTGGTTTTATCAACATTCAAAATGTTTGATGAAATATCCAAGGCGATAAAATCTTTGTTTTCGGTATTTTCAACAAAATACTTTTGCAAAGTAGGCTCTGAATTACAGCTCCCAAAAAGCAAACTACTTAGCAACGCGATTATGAATAATGCTACTTTCATGTTACTTTTTGCCTTTAGTTGCTTTTTTCAAATCATCACCACCAGGAATTTTCATTTTGTCTGTCAAGACCGAAATCTCACTCAAATCAAAGTCACCTGTCAATGACATCAAAACAGTATCTTCATCTTTTCCTCCTTCAACAAACATCAACAACTCTTTAATTTGACTGTCTTTGGCTCCAGATTTAACCATGATTTTAATGTTTCTTCCTTTGTCATTTACACGCATCAATTCTTCCAAACCTGCAGTTTTAATATATTTATCTGCGCTAGCTTTCATTTCGCCTTCTACCCTCGTGCTTTGAGTAGTAAACACTTTCAAATTATCCAATTTCTTTATAAGGTTCATGTATTGCTGCGCCTCTTTATCCGAGGTGTCCACTTTTACTTTACTCATCAACTCAAACATCTTTTTATTGACAACAATCGATGTTACATCGTCTTGGCCGTCAAACTTATCGAATGCTCCTTGAGCAAAAAACGGACTTGATACTAATACTAATACTAATGTGATTATTAACTTCTTCATTTTATTTTGATTTAATGATTATTTTTAAAATTCAATTCAACTATTGGGCTTGAATGCTCTAGAATCACTCTCGCTTTATTTTTATTCAACAAATACTTTATCTTTCGTTATTTCATATACCTGAAGATATTGCACCCCTTCAACACCAACATTCACATTATCGGACAACATGGCCAATGCTTTCTGTGTCGCTTCAAGAGCTTCCTCAGGATCATCATACGTTCCTAATTCTCGATTTTCGTCTACAGTATTAACTTCAAAATAAGAGTAAGTCCCAATGCTGAGCATCACAATGATTGAGGCTGCTATTGACAACCACGCTACTTTTCGTTTTTTAGAAACTAGAGGTAGATTATTTGTAAACTTTTGCTCTTTCGCTTCAGTAAAATATCCAAATAGTGGTCGGTATTGTTCTAAATGTGGTGCTACATTTGAAGAAGAAAAATAATCTTTCAACTCATTTTCTTCAGCAATACTTGTTTCTCCTTCAAAGTATTTTTCTAAAAGTGATTCCATTTTATTGAACTCCATAACTGTGTGTTTTTAACATGTATTCTCTAATTGTTTTTCTTGCTCTTGAAAGTGCCACTCTCACGGCAGTTTCATTCATCTCTACTATTTTTGCGATTTCCGAAAATTCGCATTGTTCTATATCCCGCAACTGAATAATCAATCGTTGCTGTTCCGGCAATTGGTCTATAATTTTTTCGACCCAATTTAAACTGTCATTATCCTCAACTTTTTTATCCAAGCTGGGTTCTCTGTCTGTATAATTATTATGTACAATTTTAAGATTTCCCGCTCTTTTCGATTTTAACTGATCCAAACAATAATTTTTGGTCATTGTCATGGCCATTGCTTCGACACTATTATACGAATCTAAATTTCCATTTTTACTCCATAATTTTACCAAAATTTCCTGCGTAGCATCTTCAGCTTCCTCTGTGCTCACGAGTAATCGCTTGGCCAATCGAAAGAGTTTATCTTTGAATGGATTGATTAAAAGCACAAATTCATTTTGGTTCATAAAACGGCTAATTAATATCGGTTATACAATCAAGACGATTCACAATTATATTTGTTACAAAAAAAAAAATAATTTAAACTAAAGTTAGTATTTTTGCGTTCTATACCTACAAATAAATTCTTAACATGAAGGAATCTTTCAAAATTACACTTTTATTATTCATAGCCCTTTTTACTTTTCAGAGTTGCGAAGACATGGACGATGTTGCAGCTCCCGAGTACTTAGAGGTCAATGATTTTGTATGGAAAGGCCTCAATTTGTATTATTTATGGCAAGCCGATGTTCCTAATTTAGCCGATGAAAAATTTGCCAATCAAAGCGATTTAAATTCATTTTTAAAAGAATATCCACAACCGGAAGATTTATTTGAAGCATTAAGAGTAGATAAATCGATTGATAAATTCAGTTGGATTGTAAGTGATTATCGAGATCTTGAAGGAATGCTGCAAGGAACTACAAAAAATGACGGTATGGATTTTGGTCTTTACCTTAAATCTTCAAATTCAAATGACATATTTGGATATGTGCGTTATATCATATCCGATTCTGATGCTTCAACTAAAGAGATCAAACGCGGGGACATTTTTTATGGTGTAAATGGAACGCAACTTACAGTGAGTAATTACCAAACTTTATTATTAAATTCTGAAACCTACACACTGAATTTGGCCGATTATAATAATGGTCAAATTACGCCTAACGGGAAATCAGTAACTTTAACAAAAACTGAACTTTCTGAAAACCCCATTTTAATAAACAAGGTAATTGAAACTGGTGGTCATAAAATAGGATATCTTATGTACAATGGGTTTTATCCAAACTATGACTCCCAATTGAATGATGCTTTTGGTTCATTAAAATCACAAGGAATTACGGATTTAGTTCTGGATTTAAGATACAATTCTGGAGGTTCTGTTCAATCAGCAACACGTTTGGCCAGTATGATAACCGGTCAGTTTACCGATAAAGTATTTTCTAAACAAAGATGGAATGACAAAATCAATGCTTATTTCGAATCCGAAGACCCTAGCGCATTGAATAATTTATTCACAAGCACTATTGACGGTTCTGCAGTAAACAGTTTAAACCTTACCAAAGTATACATCCTAACGACAAAAAGCACCGCCTCAGCAAGTGAATTGGTCATCAATGGCTTGAAACCTTATATCGATGTGGTTCACATTGGTGATATAACTACCGGAAAAAATGTGGGATCAATCACCATTTATGATTCACCTACTTTTGGAAAAGAAAACAGAAACCCGCTTCACCGTTATGCGATGCAGCCTATCGTTTTGAAAATTGTAAATGCAGATGATTTTGGTGATTACTTTAATGGTTTAACACCAACCTATTCCTTAAAAGAAAACATAACCAGTTTAGGAATATTGGGCAACAGTTCTGAGCCTTTGTTGAGTACAGCTATTGGAAAAATTACTGGAACTGCCAAAATGGTTAAAAAAACCAACGGGAAAATATATCCATATTTTGAGGACTCAAAATCAATTAATGGACTACAAAACCAAATGTATGTTGACAAAGCTCCGGCTGGATTGTTAAGGTCTTTAGAATAAAATGATTATTACACAATAATACTACAAAATTAAGCGTTGTTGTCTGATAACCATTTAATAAAAAAAGAAATGAAAAAGACATCACTATTATTTTTAGGCATAACCGCAATAGTTTCTTTTGCCTTTATTAATCCGAGTGTAACTGAACCAAAAACATTTACAATTGTTATTGATGCAGGTCACGGCGGGTCAGATTTTGGAGCAACTTTCAATGGAACTTCTGAGAAAGTAATTGTTTCTCAAATTGCCGAAAAAATAAAGTCTTTGAATGAAAATAAAAATATTACTATTTTACTAACACGTAATTCCGATGAGTTTATAACATTAGAAAAAAGAACAGAATTTATCAATTCTATTAAACCCGATTTGGTATTATCACTTCATATAAATGCAAATTCAAATAATGAAAAATCAGGACTTGAATCTTATGTAAGTGATAAATCTCCTTTTTACGAAAAGTCAAATGCAATTGCCAATCAATTAAATGCATCACTTGCAAATAATAATTCTCTGAAAGTTTCTAAAACAAAACTAGCCCCTTTTCATATTCTAAAAAAATCAGAAGCTCCAACAGTACTTGTTGAATTAGGTTATTTGACAAATGCTAAAGACAGAAAATACCTTACAGACGAAAAAGAACAAGCTGCTATTGCAAAGAACATCAATTCTTTTTTGTCGGATTTAAAATAATAACAAACAACCTCAATCAAAAAAGGCTTTCATCTCTGAAAGCCTTCTTTTTTTTCAAAAAACAATTACCTAATACGTTAATTAAGCCAATAGAAATACCACTAACTATTAAACCTACAACCGTATTATAATAAAAACTATTAGACCATAAATTGACTAAGAGTATATAAATTAATCATTAAAATAGAAACCCGCTGGAATGACCCCAACTGAGAATGTTTTTTCCAAACTACCAATTGATGGTGAGCTTAATGCATAAACATATACTTTTCCATTGTGCGAGTAATCTCCAGCGTCACCAACATAAATATGATTTCCATGAATTGCAAAACTGTACACACCGTAAACTCCTTGAGCCGTAGTGCTAAATGCTGAAGTTGTAGGCAATGTCGTTGCAGTGGCACTCATTTTATAAATATCAGCATTGATGGTATAATAAACATCGTTCCCGTTCAATACCAAATTCGATAAATGCTTAGTTGCATCCGAATAGGCAATTGTGCTTGCCACTTTATTGGTTGTTAAATTCACTTTCACGATTTGACCTGCAGTTTCTACCAAAGGAGCTGATACATAACTAGGATTTCCAGCACATGACACCCACAAAGTTCCATCTTTTATTTCCATATTTTCCGGCACATCTCCAACAGTTATTGTTGTAGAAACAGCATTTGAAGTTGCATCAATAACCGAAATTTTATTTCCATAGCTATATCCACCTTTATGAGCCACGTACAATTTACCAGAATTCGCTATAATCCTCTCAGGCCCTTCTAAAACTGGAATTGAGCTTGATACTTTTTTTGCTGTTAAATCAATTACGGCCACATAATCATCGGTAGCCACACTTCCATCACCCCAATTGGTCACATATCCTTTTCCATTTGCAAAAGCGATATATCTTGGATTCTTCAATCCTGAATTGATGCTTCCAACACTCTTTAAAGTATAGCGATTCACGATTTCAATTTTATTACTGGCATTCAAAACGATATAAGCCAATTCATTGTTGAAACCTACATCTTGACCTGTGTCACCCAATGTTATTGAAGGATTTACTACCGAAAAAACATCGTTTTGGGCAATTGAAAAATCAGAGGAAACATACGAAACCGAAGCATCATTATGACCAAATCCGCCTTGATTCAAAATCAAGAATCCATTATCATAACTTCCCAATGGAGTATCGTCATTCGTATCGTCATTGGTACACGAAACAAAAAACAAAGAGGAAATTAACATTATTAAAACTAGTTTACTGAAATTCATTTTATTAAAATTTAAAAGTTAGGTTGATTATAAAATTTCTTCCTGGCATATAATGCTGGGAAATGCTCTGGTAATTTTGATTAAAAAGATTTAATGCCTGAAGGCCTATTTTACAAGTATATTTAGTTCCCAAATCATAATAGACACCCAGATTGGATACCCAATATTCTTTGACAAAACGGTATTTTTGAGAAGGAGTCGTAACAGCGCCATTGAATAAAAACTGATAGGTTGCCGCTATTTTTTTATACGAATAGGAAACATTCGAATTGAATTTATGATACGGAACATAGATTAATTGTTCTCCAGTTTCTACGTTTTCGGAAACAGTGTAAGCGTAACTAGCATTTAGTGCCAAATTATTTTTGCCATATGTATTGGTCCAACCCAAATTCGTTTCGGAGCCATAGCTATTTACCCTGTCAATATTTTCGGGTGTCCAATTACTTCCATCCAAAGGAGCCCAACGAATCAAGTCACTTATTTTTATGAAATAAATTGTTTCGGACAAAGTGATTTTTTTATATTTAAAAACATTTCCAACCTCTGCTTGGTAAGAACTCTCCGGTTTCAAATCGGGATTCCCGCCTGTTTCCCAATACAAATCATTAAACGTCGGAATCCTGAAGTTTCTGGAAAGATTGATTTTTAAATTATAGAAGGAATTGAAAACATAAGAAGAACCCAATGAGAATAAGAATGGACTATCATAATCCGAACTCTCTTCTTTTCGGAAACCTAATTCATTTTGCCATTTTTCATTGTGTTGTTCAACCGCTTTGATTGCTATGGCTCCAATATGTCTTGTATTATCCCCAAAACTAGTTCCAAAACCCTTAGTACGATTGTAATCTAAAATCCCATTAAGCTTTATAGATTCTAATAATTGGTAACCAAAATCCATTTTAGCTATAAGCGATTCTGATTTCCCAAAACTAAAATCATTGCTGTCGATATTCTCAAAATATTGATATTGTTCTGTGAGATACGCCACTTTATAATTACTGCTGAAACGATCTTTGGCTACTGAATACTCCAAAAGATTTCGACTAAAAGTATTGACGTATTTCGTTTTTGAATCTGATTCAGAAATTAAAGAAAGATTCCTGTCCGTATTTGAGGACTGACTGTAAAAAGTAACGACAGAATTAGGATTTACTTTGTAACCTACATTGGCATACAAATTAGTCGTTGCATATTGCCCGTTTTCATTTTTTCGTTGAATTCCGTTCCAAGTATATTGGTTCACGTAGGGATAATCATTATCCGAACTGTTTCTTGAAAACCCGACTTGAGTACTCCATTTTTTGTTCGAAAGAATCATTTTATAATTTACTCCAATGGTATTGAAGCTACCATAATCCAGTCGAAAATCATTTTCGAATTTGTTTTTAAAAACCAAATCATTGCTTAAATGAACTGTTCCACCAATGGCTCCACTTCCATAACTCACACTTCCTCCACCCGCTTTTATGCTGATGGTATTAAAATCGGGAGCGGTGAAAGTATTGAAATCGGCACTGCCGTTGAGTTGTGAATTAACATTTATTCCGTTCCAAATTACAGCTGTTTGCGAAGCTGTAGTCCCCCTAAAAGAAACGGTTGAAAGCATTCCACGTCCGTATTCCTTGAAATACAGCACACTGTTATAATTCAATAAATTGGAAAGTGAAGATTGGTTTTTATTGATAACCGAATCATTAAGAATCTGGATGGATTGTGATTTATTACTTGAATACAAAGTACGGTCTGAAACTATAACCTCTTTTAAATTGGTAATAGTATCATTTTGTGCCGAAATCAATTGGCACATTAAAACGAAAAGGGCAAATATTAGTTTTTTTAAAGTCATAATTTCTGAACCTTTTTTCCCGAAAGTTCGATATTCGTTAAGAAAAAAGGCAGGTCTCCTGGCTTGCGTCTTGTTGTTCACCTTCCCATTCTTTTAAAAACAGTGGCTTTGTAGATAACAACAAGCTTGATAGCTTACAGTTGCGGGAACAGCTTAGGTTTTGAACCTAATTCCCTTTTAATGTGTTTTCGTAAAAAGTAAAACACAACCTTAATTCGGATGCAAATATAAAGTTAAAATTATTGAAAAGTAAAGTTAATGGAGCATTTTAATTTTATGACGATGCAACGAATTGTTTTTCAGTAATTTAAAACATAATTCTAGATTTCAATTTTCACAACAGCTCCAAAATCCAACTTCGTTTTAAAAGCTTCCTGTAGTGGAAGATTATTTATTTTACACAAAATACTTCGGATAACTCCCGCGTGAGCGACAATGATAATCGGCTTAGTGTGTAATTTTGATAAATCATTATCCAAAAATTCTCGAACCCTAGTATCCAAATCCACGAACGATTCTCCGTTAGGCACATTTTCGGTGACAAAATCTTCCATCCAAGGATCTAAAACTTCACGAGGGATGGTATCCCAACTTTTTAGTTCCCAATCCCCAAAATCCATTTCCATCAATCTTGAATCCTCAATAATGGATTCGATTTTAGTATTTTTTTGAATATGTTTAGCCAAAATGGAACAGCGTTGCAACGGACTGGAATACAAAATTGCTTCTTCCGGCAATTGGTTTAAAATGGACTCAAAAATGGCATCATATGGTTCACGAATTCCAACATCGCTCTGACCATAGCAAATTCCTTTTTCGCAAACCGTTTCGGTATGACGGACTAAATAAACTTCCATATTGCTATAATTGACAGATAAAAAATTACTTCACATACTTGCTGCGTGGCCCCCAAACAATCTCCGGTATAGCCGTCAATCCATTTTTGGAAATAACGGGCAAGAAAGAAACGGGCAAGAAAAACTGGAACTAAAGCCAACAATAATTGCCATTGAAAAAACGACAAAACTACAAAGGGCAATAATCCAAAAAATGAAGCACCAATAACTTCTTTCCAAGTAAAATTTTGGGCAATTGGTTTGCTTTTGCTCGATGTGTCTTCTCTTGAATATTGGTGTGTAAAAACTATAGAAATAGCAACTAATCTACTAACCGAATGAGCCGAAATAAAGAGTAAAAAAATGGTGAATTGTAAATTGTAAATTGTAAATTCAGAATATTGAATGTTACTTATCAATTGAATCAAACTCTGAAACTTTAGTAGAAAAAGCAAAACCAATCCAATAGCTCCATAAGCTCCAATGGCACTGTCTTTCATTATCAAAAGGATTTTCTCTTTGGTCCATCCGCCTCCAAAACCATCACAAACATCGGCGAATCCGTCTTCGTGAAAAGCTCCCGTAGTTAGAATTCCTGCAATCATCGACAGTATCAAAGCGATTTCGACTGAAAACACAATCGATGCCAAATAATAAACTCCAAAGCAAATTCCCCCAACTATCCATCCAATTAAAGGGAAGTATCGGGATGCTTTGTTTAAATAATCAGGATTGTGGTCGATGTTTTTAGGACACGGAATTCGGGTATAAAACATCAATGCCGTGAAAAATATATGTAATTGTTTTTTCATATTTAAAATTGATTTACGAACCGCTAATTCCTGCAGATTCAAAACTGGCCATTTCATTCAGGAAACAAACAGCCGATTGAATAATTGGAAATGCCACAGCACAACCTGTTCCCTCACCCAATCGCAAATCAAGCTGCAACAATGGTTGAATGTTTAAATAATCCAATATTATTTGATGCCCTTTCTCTGCAGATGAATGACAGAATATCGCGTTTTCTTTTACTGATGGATTCATTTTGTAGGCAATTAAAAAAACAACAGTGCAAATAAAACCATCGACCAAAATGAGCATATTGTTTTGTTTGGCTTGAAGCATTCCTCCTGCCATTTGCATAATTTCGAATCCTCCAAAATAGGCTAACTTACTTTCCAAATCATTTGAACCATTATAATTCTCAAGAGCTTTTTTTAGAATATTTTGCTTTTGAATTAACTTTTCATCAACAACACCTGTTCCATTTCCGACACAATCTTCGATAGGTAATTCTATAATAATACTCATCAAAACCGAAGCTGTGGAAGTATTCCCAATTCCCATTTCGCCAAAACCGATGCAGTTACAGCCCGTTTCAAAAATCGAATTCACGATTGCTGCCCCTTTTACAAAACACAAATCCAATTCTGATTGGCTCATTGCTGGACAGTGTAAAAACGATTGTGTTCCCTTCGCTATTTTGGCGGAAATCAAATTTGCATTTGTTGGAAAATCATAATTTACTCCGGCATCCACAATGGTTAACTCGATATTATTTTGTTTGCAAAAAACATTGATTGCTGCTCCGCCTTCCAAAAAATTAGTTACCATTTGTCGGGTAACATCTTGCGGATAGGCACTTACGCCGTGATTACCAATTCCGTGGTCAGCGGCAAAAACAACTATATTGGGTTTTGTAATTTTGGGTTCCAATGTTTGGAAAACGGTTCCAATTTGCTTTGCCAAACTTTCTAAAACTCCAAGAGAACCAGTTGGTTTGGTTTTATTATCTATTTTTTGTTGTAGTGCCTCGCCTATTGTGGAATCATTGAAGTGAGATTGCTTCGTTTCCAGCAAAGACTTTGAGACCGAGACAGGGGCTGAAACTAAAATCTCTTCAACACAAGGTTTTTTAGCTTTTTGTTTCCAGTTCAATTGTTGTAACATCGGCTGGTTGTTGTAATTGGTAGCTGGTTTGCCTACGCAAAAATATCCCAAAGGCTCTATGTTTTCGGGTAATCCCAAAAGCTGTTTGAATTGATAATAATTCAGAATCGAAACCCAACCCATCGAATAACCTTGTTCGGTCAATGACAGCCAAATGTTTTGGGCGGCGCAAACGGCACTGAATTTTACCGCTTCATTGCTGCCAACTGTTCCAATCGTGAAATGATTCAACACCGAACGGTCGTAACAAATCACCAATCCAAGTGGTGCTTCCTCAATCGCTTCTAGCTTTAAGGCTTTATATTGTGCTTTTTGAAGTTTGTCGTCGGTTAAGTTTGATGCCTTAATATCATAATCCAAAAACAATTCTTTTATGGCTTTTTTGATTTCAGCTGATTTGATCAGATAATATTTTGTAGCGCCGGTCAAACCAACTGAAGGCGCGTGATGTCCTGCCTGAAGTGCTTTTTGGATTACTTCATCGGGCACTTCGTCTTGTGTAAAATGACGAGTGTCGCGACGTGATTTTATAATATCATCTAAATTTGACATATTATTATTTTATAAAATTTTTCAATGACAATGGCAATATCAATGACAATGTCTAAAAATTGATTTTTGCTATTGCAATTGATATTGACCTTGTTTTTTAATTACAACCGGAATTCCTGAAACCATCAATACAACAGTTTCGGCTTTTTGGGCGATGTATTGATTCATCCAACCTTGAAGCTCTGTGAATTTTCTGCCAATATGCGTTTCGGCATGGATTCCCATTCCGATTTCATTGGTTACAATTATAATATTTGTATTTTCTTGTTCTGCAATTAGATCTACTTCGGCTTTGGCTTGTTCCAAACTTAAGGCAACATCATTTTTCGTGTCCACAAAAAAGTTAGTTAGCCAAAGCGTTACGCAATCCACAACGGCCACTTTTCCGGTGAAATCAATTTCGCTTAAATGCTTTTCCTTTTCTATGTTAACCCAACGTTCATCTCGGTCTTTTTGATGACGGTCAACTCTTTTTTGAAAATCATCGTCCCATTTTCTGGCTGTTGCCACATACATTGGCTTTTCGGATAAACCTTTTGCCAAATTTTCAGCATAACTGCTTTTTCCGGAACGTTCTCCGCCTGTAATTAGATATATCATTTTTGTTTTCCTTTCTTTAAAACTTTCTCCGTATTCTCAATATGTTTTATAAAATCGTTTCTGAATCTGAATTTTATTGTTACTTCTTTTCCTTTTTTGGAATGATGGCAAAAAAGGAAAATCTCTCCCTTTAGCCCCGATAGCAGTGGAAATCCTTGTAAGCCGGGGTTCGGCTTACAAGATTGTAACGGAGAGCGGGACGATGCTTCCAAAAAATGCCAAATCTTTCTGCTTCTAAAGCAATCTATTTTTCAATCAATACGGACAATGCGTACAATCGCTTTTGCAACAATATCCCCGTTTGAGATGAAACCAAGGTTTAAAAACATAGCACCCATCTTCAAAATAATAATCAATTCCTTCTATTATGTTTGTGGTTTCGGGTAATAGCGAGGCTTTATTACCTATTGCATTTTCGGGAGTTATAGTGGCGACAAATTCGTCTATTTTATCGGAACAAGCGGTTTTAAAACAAGTGAGGCAAAGACAATCTGCAATATCAAGAGGATTGAAAATGGGAGGAAAATCATTGCACCAACATTCCTTTCCTTTGACTGAATCTCCACAGCTAAAAGGCAATTTACAAGCCGAACAATGTTTCACTTTTAATGTATTCATTTGGTAAAGATAGCGTTTGTCTTAATTTTTTACTTCAAAAACTAAACAGGAAATTTATAATTTAATATACCTTTGCTCTTATTGTAAAAAATATAATATGAAATTTTCGTTCTACAAAGTTATTTTATTCGTCATTCTTTTTTCATTTATTGGATGTAAAAAAAATGAAAAAAATGACACTCAAACTGATGTCAACACTCCAAATAGCATTCAGTATGCCAAAAGTTTAGCCATTCACAAACACGAAGGTTATACAGTGGTAACGGTTTCAAATCCTTGGCCGGATGCGGTTAAAGATTTCACTTATATTCTAAAAGAAAAAAACGGAATTGTTCCGGACAGCTTAAAAAAATACACTGAAATTTCCGTTCCATTACAATCTATTGTAGTGACTTCGACCACAAATATTCCGTTTCTTGAAATGCTCGGTGTCGAAAAATCGCTTGTTGGTTTCCCTCATACAGATTATATCTCATCCGAAAAAACAAGAGCCTTAATTGATGCTGGTTCAGTTAAAAATGTTGGACAAAACGAGAAACTCAATATTGAACAACTGATAGAATTGTCACCGGAACTCATCGTAACTTTTGGCATTGACAATAACAATCCCTCTATTGAAAATTTACAAAAGAGCGGTTTAAAAGTACTCATTCAAGCCGATTGGATGGAGCAATCTCCACTTGGAAAAGCTGAATGGTTAAAACTTTACGGAGCATTATTCGGAAAAGAAAAAGAGGCCGATATTTTGTTCGAAAATATTGTAAAAGAATACAACAACGCTCTAGCTTTGGTTGCTGATAAAAAACCGACTTCGACTGTTTTATACGGTTCGATGTATCAAGACCAATGGTTTGTGGCCAAAGGAAACAGTTGGGTTGCGCAATTTATGAAAGATGCCAAAGCCGATTATCTTTGGAAAGACCTCGAAGGTACCGGAAGTCTTGGGTTGTCTTTTGAAAATATATTGGACAAAGCAAAAACTGCTAATTTTTGGATTGCAACTGGTTCGTTCAAATCATTGTCTGAACTGGAAAAAGCCAATCCTCATTACAGTCAGTTTGATGCTTTTACAAATAAAACGATTTATACTTTTGAAGGAAAATTGGGAGCTACCGGAGGTACTATTTTTTATGAATTGTCACCATCAAGACCTGATTTAGTACTGAAAGATTACATCAAAATTTTTCATCCTGAATTGCTTCCTGATTATACTTTTACTTTTGCTACTAAACTGAATTAGACACAAATTGAACAATCAAAAACGAAATACAATCTTATTCTCATTCCTATTTTTAGGGCTTATTGTGCTGTTTTTTGTAAACATTAGTTTTGGGTCGATTACAATCCCTTTCAAAGAAGTTTACAACAGTTTGACAGGAGGATATTCGAGTAAATCGACTTGGGAATATATCATCATCAACTACCGTTTGCCCAAAGCGATTACGGCAGTTTTGGTCGGAATGGGATTATCTATTAGCGGATTATTAATGCAGACTTTATTTCGGAATCCGCTTGCTGGACCTTATGTTTTGGGGCTTAGTTCGGGGGCTAGTTTGGGAGTTGCTTTTGTAATATTAGGAGCCAGCGTATTACCTTCATTTTTGAGTGATCTTTTATTGTCTCCCTACGGAATCGTTTTGGCATCAACACTAGGAAGCACGAGCGTTTTATTATTGGTTTTATTGGTTTCGCAACGTTTGCGTGACACCATGGCAATTTTGATAGTTGGACTTATGTTTGGTAGTTTTACCAGTGCAGTTGTGGGCGTTTTAACTTATTTCAGTTCCGCAGAGCAACTACAAAAATTCACTTTTTGGTCGATGGGTAATCTGGGCAATTTGTCCTGGCCATCTATTCTCATTTTAACGATTTGTGTCTTATTGGGATTATTCCTCAGTTTGCTTAGTATAAAGCCATTGAACGCACTATTATTGGGTGAAAATTATGCCAAAAGTATGGGGTTGAATTTCAACAAAGCTCGGCTTATAATCATATTAGCTACGAGTATTTTGGCGGGTAGCATAACGGCTTATGCGGGTCCGATCGCTTTTATAGGATTGGCAGTTCCTCATATCGCCAAATTAGTATTTCAAACCAGTAATCATACTGTTTTATTCTGGAGCACTTTGCTTTTTGGCGCAGCTATAATGTTGGTTTGTGATGTGGTTTCCCAAATGCCAGGAATGGAAATTACCTTGCCTATCAACGCCATTACTTCGATACTGGGAGCGCCGGTGGTTATTTGGCTCTTGGTTCGAAAGAGGAGTTTTAAGTAGACTTATAATTGAACACTCGGTTATCGTTTACATATTTCAATTTTAAAACATTTAAATAAAAATATTATGCCACATTTTGTAATTGATTGTTCCGAAAACATACTGAATCTAAAATCGCCCGAAAAAATTATGCAAGCCGTTTATGATACTGCAGAATCAACAGGTCTTTTTGACCCAGCAGATATTAAAGTTCGCATCAATCCTTTTCGATATTACAACACAGGAAATACTAAGGATGATTTTATTCATATTTTTGCGAACATAATGGAAGGCCGTACAACTGCTCAAAAAAGCAATCTCTCGAACAAAATAGTTAGTCAGTTGAAGCTAATGTTTCCTGAGATTCCGATTTTATCCATAAACATCAGGGATTTTGAAAAAGCTACCTATTGCAATAAATCTATGGTGTAAATTTTCGTTTTTCAGTAAAATAATTATCTAAAATTTAGAGCATTTCAAAATGAGCAATATCCTAACCACAGAAAATTTAAGCATTGGATACTCTTCCAAAAAGGAGACCGTGACCATTGCAGAAAACCTCAACCTGAACTTACAGGCTGGAAAACTGATTGCTTTGATTGGAGCAAATGGTATTGGGAAATCTACTTTGTTACGCACTATTACTGGAATCCAAAAACCTTTGCATGGAACTGTTTTCTTGAACGATAAGAAAATAACCAGCTACGAACCTTTGGCACTTGCCCAAAATTTAAGTATGGTTTTGACCGAGAAACTACCACCCAGTAATTTAACCGTTTTTGAATTGGTTGCCTTGGGACGTCAGCCGTACACCAATTGGATTGGCACATTATCAGATACCGATGTTCAAATCGTACAAGACGCAATCGAGCTAACGCAAATTGGCCATTTGTCACAAAAAAAACATTACGAAATAAGCGACGGTCAGTTACAAAAGGTTTTGATTGCAAGAGCTTTGGCACAAGATACTCCCTTGATTATCCTTGATGAACCCACTACACATTTGGACTTATTGCACAAAGTTTCGTTGTTGAAACTCTTGAAAAAACTAACACACGAAACAGGAAAGTGTATTCTATTTTCGACTCACGACATTGATATGGCCATACAATTAAGCGACGAGATGATTATCATGACACCCGAAACTGTCGTACAAGACGAACCTTGTAACTTAATTAGCAAAGGAAGTTTTAATACTTTATTCAAAGACGAACATATCGTTTTTGACAGCGAAAAAGGCAAATTTGTTATTACTTAGAATTATGAGTTTTGGGTTTACTGCACAAGACTGAAATCTGTAAACTGAAATCCGCAAACTTTTTTAAATTCCTTTCAATAAATTAATACTCACTGTCGCAATTTCTGAATCTGGGAATTTTTTAAAATAACTAGGATCAGGAAACAATCCTGCTTCGGCGGCGTTTTTATGCAGAACATCAATCTCCACAATATATTGATCCGAAAAACCGTGTGTAGCATCATAAGCCGTGGCTGCTGTTTTGCCTAAATTTTCAGCTGTCAAATGAGGCGAAATAGTATGCAATTCGATGATTAACAATCCAAATTCATGAACATAAGGTGACCATTTCTGGAAGTGTTCCAATAAATTACCTTCTACTAAATTGTTGTTTATTCGAACACCTCTGTGTGCAAATGCTCCGGTTGAACTGCTTATCCTTCCTTCAGTGATTTGTTTTGGCATTTCCCAAATCCTGTTGTGATCCAGAAAGGTTCTCACATTCAGCAAATCTTTTAAATCGATATTATAATTTTCCCATAAATCTTCAGCAAGCAAATCTGGACGACCAATATCTCCCCAAATCACTTTGGCCCAAATATCAGCTTTGATTAAATTGGCTCGTGTTACTTTTAGCGCTGCTTGATTGTAATCGGCACCCACCAAAAATAAAGGATGGGTATTTAGCATTCTTCCCCTCAAAGTCTGTCGGTCAATCACATTAAAAATATGTTCCAGAAAAGCACCATTTCCGCAGCCCATATCCAAAATTCCTTTGGGTTGCTCTTCAATAGGCAAATTGAATAATTTGATGATAATTTCGTCAACAACTTTAAAATAGGTGTCGTGGGCGCCACCACTTCCCCATACGTTCATTTCTCGATCGACATGGATTTCATCATCCCCATCTCCAACAATTCTTAAAACAGAAGGATCTCCAAAAATTAATTCATTCATTTTACTAAAAGTTGGCAAATATGAGACCGTCACACCATAAGCAGAAGCTCTTTTGGCAAAAAACAATCCAGTTTCAGTAAACTGATAATTGCCTTTTTTTTGCGTAAACCATTCCAAATAAACCAAAAAATCAAGGATGATTTTGAAGTTTTCGGGGGATTTATGAAACTCTTCTGGACGAAAAGATATTTCCATAAAATATTTATGAAACATACCACTCATGCCCAGACGAACTACAGTTGGACCAACCAAAAAACCTTCAATATGCTTTAAAATTTGATGTTGAATGGTATTGGTTAAAGAATCCGAAGAGAACGAAATTCCATAATTGTCTTTATACTTTTCGAAAATAGATTTTAAGCGTTCAAAGGGAGCCTCTTCAAATAATCTGGGATGAAAATCCATTGAATAATGCAATAAATCAACAGCATCTTCGTACAATGGAAACAGGGAAAAAGCTGTTTCGCTTTTTTCATTAATGCCAATGGTAATTAGGTCAGTACTCGTAGCAATATGATAATTGAGGAAACCTTGAGAAGCCAAAACACGCAAACCCACATTGAGGTAGCCTTCATTGGCATTAAATTTTTCGGTGAGTTCAGAAAGGCTTACTTCCTTTTTATCTAAAATATAAGCTAACACACCTTTTTTATATAAACAAAAAGCTACCGGAGCTGTCACTAAACCATCGAGATGTCTAAAAATAGTACTTCGTAAGGAAACGTTATCTATCATAAAAAGAGATTTAAGACCTAACATTGTCTATCTCAAATATATGAAATTTCCTTTAAAAAAATAGATTTTCTTTACTACAAATAGATTTTAAACACCTCATATTAAACACCTAACCCAATTTCTCTCTTTGCTTCTCCAACAACGAAAGTAATCGAATTGGCAATATTAAAACTTCTGATTAACGGGGACATAAGAATGGTCAGATGGTTTTTGATATCATATTTAAGGATGATTTTTTTTTTCGAAAAGGAAAAAGGAAAATTTACTTTCAAACAAAACCATCACAGTTGTTTATCTTTGTAAGAGTCGTAAAAACCTAGAGATGAAATACTTTCTTAAAATAACCTTGTTTTTTTGGATTGTCGTAAGTTCGGCACAGACAAAGTTGGAACTGACACCTAAAGGGTTTGCTCCTCTGGAAATAGAAATGCCCAATCAGCCTATTAATAAGTTAATAGAGCAATCTAAAGAATGGGCACGGTATTATAATGAAAAGGGTTCAGATGTTTTTGATGTTACTGAAAATTCCTTAACCATTGAAGCTCGCTATGAAAATGCTTATTACTACTGGAATTTAGCCGTAAAATATAATTTTGACATCAAATACAGCCTTAAAATTGTGTTTGGAGAAAATCAAAAATATACCCTTACATTTACTGTAAAAGAAATTTATACCGATAGGGTACTGATGAAGACTACGGTAGTCGATTTTTTTACTTCTGAAGGTAAACTCAAGGAAGATTTCAAAGATTCTAAACCTTCATTGGAAAACACCGTAAATAGAATTATAAAATCTTATATCAATTTCATAGCCCAATAATCTGTCTCTTCGCTTCTCCCACTACAAACGCAACGGAATTGGCAATATTAAAACTTCGAATTAATGGTGACATGGGAATGGTCAAATGATTTTCGAATAATGCTAAAACTTCGGCACTCAAACCTACACTTTCCTTGCCAAAAACCAACCAATCCCCATCTTGAAATTGATTTTCCAAATAGGACTTTTCGGCATGAGAACTCATCAGAAAAACTCTAGATTTATCCGGAATTTGAGACATCCATTCGGCTACATTTTGATATTCTGTTACATCAAGGTGCACCCAATAATCAAGTCCAGAACGCTTTAGGTTTTTATCATTAATAACGAAGCCAAAAGGATGTATTAAGTGCAAACGGCTTTCAGTACCTACACAAAGACGACCAATATTTCCAGTATTATTAGGTATTTCGGGTTCTACGAGAACAATGTTTAACATAATTATTTGTTTAATCGGTAATTTGTTTATTCGTTTAATTGAAAATTAGAAACCTCCAAAACTTCACCAGCTTGCAAGTCATTTAAAAGTACGTTTCCTATTCGGACTCTTACCAATCTTAGGGTAGGAAAACCAACGGCTGCCGTCATTTTTCGTACTTGGCGAAACTTTCCTTCATTGACCGTGATAGACGCCCAAGAAGTAGGACCGTGACGCTCGTCCCGAATCTTTTTGCCTCTTGCTCCAAAATTAGGAATCTCGTTTACAATAAAAGCTTCACAGGGTTTGGTTGTATATTTTGTGCCATTAAAACCAATTTCGACACCATTTTTCAATTGTTCTATTGCTTCGGGAGTAATAATTCCATCGACTTGCACATAGTATTCTTTGTCTACTTTTTTACTTCGAATGATTTCACTCATTTTCCCATCGGTTGTCAATAAAAGTAAACCTTCCGAATCTTCATCAAGTCGACCAATAGCCATTGTTCCGGCAGGAAAATCATGTAATTCACCCAAGAGTTTTTTCTTGCGTTTCAGTTCATAAATAAATTGGCTTAAATAACCGTAGGGTTTGTGAAGGACGAAATGATGGTGGGACATTCTAGATTTGTTTTGTGAGTACAAAGATAGATTTGTTTTTGGAGTATTAAAAAAGACCACTGCACATTTCATTCTTTAAACCCAATGCTATGTTAATTGATTGAATTACTGCAGATAAAAGCGTATCATTATAATAATTATAGTATTAACACCAAAATATAACGATATGGAAAGTAATAATTTAGGTTCAAAAAAAACCAATAGCAAGCAAAATTCTGACACGCAACCAACTGATAAAAACTTGAATTCAGAAACATCAAAACTTAAAGAAGAAATAGAAATTGATAGCCATGGAAATGAAAAAATAGTACAAAGAGCTCGGAATATTGAAGGTACCACTCCAGATCTTCCCGAAGAAATAGATAAAGATCAACTAGAAAAAAAGGGTTTGAACCGTGGAGTTTTAACGGAAAAAGACACTAAAAAAACACTAGAAAATAGAGATCGAAATTCTGACATAACACCCGATCGGTATCCAAACTCAAATCCAGACAATCATATTGACAGAGGGAATCAAAAATTGGATGAATAAAATGTATTTAAAAAATTAATTTAAAATACAAAATGCTAGATTTTGCAGGAGCATCTAGCATTTTGTATTATTCACATCAAAAATAAAATAATATTGTAGCTTTTTTGTAAAATTAAAAATTAACATTCAAACCTACATTAAACATCCATTGAAACTGATTGAATGATTGGTTTTCCAACGGATTTATATAATAATTCATTCCGGGTTCAATGAAAAACTTGGTCTTTTTAAAGAGTTCATACTGCAAGGTACTGCTCAATAAAGTTCCGTAAACAAATTCGTTTACATTTTTGTTTTCCCCAATGGAACTTCCATTCAAAGCAATATCATTTGAAATTAACTTCCCTACAAAACCTCCCGTATTCATACTAATATTTGCTTTCTTATTACTCAAAATAGCATACGAAACCTCCAATGGCATTTCGAAATACTTCAAATTTTGTGTTACATCTCCTTTTTCGAGACCACTTACATTTTTAGAATTAGAAGAAAATAAATATTCCTCATTTTTTGAAATCGATACAAATTGATAATTGGTTGTTGAATTAGGCACATACTTATCGTTGGTCAGAGGAAGTAAACCAGAGGCAGCTCCATACAAGTTTTGCTTATCGTAATAAGAAACTCCAGCAATTTTTTGTCCCAGTTCATTGATTTTAAACCCCGAACTTACTCCCCATTTTTTGTTCAGTTTATAATTCGTCTTCACGCCATAACCATTAGACTGTTGTGAAGCTACAGCATATCCTAATGCCTTTTCGTTATTATAATTTTGGGAACTCATAACCCCAGCAAAAACTTGAAGAGACCATTTATCAATGCTTTCAGAAACCTCTTTTTTCTTTATTTTGTCTTTATCCTTTTGTACTAAAGCCTTCTCCAATTGCGCAACTTCTGATTTTATTTTGCTTAAAGAATCTTTTGATTTTGTGTTTTCTGCAATTCCTTTATTGCTGTTCAATCCTGAAACATCATTATCTTGGTTACTTACTATAGCTTTTTTACTGGTATTTGATGGGCTAACTTGAACTAATTTGTCATTTACTAATTCTGGTTTTGAAATTGTATTATCTGCAATTCCTTTACTCTTATTAGCTTCTAAAACAATACTTTTTTGATTATTAACTATACCGTTTTTACTTGAATTTGGATTACCAACCTTAGCAGATTTATTAATTTGTAATTCAGATTTAAGAATAACAGAACTTGAATTTTGATTTGAAGCTATAGCATTGGACTGGGATTCATTCATAACAGTTTGAATCATTCCATTGTTTTTCTGGGGATTCAAATTTTTAGTTTTAGAAGAATCTTTTATTTTAAAAGAAATACTCGAAACGGTTGTTGTCGCTACTGGATTATTATTTAAATTATCATTTTTAATTTCTTTTGCCTTGCGATTATCTTGCTGAATGTTGTTATTTTCTTCATTTGAATCCTTTTGCAAAACAACTTCATTCGCATTATTTTCCACATTCAATTCAATACCATTTCCTGGATTGGAATTAAAATACAAAATAGTTGGAACAGAAAGTCCAACTACTAAACTAGCAGCAATTGACCACCAAATAATGGCTCGTTTCTTCTTTTTAGGTTCGTCTAATTGTGCTTCAATTTTATCCCATAATTCGGGAGGCGGAATACTGGAGTAGTTTTCCAATGAAGAAAAAATAGATTTTGCTTCTTTATTTTTCATGCCTTGCTTTTTATGCTGTTTTAAAATTTAATACAACCAAAATTCTTTTTTTCAAAATACTCTTGGCTCTATTCAGATTGGATTTTGATGTACCTTCTGAAATTTGAAGCAATTTTGCAATCTCTTTGTGCTTCATTTTTTCGAAAACATATAAATTAAAAACCATCCGGTACTGGTCGGGTAATTCTTGAATGTATTCTAATAATTTTTCTTGTTCAATGGGAGCCAATTCCAGTTCTTCTTCCTCAATTACATCGGTATCAAAAACATCTAAGAAGAGCACATCTTTTTTCTTTTTCTTTAATGTTTCAAGCAATTTATTGATAAAAATACGCTTGATCCAACCTTCAAAACTTCCTTCAAATTTGTATTGCCCCATCTTTTGAAAAGCAATTACAAAAGCTTCTTGAAAAACATCCTTGGCGTCATCTTCATTTCGCATGTATTTAAGACATAGCCCATATAAAACAGGAGAAAACAACTGATAAATTTTCAGTTGTGCTTCCCGGTCGTTATCGACACATTTTTTTATAAATAGTTCTATGTTTTCTTCCAAGAAATAAGTATTAAACTCGTTATTTTTTTCTTTTAGTTACATTATAATTGGCAAAAGCAATTGGATCATTAAATCCTTCTTTTTTATTATCTAAGAATAATTCATCATTGCTGTAAATTTCCAAAATATCATCTACAAAAATAGGGTTTACTTTTGTTGTATTATCAAATTTATTTTTGGCAGTCTCGACTGGTGTAAATTCTCCTTCATCAGTAAAAATAAAAATTTTCCAAGCCCAACTATCCATTATTTCTTTTTTGGTTTTTGAATCAAAACCAGCGTCATCATTAGCACATGAACAGAAAGTAAGCGCTATAAGAATTATACAAATAAATTTTTTCATTTCACAAGTATTAAATGTTGATGCTGGTTTTTATATTCAATTCTAATTTATCAATCGAAAAAAAGTAATCGTTTCGATAACCAATCATAGTATTATGATTTTGTTTTTAATTGCACTATTTTGTCCTGAATCACCTTCTTGAATGCAATAACATCAGCCGTTTGATCTGTTGTATTATCAGTATCCAAATAAATTTTGGTGACAACTCCACCTTGGCTCCACTCAAAGTAAACACCGCCTTGATCATGTGCATCTGGAGAACCCAATATTTTGGTCTGTCCTTTTAAGTTTTTTATTTCGGCTGGTATTTTTGAAAGAAAACCAGCATAATCATCTTTAAAAATTAATGCTTTATAATTAGTTTGGTTAAACTCAGCAGGAAAATTATTCACTGTTGGATATTTAGTTACTTTGTGATTTTCGACTTTATAAAACTGATAGCAGTCTGCCCCAGTACATTGTCCGAAATAAGTACCAACAATAGCATAATCAATATCTGTACTTACTTTGGAGAACAAAATAGGCTTAGTTGATTTTGGAAGTACAATATATTCTGCAGGATACGTAATTGCCTGAAGCACCACTTCATTAGCACCAGGCACTTTTTCAGAATACTGAACCAGAATTTGGCAGTCATCTTCAATTACAGATTGGATTTTTATATCATAGCCGGATGTAGGTTTCGGTCCTGCCAAAAGCCCTAACACTCTCTTCTGAGTAAAATCAGGTAAAGCACTAACATCGCAAGCAGCAAAATGCTTTTGCAGTTCTTCATTGGAGTTTATAAGCACATAAATTGGTTTTGTTGGATTCTCTTTTGGCTGTCCGCAATATTTAAAATTCTCATAAGTTACATTTCTGACATCGCCACAGTTTTGGGCGTTATCACTATCAATCGGATCGGAACAAGAATAAAAACTAAGAGCCGTAAGAGCTATTAAAATAAAACGTTTCATATTTACTTTTTAATTAATTTATATACTATTAAGATGGTTCATTCCAAAAATGGTTGCGTGATGACATAAAAAAAATAAATTGTTGATTTAGTATTGGATTTCTAATAATTCGTGAAATTTCATTTTTTAAAATTAAGTACTACGTATTAATGCGTACTTTTACATTTTAAAAAAAAGAAATATCTATGTTAACAATTCTTCCTTTATTAGTGGTTTTTATTATCGCGCTTACAATAGGCGTTTTCATTGGCAAGCTCCTATTTTCTGCTCGATTTCAATCGGAAAAAGTAAGTCTGGAAGAAAAATTAATCGCGCTTAATTCTCAATTAAACCAACAGAAAGAACAGTTTTTATTAGATAAAAACACATTCGAAAAACAACTGGAAGTATCTAATTCTGAAAAGGAAAATATCCGAAATGAGAAAGACAGTCTAGCCATTCAGCTTTCTAAAAAAGAAGTCGATTTTGAAAATCTTTGGGAACGCAACAAGGAACAAAAAGAAGAAGTCGAGAAACTTCAGGAGAAATTCACCAAAGAATTTGAGAATCTTGCCAATAAAATATTAGACGAAAAATCGAATAAATTTACAGAGCAAAACAAGGAAAACATGAAAAATATCTTGTCCCCGCTACAAGATAAAATTCAGTTATTCGAAAAGAAAGTCGAAGATACCCACAAAGAAAGCATTGATTATCATGCTGCATTACGCCAACAAATTTTAGGCTTACGTGAAATGAATATTCAAATGAGCAAAGAAACCATCAACTTGACCAAAGCATTAAAAGGAGACAGTAAAATGCAAGGAAATTGGGGAGAACTGGTACTAGAACGTGTCCTTGAAAAATCAGGATTGGAAAAAGGACGCGAATATGAAGTACAGCAAAGCCATACTACAGAAGAAGGAAATCGTGTTTTTCCGGATGTTGTCATCAATCTTCCTGATGGAAAAAAGATGATTGTCGATTCTAAAGTTTCACTAACAGCTTATGAAAAATTCATTAATGAAGAAGATGAAAATTCAAAGAAAACCTTTTTAAGAGAACACGTCAATTCGATAAAAAGCCACGTGGATCAATTGGGAAGTAAAAATTATCACGATTTATACCAGATAGAAAGCCCTGATTTTGTTTTGCTTTTTATACCCATGGAACCCGCTTTTGCATTGGCACTCAACGAAGACACAACCTTATACAACAAAGCATTCGAAAAAAACATCGTAATTGTCACCCCATCTACTCTATTGGCAACTTTACGCACAATTGACAGTATGTGGACAAACCAAAAACAGCAAGAAAATGCCTTTGAAATAGCCAGACAAGCTGGTGCCTTGTATGATAAATTTGAAGGTTTTGTCGCTGATTTAATAAAAATTGGTAAAAAAATCGAAGAGAGTAAAGTAGAATATCAAGGCGCTATGAATAAACTCGTGGAAGGAAAAGGAAACCTCATCACAAGTGTCGAAAAACTCAAGAAAATGGGTGCCAAAGCTAAAAAAGCACTCCCTGACAGTATTTTAAAAAGAGCTGAAGCAGATGAAAATTCCCTTTTAAATTAAAATAATATGAGAAAAATTTTGGCCGTAATTGTAGCATTAATAGGTATTGGATTCCTATGTTACTTTGCATTTATCTATTATGTAACCGTTAGTGAAGGCATTCGCTCTGGAGAATTAATCCGATTAAGTCATAAAGGTGTTATCATAAAAACATGGGAAGGAGAATTGAGCCAAGGAATCTCTGGGGCACAAATTTTCAAGTTTTCAGTATTGGATAGCGACAAAGAGGTGATTGAGCAAATGAAGACCTTGCAGGGCCATTATGTCAAACTCACTTATGAAGAAAAATACAGAACCTTTTTCTGGTGGGGAGAAACTAGATATTTTATCAAAACAATACAAAAAGAAAAATCCCCTTTTAACCAAAACTAAACCTATGGAGAAAATATACAAAACAGTTGCTTCATCTCATGTCAGCATTTCCCAACTTATGTTGCCTTCACATACCAATTTTAGTGGAAAAATTCACGGTGGATTTGTCTTGTCCCTATTAGACCAGATTGCCTTTGCCTGCGCTTCCAAATTTTCTGGAAATTATTGTGTTACTGCCTCAGTGGATACAGTAGATTTCCTGAAACCTATTGAAGTGGGTGAACTTGTAACAATGAAAGCATCTGTTAATTATGTTGGAAGAAGCTCTATGATTGTAGGGATTCGCGTTGAGGCCGAAAACATCCAGACAGGTAATAAAAAACATTGTAATTCTTCTTATTTTACTATGGTTGCAAAAGACAATGAAGGCAATAGCGTTCCCGTTCCAGGTCTAATTCTGTCTAACTTTGAAGATGTAAAACGTTTTTGTAATTCATTAAAACAGATCGCCCTGAAAAAAGAACGTGAGTTACACGAAGAAGAGTTTAATTACACATCAAAAGAAACATTGGAAGGACTAAAAAAATACAACATACAGATTAATTTGGATTAGTTTTTTTCTTAAAATACTAAGAATAATACTTACTGAAAATCTATTTAAAAAGCCAATATCGAAAGAATTAATCTTTTGATATTGGCTTTTTTTTGGCGTAACTTTAAGAGTATTGTCGTAAAAAAAAACGTAACTTTAGATTAAACCTTTAATAGAAAAAATTATGAAAAAATTTACTCTATTAGTCTTATTTTTTGTCTTATACCCTATTAGTGCCCAAGAAAAATTAAGTACCTCAAAATGTACTATTTACTTCGAAGCTTCTGTGCCTTTATTCGAAGCCGTTGAAGCAAAAAACGATGTTGTGGACTGTACACTAATTCCAGACAAAAGCCAAATAACCTTTACTGCTGTCATTAAAAATTTTCAATTCAAAAGAGATTTAATGAAAGAACATTTCAATAGTAACTATATGGAAAGTGACCGCTATTCTAAAGCTGTTTTTAAAGGGATTATCGAAAAATTTGATTTGAAAATTGTAACCGAAACCGAAAAAGTCTTTCAGATAAAAGGAAAACTAACAATCCATGGTCAAACCAGGATGATTACTGTAAAAGCTAAAATTAAAAAAGTAGAAAATGGAATCCATATAAACTCTCATTTCACATTAAACACTGACGACTTCAATATCGAAATTCCAAGTATTGTCATTGCCAAAATATCAAAAAATGTAAATACCAAAATCGATTGTATTTTGAATTAATTTTTTGAGTAATTAGCATTTAATAATTAGCTAACTCAAACAATCTTTTAGTGCCTTTTTGAGATTTTTGAATTGAAACCTAAAACCCAGTTTTTTTATTTTATCAGAAGAAACTCTTCTTCCCGTCAAAACAATGTCAGCCATTTCACCCATTCCTATTCGGATTAAAAAAGCTGGAACTTTCGGCAACCACATTGATTTACCAAGAGAATTAGCCAATGCTTTGGAGAAAGATAAATTAGTAGTACTGTCGTTGATGGTAGCATTGTACGCCCCAGACATCTTATCGTTTTCAATTGCTTCGATATACATCATGCACAAATCGTGTATGTGAATCCAAGGCATATATTGTTTCCCTGATCCCAAAGCACTACCTAAACCTCGTTTAAAAATTGGAGTAAGTTTTTTTAATATTCCTTCATCTTTACCTAAAACCAAACCGGTTCGAATTTTTACGGTTCGAATGCCTAAACCTGCCATCAAATCAGCAGATTTTTCCCATTCTTGACAAGTCACTCCAATAAAGTCATTGGCTGGCAAGGTGTTTTCAGTACAAATGCCTTCTCCGTTAATCGCACCATAAAAACCTATTCCTGAAGCCGACACAAAGGCTTCAATTCGTTTATTGTGTTTTTTCAAAACGTTATAAATCAATTGAGCTGATTGTGTTCTGCTATCTTTGATTTCAGCTTTTCTCGTGGTAGTCCATTTTTTTTCGGCAATATTCTCTCCTGCCAAATGAATAATATAATCGGCATTGAGCACAGCGGCTTCTTCAATATTTTGACTAGATACATCCCAAATATAATAGGTAACTCCATCTATATTTGGTTTACTATTTCTTGTAAGTACTGAAACAGAAAAGCCTCTTTCCAACAATATTTTGGTCAATTTTTTACCAATAAATCCAGTACCTCCAGTTATTAAAACATTTTGCTTCATTACTTTATAAATTAGGGGCAATCAATTAAAACTATACAAATATAAGTTAATGTTTTGTTTAGCATTATTAATAATAAGTTAAACATTATTACCTTTATACACAAATAAAACTTAAAACATGGCAACTAAAAAAATAAATTTATCCAAAGACCTCATTGTCTCAATGTATATGAACTATACTTTAGAACATAATGAAAAACCAAAGTCTGTATTTCATTTTTCCAAAGTGAATGGTTTTACAGAGGCTGAATTCTATACATTTTTTGGCACACTGGAAAGTATCGAAAAAGAAATATTCAACATCTTTTTTGACAAAACAATCGAGCTATTGCAGAAAGACGATAATTACGAAAGTTACGATATGAAAACCAAACTGCTGAGTTTTTATTTTACTTTCTTCGAATTAATTACCGCTAATAGAAGCTACGTCATGATGACTTTGAAACAGCATCAAAATCAACTAAAAAAACTAATGATTTTGTCCGAGTTTAGAAATAAATTCAAAGACTACATCTCAGAAATAATCACAGATGATTTCCGCATTAAAATTGAAAAACTACAGCAATACCAAGAAAAAGTATTAACCGAATCGTTTTGGTTTCAATTTTTATTAACCATGAAATTTTGGATGGAAGATGCTTCTCCTTCGTTTGAGAAAACAGATATCTACATCGAAAAATCGGTTAAGGTTTCTTTCGAATTAATTGATATAACGCCCATTGACAGCCTGATTGATTTTGGAAAATTCATTTTCAAAGAAAAAATAAAAAACAAATAATGAAAACAATAGACTACATCCCAACTTCCAAAATCGAAAGAGCTTCAAAACTAGTACAAACCGGCGCCAAAGTTGGTGTTAATTACTTGAAATATTATGGAGAAAAAATGGTCAATTCTGATTTGACCCGTGATAAACTCAATGAAAACAATGCAGAAGATATTTATGATGGTTTGAAGAGTTTAAAAGGAAGTGCTCTCAAAGTCGCTCAAATGCTGAGTATGGACAAAAGTTTCCTGCCGCAAGCTTATGTAGAGAAATTTTCGCTGTCACAGTTTTCAGTACCTCCGCTTTCGGCTCCATTGGTTTTGAAAACGTTTAAAAGTAACTTAGGGAAAACACCTTATGAAATTTTTGACGAATTTAATCCTAATTCAGTCAATGCGGCGAGTATTGGCCAAGTGCATATTGCTGTGAAAAACGGTAAAAAACTGGCCGTAAAGATTCAATATCCGGGCGTTGCCAATAGCATTTCTTCGGATTTGGCTTTGGTAAAACCTATAGCTATCCGAATGTTTAATTTACAAGGCAAAGACTCCGATAAATATTTCAAGGAAGTAGAGGACAAATTGATTGAAGAAACCAATTATTTACTGGAACTGAAACAAAGTCAAGAAGTCGTTGCCGCCTGCAAGAAAATAGAGCATTTGGTTTTTCCTGAATATTACCCCGAGTTCTCGTCCGAGAAAATCATTACGATGGACTGGATGACAGGAATTCATCTTTCTGAATTCACTGCTATAAACAAAAATCGCGAATTAGGAAACCAACTCGGACAAGCTTTATGGGATTTTTATATGTATCAAATTCATATTTTGAGAAAAGTACATGCCGACCCGCATCCTGGTAATTTTTTGGTTAACGATAACAATCAGTTGGTTGCATTGGATTTTGGCTGCATGAAGAAAATTCCGAATGATTTTTACATTCCTTACTTTGAATTGGTAAACCCAAAAATACTCGACAACCCGCAATTGTTCAACAAGAAACTTTTTGAACTGGAAATTCTAAGAGCAGATGATTCTGCAGAAGAAATTGTCTATTTCACTCAGATGTTTTATGATTTATTATCACTTTTCACCCAGCCATTTCAAGGAGAAACATTTGATTTTTCGGATGCTGAATTTTTTGGAAACATTGCACAGCTCGGAGAACGTTTTTCAAAAGATACCAACTTAAAAAAAATGAACGGCAACCGGGGTTCCAAACATTTTATCTATATGAACCGTACCTTTTTTGGACTGTACAATCTATTGTTTGATTTGAAAGCCAATATTATAGTGAATCAATATAAAAAATACGAGTAGCGATTTGAAGAAATCAGAATTACCGTCTAAAATATGTTTGGTGTGTAAACGTCCTTTTAATTGGCGTAAAAAATGGGCGACCGTTTGGGATGACGTGAAATATTGCAGTGAAAGATGCAGGAGAAATAAAAGCCATTAATCGAAAAAATGAATACTTATAAAAGTCATATCAATATTGTTTGGTTCAAAAGAGATCTCCGTTTACAGGATAACGAAGCCATTTTCAATGCCATTCAATCCAATAAACCAACCTTGTTATTGTATGTTTTTGAAAACTCATTACAAAATGATGGTCATTACAGCGAAAGACATTGGGACTTTATCAAACAATCTATTAAAGACATCAACCAACAGCTTGCTCCTTTAAATACTAAAGTCTTAAGCGTTTCGGGCGAAGTGATTTCAATTATCAATTCCATCCAGGAAATTTACAAAATTGACACTGTGTTTTCACATCAGGAGACTGGCATAAAAATTACTTATGAAAGAGACAAATCCTTTAAACGCTTTTGCAAAAACAATTTAATTATCTGGAAAGAGAACATCAATAATGGCATTTTTAGAGCATTAGAAAATAGAAAAAACTGGATAAAACTTTGGGAAGATTATATGAATTCCAAACAATTTCCTTTTGAAGCAGCTTCTCAAAATTTCTTATCCCTAGAAAGCATCCTCTTTTTAGAAAACAGTTTTGAAACCGTTTCATTGCAAACCATTCCAAATGATGTTTTTCAAAAAGGAGGAACTAATATGGGCAATAAGTATTTGGAAAGTTTTTTTTATGATCGTTATCAAGATTATAATCGCAATATTTCGAAGCCATTATTAGCAAGAAAAAGCTGCAGCCGGTTATCTCCTTATATTGCCTGGGGAAATTTATCCTCAAGACAAGTATTGCAGCAGGCAGCCAATTTTCGATTAACTAGTAACAACAAAAAACAAATCGACTCCTTTGTCTCAAGATTGACATGGCAAGCCCATTTTATTCAAAAATTTGAAATGGAAGAAATCATGGAATTTGAAAGCGTCAATAAAGGATTCCATACTTTGAAAAAGAAAACAAATCATTCTTATATCCAAGCTTGGCAAACAGGACAAACAGGATTCCCAATAATAGATGCCTGTATGCGATGCCTAAACCAGACTGGTTATTTGAATTTCAGAATGCGAGCCATGGTGGTTTCCTTTTTTACCCATAATTTATGGCAGCCTTGGCAGGAAGCAGCACCCCATTTGTCACAAATGTTTCTGGATTTTGAACCTGGAATTCATTATCCGCAACTGCAGATGCAAGCGGGTGAAACTGGAATTAATATGTTGCGTATTTATAATCCGCTAAAAAATAGTTTAGAGCATGATCCTAATGGAGAGTTTATAAAAAAATGGGTTTCAGAGTTACAAAATCTGCCTATTCCCTTTATTCACAATCCTTCTAAAATGACATTTTTAGACCAAAAGTTTAGCAATTTTGATTTGGGCGTGGATTATCCAAAACCAATAGTTAATATAGAGAGAACTAGAAAACACGCGAGCGATTTTTTGTGGAATATGAAAAAGAATCCGCTGGTGAAAGAAGAAAATAACAGAATCTTAAAATTACACACTATGGCCGATGTCGGAGATAGTGACTAATACCAAAATCGTATAGGATGAATTTACAAATTACACTAACACCAATAGAAATAGACCGAATTATAGAAATGGCTTGGGAAGACAGAACCACTTTTGATGCCATTCATATACAATTTGGCTTAAAAGAACAAGATGTTATCGATCTAATGCGTGCCGAAATGAAGCCGTCAAGTTTCAAAATGTGGCGCGAACGTGTGCAAGGCCGGAAAACAAAACACGAAAAATTAAGAAGCTTTCAAGAAGGCCGATTCAAATGTTCGAGACAAAGACAAATCAACAACAATAAAATTTCAAAAAGATAATTCAAAAAAAAATATGCGAAACATAGTAATCATTGGCGGAAGCAAAGGAATTGGAAGCGCTATCCTATTGCAGCAATTGGAAAAAAACAAAGTGTATAACATCAGCCGAACTGCTCCTGATATTACACATCCTAACTTAATTCATTATCCCATTTCAATTCTTGAAGATGATTTACCCGAAATTGAAGCCGTAGATGTTCTTATTTATTGTCCTGGTTCGATTACGCTGAAACCCATTTTGAGTTTAAATCTTGACGATTTTAGAAATGATTTTGAAATCAACGTTATTGGTGCGGTAAAAGCTATTCAGAAATATTTACCTGCCTTAAAAAAAGGAAATAATCCGTCAATTGTATTATTCAGTACTGTTGCCGCCAAATTAGGAATGCCTTTCCATGCCAGTATCGCTACTGCTAAAGCAGGAATTGAAGGATTGGTAAAATCCCTTGGTGCCGAATTGGCTTCGGTGGTTCGCATAAATGCAATCGCTCCTACAATAACCGAAACTTCGCTTTCGGCAAATATCCTCAGAAACGATCGCATGAAAGAAAATATGATGGAACGCCACCCGATGAAAAATTATTTAAAACCCAGTGAAGTTGCCGAAATGGCAAATTATTTAATATCAGAAAATGCCAAATCTATTTCGGGACAAGTTTTTGAAATGGATTATGGAATCGTAAGTTTTAAAATTTAATAAAAAAACAGCAAAAAAAGATGATAAAAGAAATGAGAAGTTACGAGAAAATCGAACAATACGACACCGAAATAACAGAACAGCTAGCCCAAAACTATAAAAAAATTATTGGTGATCTCGGCGAAGACGTAACGAGAGAAGGACTCGAAAAAACTCCTGAAAGAGTTGCAAAAGCAATGCAGTATTTAACACACGGCTATGAATTAGATCCGTTAAACATATTAAAATCGGCATTGTTTTCTGAAGACCACAAACAAATGATTGTAGTAAAAGATATAGAAGTATATTCGATGTGTGAACACCACATGCTGCCCTTTTTTGGTAAAGCCCATATTGCTTACATCCCCAACGGAAAAATTGTTGGCTTAAGTAAAATCCCAAGAATTGTCGATGCTTTTGCCAGAAGAATGCAGGTACAAGAGCGATTGACCGACCAGATTAAAAATTGCATACAAGAAGCATTGAATCCGCTTGGTGTTGCCGTTGTCATCGAAGCACAACACATGTGCATGCAAATGCGTGGAATTCAAAAACAAAATTCGGTAACAACAACTTCTTCTTTTACAGGTGCGTTCGAAAAAGATAAAACCAGAAAAGAATTTATAAGTCTCGTTTCAAACAAATTGAGTTAAATCATAAAACAAAACCAATAACAAATAATTTATCCGCCACGAATATTACTCCTAATCCGTAAAATTCGTGGCTTTTTTTAGAAGGCATTATTAACGGTAAAGTTCTAATAAAATTAATATCAATAAAACATGAAAATTCTTTTAACAGGAGCAACAGGTTATGTAGGCAAACGACTTTTACCTATTTTGGTGGAACAAGGTCACGATATTATTTGTTGCGTGCGGGATAAACAGCGCTTTTTTTGTCCAAAAGAATTTGAAAAAAATGTAAAAGTCATAGAAGTTGATTTCTTAAAAAAAGAAACTTTAGAAAACATTCCCAAAGATATTGATGCCGCTTATTATCTGATTCATTCCATGTCGGGATCGGCTAGTAATTATGATGAATTAGAACGTATTTCAGCTGAAAATTTTGTAGAACGAATTAATAAGACGAATGCCAAACAAGTCATTTATTTAAGCGGTATTGTCAATGATCAATCGCTTTCCAAACACCTATCCTCACGAAAAGCGGTAGAAGAAGTTTTAAATACGGGAACCTTTGCCACAACTACATTGAGAGCAGGAATCATAGTAGGATCTGGTAGTGCATCCTTTGAAATCATTCGGGATTTAGTTCAAAAATTACCCGTAATGGTTACCCCAAAATGGCTTAATACCAAGTGCCAGCCCATAGCCATCGCCGATGTTTTGGAATTTTTGACAAAATCACTCTTGAATCCATCAACATACAACCAAAGTTTTGACATTGGTGGTCCCGATATTCTCACTTACAAAGAAATGCTTTTAGGCTTTGCCAAAGCCATTCATCTCAAAAGGTATATTTACACTATCCCCGTAATGACACCTAAATTATCTTCTTATTGGCTGTACTTTGTTACCTCAACCTCCTACAAACTAGCATCTGCTTTGGTGAGCAGTATGAAAGTCGAAGTTATTTGCCGTGACAATAGCATCAATTCAATTTTGAATATTACCCCTATGTCTTATGAATTGGCATTATCCAAAGCCTTGGTCAAAATTGACAATGATACTATCGCTTCAAGTTGGAAAGATTCTATGGTAAGCGGTCAATTTATTGGAAATGTCGGTGACTATCTTAAAGTCCCAAAGAAAAACTGCTTTATCGACCGAAGAAAAATGGAAATCCAAGACAGAGCCTTTACTATTAACCAAATTTGGTCCATTGGCGGTGAAACCGGTTGGTATTACGGAGATTGGCTGTGGGATTTACGCGGATTTATTGACAAACTTTTTGGAGGTGTCGGTTCGCGAAGAGGACGCACCAACAAACACGACATTCACGCTGGTGATGCATTAGACTTTTGGCGGGTTTTGTATGCCAACAAAGACGAAGGCAAACTCATTCTCTATGCCGAAATGAAACTGCCTGGTGAAGCCTGGCTCGAATTTAAAATCATCAACAATACTTTATACCAATCCGCTACTTTTAAACCCGAAGGTATTTGGGGGAAATTGTATTGGTATTTCGTTTTGCCTTTTCACGGGTTTATTTTTAATGGAATGCTTCAAAAGTTGATTCGATAATCATTTTAAAATTCCTGCTTTATATGTAGCGATAGCTCGGTCTCGTGCAAATGCGTGATCAACCATGGGTTTACCGTAACCCAAATCAAATTCCGGAATCCATTTGCGAATGTAAATTCCTTTTTCATCAAATTTTTTGAGTTGAATATCAGGATTAAAAACCCTGAAATAAGGTGCCGCATCACAACCCGTTCCTGCCGCCCATTGCCAGTTACCAACATTGGCCGACAAATCATAATCCAACAGTTTTTCGGCAAAATAGGCTTCACCCCATTGCCAATTGATGAGTAAATGTTTGCACAAAAAACTAGCCACTACCATACGTACTCTATTGTGCATATAACCCGTTTCATTGAGCTGGCGCATTCCTGCATCTACCATTGGATAACCCGTAGTTCCAGTACACCATCGCTTGAAATCTTCCTCATTGTTGCGCCACTGAATTCCATCATAAGCTGATTTGAAATTATGACTAACTACTTTTGGAAAGCTAAACAGAATCTGCATGAAGAATTCCCGCCATATCAATTCACTCAAAAAAACATCGTTTTTTCGAGCCGCCCAATTGACTAATTTTCGAATACTGACAGTTCCAAAACGCAAATGTGGTGACAAATACGAAGTGCTGTCAATAGCCGGAAAATCTCTTGTTTCGTGGTAATTGGAAATCTGAGTAAGGTTATGTGGAATTACTTTTATATTGCTCTCTTCGAAATCTATTTGTTGTAAAGTGAGAAAATAAAAATTGCTTTTGCAAAAATTAGAAAAGTAACTTTTGGTATCGTATTCTACAAGCGGAGCCATAGATCTGTATTTTTCCAGCCATTTATTTTTGTAGGGTGTATAAATAGTATAAGGCAAACCATCGGACTTGGTGATTTCGAGTTCCTCAAAAACAACTTGATCTTTAAAAGAAAAACAAGCTGCATTATTTACTTTTGCCAGTGCCTCGATAGCCAGATCTCTTTTGACAGCATACGGTTCATAATCTTTGTTGAAGAAAACTTCCGAAATGGAAAACTCTTGAAAAAGAGATTCCCAAACTGAAGTTGTTGTTCCGTTTTTGATTAAAAGTGAACTCCCAATAGCATTGAGTTGTGCATTTATTTTTTGGAGTGATTCGTGTATAAAACCTACACGTGCATCATTTTTTGACAAACTGTTCAAAATATCCGTGTCAAAAATAAACAATGGAATGACTGGATATTTGGACTGCAAAGCATGAAACAGCGCTACATTATCTTCAAGACGCAAATCGCGCCGAAACCAAAAAATAGTAACTTGCTGTTTATCCATTATTTTGAATTAAAGAGTTCGTTAACTTTTTGACAACGGTAATCAAAGATTTCATTCAGTTTATTTTTGACGATTAAAGCATTTACAATTCTTCCTAAAAAACCAAATGGCAATGCATAATGCACTACATCGGTCATTTTGACGCCGCTTGGAGTGGCTTCAAAAAAATGTTTATGATGCCAAAAGCTATATGGCCCAAAACGCTGGTCATCTATAAAATAAGCTTTGTCTTTGACTTGTGTAATTTCGGTAGTCCAATTTAATTTTAATCCCAAAAGTGGCGAAACTTTGTATTGAATAATTTGCCCTGCATACATCGATTGGTTGTCAAAATCGGTAATTTCGAATCCCATCGACTCAGGAGTTATCTTTTGCAAATTTCTTGGACTGGAGAAAAATTCCCAACATTCATCTAAAGTCGCATTAATATGCTGAACGGTTTCTTTTTTATATACTTTCATTTTTTCTTTCCATTATTTTCATCAAAACTAAACTCATCAACAGCATTGTAAAAGCATAACCAACATCTTCGACAGGTATAGTTCCCAATCGAATGCTTAAATTTTCGTCATTATTATAAAAAACAACTGGTTCATCTATGAAACTCCCAGTAAGGATTCCATTCACTATTAAAAAAGGAATCAAAATGATTAAAAAAGTAATAAAATAAGTTTTTAAAATCGTAGGAAACTTAAAAACGGCTATCGTTAAAACTAAAATAAACACACTAAAATTGACAAAAGTGTACCATTTATCAAAATTCAATACTGTTACCGAAACAATGAGGATCATCAAAAACCAATAAATCTTTTTTACTGTGGTATCGCTTAAACCTACATTGGGCAAAAAGTATTGAAAAGAAAAATGAATAAATATACTGGCGTAAGGAATACAAATAAAAAAAAGCCACTCCTCTATTGGCAAACCAAAAAATTCTATCCCGGAATGATATCTTGGATTGAAGCTCCAAACTCCCATTTTGGTAAAAATAATATCCCAAATAATAAAAAATAATGCCGTAATAATCAAAGAAGGAAAAATCACTTTCCAACGCTTACTGTATTTCATTCTTTTTTCGAAACTATACAGAAACGGAATTAAGAAGGAAGCTATATTTAAAAAAAGATATAAAGACATACTAAATTTTATAATATTTGAAAGGTACGAACAGCATTCCGAAACATTCTCCGTGCTGTTTCCCTAAATGTTTGTGATGCACTTTGTGAGCTTTCCGCAACCCAATCAAATACTTGTTTTTACTGTTTTTGAACCACTTAAAACGCTGATGTATCAAAACATCATGTATCATAAAATAGCAAAATCCGTAGGCAGTTATTCCAAGTCCAATAAAAAACAGATAATTCATACCCTGCTGTACTCCAAAATAAAAAAGAACAATACTTGGAACGGCAAAAATTACAAAGAATATATCATTTCGTTCAAAAGTATGAGCATATTTTGGCTGATGATGATCGGCATGAAAATACCACATGAATCCATGCATAACGTATTTATGCGTGAGCCAAGTAACACATTCCATACATAAAAAAACACCTAAAAAAATCAAAAAGGAAACCATATTCTTTTTATTGAATTAAAAATTTATGCAGTTTTTCTATACTAATTTCAACTTGTAAGATACGAAAGACTGCGCCAACAATCCTGCTTTGGAATAATTGGAAACCCTAATTCTGGAATTTCCAATTTCGTGACATGGTGTCTGCTCCAGTTTTTTGAGCAGTTTTTTGTAATAAACGTAAGCCGTGTACACTCCAAACTTCGCTTCCAAAGGTAATTTTATAATTCCTTGATAGGCAATTCTAAAATCTTCTTCTATTTCCTCGATAATTGCTTTTTTCGACTTTTCATCGAAGGATTTTAAATCGATACCTGGAAAATAATTACGATTTAATAGTAAATTATCGTCCTTTAAATCTCGCAGGAAATTTACTTTTTGAAACGCAGAACCCAATCTCATAGCTTGGTCTTTTAGCTGATTGTATCTGGCCTCATCGCCTTTAACAAAAACTTTGAGACACATCAATCCCACTACATCGGCTGAGCCATAAATGTATTCGTTGTATTCTTCTTTGCTGTGATAATCAGATTTGATTAAATCGAGTTTCATACTTTTGAGAAACGATTGTATCATATCATCCGATATGTTATACTCCTTTACTGTTTGCTGAAACGAATTCAAAATTGGATTCAAACTGATACCTGATTTCATGGCTTTGTAATATTCGGCTTCAAAATCATTAATCAGATTTTCTTTGTCGTAACCGTGAAAAGAATCCACAATTTCATCGGCAAAACGCACAAATCCATAGACGCTGTAAATGGCATCACGAATGCTGGGCGCCAACATATAAACCGCCATAGAAAACGAAGTACTGTAATTTTTGGTAACCAATTTACTGCACTTAAAGGACACATCGTCAAATAATTGCTTCATACGTTATGATTTAAAAGTTGTTTATCTATTAATTCTGATACCAGTTTTCCGGAAATCAATGCTGGAGGAACACCTGGACCAGGAACGGTTAACTGCCCAGTAAAGTAAAGGTTTTTCACTTTGGAACTTTTTAATTTTGGCCTCAAAAAGGCTGTCTGCAAAAGCGTGTTTGCCATTCCATAAGCATTTCCTTTGTATGAGTTGTACTCCGAAACAAAGTCATTTTTACAAAAAGACTGTTTATATATGATACTGCTTTTTACCGTTTGCTGGGTCAAAATTTCGAAACGCTCTATTATTTTATCAAAATATTGATTTCTTAACTCTTCAGTATCTTCTATTCCGGGAGCAAGCGGTACAAGAAAAAAGCCTGATTCCATACCCTCGGGAGCGGCCGTTTTATCTGTCAATGATGGAAAGTTAGCGTAAAACAAAGGTTCTTTAGGCCATTGCGGTTCATCGTAAATTGCTTTGGCATGCTTTTCAAAATCGACATCAAAAAACAAAGCGTGATGCGAAATGTTTTTTATTTTTTTATTGAAACCAACATAAAACAATAAAGAAGATGGTGCAAAAACTCGGCTCTCCCAATACGTTTCTGAATAGGCACGATGCTCTATATCCAATAAGGTTTCGGTATGATGGTAATCGGCACCACTCAAAATAATATCCGATGGTATTGTTTTTCCATTGACTACAATTGATCGAGCTATTTTACTTTGAACATTTATTTTTTCAATATTAGCATTGGTTACAAAAGTAACACCCAACTCTCTCGCTAGACTTTCAATAGCTCGAACAACATCAAACATACCCGTTTTTGGATGCCAAGTACCCAAACCAAAATCCGCATAATTCATGAAACTATAAAACGAAGGCGTATCGGATGGCTTTGCTCCAAGAAACAAAACGGGAAATTCCAGTATGTGAATGAGCCTTTCATTTTTAAACTTCTTTCTAATATCTTTACTGATATTGCTAAAAAACTGACCGATTTTCTTGGCAGTTTCAAGAGTTACTAATTCTAACGGAGATACACCGGGACGATATACTAATTCTTTGATGGCGATATCATAATTACTTTTGGCTTCATACATGAACTCCTTCAAAACTTGACCGCTACCTTTTTCGATAGCATCAAAATCAGCTACAATTTGTGGCAGATTATCAGCAATTGCTATAAAATCATCAATTCCGTAATAAACTCTGTAGGCTGGTGAGAGTTTTACAAGCTCGTAATAGTCAGTTGTTTTTTTGCCAAAATCAGCAAAAAAACGTTCAAAAACATCGGGCATCCAATACCAGCTCGGCCCCATATCAAAAGTAAAACCACTGGCTTTTAATTGCCGGGCTCTACCTCCTAATGATGCATTTTTTTCATATACTGTTACCTTATGACCACTTTTGGCCAAATAGCAAGCTGCGGCCATTGCCGAAAACCCAGAACCTATTATTGAGATTGATTTTTTCATTTGTTTAACAAATGTACAAAAATATTAAACAAAAAATTAAATCTTTTCTATTAAATCAGGAATGGAATCAAAAACTTTAACATCTACAGGAATTAAATTTGGATCAATGTACTGAGTCAACTTACCGATTAACCAAATTTGTGAGCCGTCACCCAAAAGTTCCTCACCCATAGTTTGCACATAATCATTGACATACTCCCTGTCTGGCTGTATCGTAAAATAGGACAGAAAAATAATTGAATTGAAATGTTTCTTTAAATCTTTCAAATAATTCAAAGGCATACTCTCACCCAAATATACAACTCTATAGCCTCTAGAAACTATTTCGTAATGCAAATAAACCAATCCTAATTCATGGATTTCGTTAAGAGGAAGCGACAACACATAAACCTTGTCTGTGTTTATTGGCTTATCTGCTTCAATTTTTTCAATATTGACTAATATTTTCTTTAACAACAAACAACTGATAAAATGCTCGTGAGCAGGCGTAATCGTATCAGTTTGCCACAACAGCCCAATTTCCTCCATTAATGGAATAAATACTTGATTAAAAATTTCCTTAAACGTTTTTTCTTCGAGTAACCAATTGTATGTATTAGAAAAAAGGTCTTGATCAAAATTCATCATAGCCATCTTAAAAGCATTGACAGCATGATTTTTAGCATTCTTTTTCGAAACAATTTCACGAATCATTTCGACTATTTTTTCCTCATTAAAGGTTGCGATTTTAGAGATTTTATACCCATAATCATGCAACAGAGTGATATTCAACAATTTTTGAAGACTTGGCAAAGAATACAGACGTATATTGGTATCGGTACGCATGGGCTGCAAGACATTGTATCGTTTTTCCCAAATTCGGATGGTATGCGCTTTTACACCTGAAAGATTTTCAAGATCCTTAATGCTAAAAACATTTTTTACATTGTTCATCAATATTTAATTTTTATTAAACAAATATAGTTATAATTTAAATTACTTTTTAAAAAAGTAATTTCATAATCTTTAAATATTTCATTTTCATCGAATAACTATACTTTTTATAACTAAATTCTTTGTCAAAGCTCAAAATTCGTACCTCCTAATCCCTAAATTCTCTTTATATTTGTGCCTTTCGAAAAAACAACAAAAAATGACTACTCTAAACGAATTGAATGCTATATCACCAATCGACGGTCGTTATAGAAATAAGACATTATCATTGGCTCCTTTTTTCTCTGAAGAAGCTTTAATAAAATACCGCGTATTAATTGAAATCGAATATTTCATTGCTTTATGCGAAGTACCTTTACCACAATTAAAAAACGTAAACCCAAGTTTATTCGGCAGTTTACGTGACATTTATAAAAACTTCTCTACCGAAGATGCTCTTTGGATAAAAGAAACCGAAAAAGTAACCAACCACGACGTAAAAGCCGTTGAGTATTTTATCAAAGACGCTTTTGAAAAACTGGGGTTATCAGAATACAAAGAGTTCATCCACTTTGGATTAACTTCCCAAGACATTAATAACACTGCTATTCCGCTTTCTACAAAAGACGCTTTTGAGAAAGTATATATGCCGTCGTTAATCACTTTGACATCCAAATTAAAAGAATTGAGCCAAGAGTGGAAGGACATTCCAATGCTTGCCCGTACACATGGACAACCAGCTTCTCCAACACGTTTGGGTAAAGAAATTGCCGTTTTTGTAGAGCGTCTGGAAGAACAAATGCGTTTGTTATTCAACATTCCGTTTGCAGCCAAATTTGGTGGAGCTACCGGAAACTACAATGCGCATCATGTGGCTTATCCACAAATTGACTGGAAACAATTCGGAACCAAATTTGTTCAAGAAAACTTGGGATTACACCATTCTTTTCCAACAACACAAATCGAACATTACGATCATTTTGCAGCCTTTTTTGATGCTCTAAAAAGAATCAATACTATCATTATAGATTTAGACCGTGACATTTGGACGTATGTTTCGATGGAATATTTCAAACAAAAAATAAAAGCGGGAGAAATTGGATCATCGGCTATGCCGCACAAGGTGAACCCAATTGATTTTGAAAACTCCGAAGGAAACTTAGGAATAGCGAATGCCATTTTCGAACATTTATCGGCTAAATTACCAGTTTCAAGATTGCAACGCGATTTGACCGACAGTACTGTTTTAAGAAACATTGGAGTACCTGTAGGACATACGTTAATTGCTTTTGAAGCTACCCTAAAAGGTTTGAACAAATTATTATTGAACGAATCCAAATTTCACGAAGATTTAGAGAAAAACTGGGCAGTTGTAGCCGAGGCGATTCAAACTATCTTACGTCGTGAAGCCTATCCAAACCCATACGAAGCCTTGAAAGGCCTAACAAGAACCAACGAAGCAATTGACAAAAAAGCCATTCATGGTTTTATTGCAACGCTTGATGTTTCGGATGCAATCAAAGCCGAATTGATGCAAATCACACCAAGTAATTTCTTGGGAATTTAATAAGCAACAAACTGTTTATATCAAAAGCTATCTTTTTAAGGTAGCTTTTTTTGTGGAGAAAATTAAATATCAAAAAAAGCAAACCATAAAGAATTTTCTTTTTTCGTAAATTAGCCATCGATGATTTTTACATATAAACTGCATTGATGAACTGCAATCCTACCTTATGAGTCTATTAGCCGAAGTATCAGAAACCACAAGCCATTTAAACCCTTTAATCAGTGATTTAGGTCTTATCTTAATGACTGCGACTGTTGCCGTTTTGATATTTAGAAAACTAAAACAGCCCTTGGTTTTGGGATATTTGATTGCGGGCTTTCTGGCCGGTAATCATTTTGATTTTTTTCCCTCCGTAAAAGAAATTAAAAGCGTAGAAGTTTGGGCAGAAATTGGTGTTATCTTTTTATTGTTCAGCCTAGGACTTGAATTTAGTTTCAAAAAATTAATGAAAGTAGGCGGAACAGCCTCTATCACTGCAGGAATTCAGATTGTAAGCATGTGTGTTTTGGGATATGCCGTTGGGCAATGGATGGATTGGCCCAAAATGGACAGTATCTTTTTGGGCGTAATTCTCTCAATTTCATCGACTACAATTATTTTAAAATCATTTGATGAATTGGGTGTTAAGACACAAAAATTTGCAGGAATTGTAATTGGCTCCTTAATTGTTCAAGATATATTAGCCATTTTGATGATGGTTTTATTATCAACGATTGCCGTGAGCAATCAGTTTTCTGGCGGCGACCTTTTAATGTCGGTATTAAAACTGCTCTTTTTTCTGGTGATTTGGTTTTTGGGTGGCATTTTTATCATTCCAACAGTACTCAAAAAAACCAAACATTTACTCACCGACGAAATGCTACTCATCATTTCTCTGGCTCTTTGCCTGATGATGGTTGTTTTAGCGGCAAATGCCGGTTTTTCGCCTGCACTTGGCGCTTTTATAATGGGATCCATCATTGCCGAAACCACCCAAGCCGAACATATTGAACACTTGGTAAAACCCGTAAAAGATTTATTTGGAGCCGTATTTTTTGTATCGGTCGGCATGTTAATCAATCCCGATGCGTTGTACCAACATGCTATTCCTGTCGTTATTCTCTCTGTTGTTACCATCTTCGGTCAATCCATCAGCTCTACTGTTGGCGCCATATTATCGGGACAACCACTTAAAGATTCAATTCGAACAGGAATGAGTTTATCTCAAATTGGGGAATTCTCCTTTATCATCGCGACTTTGGGAGTAACCTTGAAAGCAACCAATTCATTTCTGTATCCTATAGTAGTTGCAGTTTCGGCGGTAACTATATTCACGACTCCATTTATGATTAAATATTCACTCCCTTTTTCCGAATATTTGGCTCATAATTTACCTCGAAAATGGACCAAACGAATTGAACGTTATTCAGCGAGTACGCAAGCGATAAAAACAGTCAGTTTGTGGCAAACGGTTATCAATGCTTTTTTAATCCAGGTGATTGTACTTGTCGTAATCATACTTGCCGTCATCTTGCTTTCGTCTCGTTTTATATTGCCTTTGGTTGAAGATTATCATTTAGGAAATACAATGGGAGCTTTAATCACCTTGGGAATAGTCTCGCCTTTTTTGTGGGCGCTTGCTTTTCGAAGAGTCGCAACCGATGAAGTAGAACAATTAATGGAAGACCGCAAATCTCGTGGGCCGTTGACAATGCTCTTTTTTATACGCATAGTGCTGTCAATTATTTTTATTGGCTTACTGCTAAATATATTTTTCTCTCCAAAAATTGCGATGATTGCATTCATAGTTGCAGTGGTGATTTATTTAATTTTTCAAAAGAAACTCCACATTCAATACCACAAAATTGAAAATCATTTTCTGGCCAATTTGAACGACCGGGAAATTGAAAGAACTAAAAGAAGTCGAAGTGATTTAACTCCTTGGGACGGCCACATGGCAATATTTGACATTGCGGCTGAATCCAATATTGCCGGCGAATCGTTGAAAAACCTTCAAATGAGGGAAAATTTAGGAATAAATATTGTTTCGATAAAGCGGGGTGACATAACTATACACATTCCGAGTAGGAACGAACGTATTTTCCCAGGTGATGAAATTTGTGTTATCGGAACCGATGCCCAAGTACAGCAATTTAAAAAATACCTGGACCAACACGAAATGGATGTTTCTCCAGAAATTGTGGAACCCGATATTGTTTTACGCCAAATCGAATTAAAAAACCACACCTTCATTGGAAAAAGCATCAAAGAATCTAGACTGCGTGAAAAAACACAAGGGTTAATTGTCGGCATCGAAAAAAGAGGAAAACGAACTTTAAACCCAGAGTCGAATGTCATTCTGGAAAAAGATGATATTTTGTGGATTGTTGGAAACAAAAAACTATTGGCAGATTTGGCTCATGATTAGACTTTCCCTTATCTCATAAAAACACTGGTCGAAAAGCTGGTGTTTTTTTTTAGGAGCAGAACGTTAGTTTTTCATAACAGCTTCACTCCCGCTTTTCGTTTCAATCCACGCCCCAAAAGCGTGGGATTTCCACTGCAATCGGGGCTAGAGAACACGTTTATCATTCTAAAGAAATATTTCAAAAAACTTATTTTCAATGCTTTTGTTTTATTGCAAAGTAAAAACTATTAAAAATTTATGATTCATTTTTCATACATTTGAAAATAAACAAATACTGACGTTTACTAGACATAGCCAACCAATTTTGAGTGATAAGTCGGACATCGTCGTCAGACCTATAAACGAGTTAGCAGTCAGCTTACCGCACCGTAGAAAATCCAAGAACTTAAATAGATGAAAATTAAACATAACGAAATAGAAATTGATTGTTCAAATCCATTTTTAAACTGTAAATTAGGTAGACAAAAATATTCTACCGTTTTAACAGAAATCTTAGATTCTTATCCAGAAGGATTTGTTTTAGCAATTAATAATAAATGGGGAACTGGAAAAACTACATTTATCAAAATGTGGGAACAAGACTTAAAAAATAAAAATTATCAAACCGTATATTTTAATGCTTGGGAAAATGATTTTGAAAACAATCCATTAGTTGCTCTAATGGGCGAATTAAAGACATTAACAAATACTAAAACAGTACCTGCATTTAATAAAACTTTAAAAAAAGCTTCTATTCTATCTAAACAAATTTTACCTGTTATTGCACAAGCAGTTGCTGATAAATATATAGATACAAAGGAAATTAAAGATTTAATAAATGGAGTTAGCAAAGGAATTGCGGATGTATTTGAAAATGATGTCAACGAATACGCTAAAAAGAAAAAAAGCATTATTGAATTTAGAACCAGTTTAGCTTCATTTATCGCTAATACAAATCAAGGCAAGTCATTAGTATTTATAATTGATGAACTTGATAGATGTAGACCAAACTATGCCGTTTCAATTTTAGAACAAATTAAACATTTTTTTACAGTTCCAAATATCGTTTTTGTTCTTTCAATCGACAAAGAGCAATTGGGAAATGCTGTAAGAGGTGTTTATGGAAGTGATAGAATCGATGCAGATGAATACTTAAGAAGATTCATTGATATTGAATACTCAATTCCTAAACCTGAAAAAGAGGTATACAATAAATATTTATACGATTATTTTAGATTTGATGATTTTTTAGAGAAAGAAACTAGAAAGCGTCATTCCGAATTGAATTCAGATAAAAAAAGTTTTTTACAAATATCTGAAATATTATTTTCAAATTCTCCTATTACATTAAGACAACAAGAAAAAATATTTTCGCATTCTAGATTAGCTTTACGTGCATTTAAAGACAATATGTACTTAATTCCAGAAGTTTTTCTTTTCTTAATATTTATAAAGGTAACAGATGAAGAAAAATATAATAAAATAAAGTCTAAACAATTAACTATTACAGAACTCCAAGAGGAATATTATAAAATAGTAAAAGATAAATTAAATAATGATACTG
>NZ_MUNX01000156.1 GCF_002001005.1 Flavobacterium sp. A45
TACTTCTTCTCAATTGATGCGGTTTGTTTTTTATTTTTTATGGTAAAACGATTTAATAGTTGAGAATTATTAATTTATTCCAATTAATTAACATGTAATTTATAATATGTTTGCTTTTTGCTTATTATTGTAAAGCATTGATAATTTAATTATTGATGATTATTACATAATATTTTTAATAATTCGCAAATGGAAAGAAGAGAGGCACTTAAAAAGATAGCTTATTTGATGGGAGGAGCCATTTCTGCCACAACAATGGGTGTTTTATTTGAAAGTTTTACAGTATTTGACCCCGAAAAGAACACCTATTTCTTTTCTGCAAATGATGAGGAAATTCTCGCCGAATTTTCAGAAATCATTTTACCAACAACCGCAAATTCTCCTGGAGCTAAAGCTGCTGGTGTTGGTGTCCTAATACCGTTAATTATAAAAGACTGTTATCCTCCAAATTTGCAGGAAGTTTTTAAAAAAGGATTCGAGGAAATGTTAACTAAATGCAAAACCAAATTCAATAAAGAATTCCTGAGTCTGAATGGAGAAGAAAAAATACAGCTGATGAATGCATTAAAACAAGACTCCATAGACAATAATAAAGAGCCTTCGTTCTTTTTAATAGCAAGAGATTTAACACTATTAGGTTATTTTTCTTCGGAAATTGGTTGTACAAAGGCTAGGGAATATTTGCCCATTCCGGGAAAATACGATGGTAATGCGGAATACAAACCAGGTCAAAAAGCTTGGGCTATTTAAAAGACAAAGCTATTTATCATTTTTTATCAATTCATAAAAAGAGACTCGTGAATATCAATACTGATTTAAAAAAGCAAAACACTTATGACGCAATTGTTATAGGTTCAGGAATAAGCGGCGGATGGGCAGCCAAAGAATTAACAGAAAAAGGACTCAAAGTTCTGATGTTAGAACGCGGTATGAACATAGAGCATATTAAAGATTATGATTCGGCGATGAAAGCTCCTTGGGAAATTGCTTATTGCGGAAAAATGACTGAAGAACAAAAGCGTACTCATCCCGTGCAAACCAGAGATTATCCATACACTCAAGCTAATGAAAGCTGGTGGGTTAATGATTTAGAGTGTCCATATACTGAAGACAAGCGTTTTGATTGGTACAGAGGTTTTCATGTAGGCGGAAAGTCTCTGATGTGGGGACGCCAAAGCTACCGTTTCAGTGATCACAATTTTGAAGACAATATTAAAGATGGTCATGGTAATGATTGGCCCATCCGATATAAAGATATTGCGCCATGGTATGATTATGTGGAAAAATTTGCTGGAATCAGTGGTCAAAATGAAAATTGGCCTTTATTGCCTGATGGTCAGTTTTTGCCTCCAATGGATATGAATTGCGTTGAAAAATCAGTTAAAGAACGCCTTGAAAAACACTATAATAAATCTAGAATAATGACTATTGGACGTGTGGCAAATCTAACTGTACCCCATTTAGGAAGAGGAAGCTGCCAATATAGAAATTTATGCAGCAGGGGCTGTCCATTTGGAGCCTATTTCAGTACGCAGTCCTCTACTTTACCAGCGGCTATGGCTACTAAAAAATTAACTGTTCGCCCCTACTCGATTGTCAATCATATTATTTATGATAAGGACACGAAGAAAGCTAAAGGTGTAATGGTGATTGACAGCCAGACTAATGAAACAATGGAGTTTTATGCCAAAATTGTTTTTGTAAATGGCTCAACTTTAGGCTCAACTTTTATTTTATTGAATTCAACTTCTGAGGCTCACCCTAATGGATTGGGCAATAGCAGCGGACAGCTTGGACATAATTTAATGGATCACCATTTTAGATGTGGTGCCGAAGGAACTGTCGAAGGTTTTGAAGATAAATATACGTATGGACGAAGAGCCAATGGTATTTACATTCCAAGATACCAAAATTTTAATGATGACAAAAGAGATTATTTACGAGGATTTGGTTATCAAGGAGCGGCAAGCAGAGGAAACTGGCATAAAGAAGTTGCCGAATTAGACTTTGGTGCCGATTTTAAAGAAACGTTATCAAAACCAGCAGATTCATGGACAATGGGATTAGGTGGTTTTGGAGAAATGCTTCCTTACTATGAAAATAAAGTATACATCGACCATTCTAAAAAAGATAAATGGGGACAACCTGTATTGGCAATAGACTGCGAATACAAAGAAAATGAAGCCAAAATGCGTGAAGATATGATGTATGACGCTGCCGAAATGCTTGAAGCGGCTGGTGCCAAAAACGTAAAGGCTTATGATAACGGCTGCTATCCGGGAATGACAATTCATGAAATGGGTACTGCCCGTATGGGGAATGATCCAAAAGATTCTGTGTTGAATAAATGGAATCAAATGCACGAAGTAAGTAATGTATTTGTTACTGATGGTTCATGCATGCCTTCAAGTGCGTGCCAAAATCCTTCATTGACCTACATGGCCTTAACTGCCAGAGCCTGTGATTATGCAGTAAAAGAATTAAAGAAAAAAAATATTTAGATTAGGTTATTCAATTATGAGAAAATTAAAAATGGGAATGATTGGCGGTGGAAAAAATGCTTTTATTGGAGCAGTTCACCGCATTGCTGCAAATATGGATGGGTTAATCGAATTGCATTGTGGTGCTTTTAGTTCCAGTCCAGATTTATCCCTTGAATCTGGTAAAGAGTTAGGTTTGCCAGAAGATAAATGCTATAGCTCTTATGCCCAAATGATTGAAGCTGAAGCAAGATTACCTTTTGGTGACAGAATGGATTTTGTTTCAATAGTGACTCCAAATCATGCCCACTTTGCTCCTGCTATGTTGGCACTTGAAAATGGTTTTCATGTCGTTTTGGACAAACCTATGACTTTGACTTTGGCGGAAGCTAAATTATTGGAACAAAAAGTTAAAGAAACCGGACTGTATTTATGCCTGACACATACTTATGCTGGCTATCCAATGGTAAAACAAGCTAGAAACATGATAGCTGAGAATAAATTGGGTACAATTCGAAAAATAATGGTAGAATACCCTCAGGGCTGGTTGAGTACTGGCTTTGAAAATGAAGGAAACAAACAAGCTGCGTGGCGAACTGACCCGTCTAAAAGCGGGATTAGTGGCTGTATGGGAGATATTGGGACTCACGCTGCTCACTTGGCAGAATATATTTCTGGATTAAAAATTACACAGCTTTGCGCTGATATCAACACTGTCGTTGCCGGCAGAAGATTGGACGATGATGGAAATGTACTGCTTAAGTTTGATAATGGAGCGAATGGTATTTTGGTGGCGAGCCAAATTGCAGCTGGCGAAGAAAATAGTCTGAAAATTAAAGTATATGGAGAAAAAGGTGGCTTAGAATGGCATCAAATGGAACCGAACACTTTAGTTGTAAAATGGTTAGATGCTCCTGCTCAATTATATCGCACAGGAAATGGATATTTATCGGCAATAGCAGCTTTCAATACTCGAACACCAAGCGGACACCCGGAAGGATATCTGGAAGCTTTTGGAAATTTATACAAAAGTTTTGCTCTGACTTTGCAGTCAAAACTAGAAGGCAAAGAACCATCAGCAAATATGCTTGATTTTCCAACTGTAACAGATGGTGTTCGTGGAATGGCTTTTATAGAAAATGTAATAGCTTCAGGGAAATCATCACAAAAATGGACTGAATTTAAAATTTAAATAGAATCAAATGACCACAATGCAAGGACCAGCCGTTTTTTTAGCACAATTTATATCTGATGAGGCACCTTTTAATTCTTTAGAAGGAATTTGTCAATGGGCCGCTAATTTGGATTTTAAAGGAATACAGATTCCAACTTTGGATTCCCGTTTTATTGATTTGAAAAAAGCGGCTGAAAGTAAGACTTATGCTGATGAACTTACAGGAATTGTTGGTTCTTACGGCTTAAAAATATCCGAACTTTCTACCCATTTGCAAGGCCAGCTGGTTGCGGTTCATCCTGCTTATGATGATTTTTTTGATGGATTTGCACCACAAGCTTTACGAGGAAATCCAAAAGCGAGACAAGAATGGGCGGTGCAACAATTGCATTATGCAGCAAAAGCTTCTCAAAATTTAGGCCTTAATGCTCATGCTACTTTTAGTGGTTCGTTATTATGGCAATATTTTCATCCTTGGCCTCAGCGCCCACCTGGTCTAATTGAAGATGGATTCAAAGAATTGGCTAAACGCTGGCTGCCAATTCTCAATGAGTTTGACAAAAATGGTGTGGATGTTTGTTATGAAATCCATCCTGGTGAAGATTTATTTGATGGAGAAACTTACGAAATGTTTCTCAAAGCCGTAAATAATCATCAGCGTGCCTGCATTCTGTACGACCCTTCACATTTTGTTCTTCAGCAATTAGATTATATTCAGTACATCGATTTTTATCATGAACGAATTAAAGCCTTTCACGTAAAGGATGCCGAATTTAACCCAACAGGAAAACAAGGAACTTTTGGAGGCTATCAAAGCTGGGTGAATCGTGCAGGCCGTTATCGTTCGCCAGGCGACGGTCAAATTGATTTCAAAACCATTTTCAGCAAATTAGCTCAATATGATTATAAAGGCTGGGCTGTGATGGAATGGGAATGTTGTTTGAAAAATCAAGAAGATGGCGCTCGCGAGGGAGCAGAATTTATAAAGAAACACATTATCAAAGTAACTGATAAAGCTTTCGACGATTTTGCAGCGGTCGAAACCAACACACAGCTTAATAGAAAAAATTTAGGATTATAAATTGTTTAATTAATACAACATGAAAATTAAAATTTTAGCAGGAATAATAACTATAGGAGTTTTATGTTCTTTTTCGGATTACAAATCAATTCCAACAGGATATAGTGAAGTATACGAGGTTCAACCTTCGGATGGAGAGATGATAATGAAAAAGCTAGATTGTGCTACCTGCCACAAAATAGATAAAAAAATAATAGGCCCTTCCTATTTGGATATTGCCAAGAAATATCCAATGAATGACAAAAACATCAGTTATTTATCGGATAAAATTATAAAGGGAGGTTCAGGTGTTTGGGGAGCTATACCTATGGCACCTCATGCGGCATTAAAAAAAGATGATGCTAAAAAAATTGCGAAATACATTTTATCATTGAACAAATAATTTGAAACCTTATGGATAAAGACTTCAATAAAAATAAAGAACCAGAATCTACTCTCCGCAGGGATTTTCTAAAAAAAGGAGTGCTAGCAACAGCTGGTTTAATGATTATTCCCAGACATGTCATGGGTAGAGGCTTTGTAGCTCCTAGTGACCGATTATTAATTGCGAGTATTGGAGTTGGCGGAAAAGGAAGATCAGATGTTGGTTCTTTTGAAAAAAGTGGACTTGCAAATGTTGCTTATTTATGTGATGTAGATTCCAGAAGAGCCTCTGATGCTGTAAAAGCTTTGCCAAAGGCTAAATTTTATAAGGATTGGCGTGAAATGCTAGATAAAGAGCATAAAAACTTCGACGCTGTTTCAGTTTCGACTCCCGATCATAATCACGCTATTCAAGCGTTTTCGGCTATGCAGTTAGGAAAACATGTGTATGTACAGAAGCCAATGGCACATGATATTTACGAAGCACATATGATGACTCAAGCGGCCGCTCGTTATAAAGTAGTGACGCAAATGGGAAATCAAGGATCGTCCAATGATGGTACACGTATTCTAAAAGAATGGTACGATGCCGATTTGATTGGTGATGTACATACGGTTTATGCTTGGACTGACAGACCTGTCTGGCCGCAAGGAATTCCTTGGTCAACTGCAAAAACTGAAATACCAAAAGAATTAGACTGGGATTTATGGCTGGGAACTGCTCCTAATAAAAATTATGTAGACAAATTAGTGCCATTCAACTGGCGTGGCTGGTGGGATTATGGAACTGGTGCGTTGGGAGATATGGGCTGCCATTTAATGGAAGCACCATTTTCTGTTTTAAATCTAAAGTACGCCAAAGATGTGCAGTGCAGTGTAGGTTCAGTATATATTGATGAGTTCAAAAGAGGATATTTTCCAGAAAGTTGTCCTCCTTCTAGTCATGTGACATTAACATTTCCAAAAACAGATAAAACAAAAGGAGACATCAAAATGCATTGGATGGATGGTGGTATTCAACCGGAACGCCCTGAAGAATTAGGCGCAAACGAAATCTTTGGAGATGGCGGGAACGGTACTTTATTTATTGGAACCAAAGGAAAAATGATATGCGACACTTATAGCGAAAATCCAAGATTATTGCCTTTGAGTCGTAATGAAAATCTAAAAATTGCAGAGAAGTATCCTAGAGTAAAAGATGGTGCCAGCGGTCATCAAAAACAATGGATAGAAGGTTGTATTGCTGGATATGGCAAAAAAGAATTGAGTTCGCCTTTTGAAATTGCAGGCCCTTTAACAGAAGCTTTATTAATGGCAAATCTTGCCGTAAGAGGTTATGATTTACACAAAGAGTATTTAGGTGAAGATACATATCCAGGGCGTTCGGTTAAACTGCTTTGGGATAATGAAGCTAAGAAAGTAACAAATGTTGATGATGTAAATCAATTTGTAAAACGAAATTATAGAGAAGGTTGGAAGAACCTAAGTTTTTAAAAAATATAAAAAATTAAATAGCAAACCCATGAAATCGCTATGATTCTAAAATACAAACAAAAATGAAGAATGGCGATTCCATTAAAAAACAAATATTATCTATTATGAAAAAGATTATTACAACAGTATTAGTATTCACTTTATTTCAAACACTGCAAGCTCAAAAAGGTTTTAAACCTCTTTTTGATGGCAAAACCACAACGGGTTGGCATACTTATGGCAAAACTTCAGTTGGTGGTGGGTGGAAAGTTGAAGATGGTGTTTTGCATTTTGATCCAGTGGCTGCCAAAAATGGTCAAGGTGGGGATTTAGTAACGGATGCTGAATATGAAAATTTTCATTTAAAAGTGGACTGGAAAGTGGCACCAAATGCCAATAGTGGAATCATTTTTTATGTAAATGAAAATACTACGAAATATCCAAATACCTACGAAACTGGTTTAGAAATGCAAGTTTTGGATAATGATGGTCATCCAGACGGTAAAATAACCAAGCATCGTGCTGGAGATTTATATGATTTAATTCAAAGTAAATCGGAGCCTGTTAAACCTGTTGGTGAATGGAATACAGCCGAAATTGTTTGTAAAAATGGGAAACTGACTTACGTTTTAAACGGAGTTATCATTGTAGAAACAGTACTCTGGGATGATAATTTTAAAGCATTGGTTGCTGGAAGCAAATTTAAGACTTGGCCAGCATTTGGAACATTCAAAAAAGGAAAAATTGCTTTGCAGGATCACGGTGATAATGTTTGGTATCGTAACATAATGATCAAAGAGTGGAATACGATGGAAACTACAACTGGCTGTAAATAATAGCTCCAAAACTAACTTAACCAAAATCAACCTCTTTTTATGAATACAACTATCCGTATTAAATTATCTGTAATGATGTTTCTGGAATTTTTTATCTGGGGGGCATGGTTTGTCACCCTTGGTACTTTTTTGGGAAGTAATTTAAAAGCTTCCGGTTCAGAGACTGCAGCTGTTTTTTCCACTCAATCTTGGGGAGCCATCATTGCTCCTTTTATTATTGGTTTGATTGCAGATCGTTATTTTAATGCTGAGAAAATCTTAGGAATTTTGCATTTAGCAGGTGCATTTTTAATGTATCAAATGTATCAATCGGAAGATGTTGGGATGTTTTATGCCTATGTATTGAGTTATATGGTTTTGTATATGCCAACATTGGCTTTGGTAAATTCTGTGGCATTCAACCAAATGAAAGATGCTGAGAAAGAGTTTGCTAATATTAGAGTTTGGGGTACAATAGGATGGATTTTAGCAGGGTTGTCTATTAGTTTCTTATTTCATTGGGACTCTGTAGAAGCTGTTTCTAATGGATTACTTAAAAATACATTTCTTTTGGCTGGAATTGCAGCTTTGGTTTTAGGTCTGTTAAGTTTTTCATTGCCTAAAACACCGCCGAAAGTTAGTGATGGAAAAATTAAAATCGCCGATATTATTGGCCTTGATGCTTTAAAACTTTTAAAAGATAAAAATTTCTTAATATTTTTCATTTCATCTATTCTGATTTGTATTCCATTAGCTTTTTACTATCAAAATGCTCACCCATTTTTAACTGCTGCCGGTATTGAAAATCCAACTGGAAAAATGGCAATAGGACAAATATCCGAAGCTTTATTTTTATTGTTTATTCCTGTGTTTTTTGCCCGCTTTGGATTTAAGAAAACAATTTTAGTGGGAATGCTTGCGTGGGCTATTCGCTACGTTTTATTTGCTTATGGCAATGGTACTGATTTGAGTTTTATGCTTATTCTTGGAATCGCTTTACATGGAATTTGTTATGATTTTTTCTTTGTTTCTGGACAAATTTATACCAATTCAAAGGCAGGAGAAAAATATAAAAGTGCCGCTCAAGGTTTGATAACATTAGCAACTTATGGCATTGGAATGTTAATTGGCTTTGCAGTTGCAGGCTGGATTACGGATAATTACAAAACTCTTGATGGAGCAATTAATTGGCAAATGGTATGGATAATTCCTGCCGGAATTGCTTTTGCCGTATTCTTGATTTTTGCTCTTTTATTTCAGGACAAAAACAAAGCAGTAAATGAAATTTAAGTTAATTTATAGACAAAAAAATGAGCCCAAATTTTGATAGAAGAACAGCTATAAAAGGAATTCTAGCAGGAACTGTGACTTTAGGTATTCCAACAGGTTTATCGGCTTTCGCTATTTCTAATGAAGAATTAAAATTAGAATCGAATATGTTGAAAGGAAGAATTAATCATTCAGTAGCTCGTTGGTGTTTCAATGATTTTGATGTTGAAACGCTTTGTGTGGAAGCTAAAAAAATCGGAATTACTGGTATTGATTTGGTTGGTCCAAAAGATTGGCCAATACTTAAGAAACATAATCTTGTTTCTACTATGTGTAATGGTGCCGAAATAAATTTAGTAGACGGTTTCAATGATCCAAAATTTCATGATGAGCTTATTAAAAAGTATACTGAAATGATTCCCTTGGTTGCTGAAGCGGGTTATAAAAACTTGATTTGTTTTAGCGGAAACAGAAGAGGAAAAACAGATGAAGAAGGTTGGAATAATTGTGTACTTGGTTTACAAAAATTGATTCCATTAGCCAAAAAATATAAAGTAACCTTAGTTATGGAACTTCTGAATAGTAAGATTGATCACAAAGACTATCAATGTGATAAGACCTATTGGGGAGTAGAATTGGCAAAACGTATTAATTCGGAAAATTTTAAACTGCTCTATGATATTTACCACATGCAAATTGACGAGGGTGACGTAATTAGAACGATCAAAGAGAATCACAAACACATTGCACATTATCATACAGGTGGAGTTCCGGGGCGCAATGAAATTGATGAAAATCAAGAACTCAATTACAGCGCCATAATGAAAGCTATAGCAGATACTGGTTTTACAGGTTTTGTGGGGCAAGAGTTCATTCCGAAGCAAAAAGATAAAATGGCCTCTTTGAAAAAGGCAATTGCGATTTGTGATATTTAATTTAATAAAAGTAAAAAGAATGATAAAGAGAAGAGATTTTATAATTAACAGCGGTTTGGCTTTAGGAGCTTTGGCAATTGTTCCTTCCCTAGCCTTTTCAAGTAAACCTAAAAATATTGGCCTTCAATTGTACACTTTGAGGGATGCATTTTCTAAAGATGTAAAAGGCGTTTTAGAACATGTGGCTAAGTCTGGGTATAAAGAAGTAGAAACGTATGGATTTTCCAGTGAAAAAGGATTTTTCGGCACTTCACCAAAAGATTTCAAAAAGATTCTTACCGATAATGGGCTAAAAGCCACAAGTGGTCATTATGATTTTAAATCTTTAATAAAAGACAATAATTCTGATTTTTTGAAGTCTTGTATTGAATGTGCTAATGTAATAGGTAGTGAATATGTTGTTGTTCCTTGGTTAGAAGAAAGTTTAAGAAGTAACTTAGACGATTACAAACGAATTGCACAAAAAGTAAACGAAGCAGCTACTTTGTGTAAACAATCTGGATTGAAATTAGCTTACCACAACCATGATTTTGAGTTTGTGAAATATGGTGATCAATGTGGATATGATGTGTTATTAAAAGAAACAGATAAAAAATTAGTTGATTTTGAATTGGACTTATATTGGGCAGTTCGTTCAGGAAATGATCCTTTGAAATTGTTTAAGGCTAATCCTGGTCGATTTACGATGTGGCATGTAAAAGATATGGATAAATCTAAAGTGGAATGGAATACAGAAATTGGTGAAGGAAGCATTAACTTTAAAGCAATTTTTGCTGAAGCTAAACTTTCGGGTATGCAACACTTTTTTGTAGAACAAGAAACTAATTATTCTCCAAATCCAACTGATTCTATTAAAACAAGTTGGGACTATGTATCTAAAAATTTAATTTAAACTTATTTTTGCTATTTCTCAATTAAATTTAGTAGTAAGACAAAAGTTTTTTAATACAAAAAGACCAGCAATTGCTGGTCTTTTTGTATTAAAAAAATAACATTATTTAATTTGCATTCTTAGAAAAAACATAGAAATCCTTATTTACTTCTACTTTTTCAATTTTAGAGGAATTTGTAAGTTCACTCCAGTCTGCTTTTGGAGTCAAAGTAACTTCTGTTCCGTTTAGAGCAACCTTTACAGGCATATCAAAACCATCAACAATATTTGTCCAACGGTATTTTAAAGTGTTGTCTTGAAAAGTATATTCTAATGTTGGAATTCTAATGTCTCTCAAATATTGATTAAAGAAAGGATTCAAATCCATACCAACCTGTTGGCTCAAATAATCTTCAATTTGTTTGGTAGTTACCGTTTGATGGTAAAAAGTACTATTTAAACCTCTCAAGATACTTCTCCATTTTTCATCGTTATTTACAATTTGACGTAAAGTGTGTAGCATGTTGCCTCCTTTTGGATACATATCCCCAGATCCTTCGTGGTTTACATCGTAATTTCCTATAATAGGTTTGTCATTATTAATACCGCTTCTTGTTCCTCTAACATATTCATTTCCTGCTTCTTTTCCGTAGTAATACTCTACAAAAAGACTTTCGGAATAATTGGTAAAACTCTCGTGAATCCACATATCAGCAATGTCTTTGTAGGTAATGTTATTTGCAAACCATTCATGCCCTGATTCATGGATGATAATAAAATCGAATTTTAATCCCCAACCTGTTCCACTCAAATCACGTCCTAAATAACCATTTTGATATCCATTTCCATAAGTTACGCAACTTTGGTGCTCCATTCCTAAATAGGCAGTTTCCACCAGTTTATAACTGTCTTCGTAGAATGGATAAGGACCGAACCAATGTTCAAAAGCTTTCAACATTAGTGGCACCTGTTTGAATTGTTCTTTGGCTTTAGCCAAATTATCTTTCAAAACATAGTAAGTACAATCTAAATCACCTTTTTCTCCTTTGTGTTTTTCCGAAAAAGTCACGTAATCACCAATATTGATATTCACGCCATAATTATTGATCGGATTTTTTACAACCCAAGTATACGTTTTGGTACCGTCTTTTAGTGTTTTTACATTTTGCAGTCGACCATTGGAAACATCCGTCAATTTCCCGGGAACATTTACGCTAATTTTTATTCCTTCCGCTTCATCATACATATGGTCTTTGTTTGGCCACCAAACACTCGCTCCCAATCCCTGACAGGAAGAAGCAATAAACGAATTTTTATTTTTGTCTTTTTTCCAGGTAATTCCTCCATCCCACGGTGGTCTAACGGCTACTTTAGGTTTACCGTGATAAAATACTTTTATTTCTTTTGTAGCGCCTACATTTTGCGCAGAAGCTAATGTTATGAAAAAAGCATTACCTTCTCTTTTGTATTTTAAAGTTACCCCGTCTTGAGTAACTTTGGTAATTTCCATTGGATTTTGCAAGTCAATTTGCATTACATTATAAGGCTGTAAAACTTTATATTGGATAGCGTTAGATCCTGTAATTGTGCTGTCTGCAGGATTTACTTTTATATCTAAAAAATAATGTTTTAGATCCCACCAAACTCTTTCTTTGGTGATACTACCTCTTAAAGAATCTTGTCGAGTAAAATTAACTTCTGGTTTTCCAAGAAGTCCTTGAGCTTTAATTCCATTGGAGATTAAAAATGAAATCAATAACAGATTTAAATATTTTTTCATGTTTGGTAATTTTTCTCCAAAACTACACACTTTTTTTGAGTTTTTTTTATCAAAAAAAGACCCAATAGTAATTAATTTACTATTGGGTCACTAGAAATATTACAATTGCTTTAAAATTTTAAATCTAATTTTTAAGTTCTTTGATAGAGAATTATAACCGATTTTTTTTACTTCTGACGGCTTTTTAAAACATCAATTACATCATTCAATTGAAACCCTTTGGCTTGCAGCAGAATCAAATAATGAAAAAGCAAGTCGGCACTTTCACTCAAAAACAAATCGTCGTTGTCGTCTTTAGCCTCAATTACAACTTCTACTGCTTCTTCACCTACTTTTTGGGCAATTTTGTTGATTCCCAATTTGAATAATGAAGCCACATAACTTTTTTCTGAATCGGCATTTTCTCTTCTAGTTTTGATTGTGCTTTCAAGATTTGAAATAAAACCATATTCTTGACTGTTTGGTTCTTGCCAGCAAGTATCAGCTCCAGTATGACAAGTCGATCCAACAGGTTTTGCTTGTATCAAAAGTGAATCTTCATCACAATCATTCTTGATGTCAACCAAATTTAAAAAGTTACCGCTTTCTTCTCCTTTTGTCCAAAGCCTTTGCTTCGAACGGCTAAAAAAAGTTACTTTTCCTGTTTCAACTGTTTTTTGATAAGCTTCTTTGTTCATATAGCCTAACATCAAAACATTTTTAGTTTCGCTATCTTGAATGATTGCAGGAATTAATCCGTGTGCCAATCTTGAAAAATCTATTTCCATTATCTAAAGTTTGAGTTTAGAGGTTAGAAATTAGAAGTAGTAAAGGGAAGCTTAATTTTAAACTTCTTATCTCCAACCTCTAAATTCTAACTTCAATATTGTTGTTTTTTAATTCTTTTTTTAATTCCTTAATTTCGATTTCTTTAAAGTGAAATACGCTTGCCGCTAAGGCCGCATCTGCTTTTCCATCAATAAAAGTATCCACAAAATGCTGCATATTGCCCGCGCCACCTGAAGCGATTATTGGAATATTTACTAAATCAGATAATTTAGCCAAAGCTTCATTGGCAAATCCGTTTTTGGTTCCGTCGTGATTCATTGAAGTAAAAAGGATTTCTCCTGCCCCTCTTTGTTCTACTTCTTGTGCCCAATCGAATAATTTGATTTCTGTCGGTACTTTTCCACCAACTAAATGCACAATCCATTCGCCATCAATTTGCTTGGCATCAATCGCTACTACGACGCATTGGCTTCCAAATTTTTGTGCCAAATCATTAATTAACTGCGGATTTTTAACTGCTGAGGAATTGATAGAGACTTTATCTGCTCCATTTTGCAGTAAAACTTCAACGTCTTCCACAGCCGATATTCCACCGCCTACCGTAAACGGAATATTAATCGTAGCCGCAACTTTCCGAACCAAATCCACCAAGGTTCTTCTTCTTTCTTCGGTTGCCGAAATATCAAGAAAAACCAATTCATCAGCTCCTTCATCCGAATAGATTTTAGCCAATTCCACAGGATCGCCAGCATCACGCAAATCTACGAAATTAACACCTTTTACAGTTCTTCCGTTTTTAATATCGAGACAGGGTATTATTCTTTTTGTTAACATCGTTTTTGTTTATTGTTGGTTGTTTGTTGTTTATGGCTCGTGTTTTACGACTACAAACCATTAGCAATAAACTATAAACCAATTATATAATTTTCCAATTGTTTTAACGAAATTCTGCCTTCATAAATCGCTTTACCGATAATAGTTCCTTCACAACCCAATTCGGCTAATTTAGGTAATTCATCAAAAGTAGAAATTCCTCCTGATGCGATTAATTTGATACCATTTACTTCTTTTAAAATTTTGGCATATAAATCAAAACTTGGTCCCTCCAGCATTCCGTCTTTGGCAATATCAGTGCAAATTACGTATTCAATTCCTTTGTTTTGATAGTCTTGGATAAAAGGAACTAAATCTTCATCTGAATCTTCTAACCATCCAGAAACTGCTACTTTTTCATTATTAGCATCTGCTCCTAAAATAATTTTATTCGAACCGTATTCTGAAATCCATTTTTCGAAAATAGCTCTGTTTTTTACAGCGATACTTCCTCCTGTTATTTGGTTCGCACCTGATTCGAAAGCTATTTTCAAATCGGAATCTGCTTTCAAACCACCACCAAAATCTATTTTCAATTTGGTTTGTGTGGCAATTTGTTCCAATATTTTATAATTGACAATTTTACTTGATTTTGCTCCATCCAAATCAACCAAGTGTAGATATTCAATTCCGTGGGCTTCGAATGATTTTGCTACTTCAAGCGGATTTTCATTGTATATGATTTTGGTATTATAATCGCCTTTGGACAAGCGAACACATTTCCCTTCTATGATATCTATTGCGGGTATTATTCTCATTGAGATTTATGATTTATGATTTATGATTAACGATTTTTGATTTCAGAATTGCTATTGAAATTGATTTTTGCTATTGCCATTGAATTTTATAATTTCAAGAAATTCCCAAGAATCTTCTCTCCGACATCACCGCTTTTTTCAGGGTGAAATTGAGTTCCATAGAAATTATCATTTTCCAATGCTGAGGAATATTCTAGTTCATAATCTGTTGTGGCAATGGTTTCTTTACAGATAGGCGCATAAAAGCTGTGAACTAAATACATATATTCGTTTTCGGCAATCCCTTTGAACAAATCTGATTTTAGGTTGTAAATGTTGTTCCAACCCATTTGTGGCACTTTTACTTTTGGAGAAAATTTGATAACATCTACATCAAAAATCCCCAATCCTTCGGTATTTCCTTCCTCAGAAGAATTGCACATCAGTTGCATCCCCAAACAAATTCCGAATACGGGTTGTTTCAATGTTGGAATTAAAGAATCAAGACCACTTTGCTTTAACATTTTCATTGCGTAGCTCGCCTCTCCCACTCCAGGAAAAATCACTTTATCTGCTGCTTTTATTTCTTCTGGATCGTTACTCAAAACCGCTTTGAATCCCAACCTTTCGATGGCAAACATAATGCTTTGAATGTTTCCTGCTCCGTAATTTATGATTACTATCCCCCCAGCCCCCGAAGGGGGAGCTGATGCCGATTGTGTTTTATCTTTTTCCATATTTTTAATTTCAAACTTTGTAATTCCCCCTTCGGGGGTTAGGGGGATTTTACAACATCCCTTTCGTACTCGGCAAAATCATCTTTTCGGTATCACGTTTTACGGCTACTTTTATCGCTTTCGCAAAAGCTTTGAAGATGGCTTCGATTTTGTGATGTTCGTTTGTTCCTTCCGCTTTGATGTTGATATTGGCTTTTGCTCCATCAGAAAATGATTTAAAGAAATGATAAAACATCTCCGTTGGCATTTTACCTACCATTTCACGTTTGAATTCGGTTTCCCAAACCAACCAGTTTCTGCCTCCAAAATCAATTGCTACCTGTGATAAGCAGTCGTCCATTGGTAAACAAAAACCATAACGCTCAATACCTAACTTATTACCCAATGCTTTGGCAAAAACTTCTCCAAGCGCAATAGCGGTATCTTCAATCGTGTGGTGTTCATCAACTTCTAAATCGCCTTTTACCAAAATTTCCAAGTCCATTTGGCCGTGGCGTGCAATTTGGTCAAGCATATGGTCAAAAAAAGCAATTCCGGTTTCGATTTTACTTTTTCCTGTTCCATCTAAGTTCAGGTTGATATAAATATCGGTTTCGTTGGTTTTTCTTGTAATCGATGCCGAACGCGCTTCTAGTTTTAAAAACTCATAAATAGCTTTCCAGTCGGTTGATTGCAATACGATTACTTCGTCCAGTTCTTCTTTTTTACTTGAAATTTCAGCCACACCTAAATCATCTTCTGATTTCATGAAAATAGCTTTTGCTCCTAAGTTCTTGGCTAATTCAACATCGGTAATTCGATCACCTAAAACAAATGAGTTAGCTAAATCATATTCGGGGTTATCAATGTATTTAGTTAACATTCCAGTTCTTGGCTTGCGGGTTGGCGCATTGTCTTCTGGAAAAGAACGGTCCACAAAAATATCATCAAAAAGAACACCTTCGTTTTCAAAAGCTCTCAAGATAAAGTTTTGTGTTGGCCAAAAGGTGTCTTCTGGAAAACTGTCGGTTCCCAATCCATCCTGATTGGTAACCATAACCAATTCATAATCCATTTCTTTAGCAATTTTCGCCAAATATTGAAACGCTTTTGGGTAAAATTCCAATTTTTCTAAACTGTCTAATTGATATCCTTCTGGTTCTAAAACGATTGTTCCGTCGCGATCTATAAAAAGTACTTTTTTCATTTTCTAAGCTATTAATGCCTCAATTAATTTTTTATTTTCTTCTTCTGTTCCAATAGTCAAACGCAAACAATTATCACATAATGGCTGAGTTGTTCTATTACGGATTACGATTCCTTTGGCAATTAAATCATCGTATCTTTTATTAGCATCATCTACTTTTATTAAGATAAAATTAGCCTCAGTAGGATAGATTTTTTCAACGTATTTTATGTCAAGTAAAACTTTAAGTAATGCTGATCTTTCGCTTATAATAGCTGCGATTTCAGATTGTATAGCATTGGTGTTATCCAATCTTTCTAAAGCTCTTCTTTGAGTTAATTCATTGACATTATAAGGTGGTTTTATCTTGTTTAAAACCGCGATTATTTCTGCGGAGGCATAACAAATTCCCAATCGGATTCCTGCCAAGCCGTATGCTTTTGAAAGAGTTTGTGTGATAATCAAATTAGGGTATTGATCAATTTTTTTTAACCAACTTTCTTTTTCGGAAAAATCAATATACGCTTCATCAATTACGATCAAACCACTAAAATGCTCCAATAAAGTCATTACGCTTTCTTCTGAAAAGGAATTTCCTGTTGGGTTATTCGGTGAACACAAAAAGATCATTTTCGTGTTATCATCAATTGCCCTAAATATTTTTTCAATTTGAGGCTGAAAATTGGTTGAAAGCAATACTTCTCTATTTTCTACCGCATTGATATTAGCCAAAACGCCGTACATTCCGTATGTGGGAGGCAAAGTAATTACATTATCGATTTTTGGCTCACAAAAAGCCCTAAAAATCAAATCCAGTACCTCATCACTACCATTTCCTAACAGCATTTGGTTTGGATTCACGTTGTTTTGTTTTGCTAATATGCTTTTTACTGAAGCTTGTTGCGGGTCAGGATAACGATTTACCCCACTATTGAACGGATTTTCATTGGCATCCAAAAAAACCATATCAGCCGTGTCAAAATCTTCAAATTCATCTCTCGCGGACGAATAAGGCTTTAAAACCTTGACATTGTCACGAACTAAACTATCTAAATTAAAACTATTTGTCATTTTTAAGGGCTTTTAATCGTAATGTAACTGCATTTTTGTGGGCTTGTAATCCCTCAGCTTCAGCCATAATTTCAATAGCCGAGCCTATGTTTTGTATTCCTTTTTCAGAAATTTTTTGAAAAGTCATCGATTTGGTGAAACTGTCAAGGTTCACTCCGCTATAATTTTTTGCGTAACCGTTCGTAGGCAAGGTATGATTGGTTCCCGAAGCATAATCTCCCGCGCTTTCCGGAGTGTAATTTCCAATGAAAACAGAGCCTGCATTGGCAATATTATCTACGTAGAAAGACTCGTCTTTCGTGCAAATAATAAAATGTTCCGGCCCGTATTCGTTGATTAATTCTAAAGCGATAGTGTCATTTTCGACATAAATCAACTTTGAATTGGCAATGGCTTTCTCTGCAATGGTTTTTCTTGGCAATACTTCCATTTGTGAGTAAATTTCAAGTTCTACGGCATCAATCAAGTCTTTTGAAGTAGAAACCAAAATTACCTGACTGTCTGTACCGTGTTCTGCTTGGGATAATAAATCGGAAGCAACAAAAGCTGGGACTGCGGTATCATCAGCGACAATCAACAGTTCTGATGGACCTGCAGGCATATCGATAGCAACTCCAAACTGGGTAGCTAATTGTTTGGCAACAGTTACAAATTGGTTTCCGGGACCAAATATTTTATACACTTTTGGAATAGTAACCGTTCCAAAAGTCATTCCTGCAATAGCTTGGATTCCTCCTACTTTCAGAATTTTGGTTACACCACATAAATACGCAGCATACAAAATGGCTGGATTGATATTTCCATTTTTATCTGGAGGAGAACATAATACGATTTCGCTGCAACCTGCAAGATTGGCTGGTACTGCCAACATTAATACAGTTGAAAATAAAGGAGCCGTTCCGCCTGGAATGTATAAGCCAATTTTTTGGATTGGTCTTTTTTCTTGCCAGCAATTCACACCTTCGATGGTTTCCACTACTACACGATTTGTTTTTTGTGCAGCGTGAAATTTTTCGATATTTGATTTTGCCAATTGTATGGCTTCTTTTAGTTCTTTAGAAATAGTTGCTATTGCAGTTGCTATTTCGGTTTGGGAAACTTCCAATTCAGGAACGGAAACTCCATCAAAAAGAGAAGTATATTTTGCAACAGCAAAATCACCTTTTGACTGTACTTCCTTGAAAATTCCTTTTACAGTTGCTTCGATATCATCAACTGTTTTAGTTGGTCTTTCTAAAATGGCTGACCAAGTTTCTGGTTTTGGATTGTATATTTTATTCATTTTTTTAGCTACTAAGTTTCTAAGATGCTGAGCTTCTAAGTTTAGATTTCTTTAGGTGATTAACGGATTAAAGTACCATTTTCTCAATTGGACAAACTAAAATTCCTTCGGCACCAACCTCTTTCAGTTTATCAATCACTTCCCAGAAAGTATCTTTATCAATTACCGAGTGTACACTACTCCAACCTTCTTGTGCCAACGGTAAAACGGTTAGACTTCGCAATACGGGAAGGATTTTTCCAACTGCATCAATTTTGTCATTTGGAATATTCATCAAAATGTATTTCGATTTTCTGGCTCTTAATACCGATTCGATTCTGAATTTTAACGTATCAATTATTTTTTGAGATTCAGGGCTTACTTTTGGGGAAACGGCCAATACCGCTTCACTTTTGAAAATAACCTCAACTTCTTTTAAATTATTTTTGAATAAAGTGCTTCCGCTGGATACAATATCTACAATTGCATCTGCCAATCCTATATTTGGCGCAATTTCTACGGAACCGGATATTTGGTGAATGTCAACAGTTACTCCTTTAGAATTAAAAAAATCTATTACCGTGTTTGGATAAGAAGTTGCAATACGCATACCTTCTAAATCTTTTACTGATTTATAATTAAATGTTTTAGGGACTGCTACAGAAACTTTACATTTTGAAAAACCTAATTTTTGAATTACTTCAATTTTTTTTCCTTTTTCAACCAATAAATTATCTCCAACAATAGCTATATCAACTACTCCATCAATCAGGTATTGGGGAATATCTGAATTTCGTAAATACAAAACCTCCAAAGGAAAGTTTGAAGCTTCTGCTTTTAATTGATCTATCCCATTATCAATTGAGATTCCCGCGTCTTTTAGGATTTGGATGCTTTCCTCGTTTAAACGTCCTGATTTTTGAATTGCAATTTTAAGTGTACTCATTTTTAGTTTTTTAGTTTGTAGTTTAAATTAATGCTTGAGTACAAAGAATAGGTAATAAAAAACCCGTTTGATGTACTCAAACGGGTTTAGATTATTGTGATTTACACGCATACCATTAACACATCGCTTGAGAGCAATTATGAGAATGATGATGATGTAATTGAATTGATAACATAACTTTATAAAATTAGATAACTCTTTGTTTCTTTTGCAAATATAGAGGATAAATCAATTACAATCCAATTTTTATTTTAACGTTTCAATAATTATTTGTTAAATTAAATAAAACTTGATTCAAACGGCTTTATTGAATTATTAAAAACGAATTTATCTTGAGTGATATTTTTAATTTAAAATATAAACACCTATCAATACTGTTTTTTACGCATTATCAATAGGTGTTTAACCAACCCTAAATAATTATTAGTAACTTACTAATTTAATACAGCTTCCAATGAAGGTCCAGCAGCGACTAAACGTTTTCCTTCTTCAGTATCTGTATATTGTTCGAAATTTTTAATGTAACGCTCTGATAAATCTTTTGCTTTACTTTCCCATTCCGCTCCATCTTTATAAGTATCTCTTGGATCAAGAATTCCTTCACTAACGTTAGTTAATGCTGTTGGAATTGTCAAATTCAAGAATGGAATTGTTTTTGTATCAACAGAATCGATTTCACCGCTGATGATGGCATCAATGATGGCTCTTGTGTTTTTAAGAGAAATTCTTTTTCCTGTTCCGTTCCAACCTGTGTTTACCAAGTATGCTTTTGCTCCGTGTTCTTTCATTTTTCCAATTAATGTTTTAGAATACATTGTTGGGTGTAATGTTAAGAATGCTTCACCAAATGCTGGAGAGAAAGAAGGTTCTGGAGAAGTAATTCCTCTTTCAGTTCCTGCTAATTTAGATGTATATCCGCATAAGAAGTGGTATTGGGCTTGATCTTCATCTAAGATAGATACTGGAGGCAATACTCCAAATGCATCAGCAGAAAGATAAATGATTTTGCTTGCGTGTCCAGCTTTAGACGGTAATACAATTTTGTTAATATGGTAAATTGGGTAAGAAACTCTAGAGTTTTCAGTGATTGAGTGATCGTAGTAATCAATTTCTCCGTACTCATCAACTATCACATTTTCTAATAATGCATCTCTTTTGATAGCTCTCCAGATGTCTGGTTCGTTTTCTTCTGATAAATCAATTACTTTGGCATAACAACCTCCTTCATAGTTAAATACTCCATTGTTATCCCATCCGTGCTCATCATCACCAATTAAGTATCTTTTTGGGTCTGCAGAAAGTGTGGTTTTTCCTGTTCCTGAAAGTCCGAAGAATACAGCAACATCTCCTTTTTCACCAACATTAGCAGAACAGTGCATAGAAGCCATTCCTTTTAGTGGTAAATAGTAGTTCATCATAGAGAACATACCTTTTTTCATTTCACCTCCGTACCAAGTTCCTCCAATAATTTGTATTTTTTCAGTAAGGTTAAATACTACGAAATTTTCAGAGTTTAATCCTTGTTCTCTCCAATTTGGGTTTACAGTTTTTGAACCGTTCATTACAATGAAATCAGGCTGTCCAAAGTTTTCCAACTCATAATTCGAAGGTCTGATAAACATATTGGTAACAAAATGGGCTTGCCAAGCAACTTCCATTACGAAACGAACTTTCAATCTTGTATCTGGATTTGTCCCGCAAAATGCATCAACTACGTATAATTTTGGAGAGGTAGAAAGTTGTTTTAGAACTAGTCCTTTCAACTCATCGTAAATTCCTTGTGTTGTTGGAAAATTTACTTTGTCATCCCAATAGATGGTGTCTTTTGAAACTGAGTCTTTAACGATGTATCTGTCTTTAGGAGAACGTCCTGTAAAAACTCCTGTTTTTACTGCAACAGCACCAGTATCAGTTAAAGCTCCTTTTTCATATCCTTTTCTTTTATTAGAAATTTCAGCTTTGAATAATTCTTCGTAGGAAGGGTTATATACAACTTCATGGTAACCTGTGATTCCTAAATTGTGCAATTCCTGAATAATTTTGATGTTTTTCATGGTTTTAAATTTATGTAATTTGATGTGTTATTTTCTTTCTCAAAGGTACTTTAGCAAATAAATAAAAAAACTGATTTTTATCATGTTTGGCAAAAAAATATACGCAATCGTTTTCGTTTTTTGCGTTGTTTTACAAGTAGTTAGATGTTATTTATTAAATTTGAAAATAAACTAAATTTAAGAGGTAAATTTGTTTAAAACTGATTTTTGTCATATTTAAAACTCAAAATTATTAATTTATTTACATCATTATTCACAACTAAAATATAATATTATGTTTGATTGGTTAAAAATATTGTTTACTCCTACTGAAACACCAGAAATGACACAGTCTTTAATTGTATTGTTTATGGCTGTAAGCTTAGGTTTTTTCGTAGGAAAGATTAAGATAGGCAATGTTTCTTTAGGAGTTTCTGCAGTAATGTTTGTCGGTCTTTTTTTAGGTCATTTGGGTTTCAGTATGGAAGCTGAGTTAATCCAGTTTGTTAGGGAATTTGGTTTAATTCTATTTGTTTACGGTATTGGTATTCAGGTTGGACCTTCTTTTTTCTCTTCCTTTAAAAAGGAAGGGCTGGTTTTTAATGCATTAGGAGTTGGAACTGTTTTTTTTGGGGGCATTATTGCCTATTTAATTCATTTGTTTGCTAATGTTAAAATTGAAAATGCTGTTGGATTAATGTCGGGTTCGGTTACTAATACACCAGGATTGGGAGCAGCAAAATCAACTTTGATTGAAATACAAAAACAATTGAATCTTCCTGCAGACCATTTTTCAGATCCTGCAATTGCCTATGCAATTACCTATCCCATTGGAGTTTTCGGTATTATTCTTATCATTATTTTGTCAAAAAACTTTTTGAAAATTAATTTAGAAAAAGAAGTGGGGTTACTTAAAGAAAAAAATAAAGACTCTGATAATAAAATTATTCGCCAAAAATGCAGGGTTACAAAACAAGGAGTTGTTGGAAAAACATTCCGTCAAGTGTTCAAAGAATTTAATATTGATGATGTAATTATTTCACGACAAAAGCAAAGCGGAACTAAAGTCGTGTACTCTCCTTCTTTGGAATCAATCATTCAAGAGAAAGATGTTTTGATGGTTGTTGCAAAACAAAAGGATATTAATAAATTTATTGATACTGTTGGGAAAGTTTCAACTGATTTATTCATTGAATCTGAAGATGATGTTACAACAAAAATACTTAGTGTAACCAAAAAAACGGCTACCCACAAAACATTGGCACAATTGGATTTGTACAATCAGTTTGGTTTGAAGGTTACCCGTGTAATTCGTTCTGGATTAGAAATTTTGGCACAGCCTTCTTTGGAGCTTTATTATGGCGATACCTTAATGGTGGTTGGTGATAAAGAAGCTATTCTTGAAGCCGAGAAAATTATAGGTAATTCAAAGAAAATACTTTTGGAGCCGGATTTTCTATCGCTTTTCGGTGGGTTGATTTTTGGAGTAATTATAGGATCAATTCCAATTATGATACCTACATTGCCAGTACCACTAAAACTAGGTTTGGCTGCCGGACCTCTTTTGGCTGCTTTATTCATCAGTAGATACGGTGGTGTTGGAGTAATTCATTCTTATATCAATAACGGTGCGATTCATTTCATGAAAGATTTTGGAATTTGTTTGTTCTTTGCTGCGGTGGGGATTAAGGCAGGTCATGGTTTTTACGACAATTTTGTTGCAAATAACGGATGGATGTGGATTTATTATGGCTGTTATATCACTTTTGTACCACTTACGGTATTGGTATTGATTAGCCGTTTTGTGTTTAAACTTAATTTCTATCAAATGGTGGGTATTATGAGTGGATCTTATACCGATCCTGCAGCTTTGGCTTTTAGTACTAAATATTTAGATTCGGACATTCCTAATCAATCATATGCTACTGTTTATCCGTTAGTAACGATCAGTAGGATATTGGTAGCACAATTGCTTATTCTACTCTTTGCGAGTTGATGTTTTACCTGTTTATTTCAATTGAAAAGAGGTGTCTAAATTTAATAGACAACCTCTTTTTTTTATGAATCTTTGTCAAAGTTTTGAACTTTGACAAAGATTAAATTCCAATAAATTTTGTTATGAAAACGGAATTGCGAGAGGGATAGAAGCTGGCTACCAAAGTAGCGCGGATAGCCCGACCGCATTATGGTAAGGGGGCAGATGAGCGATATGAAAAGTAGCCCCCTTACCATAATGGGGTCTCGCCCTAATGCTTTTTATTGTTTTAAATTAATACTCCAAAAGTATTTTCAATTCGGTTTCAAACCGGTCTTTCGGCAAATACTGGTCTTCTAGCGCTTTTGTAAAAGGAATTGGCGAATCCAAACTTGCCACACGTTTTACAGGAGCATCCAAGTATTCGAAACAATTTTCCATAATCAAAGCCGAAATATCGCTGGCAACACCACCAAACATAGAATCTTCTTGATAAATAATCACTTTTCCGGTCTTTTTAACCGAGGTATAAATCGCTTCGGTATCCAAAGGTTGAAGTGTTCTTAAATCCAATACATCTGCATTTATTTCAGGGTTTTTGTCCAAAGTTTCCAAAGCCCAGTGTACTGCAGCCCCAAAAGTGATGATAGTAACATCATTTCCTTCTTTTAGTAAAGCGGCTTTTCCCAACGGAATGGTGTAATAATCTGTAGGGACGTCTTGCGACAAACTTCTGTATAATTGTTTGTGTTCAAAGAAGAGAACTGGATTTGGATCATTGATTGAAGCATTCAGCAAACCTTTGACGTCGTAAGGAAAGGCTGGATAAACCACTTTTAAACCTGGAGTTTTGGTAAACCAGGCTTCATTGGTTTGGGAATGAAAAGGTCCCGCCTGAGTTCCACCTCCACAAGGCATTCGAACTACTACATCGGCCTTTTCCAACCAGCGGTAATGTGATTTAGCTAATAAATTCACTATCGGGTTAAATCCAGTGGATACAAAATCAGCAAATTGCATTTCGACAATCGCTTTATATCCATTAATGGACAACCCCATTGCTGTTGAAACTACGGCGCTTTCGCAAATGGGAGTATTTCGAACACGTTCTTTGCCAAATTGCGCCACAAAACCATCCGTTATTTTGAAAGCACCACCATATTCAGCAATATCCTGCCCCATGATAACCGATTTTTCATGTCGTTCCATTGATTGACGTAAACTGCTGGAAATAGCATCTATAAAACGGATATTTTCTGTTTCATCATTCGGATTGAACTCTTCATGAACATAGTGTTGGTAAACATCATTTAGTTCTCCTTCGTAAGTAGGTACTATTTCAGGTTCGGCATTGGCCATAGCCCAACTTTCATCAATATCTTTTTTGATTTCTTTTTTGATTTCTTCGTCATGTTCTTGGGTAAGAATACCGTTTTGGTATAAAAAGCTTCTGTAATTGTCTACAGGGTCTTTTGCGGCCCATAAATCCATTAATTCCTGGGGAACATATTTAGTGCCACTTGCTTCTTCATGACCTCGCATTCTGAACGTTTTGAATTCCAGTAAAATTGGTCGTGGATTGGCAATCATCGATGTTTTTAATTTGGTCAACAAATTAAAAACTTCCAATATGTTATTTCCGTCAACGATATGACTTTCGATTCCGTATCCAGTTCCTTTGTCGGCAAGGTTTTCGCAACGGTATTGTTCGTTGGTTGGAGTAGATAATCCGTATCCATTATTTTCAATTATAAATAGAACTGGTAAATCCCAAACTGCAGCAATATTTAAGGCTTCATGAAAATCACCTTCACTTGTTGCTCCTTCACCTGTAAAAACAGCCGTTACTTTTCCGTTTTTCTGTAGTTTATTGGCTAATGCTATTCCATCGGCAACGCCTAGTTGAGGTCCCAGATGCGAAATCATTCCAATAATTTTATAAAGTTGTGTTCCAAAATGGAAACTTCGGTCTCTCCCTTTTGTAAAACCATTGGCTTTGCCTTGCCATTGAGAAAATAATCGATGCAATGGAATATCTCTTCCTGTAAATACGCCTAGGTTACGGTGCATGGGTAGAATGTATTCATCAGTGTCCAAAACAGCGGTTATACCAACTGAAATGGCTTCTTGCCCTATTCCTGAGAACCATTTGGAGACTTTTCCTTGTCTGATAAGGATTAACATTTTTTCTTCTACCAATCTGGGTTTCAGAATTCTTTTATATAGATCTAATAAAGTATCGTTAGTTAGGTTTTTTTTATCAAAATTCATTTTGGTAGTATTTGTTGCTATATCTCAAAGATAAATAAATATAACAGTTTAATTAAAAATTGTTATATTATTTTGAAATGTCAATAATTTTTAAAATTACTTATCTATTTTATTTTTTATCTTTGTGCTTACGAAGTTTTAAAAACTTCTAAAGTATTAAATACAGACATAATATGCAAAACATTCCTAGTGTTGACTTGCGTGATTTCCTTTCGGACGACCCGAAACGTAAACAAAAATTTGTAAATGAAATCGGAAGTGCATTCGAAGATATTGGCTTCGTAGCGCTTAAAGGGCATTTTTTAAACGATCAATTAGTTGATGAATTGTATGGCGAAATTAGAAATTTCTTTTCGTTGCCATTAGAAACAAAACACAGCTATGAAATTCCTGGAATTGGCGGACAAAGAGGTTATGTTTCTTTTGGAAAAGAACATGCCAAAGGCCGTAAAGAAGGGGATTTGAAAGAGTTTTGGCATTTTGGACAGTATGTGGACAAAGATTCCAAATATGCTTCGGAATATCCAGACAATGTTGAGGTAAAAGAATTACCACGTTTTAATGTTGTAGGTAAAGAAGCTTACCAAATGCTTGAAAAAACAGGTGTTTATGTATTGAGAGCTTTGGCATTGCATCTTGGATTGGATGAATTCTATTTTGATGAATACGCCAAAGACGGGAATTCAATCCTAAGACCAATTCACTACCCTCCTATTACATCTGAACCAGAGAATGCTATTAGGGCAGCAGCTCATGGTGACATCAACTTGATTACTTTGTTGATGGGAGCTCAAGGTAAAGGATTACAAGTTCAAAATCATAATGGAGATTGGATTGAGGCTGTTGCAGAACCAGATGAATTAGTAATTAATGTGGGTGATATGTTATCGCGTCATACCAATAACAAACTAAAATCTACAATTCATCAAGTGGTTAATCCGCCTAGAGAATTATGGGGAACATCGCGTTATTCTATTCCGTTTTTTATGCATCCGGTGAGCGATATGAAATTGGATTGTTTAGAGAACTGCATTGACGCAGAAAATCCTAAAAAATTCGAGGATATTACTGCGGGAGACTATTTATATGAACGATTAGTTGACTTAGGTTTAATCAAGAAGTAAAAAATAAATCCCAAAACAGAAATTCCAAATTCCAATAATACACTTTTGGAATTTGGTTTTTTTTATAATTTAAAAAATATGGATTTACAAGACCAATTAAAAAATCTTTTTCCAGACCACGAAATGGCTCCCGAGGAGGCAATTGAAAAAGAAGCGCATGAATTGTATGTTCAAAAAGAACCTATGATCTGCAAATTCGAAAAAAGAAAAGGAAAAGCGACCACTATCATTGAAGGTTACGAAGGAACCGACGAAGATTTTAAAATCTTAGCCAAAGAAATCAAAACCAAATTGAGTGTTGGAGGTACTTTTAAAGATGATTCTATTATTATCCAAGGGGATTATCGTGATAAAATAATGACTATTTTAAAAGAAAAAGGTTTTAAAGTAAAACGTGTTGGGGGATAATCCCCCTAACCCCCGAAGGGGGAATATTCAGCTTGATAAACTAAAAAATAAATTAAACCTATTTACCCCTAATAGGAGTTCCCCCTTTGGGGGTTAGGGGGATTAACAATGGCTATTCAACAATCCGAATTAATACTCAATCCTGACGGGAGTGTGTATCACCTTAATTTGAAACCCGAACACATTGCCCATGACATTATTTTTGTGGGTGACCAAGATCGAGTGGCAAAAATCACCAAACATTTTGATTCTATTGAATTTTCTACCCAAAAAAGAGAATTCAAAACCCAAACTGGAATCTACAAAGGCAAACGCTTAACAGTCATGTCTACCGGAATTGGCCCAGATAATATTGATATTGTTATCAATGAACTGGATGCGCTTGTCAATATCGATTTGGAAACCAGAAAACCAAAAGAAAAGCTAACATCTTTAAATATTATCCGAATTGGAACTTCTGGTTCTTTACACGCTGATATTCCCGTGGATAGCTTTGTGATGGCACAATTTGGTTTGGGACTTGATAATATGCTTCGCTCCTATTTGGTCGATGCTGTTTCTAATGCTAATATGGAAGAAGCTTTTATTCAACACACCAATTGGGATTTGAGAAAAGGGAGACCTGTTGTTATTCCTTGTTCTTCAACTTTGGAAAAAAGAATAGAAAGCGATAGAATGCATAAAGGAATCACAGCTACTGCAGGTGGTTTTTATGGACCACAAGGACGTGTTTTGCGTTTGAATATTCAGGATTCAACCTTAAATTCCAAAATGGACAATTTCCTTTTTGAAGGAACCAGAATTACCAATCTCGAAATGGAGACTTCTGCGATTTATGGACTTTCCGCTCTCTTGGGGCATCATGCTTTGTCGCTGAATGCAATTATTGCCAATCGTTCAAATGGAACTTTTAGCAGTGATCCATACAAAGCTGTTGATGAATTGATTGAATATACGCTTGAGAAATTGGCAGAAAATTAATTCAATAAAAATGAAATTAAGGGTAGCGAGACATACGAATGATTTAGATAAAATTGAAGCTTTTTATATTAATATTCTAGGCTTTGAACGCCTTGGAGGCTTTCAGAATCATAATAATTACGATGGTATTTTTATTGGAAAATCAGGATTAGATTGGCATTTTGAGTTCACACAATCTAAAGAAAAAGTAAATCATACTTTTGATGAAGACGATATTATTGTACTTTATCCTGCAACGATTTTAGAATTTGATGTTTTTTTTAATAGACTTATTGATAATAACATTTCTATTCTTCCTTCAAAAAATCCATTTTGGAATCAAAATGGGAAAATGTTTCTTGATCCAGATGGTTTCAGAATCGTTGTTTCAGATTTAAAGGTAATATAAATTAAACTCAGTTTTATAGCAGGTTTTAAGAATTCGTGCAATTATAATCGATTTTAATTTGTGAAATTCGTGTCTAATATTTGCGCTGCAATAAGCTTCTACATTACTTTTTTTAAAACTATCTTTGTGTTTTGAAAAATAAACTAATGAAAATAATACTTACTGGAGCTACGGGAGTTTTGGGATCGCATATTATGTATGACATTCTGGAACTTTTTATAAAACAAAATAATAACGGAAAACTTTTTATTATTGCCAGAAATAAAGGTAAAGTTGGTGCATTAGATCGCATTAACGAACTTTTGACCAGTGATTATACACCTTCCATTTTACTGAAAACTGGTTTAGAAAAACTGCATCAATATATCGAAATCATTGATTCGGATTTGGCGAATCTTCAAGATACTTTTTCCGAAAAAATAAAGGGAGCTTACTTTATCCATTCTGCGGGTTATGTTAATTTATCTACTGACGAAAACCTAAAAGAGAAAATTTTTGATGAAAATGCCAAAATCACCAAATCGCTTTTCAAGACTTTTCACCCTTTTATAAAGAAATTCATTTACATTGGAACAGCATTTTCATCTGGGATCCGTGGTGGATTGATTGATAATGATTTCCATAATCTGGATTTTACACCAGAGCATCGCAATGCTTATGAGGATGCCAAATTCCATTCGGAGAATTTCATTGCCCAAGAATGTAAAAAATTAGGTTTGCCATTTCAAATCTTGAGACCAAGCGTAATTGGAGGCAAAATGCTGGGAACCGAAAGTCCTTATTTTATTCCAAAATACATGGTTTTTTATCTTTTGGCTAAGTTCTTCCACTTTACTTCACAGCGAAAAGGTGAACAGGAAAATGTTCGTTTTATAATCAATGAGGAAACAGGATTGAACATTATTCCAGTCGATTATGTGGCTAAAGTGATTGTAAATACTTTCGAACGTGATGATATCGAACAACTAAACATCGTAAATGACAAAAGTTTCAATATTGTAAAAGGATTGCAGTTGATTATGAAAGAAGTGGGTTATACCAATTTTACTTTAATCAAAAATCCACTGGATTTCAAATACAAAAACACTATTGAAAAGCTGTATTACGAAAGCATTGGAAAACATTTAAAGCCTTATTTTATTACCAATCCCAACGAATACGATACTACTTTGCTGAATTCTATTCTTGAAATTCCAAAACTTGACAATGAAGCGTTTACCAATATGATTCGCTATGCCATTTTGAATGATTTTAAGGATATTAATGTATAAAAGTCGCTAAGTTTCTAAGCTACAAAGACTCTTAGGAAGATAGTGTCTTACTAACTTAACAACTTTAAAAAAAACTTAGTGCTTAGTATCTTAGAAACTTTAAAAAAAAAAGTACTTTTACAAAAAGCAATACAGTTCCCAACTTTTGGGTATTATGATACAACTTAACAAAGAGAATTTTTATCTAGCAAAGTCCAAGTTTCAGTTGAAAAAACCTTGGGATATTTTTGTTATCTTTTTTTTAAGCATTCTTATTACAGTTCCTTTATTTATAGTACTTCACCAAAATTTGATAGATCCACATTGGTATTTTAATTTGGATCGGATACTACTTTTTATTCTGGTTTTGGTATTTATTCACCTTGCTTTGTACGCCTTGAGAACCATAATTATCATTTGTTTGGCTGTCTATTTGTTGGTGCTCATCTATGGAAGCTTATTTGGAAGTTTTAGTTTTAATTCAGTTTTTGACGATTATAATTCGATGCTTTACACCATGAATAATAATCCATTTCCACAGGATATTATTGTCGCCAAATTGCTACCATTTCCCAATAAAGATGAAATCTTAAAAGCAATTGAATACGAGAATCCAAAGGTGAGAAACTTTGCCATTATGGCAACAACAAAGCATTTTAAGAAAATTCGTGGCTATTCCGATTACAGGAATTTAATCCAATGTTTTGCTGTATTTAAAGAAATCAACAGTCGTTGGAATTATGTAAATGATCCCAAAAACGGAGACTATATCGCGACGGCTCACGAATCGTTGCTTTATTTTTCAGGAGATTGTGACGATCATTCTATTTTGATGTCTGCCAGCATCAAATCCATCGGAGGCACTCCTAGATTGATACATACCAAAGGCCATATCTATCCCGAAATTTTAATCGGAAATAAAAGTGACCTTGAAAAAGTAAACTATCTGATCAAAAATGTATTATTTGTAGAAGAAAGCCGAAATAAACTAATTAATTACCATATCGACGAGCGTGGCCAGGTGTGGTTAAACCTCGACTATACCGCAAAATATCCTGGAGGGCCTTTTATGTCCGAAGAAATATTGGGAGCATTGACATTGGAATAAAAAGACGGTTAGGAATTAATACCATACACTGCACCGTGGCGACTGATTATTCTCATCTCTCACTCGAGCCAATTTTTTTTGCTTGTTTTGAAATATCTTTGTCATTAAGCAGATAAAGCTGCCTCCCTAGTTCCGCAAAAAAGGGAAAACCTATTTCATCATATTCATACACATTATCATTAAAAATTCCATCTTTGTTGACCAATAAAGTTGCCGAAACCATGAACTCTATATTTTTATCAGAGTCAACAATGTATGCACAATCGGTTAGTGTTCCATAAGCATCCCCTACTTTATTATATATTTTTATAGAAGTAGGTATGTTTTCTTTGGTGTCACCAAACATAAAAAATTTGCAATAGCCATCATAATATTCTTCGGCATCATAACCCGCATTTTTCGGTAAGTTCTGCATCGAAAAAAGGATAAATTCCCTGTCTTTTTCAGTGATATGGAAACGTTCGCTTTCTTTAAAGTTATTTGGAAAAACGATTCTTTTCAACGTATTATGCATGGATTCTAAAGGAAAATAATTTTTTTCTGAAAAATCAAAAGGCTCTTTTACCAATGTGTCATTATACAAATAACCAGTTCCTTTCTTTATTCTAGATAGTGTTAAAGGGGCATACTTTTGACAAGAATATGAGGGAAAAACCATTTTTGATTGATCTTCTTTTATTAACGTAATTGCTTTTATAGTTTTACTCCCTGAGTTGGCTGTGGATAAACGGTGGTTGATTCTAAAAGGCTTTATTCCTTTTGCAATCATACCATTATTTAAATAATCATAACCAATAAATTCAAATAAATTATTGCTTCCTTCATTATCGCTTACAGCAAATATTTTTGTGATTTCTTCAGAAAATCGATATGTATTCGGATTGCCATCAATTGTAAATTGGCTATTGATAGAGGTATTTGGAATAGTATTTAGCTTTTCTAAAGCCATTATTGCAATAGGGAATTTTACTGTACTGGCAGGATAAAAATAGTGGTTATTATTTAGATTAAAAGTAAAGTCTTTAAAAGTGACTTTGTTGTTTTTAGTTCGAATAATTTGAGTGTAAATAATTTGAAGCTCATAGCCTTCAGGATTATCCATCACCTTTTTTATCTTTTCACTATCAGAACGTAACGCTTTTTGCAGTATGTTTTGAGCGTATAAATCATTGGTCAAAAAGAAAAGAATTAGTATAAAAAATGATAACGTAGCGTAAAATCTTGACATATTTATAACCATTTTATTGTTTGTATGTTGTTTTCTTGTAAATAGGCATTAGATTTGCTAAAATGCTTATTCCCAAACCATTTTCCCTGATTGGCACTCATAGGCGAAGGATGCCCGGATTCTAAAACCAAATGTTTTTCTCTATTAATTTTACTTCCTTTTTTTTGAGCAAAACTTCCCCATAACATAAAAACTACATTCTCTTTTTGATCTGATATTTTTTGAATGACAGCTTCCGTAAAAAAGTTCCAGTTGAGGTGTTTATGGCTGTTGGGATTGTCTTTTCTCACGGTTAAGGATGCGTTTAGCAATAAAACGCCTTGCTTGGCCCAAGATTCCAGATTCCCCGATGTCGGCATAAATATTGAATCCAAATCGGTTGTTAATTCTCTAAAGATATTACGCAACGAAGGAGGAATTCTAACCGAATCATTCACCGAAAAGGATAAACCATTGGCTTCGCCATCACCGTGATATGGATCTTGTCCGATAATAACCACTTTTACATTTTCAAAAGAACAATTATTAAAAGCAGAAAAGATCAGCTCCTTTGGAGGAAAACAAACCGAATTTTGATATTCTTGGTCAACCGTATCCATCAATTCGTGGAAATAAGGTTTCTCTATTTCATCAGATAAAATGGTTTGCCAAGAAGGATTTAAGTTGAGGTTCATATTCAAAAGTTATTTCGCAAAGATACATGAAGATTTTAAAGAGATTACAGGAGATTAAAACTAAAAGCAATAAATGAAACCAAAGCTTCTTGATTTTATCTCCTGTAATCTCTGCAAAATAAGGCTATGTTTCTTTCTTAAATAACCTTATTTTTGTAACGTAAAAGCAAATTATTAAATGATCTCCATTACCGAAAAAACATTACAAGATTTACAATTTCCTACGGTTCTCGAAACGATTTCCGAAATATGTAATACTGATATAGGAAAACAAAAAGCCTTGGAAATAACTCCTTTTAGAGACAAAGACACTTTGATGAGCGCATTATTGCAGACCTCAGAGTATGTTTCCTCTTTTCAAAATAACAATGCCATTCCCAATCACGGCTTTGATGCCATTACATACGAAATAAAATTTCTGGCTATCGAAGACAGTTTTCTCGAAGTCGGTGGCTTTAGAAAAATTGCCACAATTTCAGAAACGACGAATCTTCTTTTGACGTTTTTAAATAAATTCAATGACTATTATCCGAATCTTTGTGCCAAAGGTTCCGGAATCCAACTTACCAAAGAGATTATCACACTTGTCGATGCTGTGGTAGATAAATACGGAGAGATAAAAGACAATGCTTCTCCCCGATTACTAGAAATACGTAGAGAAATGAATTTGGTTCGCGGAAAAGTGAATCAGAGTTTCGGTTCGGCTTTGACTCAATACAATAGTTTGGGTTATCTGGATGATATTAAAGAAAGTTTTGTGCAAAACCGTCGTGTTTTGGCTGTATTGGCGATGTACAGACGAAAAGTAAAAGGTTCAATACTTGGAAGTTCCAAAACTGGAAGTATTGCTTACATAGAGCCCGAAAATACGCTTAAATATTCTCGTGAATTGAGTAACTTGGAATATGAAGAAAAAGAGGAAATTACAAGGATTCTAAAACAGTTATCGAATGCGATTCGTCCGTTTTTACCTCTTCTGATTCAGTATCAGGATTTCCTAAGTGATATTGACGTAATTGCAGCCAAAGCAAAGTATGCCAATAGAATCAACGGAATTTTGCCAACGATTTCGGAGGAACGTCGTCTTTATTTCAGGGATGCTTATCATCCTATTTTGTATTTAAACAACAAACAGAAAAAGGAAGTTACACATCCGCAAACCATCGAACTAAGTCAAGAAAATAGAATAATAGTTATTTCGGGACCTAATGCTGGAGGTAAAACTATCTCAATGAAAACCGTTGGCTTATTGCAATTGATGTTGCAGTCCGGTATGTTGATTCCTGTTCACGAACGTAGCGAAACATTTCTGTTTGATAGAATATTGACAGATATTGGAGATAATCAATCTATTGAAAATCATCTAAGTACTTATAGTTACCGCTTGAAGAACATGAACTACTTTTTAAAGAAGTGCAACAAGAAAACCATGTTCTTGATTGATGAATTCGGTACGGGTTCTGATCCTGAATTGGGAGGTGCTTTGGCTGAAATCTTCTTGGAAGAGTTTTATCATAGAGAAGCATTCGGATTAATCACCACGCATTATTCGAATCTAAAAATTTTGGCAAATGAATTGCCTTTTGCTACCAATGCTAACATGTTATTTGATGAAAAATCATTAGAACCGATGTATAAATTGGTCTTGGGGCAAGCAGGAAGTTCTTTTACTTTTGAAGTAGCCTTGAAAAATGGAATCCCTTTTAGCTTAATTAATCGTGCCAAAAAGAAAATTGAGATAGGAAAAGTTCGTTTTGACAAAACGATAGCCAATTTACAAAAGGAACGCTCGAAATTGGAAAAAACTTCGACAAACCTCAAAGAGGAAGAAACTCGAGCGCGTGAAGAGAGTAAAAAAATGGAAAATATCAATGTTAAAATCAAACAAAAACTGGAAAGCTATCAAGAATTGTACGATAGTAGTCAAAAGACGATTTACATTGGTCAAAAAATAGAAGATATCGCCGAGAAATATTTCAATAATAAAAACAAAAAAGACTTGATTGGAGAGTTTTTGAAAATCATTGAAATTGAAAATTCCAAACGCAAAAAAGCCACTCCAAAAGAGGCTAAAGCAATTATCGAGAAGAAAAAAGAGATTATAAAAGAAGTAACCGTTGTTGTTGAAGAAATCCGTAAGGAAAAGAAAGAAAAGAAATTAAAGCCCGTAATCGAAAAGCCAAGACCTGTTCTAAAAGTTGGTGACAGAGTACGAATGCTGGACGGTAAATCTGTGGGAAGCATTGATAAGATTGAGAAAAACAAAGCAGTTGTCAATTACGGACTGTTTACTTCAAAAGTCAGTTTAGACGATTTGGAGTTTGTTGAAGCGGCTAAGAAATAATATTCAATAACACGCCTTTGTCAAAGTTTAAAACTTTGACAAAGGTTTTTAGAAAAAATGCAAAACCTCCCTCCTAATAAAAAAATAATTCTCTTTGATGGTGTTTGCAATCTTTGCAATTCAGCAGTACAATTTGTGATTAAACACGATAAGAAAGATACTTTCCGATTCGTGGCATTACAATCAGTATTAGGGCAAGAAATCCTTGCATATATTGGAATTGATGCCAAAAATATTGACAGCATTGTTTTATATGAACCGGGAATCGCGTACTATTACAAGTCTGATGCTGCTTTGCAAATAGCAAGAAATTTGGATGGAATATTTTCGTTTGGAACTATTTTCAAAATTATCCCAACTGGAATAAGAAACTATTTATACGACTACATTGCCAGGAATAGATACCAATGGTATGGTAAGAAAGAAAGTTGCATGATACCTTCAGCAGAATTAAAAATAAAATTTTTGGAATAATTGGATTTTATGATAAATGTCATTTCTTAACACGCGTTCATGTCATAAATTTGACTAATCTTAAAAGTTAATTTTTATAAGATATTTGTTAGTTCATCAAAGGGAAAAACAGTGCGTTTATAATGATAGTTGTTTTCGGATTGGTAATTATTGGTTTAATTGAACCCTACGATGAAGATGAATTCTGTAAAAAGAAATGATTAGTTTTTTTTGTCTAAAAAAAGAGGATGCCTTTCTGTGGACATCCTCTTTTACTTTTTATAGAAAAATACTATCTAATTAATTTTCTGTATTTCAATCGTTTTGGAGTTAAATCACCACCTAAACGTTTCTTCTTGTTTTCTTCATAATCAGAGAATCCTCCTTCGAAATAATATACCTCAGAGTCGCCTTCGAAAGCTAGAATATGTGTACAAATTCTATCCAAGAACCATCTATCGTGTGAAATCACTACAGCACAACCTGCAAAATTCTCCAAACCTTCCTCAAGTGCACGAAGCGTGTTTACGTCCAAATCATTCGTTGGCTCATCCAGTAACAATACGTTTCCTTCTTCTTTCAAAGTCATTGCCAAGTGCAAACGGTTACGCTCTCCACCAGAAAGCATCGATACTTTCTTGTTTTGCTCACCACCACCAAAGTTGAAACGTGATAAATAAGCTCTTGAGTTTACTTGTTTTCCACCCATCATGATTAATTCCTGACCATCGGCAAAGTTTTCCCAGATTGATTTGTTAGGATCAATATTTGAATGCGCCTGATCTACATAAGCAATTTTTACTGTATCACCAACTGAAAATTCACCGCTATCCGTTTTTTGTTCACCCATAATCATTTTGAAAATAGTAGATTTACCAGCACCGTTTGGCCCGATAATCCCAACAATTCCTGCTTGAGGCAAAGTGAAATTCAAATTATCATACAATAATTTATCCCCAAAAGCTTTGGCTACATTTTTGGCTTCGATAACATTCGTTCCTAGTCTTGGACCATTTGGAATGTAGATTTCCAAGTTTTCATCCAATTGTTTTTGGTCTTCGTTCAAAAGTTTATCGTAGTTCTGCAAACGTGCTTTTTGTTTGGTTTGACGACCTTTGGCTCCTTGACGAACCCAGTCCAACTCACGTTCTAAGTTTTTACGACGTTTAGAAGCTACTTTTTCTTCTAATGCCATTCTGCTTGATTTTTGGTCTAGCCAAGAAGAGTAATTTCCTTTCCAAGGAATACCTTCTCCTCTATCCAATTCTAAAATCCAACCCGCAACATTATCCAAAAAGTATCTATCGTGCGTTACAGCAATTACTGTTCCAGAATATTGTGCAAGATGTTGCTCTAACCAAAGTACAGATTCTGCATCCAAGTGGTTGGTAGGCTCATCCAAAAGCAATACGTCTGGCTGTTGCAATAACAAACGACATAAAGCCACACGACGACGCTCACCACCCGAAAGATTTTTGATTGGTGTATCTCCTTCTGGAGTTCGCAACGCATCCATTGCGATTTCTAACTTGGTATCGATTTCCCAAGCACCAAGAGCGTCAATTTTGTCCTGTAAAGCCGCCTGACGATCCATCAATTTATCCATTTTGTCTGGATCGGAATAGTTTTCTTCAAGACCAAATAAATCGTTGATTTTATTGTATTCTTCCAAAACAGCCATCGTTTCGGCAGCACCTTCACGAACAATTTCGATAACCGTTTTAGAATCATCAAGAATTGGTTCTTGTTCCAAATAACCTACAGTGTAACCTGGTTGAAAAACGACATCCCCCTGATAGTTTTTATCAACTCCAGCAATAATCTTTAAAAGAGATGATTTTCCAGAACCGTTTAGACCTAAAATACCAATTTTGGCTCCGTAAAAAAAACTCAAATAGATGTTTTTAAGTACTGGTTTATCTGCTCCCTGATAGGTTTTACTCAATTTTTGCATTGAGAAAATTACTTTCTTATCGTCTGACATTTTTATATTTTTTATTTATATGTGATTAATTATTGGTTTTAAATGCAAATTAAACCCTTCCTTTAAGAGAACTAAATACCCAAGCATTAGCTAAAAAGCCAAAACCTACAGCTGCAAATCCCCAGCCTGCTACGTCATCATACCGAAAAGCGCCTAATCCTATCAGTAATAATCCCATAAGAATCATTATCAAGGTAGCCCATCCTAAAATAGTATTTTTATTCATTCCCATATTTGTGGTATTTAATTTAAGAAGTGCAAATATCGTGATTTTTCAGAACATTTTTTAATTAAAATAGCTATTCCTGATACAAAATTACTGCACTTCTACCTGGAATTGTTATTGATTGATTTTTAATGGTTTCAATGCCGTTTTGGTTGATAATTTCTCCATTGCAAATCATTTTCCAAGTTCCTTCAATGGTTTGTCTAGCTTCTTTTTCGTCTCCATTAAAATAGACTCTGATATTCTTCCATTTGTCCCCATTAGCATTGTTTTTTAAAGTATATCCAACTAATAAGAAATCATTTATTGTTAAAAATTCCAAATGTTCTTGAATCATCTTTTCGGATGTCATTTTGAATGCTGGATGATTATTTCTTAACGCAATCAGGTTTTCGTAGTATTGAACCAATGCTGCATTCTCGTGTTTCCAGTTCCAATCTATTTTATTGATACTGTCCGGCGATTTATAGGAGTTCTCTACTCCCATTTTGGTTCGTTTCATTTCTACTCCCATATGTAAAAAAGGAATACTTTGTGAAGTCAAAATAATGGTATTGGCTAATTTATCCATTTGCGCCAATTCTTTTTCGGTTGCTTTTGGGTTAGCTATTTTTAGTTTGTCGTACAAAGTGTTGTTATCGTGACAGGAAACATAGCCAATAACTTTTGTAGGACTGTCCGCATATGGAAATTGGGCATAACCTCTTTTGGAATCATATTTTATTTGAGGATGATTCGTGGAAGCTATAATTCCGAATTGAATTACTTCTTTATAATTTGGATTTCCGCTTACAAAACCTTTTTCGGTAACATTAGACCAATGTCCTTTTACGCCATCTCTTATGTCATCTGAGAAAACCGAAATATCATTTAACTTTTTTGCATTGTTTTTCAGCGCTCTTTTTTCTATTGGTAAAGGAGAGTTACCTGCTGTCCATCCTTCACCATATAAAAATATTGTTGGGTCAATTTTCTTTAATTCTGCCGAAATAGTATTCATCGTTTCAATATCGTGAATGCCCATTAAATCGAATCGGAATCCATCAACATGATATTCTTTTACCCAATATTTAAGTGATTCTAGCATGTATTGTCTAGCCATAATTCGGTCGGAGGCAAATTCATTTCCACAGGCTGAAGCATCCGAACGTTTTCCATCAGGCCAACTTCTGTAATAATAACCTGGAACCAATTGGTCAAAAATATCAGTAGAGCTGGTGTGATTGTAAACCACATCCATTATGAGACGAATTTTGGCTTCATGCAAAGCCAAAACCATTTGTTTGTATTCTTGTATACGTACTAATCCATCAAAAGGATTGGTTGAATACGATCCTTCTATAGAGTTGTAATTCTGAGGATCATATCCCCAATTATATTGGTTTTTGTCTAATGAAGTTTCGTCAACGGATTTGTAATCAAACACGGGAAGTAAATGCAAATGGGTAATTCCCAATTCCTGTAAATGAGCTAATCCAGTTGTTTCTCCAAAAGTGTTTTTGGTGTTTTTTTCTGTTAATCCGAGAAATTTTCCTTTGTTTTTTATACCAGATGAAGGATCAATAGAAAAATCGCGTACTTGTGCTTCGTACAATATAATATCCGAAACAGATTTTAATTCAGGCTGTTTGTCGGTATTCCAATTAGAAGGATTGGTTAGTTTTGAGTCGAAGATTAAACCGCGATTTCCGTTTACACCGACACCTTTTGCATAAGGATCAGGCATTTCTTTGGACCAATTTCCTTTGTTTTTTACTTGTAAAGTATAATAGGTATTGTGATAATTGCCATCTAAAATAACTTGCCAGACTCCAGTTTTTGGGTCGTAATCTAAACTTTTAGTAGCTATAGATTCGCCTCCGTTGCCTTCTTTGTAAAGGTTGATTTTGGTTTCTTCAACATTAGGGCTCCAAAGTTTGACTGTTGTTTGATTTACAGTATATGAAACTCCTAAATCATCTTTCAAATAAACGGGATAAGCATCATAAGAGGCGTATTGAGTGGTGTTTATTTTTGAGTTTTGAGTCATGGCAAAATTTGCTGTGAGAAGTAAACCAATTATGAAATAGAATTTTTTAGCAGAAACAAACATGGTGTAATTGTTTAATTAAATATTTTATAAAGCATTTCTCGTAACAAATCGGCCTGTGATAAACTGTTGGCACCAACTCCTTTGCTTTTTACATCGGTATCTCGTAATGAAGCAACAATCTGACTCACTTTTTTCATGGGGTAATTTTTGACTGCCACATCATAATCTTTTAGAAAAAAAGGATTAACTCCCAATGCCGAAGCCACATTTTTAGGATTTTTATCCTTCAATCCGTGGTATTTCAATAATTGGATGAAAAAGCCAAAAACCAAACCAGTTGTCATTACCAGTGGATTGTCTTTTGGGTTTTGAGCAAAATTCTCGGCAATTTTATAGGCTTTCAGTTGGTTGCGTTCGCCAATGGCTTTTCGTAATTCGAATACATTATAATCTTTACTGAATCCAATATTTTCTTCTATGTCTTTTGCAGAAATGGTGCTTCCGGCAGGCAATATAATTTGAAGTTTTTCGAGTTCATTATTGATTTTGCTTAAATCAGTTCCTAAAAACTCAACCAACATAGCAGAAGCTTTTGGTTCAATAGTATATTTTTTTCCAGCTAAGACACGCTTAATCCAATCCCCAACCTGATTTTCATACAATTTTTTGCTTTCGTAAACGATTCCGTTTTTGGCCAGAAGTTTGGTAACTTTTTTTCGTTTGTCCAAAGTTTTGTATTTATAACAAAATACTAAAACAGTCGAAGGCATTGGGTTCTCGACATAGCTTTCTATTTTGTCGATTGTTCTAGATAATTCCTGAGCTTCTTTTACAATAACCACTTGACGATCGGCCATCATAGGATAACGTTTTGCTGTGGAAACAATATCTTCTATACTAACATCTCTGCCATATAAAACGGTCTGATTGAAACCTTTTTCCTCTTCGGATAAAATATTTGCTTCTATATATTCTGATAATTTGTCAATATAGTAAGGCTCCTCTCCCATCAAAAAATAAATTGGTTTGATGTTTCCGCCTTTTATATCATTTACAATCTTTACAACTTCGTCCATTTACAATTATAGATTTCAAATTTTAGATTTTAGATTTCAAAACCTTAAAACTTATTTAATACTTTTGCTCAATGCAAAAACTCAATTTTCCTTCCTATACTTTTCGTTTCAAAAATAGCGAAAATAAAGTATCAATTTTTGATGCAATCAGGAAAAAATTCATCATTCTTACACCTGAAGAGTGGGTACGCCAACATGTAGTGCAGTTTTTATTGGAAGAAAAAAAATATCCAAAATCCCTGATTAATGTCGAGAAAGTTTTAATGGTCAATGGTTTGCGAAAGCGTTATGATGTTGTGGTTTTCAATCCGAATGGCACTATTTTTATATTAATCGAATGCAAAGCACCCGAAGTTAAAATCGCACAAGCCACTTTTGATCAAATCGCGAGATATAATATGACTTTGGAAGCCGAATTTTTGATGGTTACCAATGGGCTTAATCATTATTTTTGTCAAATGGATTTTGAAAATGAGAAATATGAGTTTTTGAGAGAATTGCCCAATTATGGTGAAGAAAAATTAGAACACAGAAAATAGAAAGATGCTTTTGAGTATCAATTTTGAATTCATAAAATAAATAAATAAACGTCCTTGGAAAAAATAGCCGTAGTCATACTGAATTGGAATGGAGTAAAACTTTTAGAACAGTTTTTACCTTCCGTAATTCAATATTCTCCCGAAGCAACTGTTTATGTTGCTGATAATGCTTCGACAGATGAATCCATAGCATTTGTAAAGAATAATTATCCAACGATTAAAATCGTACAAAATAAAACCAATCAAGGGTTTGCTGGAGGATATAACGATGCATTGAAACATATAGACGCAGAAATTTATGCTCTGGTAAATTCGGATATTGAAGTAACTGAAAATTGGTTGAAACCCATTTTGGAAACTTTTGAGAAAGAACCTGAAACGGCAATTATCCAGCCAAAGATTTTAGACTTTAAGAAGAAAGACCATTTTGAGTATGCAGGAGCCGGGGGCGGATTTATAGATAAGTATGGATATCCTTTTTGTCGAGGACGAATTTTTGATACTTTGGAAAAAGACAACGGACAATATAATGATGTAACTGAAATATTTTGGGCTTCCGGCGCTTGCTTTTTTATTCGATCTGTTGTTTATAAGGAATTGAGAGGATTTGACGAAGATTTTTTTGCCCATCAGGAAGAAATTGATTTGTGCTGGCGTGCACTTAATAAAGGGTATAGAATTAAATACAATTCAGGATCAGTTGTTTATCATGTTGGAGGGGCAACTTTGGAAAAGTCTAACTCAAAAAAAACGTATCTCAATTTTAGAAATTCGTTATTGATGTTAACAAAAAATTTACCTCAAAAAAAACTTTTTCAGGTGCTTTTTATTAGAATGCTCTTGGATGGTGTTGCAGGAGTTAAATTTCTGTTTTCAGGTCAATTCGCTCATTTTATGGCAATTATAAAAGCACATTTTTCTTTTTACAGGCTTTTTTTTAATAATTATAAAAAAAGAGAAATAAATCAGATTGAAATATACTTTAAAGCGAAAAGCATCGTTTATGGTTATTATGTTAAAAACGGCACAGTTTTTGTTGACGTTATTTAACAATAATTTACATTTAAAATTAACATTTAAAAACTAACTTTGTAATTCACGTTTAATTAAAATTTGCATTCTATGAAAAAAATAATGATCACTCTATCAGCTTTAGCTCTTCTAACTTCTTGTGTGTCTAAAAAAGAGTACGCAGCTTTGGAAGCTAAGAATAAAGAAACTCAAGATTTATTAAATACTTGTACAGTAAAATTAAATTCTTGCCTAGAAGAAAAAGCTGGTCTTAAAGCTACTGTAGATGGTTTAAAAGAAACAAATCAACATTTAATTTCAACTTCAAAAGACATGACTGTTTTGTCAACAAAAGGAGCTGAAAATATTGAAAAAGCATTAGAATCTATCAAAGAAAAAGATTTAAAAATCAGCAGAATGCAAGATGCTTTGACAAAAAAAGACAGTGTTACGCTTGCAGTTGTTACTAGTTTGAAATCGGTTGTTGGAATGGACGACCAGGACATCGAAATCAATGTTGATAAAGGAGTGGTTTTCATTTCTATCTCTGATAAAATGTTATTCAAAAGCGGTAGTTATGAAGTAAGTGATAAAGCAAAAGGAGTTTTAGCTAAAGTTGCTAAAGTAGTTAACGATAAACCGGACTTTGAATGTATGGTTGAAGGTCATACTGATACTGATGTATTAAAAGGAAATGCCTGTTTAGTTGACAACTGGGATTTGAGTGTAAAACGTTCTACTTCTATTATCCGTATTTTGTCTAAAGACTTAGGGGTAAATCCAGCACAATTAATTGCAGCAGGTAGAAGTTCATATGTTCCTTTAGTAGCGAATGATACTCCTGAAAACAAATCTAAAAACAGAAGAACCCGTATCTATGTAATGCCAAAAATAGATCAGTTCTACGATATGGTTGAAAAAGAAATGAAAAAACCAGGATCGACAACATCTGCGCCAGTTCAAAAATAAGGTATGATTATAATTCATAAAAAACGCTTCGAGATTCTCGAGGCGTTTTTTTTATGTTTTCTTGAAATTTGAACGAGTCCTGACTGAATAATATGATTTCTATTTAGCTAAAAAATCAGCACAAAAAAAAGCAGAACCAAAGTCCTGCTTTTATGCATCCCTAATTTTTTCTTTAACAACCAATTAAATATAAATTAAGAATAACATGCTATAAATATCTCTAAGTGAGTTTATTTCTTAAATATTTCACTAAATAAGGCTTTTATTCTAAGTTATACAATTAATTTATAAAAAATTTAATATTTTTTTAAAGAATATCAAGACTTCCCTTACCTTCTCTAACCACAATCGGCTCATCTCCGGATAAATCGATAATGGTTGACCCAATATTATCTCCGTAACCTCCGTCAATAACCAAATCAACCAAATTTTGCCATTTTTCAAAAATAAGCTCTGGGTCGGTTGTGTATTCGATTACTTCATCTTCATCTCGAATGGATGTTGAAACAATTGGATTCCCTAATTGGCGGACAATCTCTAATGCTATGGAATTGTCAGGTACACGGATACCAACGGTTGTTTTCTTTTTAAACTCTTTGGGTAAATTATTATTTCCTGGGAGAATAAAAGTATATGGCCCAGGTAATGCTCTTTTAAGCAGTTTAAAAGTTGAAGTCTCTATTTGCTTTACATAATCTGATAAATTGCTTAAATCGTGGCAAATAAACGAGAAATTGGCTTTTTCCAACTTCACTCCTTTTATTTTTGCAATTTTTTCAAGAGCTCGGGAATTAGTTATATCGCAACCCAATCCATAAACTGTATCAGTTGGATAAATAACTAAACCTCCGTCTTTCAAAATCTTAACGACTTTGGCAATTGCCGCTTCGTTGGGTTTGTCTTCGTATATTTTTATAATTTGAGCCATGGAGATTGTAGATTTTTGATTAACGATTTTTGATTTTTTGATTTAAAAGTGAGCTATATACTAAAACTGACCACTGAATACTAACCTATTATATCTAGTTTTGCAAAACGCAATAATAATTTTTTTAAACCACCAACTTCAAACTTGATTTCCGCTTTTTTATCGGCGCCAACACCTTCTAGATTGATGACTTGTCCTTTTCCAAAACGTTCATGCATCACTACATTTCCAGCTACTAACGTATTATCAAATAAATTAGCGCTCCCAGCCGAAGTGCCACTGGACACTGGTTTCAATTTTCGCAAATTAATATCTGACTTTGGTTCGTTATCTGTAACGTGTTTTGGAGGTGTACTCCCTATCGGTTTGGCCAGGCGTAATTTGGATTTATCCACATCACCAAAAATATCACCGTCAATCATAGGTTTGAAACGGTAATTGCTTTCGGCTGGTGTAAGGTATTCCAAATATTGTCCATCAATTTCTTCAATAAAACGGGAAGGTTCACTGTCTGTCAATTTTCCCCAGCGGTAACGCGATTGGGCATACGTTAAATACGCCTGATGTTCCGCACGAGTTAAAGCTACGTAAAATAATCGACGTTCTTCTTCTAGTTCGCTTCGAGTACTCATACTCATAGCGCTAGGAAACAAATCTTCCTCCATTCCTACCACAAAAACATGTGGAAACTCTAGTCCTTTGGCCAAGTGAATCGTCATCAAAGCTACACGATCTTCATCACTGGTATCTTTGTCGAGATCGGTTGCAAGAGCCACATCTTCCATAAATTCAGATAATGCACCACGAGCACCATCAACCTCTTTTTGTCCTTCAGTAAAATCTTTTACACCGTTTAATAACTCTTCAATATTCTGAATACGAGCCATTCCTTCAGGAGTAGCATCTTTTTTTAATTCTTGGATCAAACCAGTTTTCTTGGCCACATGATCCGTTAGGTAAAAAGCATCCTGATTTTCATTGACCACCTGAAAACTCTGAATCATAGTAACAAAATCTAATAGTTTTTGTTTGGTCCCCGAATTTAGTTTTAAATCAATTCGTTCAATGTTTTGCATTACTTCAAAAATTGAACGTTTGTAATGATTGGCTGCGATAGTCAGTTTTTCGATAGTTGTATTTCCAATTCCCCTTGCTGGATAATTAATCACGCGTACCAAAGCTTCCTCATCTTTTGGGTTAATAACTAATCTCAGGTAACACAGCACATCTTTTACTTCTTTTCGTTGGTAAAAAGACAAACCTCCATATATTCGATACGGGATATCTCTTTTTCGCAACGCATCTTCAATGGCACGGGATTGTGCATTGGTTCGGTACAAAATCGCAAACGCACCATTGTGCAAGTGATTGGTCATTTTTTGTTCCCAAATCGTACTGGCTACAAAACGCCCTTCCTCATTATCGGTAATACTACGATGTACTTTTATTTTTGGACCAAATTCATTGGCAGTCCAAACCACCTTATCCAGTTTTACTTTGTTTTTATCAATGATTGTATTGGCCGCTTCTACAATATTTTTGGTCGAACGGTAATTTTGTTCCAATCTAAAGGTTTTCACTCCTTCATAATCTTTCTGGAAGTTCAGGATATTATTGATATTCGCACCACGGAATGCATAAATACTCTGTGCATCATCTCCAACCACACAAATATTCTGAAATTTATCTGATAAAGCCCGTACAATCAAATACTGCGAATGGTTGGTATCTTGGTACTCATCAACCAAAAGGTAACGAAAACGGTTTTGGTATTTCGCTAAAACTTCAGGAAAACGAGTTAGTAATTCATTGGTTTTTAGTAATAAATCATCAAAATCCATCGCGCCAGACTTAAAGCAACGGTCAACATAATGCTGATAAATCTCGCCCATCCTCGGCTTTTTACTCATCGCATCAGCTTCCTGCAAATCGGGATCATTAAAATAGGCTTTTACGGTAATCAGACTGTTTTTAAAATTTGAAATCCGACTCAAAACCTGTTTGGGTTTGTATACATCACGATCCAATTGTAATTCTTTGATAATTCCCGAAATGGCGCGCAAAGAATCCTGCGAATCATAAATTGTAAAGTTTGAAGGATACCCCAAATGCTCCGCTTCCGAACGCAAAATTCGAGCAAAAACAGAGTGAAAAGTCCCCATCCATAGATTCTTGGCCTCACTGGCGCCAACAATATCAGAGATACGTTTTTTCATCTCTCTCGCTGCCTTATTGGTAAAGGTAAGTGACAAAATATTAAATGGGTCAACACCTTGGTGCATCAAATAAGCAATCCTGATGGTAAGCACACGAGTTTTTCCGGAACCAGCACCCGCAATAATAATCATGGGGCCATCCTTTTGTAATACAGGTTCGCGTTGTGCCTCGTTGAGTTGTTCTATATATTTTTGCATAGAAAAAATTCTGTTTGACGCAAAAATAAGAATTTAAGAACGAATAAACGAGTCTTCTTAGAATTCAGATAGCAGAATTTAGATAGCGGTTTTTCAGTTCAAAACTTTCTGCAATCTAAAATTATTTGGGCGTGACCGCAATAGGAAAATGGGCCTACTTAGCTTGTCTTTATTTGCCCCTTTCCCTATTGCGGTCGGGCTATCCGGGCTACTCTGGTAGCTTCCTCCTATCCCTCACGCGATATTGTACACAACCAGAGGATTTATTTTTAAAACGAGTTCTATTTACCAACGTCAATAACTTCAATTTGATATACATACTTGAGATACAAAAAGAAAAAAGCGAGCGACAAAAACAATATAGCAAGTCCTATCACACCAGTATTTATTTTCAAGCCTGTTTGTGAAATTTCGATATTTGTTTCTTCTGATTTTATTTCAGTAGTTTCAGATTTTGGTTTAGTGATATTAGATTTTACTTGAACCTCTGTTAGTTGAAACTGTTTGTATGAAAGTACAAGTCCCATTATTACAATAAATACGACCATGATAAAAATGATGATACTACTATAGAATTGCCAAGCAAAACTGCGCTTTTGGTGCATTGCTGCAAAATCGTATTGTTTTAACTGTCTGTCAAATTGTATGGAATCATGAACAGGGTTTCCCGTAGCTATTACATCATGTTCAAACTGAGGCGGTCTCTGTATTTTTGTTTTCTGATTTTTAATAGAATCGTGTGTTGCCAAAAATTCGTTCACTACATCATCCTCAGATTTAGTTGTTTTTTGAGCATGCATAATAATAGAACTCATGCTAAATAATACAAACAGCAGCCAAGTATTTAATAATTTTAGTTCCATGTCATTCTATATTTTTTTTTGAGGAATTCAATATATTCAATTCTTAGAGTAATTTGTTCATCAATTGTAGCTTTCTTATATGCCTTTTTTTCAATTTTCATATAATCGCCTAATACATCCCTATATGGATCAATATCCCTCATTGCCCGACTTAAATCAGTTGAAATCCAATCGAGTAAAACATCGGCATATTTTTGTTTACTTTTTAAAGATTTATTTGCATTATTAGATACATCGGAGGGGAAATGAAGACTTGGAAGATGCATAGCCTTCATAATTTGTGGAGCTAATGATTCGTGTGAAAAAATAATCTTTCCGCTTTTTATCATATCATAAACTTTGGGATACACCTTTTTTAGTATAGTATCCCCCCTGCTAAGTGCTGACCCAAAATCATTTGTGGGATAACCTTCAAAAAATTCATAAGAATCTTGTGCAGAATCAATATAGATTGTGATTGGTAAAGTACTTCCTGATGGAGGTATCTGAATGAGAGGCTTATTGCCCGAATAAAAATTATAAAATCTTTTTGAAGAATAGGTGTACAATTTGGATTGGTCCGGCATAATTCCTAATTCTAGTTGGTCAACTATTTTCCTATACAAATCTTGTCTTATATAAAATTCCATAAGCATACTAAATTCTTGATCCATTGCAAACCTTTCTATGTTTGCTCGTGTATATTTTTCATCTAGTTCAATAAGTTGAGAATTCAAACTCACAATTGGGTCAATTGCTTTTATGCTATCCAAAAGAAGAAGCAAATCTTTATCTTCTGTTTGAGAAAAAGTAACAAGTGAAGATAATAATAGAATAAGAGCTAAATATAATTTCATAATTCCCTATTTAAGTAATTAAAAATATAGGTTATGAATTATTGTTGGGACAATACGATTTGGGATTAATACTTAATACCTTGTTAATCAATTGTTTCAAATGTACAAAATAATATTTAAATCAGTTGGAAACAAACGAAATTAGCAAAATATCAATTTGGATACAGTTCTTTAATATAGGTAATCGATTTTTGCACCAATTGACTCAATATGTTTGTATCTATATCTTCTAATTTTTGAATATAAACGCAGGACTTACTGGATTTATGTTTTCCCAATTGCGAAAGTAAGATTTCTTTGTCGTCAAAATCTGAAGCTAAATAAACCGTGATGGCATTTTTTCGTGAGGCAAGTCCAGCAAGTGGTGCATTTCCTTCGTGTCCACTTTCGTATTTGTAATTATAAATACCAAAACCTATAATAGTGGATCCCCACATTTTGGGTTCAAATCCAGAAATCTTACGAAGTAAATTTATCATCGACGTACAGTCCTCACGTCTTTTAGAATCTATTATAGCGTTCAAAAATTCGTCGACATTGTTTTCTGTTTCAATTGTTTTATTTTTCGCCATGCTTTAATTTTAAAATTTATATAGTTATTTC
>NZ_MUNX01000040.1 GCF_002001005.1 Flavobacterium sp. A45
CTCTTATAACATGAAAGAATTACGATATTTAAACAAATATTTCATTAAGTACAAATACAGCTTTTCACTCGGTATTATTATCACCATAATCGCACAAATATTTTCTTTATTTACACCAAAATTAATTAGTAAGTCATTTAATGAAATTGAAGCTTTCGCTAAAACTAAATCTGTAGACACCAGCGTAATAAGCCAAGAATTAATTTCGAATATCTTATTAATTATTGCAACGACTATAATAGCAGGTTTCCTTACTTTCTTAATGCGACAAACTTTGATTGTAATGTCGCGTCATATCGAATTCGACCTAAAAAATGAAGTTTTTCGTCAATACGAAAATCTCTCCCAAAATTTTTACAAGCAAAACCGGACAGGCGATTTGATGAATCGCATAAGCGAAGACGTTTCCAAAGTAAGGATGTATGTTGGTCCCGCTGTCATGTACTCGATAAACACTTTCATCCGTTTTGCCATCGTAATTGGCTATATGTACAATGTATCACCAAGATTGACTTTGTACACCATACTACCTTTACCCATATTATCCTATTGTATCTTCAAATTGAGTTCTGAAATCAATGTAAGATCGACAACATTCCAACAATATTTATCCAAAGTTTCCAGTTATACACAAGAAGTTTTTTCGGGAATAAGAGTTATAAAAGCCTATTCATTAGAAGATCAGCATCAATCCAATATTAGTGATCTGGCTAATGAAAGCAAGAGCAAAAGTTTAAGTTTAGCAAAAGTACAATCCCTTTTCGGCCCATTAATGATTGCCCTGATTGGTGTTAGTAACTTAATCGTGATTTATTTTGGAGGTTTGATGTATATTGATGGGACCATCAAAAGTATCGGTACCATTGCTGAATTTATTTTGTATGTGAACATGCTCACTTGGCCTGTAGCATCTTTGGGATGGGTTTCCTCCATGGTACAAGAAGCCGAAGCATCTCAAAAAAGATTGAATGAATTTTTGAAAATCGAACCAGAGATTCAGAATACAAATATTCACAGATCAAAAATTGAAGGCAGTATTACCTTTGACAATGTGAGTTTCACCTATAATGATACTCAAATAAAAGCACTTCAGAATGTAAGCTTCACTGTTCATAAAGGAGAAACTCTAGCAATTTTAGGGAAAACCGGTTCTGGAAAATCTACTATTTTGGCCTTACTTTCACGATTATACGATGTAACTAGCGGGCAAATTTTGATAGACAACCATGAAATTAGTCAACTCAATTTATTTGATTTGAGAAACAGCATCGGAGTAGTTCCCCAAGATGCCTTTTTATTTTCCGACACCATCAAGAACAATATCAAGTTTGGAAAAGAAGATGCAACCGATCAAGAAGTGGAAGCAGTGGCAAAAAGTGCTGTCGTTCATGACAATATTATCGGTTTCAACAAAGGATACGACACCATATTGGGAGAAAGAGGAATTACACTTTCCGGCGGACAAAAACAACGTGTTTCTATCGCCAGAGCCATCATAAAAAATCCTGAAATTTTACTATTTGATGACTGTCTGTCTGCCGTTGATACCGAGACCGAAGAAGCCATTTTGAACAATCTTTACCAAATATGCAAGAACAAAACCACTATAATTGTTAGTCATCGGGTATCATCTGCAAAAAATGCTGATAAAATTATCATTCTCGAAGAAGGGAAGATAATTGAACAAGGCACTCATAATCAATTAATAAACCAAAACGGATATTATGCAGCCCTTTATTTAAAACAACTTTCGGAAAAAGAATTGCTTTAATTGTTGTATAATACATATATTTTTATGATTTTTGATTGCTATTAAATAATAAAATGACGATACGATTATGAGAGAAAATGATATGTTAGAAAAAGAAGAAATCTTTTCAAAAGTTTTAAGAGCTGGTAGAAGAACCTATTTCTTTGACGTAAGAGCTACCAAAGCTGACGATTATTATATCACAATTACCGAAAGCAAAAAATTCACAGAAGAAGATGGTTCTTTTCATTTCAAAAAACATAAAATCTATTTATACAAAGAAGATTTTACCGCTTTTTCAGAAATTCTAGAAGACATGACATCATACGTTTTGAACCACAAAGGCGAAGAGGTAATTTCGGAGAGACACCAAAAAGATTTCAAAAAAGAATATGCTTCAGATGACAAAACAAACGAAGACATTATTCCAAATACATCTAGCTTTACAGATATCGAATTTGACGATATTTAATATAAAAGGCATAAAAAACAAAAGCCGACAGTTCAAAAACTGTCGGCTTTTTGCTTTAATATTAAATAGCAACTATCTATTTTTTTTTTACAGTTCCTTCCTAAACGTTTTTCTACGACAATGAACCACGGGATTAAAGTTCTTCCAAAGCAATTGAATGGCCAAATTATCTGATAATTCGGGTGTTCTAAAACAATTTTGAATTCCTTTTTCGGTAAAAGTTTTGTGGTATTCATTAAAAATCACTGCGGTCACTCCTTTGTTTTGATAATCAGGATGCACACCAATAAGATAAAAAACAACATCCTTGCTGTTACGCCTTGCATTCAATAAATGCAAAAACCCAAAAGGAAATAATTTACCATTTGCTTTTTGAAGCGCTTTCGAAAAACTAGGCATCACAATCGCAAAAGCCACAAGATTTCCGTCCTTATCTTCAACATATTTTATGTATTCAGGATTGATAAAGCTGATGTATTTTTTCTTGAAATATTCTTTTTGCACATCGGATATCGCAACAAAGGAAGATAGACTCGCGTACGATTCATTAAACAAATCAAACATTTTATCCACATAAGGCATTACGGCTTTTGTAGATTTGAAATTGATGGGCTTAAGTTGGTATCTTTTTTTGACCAACTCGTTTATTTTTTCAAAAAATTCTGGTTTAGCATTTGCAAAAGGGAATTTGTTTTCGACATATTCTTTTTCGGTTACGTAACCTAATTTTTCAAAATGGGTTGCGTAATATGGATGATTATACCAGGTAATCATCGTTCCTAATTCGTCAAAACCTTCTGTTAAAACACCTACTTTGTCCAGATTTGAGAAACCCATTGGGCCTTCAACATATTCCAAATTATTTTTTTGTCCCAATTCATATACTTTTTCAAGCAAAGCCTTAGTTACTTCAATATCGTCAATAACGTCAAACCAACCAAAACGAACTTTCTTTTTCTGTTGATGATTAACCTCATCCCAGTTGATGATTGTCGCAATTCTACCTACTATTTTATTGTCCTTATAAGCAACATAAAAATTGGCTTCAGCGCTGTTAAAAGCAGGATTTTTGGTTTTATCAAATGTTTCCAGTTCATCGGCAATTATCGGCGGAACCCAATACGGGTTGTCTTTGTATAAGGAAAAAGGAAATTTTATAAATTCGATTAACTCGTTTTTAGTCTTGGCTTCTTGAATGGTAATCATTGCTTTATTTATGGGGAGTTGCTATTACTTCTTTGTTTTTTTAAACCCTTTTTTGGTTTTGCTCTTTTTAGCCATTTTTTCTGCAGCTTCTTCTTCTTTGGTCAAAAGATGAACTTCCTTGTATCGACCGTCATAACGCCAAGAAAGTCCAACGCCACCATAAAGAATTGAAGGCGTATCTTTAAAATTAGTACTTATGGAAGCATCAACCTGCATGTTCTTGTTAATCAAATATGCGGCTCCACCTCTAACAATGGCATCACTGTAATAATCACTTTTTATACCTTGATTTTCAACAAAAGCAGACCATTTTTTATTAATTCCTTTGGTCAAAGTTAAAATATAACTCAAACTGGGATAATCGGTAGTCATGTAATTGGAAATGATATTGGTTACAAAAACCCAAGAACCATCACCCAAATGATTCTGCAAAATGATGGCTACTTTTGGTGTAATTTCAGATTCTGGGGAAAAATAAAAAGGATTATCAGCTCCTGTAAAATTTGCTCCGGCAAAAATAGCAACAGCAGGGATTACTTGGTGCCAATCGAATTTATGATTTGCTTTCCAACTGTATATATTCGCTTCTTTTTTATATCCTTTATTCGGATCATAAATCAAATATTTAGCTCCTAAAACAGATTGCTTGAAATCGGCTCTCTCATCAACCTGCATCGGATATGTAAATGTTTCATTTAGATATTGAACGTCCGCAATGAATTCTAAATTCTCCAAAAAAGCACCGTATCGCACTTCAAAATCAATTCCAAAACCATTAGCATCATACTTTGATAAATTATGACTTTCCTGAATACCAAACACACCTGTTTCTACTTGTAAAACCGTTTTTCCAACTGCAAAAGCAGACATGGATTCACCTGGTCGGTTTGAATTAATTTCGTCCGTGTGTTGCCCGTAATGAATTGTTGGAAGTAAAAAAAGGGAAGCAAAAAATAATGTTTTGATATTGAACATACTGAAATATTTGAGTGAAAAGCTATAACGCTTTTCAAATGTACTATATTTTATTGTAACTATCATTTTGTTAAAAATTTCTTAGAACATTTGATTTAATACAAAGTCTACTATGGATTCTGATTCAAAAAATCAATCAATTCGCGAGTAGCTTTTCCTCGGTGACTTATTGCATTTTTGGTTTCCAATGAAAGTTGCGCAAACGTTTCCTGATATCCTTCAGGCCTAAAAATAGGGTCGTAACCAAAGCCTAGATTTCCGTTTTTTTCTAAAGTGATTACTCCACGGGCAATTCCCGTAAAAAGATATTGTTTCCCTTTCAGATTTAAAGTAATTACGGTTTTAAACTGAGCATTTCTATTTGCTGAATTTTCTAAATTTACAAGTAATTTATCCATATTGTCTTCTGCCGATTTTTGATCACCAGCATAACGAGCAGAATAAACTCCAGGTTCTCCATTCAGCGCTTCCACTTCCAATCCTGTATCATCGGCAAAGCAATCATATCCATATTTCTCGGTTACGTAATTGGCTTTCATAATAGCATTCCCTTCAATGGTATCAGCAGTTTCTGGAATTTCTTCATTACAGCCTATACTTTCCAGACTAATAATTTCAATACTTTCAGGAAGCATACTCTGTATTTCATGAATTTTATGGGCGTTGTTGGTAGCAAAAACGATTTTCATTAGAATTTTATTAGATTTAAATTTACAAAGTAAAAATACGGTGTTTTAAAATGGTTTTTATTATTTTTTTTATTTCTGAAAAATTAAGTTTTTTTTTGTAATACTTTGACGCTTAATTACCTGCAATCAACATACATGATATTGCAACATTAAATTTATTTTAACAATAATTATATGTAAGAAACTTTAACATAAAATGTTTTTTTATGTATATTTTTACTATTAATATTGCATTTTAATAATCAAAAATTTACAAAATAAAATGAAAAAATTAAGTATTTTATTCCTTTCAGTTTTGACTTTAGGAATGACTGTTGTTTCTTGTAGTAGTGATGATGATAAAGCTGAGGCTTCTATTGAGGGAAAATGGAATTTGAGTAAAATGAGCTATACAGCACAAGGAGTAACATCTCCAGAGGCGGATAACTGGGATAATACTCCTGGCTGCACTAAAAATTATTTAGAAATTAAAACAGGAGGTGTTGCTGTCTATGGTGCTTACGAAGGTACAGATTGTACTCTTTCAACAGAAACTGGAACTTGGTCTAAAGATGGAAATAAAATCACTATTAAATTTGGTGATGATACTGAAGTTTTTGAACTAATAAGTGTAACAGATTCAGGTTTGACTCTTAGATATACATTTACTGAATCAGGGCAGTCTTTCACTGTAAATGATATTTATACAAAATAATTGTTTTAAATATTAAATATAAAAGCCAACAGCAATGTTGGCTTTTTTTATACTGTTTTTGACCAAATCCATTTCGGAAAAGTATTTCTTATCAGTTTAATAAAATTAGATTTAAACAATTAAAATACTGTAGGTTAAAAAACCGTTAAAAAGCTATTTTTCAGCAATTTAAACATTAAAAAATTGTAAATTTGATTGTGGTTTTGATTAATTACTTGAGCATATAATATCACAAATATTCAATATTAGAAAAAGTATTCTCAATAGTCAACTATACCGAATTTAAGTATAAGTTAGATAATGATAAATCAGAACTACAATGGGAGGGCGGTACATACGCCCTCCTTTTTTTATTGCTATTTTAAGTATAACGCAATCTTACATAAACGTGCTTGATTCCTTTTTTATCTGAATCCCTTTCGTCTATTTCCAGAATATCGGTAAGTGATTTGAGCATAGGTGTGAGTTTATTGAAACCATAACTTCTTGGGTCAAACTCTGGTTTTTTCTTTACTATAAGATTTCCAACATCACCCAAGAAAGCCCAGCCGTCATCATCGCAAATATCATCTATAGTATCTTCTATCAGCTCGATGGTTTTGTTATCAATTTTTATGGCAGTTTCTTTTTCAGGAGTTTTCTTGATTTCTTTGGCATCTGCAGCTGGAGTTGAGGCTGTTCGTTTTGGTTTTTTCTTATTGATTGCACCTTCCAATACCTCTATAAAAATGAATCGGTCGCAAGACACAATAAAAGGATTTGGTGTTTTTTTCTCGCCCATACCAATAACTTTCATTCCCGATTCCCGTAATCGAATCGCCAGTCTTGTAAAATCGCTGTCACTGGAAACAATGCAAAAACCATCCACCTTGTCCGAATACAGCAAATCCATCGCATCGATAATCAGGGCAGAATCAGAGGAGTTTTTCCCGACGGTATAACTGTATTGCTGAATGGGTGTAATGGCGTGTTCAAGCAACACGGACTTCCAACCGTTGGCATTGGGTTTGGTCCAATCGGCATAAATACGTTTTGTGGTTGGCGTTCCGTATTTGGCGATTTCCTCCATCATTCCTTTTACATTACTGTAAGGAACGTTGTCGGCATCAATGAGTACGGCAAGTTTTAGTTCTTTTGTATTTTGGGACATACCTAATTTAGATTTTAGATTGCAGATTTTAGACTTCAGATTTTAAATTTTCAAATTGATATTGCAATTGTGATTACTATCAACATTAAAACAACTTCAAATATACGTGTTTTATTGAAGAAAGTTGTTGATTACAGCATTAGCCCTGATGGAAATGGAAAGCCTCGACGGAATAAACCTATTTTTTCTTGTGGTGCAAGAGCGACCAACGAAAGCTCCATGCGGCACAATAGAAAAAAAGGTTTATGACAGAGAGCTTGTAATGGACAGCAGGAGAAAGCTCCTCACATTGACTTCGCTAAAAATGACCCTTCGACTTCGCTCAGTATGATGGTATTGCTATTTATAATGGTTTGGTTTTAGAAAAATAAATATACTTTCAAGATGCTAATACATTATAAATAATTATTTTTGCAACTTCTTAAAATTAATAGTAGTACAGATATATATTATGGTAAAAGATTTATTCGAAAGAATTCAAAACAATAAAGGGCCTTTAGGAAAATGGGCATCACAAGCAGAAGGTTATTTTGTATTTCCAAAATTAGAAGGAGACTTAGGTCCAAGAATGACATTTCAAGGAAAAGAGGTTTTGAACTGGAGTTTGAATGACTATTTAGGTCTTGCAAATCATCCAGAAGTGCGTAAAGCAGATGCCGATGCGGCTATCGAATATGGCGCTGCAGCCCCAATGGGAGCACGTATGATGAGCGGTCACACTAAATATCACGAACAATTAGAGAATGAATTGGCTGCTTTTGTAATGAAAGAATCAGCTTATTTATTGAATTTTGGTTACCAAGGAATGGTGTCTATCATTGATGCTTTAGTAACTAGAAATGACGTGATTGTTTATGATGTAGATGCGCACGCTTGTATTATTGACGGTGTTCGTTTACACAGCGGAAAACGTTTTACGTACAAGCATAACGACATCGAAAGTATGGAGAAAAACTTGGATCGTGCTACAAAATTAGCCGAAACAACAGGTGGTGGTATCTTATTTATTACCGAAGGTGTTTTTGGAATGCGCGGACAACAAGGAAAGCTGAAAGAGATTGTGGCGATGAAAGAAAAATACAATTTCCGTTTACTTGTTGACGATGCACACGGTTTTGGAACACTTGGAAAAACAGGTGCCGGGGCTGGTGAAGAGCAAGACTGTCAAGACGGAATTGATGTTTACTTCTCCACTTTTGCCAAATCAATGGCAAATATTGGTGCTTTTGTAGCGGCTGATAAAGACATTATCGATTATTTAAAATACAACTTACGTTCTCAAATGTTTGCCAAAGCATTACCAATGATCCAAACTATTGGTTCTTTGAAACGTTTACAATTGTTGCGTGATAACCCAGGATTGAAAAACAAATTATGGGAAAACGTAAATACTTTGCAAAACGGTTTGAGAAGCAAAGGATTTAACATTGGCGACACAAACACTTGTGTTACACCGGTTTATCTTGAAGGAAGTGTACCGGAAGCAATGGTAATGGTAAACGACTTAAGAGAAAATTATGGTATTTTCCTTTCGATAGTAATTTATCCGGTTATCCCAAAAGGAATGATTTTATTGCGCGTTATCCCTACCGCTTCACATACATTCGAAGATATTGCTCAAACACTTACTGCTTTTGAAGCGATCCGTGAGAAATTAGTAAACGGAACTTACAAAGAAATTGCAAGCAGAACTAAAGTAGATTTGGACGCTTAATTTTTAGCAGTTCATCTGAATATAGTAAATCCATCGGTCGAAAGGCTGATGGATTTTTTTTTGGAGCAGAATTTTCTTGTCTATCATCAAGTTCAGTCCTGCTATCCGCTATATTCCATCTCGTAGAAAAAACGAGATGGGATACCGCTTCTATCAGGGCTATTCTACAGCTTTATATTTTCATAAGAAACTGTACCAACAACGTATAAAAATTCTTTATTTTTATACTTTCAAAATAAAAATCGAAGATGAAAAAAATATTTCTTTCACTGATTCTACTGCTTTCCGTAACATTAATTACTGCTCAAAAAACAGAATATACCACTGCTACAAATATTCCTTATTATAGCGAAGCTGAAGCCAAAACAGATCCATACATCAAAGAACGTTGCGTTCTCGACATCTATTACCCAAAAAACACAAAAGGATTTACGACAGTAATTTGGTTTCACGGAGGAGGATTAACAGGTGGAAACAAAGAACTTCCAGAAGGTCTTAAAGACAAAGGCTTTTGCGTCGTTTCAGTAAATTATCGATTATCTCCAAAAGTAAAAGCACAAAAATGCATTGAAGATGCTGCAGCAGCCGTAGCTTGGACATTCAAGAATATTGCCACTTACGGCGGAGATGATTCGTTAATTATAGTTTCAGGACATTCAGCTGGTGCATATTTGTCATTGATGGTGGGAATGGACAAAAAATGGTTGAAAGCTGATGGAGTAGATGCTAATTCTATTGCAGGGTTGATTCCATTAAGTTCTCAAACTATTACGCATTTTGAAATCCGAAAAGAAAGAGGCATACCAGAAACCCAACCAATCGTCGATGAGTTTGCCCCATTATATCACGTTCGTGCCGATGCTCCGCCTTTATTACTAATTACAGGCGACAGAGAGTTAGAAATGTTGGGACGCTATGAAGAAAACGCCTATATGGCGCGAATGATGAAACTTACTGGTCACAAACAAACGACTTTATATGAATTACAAGGTTTTGGACATAATATGACAGAACCCGCTTTCCCATTGGTTGTCAAAGAAATTCAAAGAATTGTTTCCCTAAAAAAAGAACTCAAAAAATGACCCCTCACTTATTAATTATTCCAGGACTCGGAGATTCTGGCGAAAAACACTGGCAAAGCTTTTGGTTGCAAAAATTCACTAACTCAACCAAAGTTATACAAGACAATTGGGACGAACCTCAACTCGAAGAATGGCTTGAGAAGCTTTCGATAACTATTAAAAAGATAGAGAAACCAACCATTTTGATAGCTCACAGTCTGGCAGTTTCCCTAGTAATGCATTGGGTTTCCCAAAATAACAATCCAAACATTATAGGCGCCATGCTTGTCGCTCCCGCCGATGTGGATTCGCCTGCACATACACCCGATTTCCTGAGACACTTTGCTCCCATTCCAACACAAACTGTTCCATTTCCTTCACTGGTTGTTGGAACCGAAAACGATACGTATATGTCGCTAGAAAGAGCCAAAGAATTAGCCACATACTGGGGCAGTGATTTTATAAATATTGGTCATAAAGGGCACATCAACTCCGATTCTAATCTCGAATATTGGGAAGAAGGCCAAACATTTCTTCAGCAATTAATCACAAAAATAAAAAACTAAAAATGCCAAATCCAATAGTTTCTGCAGCTTGGTTACAAGAACATTCAAACGATTCAAATCTAATTATACTTGAAGCACGATTAGATCAAAACCAATCGAATTTAGAGAATCAAAATCCCGATTTACAAATAAAAGGTGCTCGTTTATTTGATATCAAAAATAATTTTAGCGACACCAATAATCCATTACCAAACACTTTTCCTTCAGAAGAGAAATTCACTACCGAATCTCAAAAATTAGGCATCAACTCAAACAGCACTATTGTGGTTTATGACACTTTGGGAATCTATTCAAGCCCAAGAGCGTGGTGGATGTTCAAAGCTATGGGCCATTCAAATGTTTTTGTTTTGGATGGAGGACTTCCGGAATGGATTAAAGAAGGATTCCCAACAGAAAAACAAAACGATGCAATTTATCCAAAAGGTGATTTTGTGGCCAAATTTCAGCCTGAATTAATCAAAAATAAAGAACAGATTCTGGAGAACATCTCAACTAAAGAAGCCGTTCTCATGGATGCCAGATCCGCAGATCGATTCCACGCCACTCACGAAGAACCGAGAGCTGGATTAAGAAGCGGACATATTCCTGGTTCCATCAACGTTCCTTTCACAGAACTGCAGCAAGACGGAAAATTCAAATCAAAAGAAGAATTAAAAAAAATCCTAAAACTGAACGACCAGCCGTTATTTTTTACCTGCGGTTCAGGAATTACCGCCTGTATTGTTTTATTGGCCTCTGAACTGATTTCGGACAATCCAAAAGCAGTATATGATGGTTCTTGGACCGAATGGGGACACGTCACTGATTTACCCATTGAAAAATAAAAAGGGGACCAAAAAAAAGGCTTACCATATAAGGAATATAAGGGCATATAAGCTGGGGCTTTAAGACAGTCTTATATGCCCTTATATTCCTTATATGGTTAAATTTTGACACCTATCACTCCACCGCCACTTTATAAGTTGGATCTTCAAGAATATTCACATCAATAACTGCCCCTGCATTTTGCAACAACTGCCTGCAATTGGGACTTAAATGACGTAACCGAATCGTTTTGTTCACATTGGCATAGCGCTCCGTAATTTTATTCAAGGCATCAATGGCACTCATATCCATGATTTTACTTTCTTTAAAATCAATGATAACCTCATCGGGGTCATTGGCAACATCGAATTTCTCTGCGAACGTAGTCGTTGATCCAAAGAAAAGCGGACCGTATATCTCGTAATGTTTCACTCCGTTTTTGTCAATGTATTTTCTTGCACGAATTCTTTTGGCACTTTCCCAAGCAAAAACCAAAGCAGATATAATCACGCCTATCAATACCGCTAATGCCAAGTTATGCAGAAAAACCGTTATTAAAGCTACGGTCACCAACACAAAAATATCATGTTTGGGCATTTTATTAAAGATTCGGAAACTAGCCCATTCAAAAGTCCCAATCGCCACCATCATCATTACTCCAACCAAAGCCGCAATAGGCAATTTTTCGATCACAGGTGCCCCAAATAATATGATTATCAAAATAGTTATTGCTGCTATTATTCCAGACAATCGCGCCCTAGAACCCGCGGATATATTAACCAGCGTTTGAGCAATCATAGGACATCCTCCCATTCCGAAGAAAAAACCATTCAAAATATTGGCGCTTCCCTGGGCAATACATTCTCTGTTGCTATTCCCTTTCGTATCCGTTAATTCATCAACCAAATTCAAAGTCAGCAATCCTTCCGTCAATCCAACTCCAGCCATAATTAGGGCATAAGGAAAAACAATCTGAAGCGTATTAAAATTCAAAGGGACGTTAGGAATATGAAAGGGTGGAAAACCACCGCTTATAGAAGCAATGTCTTTTACTGTTTTTGTATCAATATTCAATACCAAAACCACTATAAAAACTACAATTATAGCAACTAAAGAAGGTGGAATCTTTTTGGTTAATTTAGGAAAACCAATCACAACAATAATTGTCAAAGCCACCAAACCCAACATAGTATATAAAGAACTTCCCGAAAGCCAAACATTTTCACCATTGACAACTGTTTTAAACTGTTCTATCTGTGACATAAAAATAACAATTGCCAATCCATTTACGAAACCATACATTACGGGTTGTGGCACCAATCTGATAAATTTACCAAGTTTGAACAAACCCACTAAAATCTGAAAAACTCCCGCCAATGCAACAGCAGCAAACACATAATCCAATCCATTCGATTTCATTAAGGCAATCAAAACGATAACAGTCGCTCCCGCCCCACCCGAAATTAGACCAGGTCTTCCTCCAAATATTGCTGTTATCAATCCCATTATAAAAGCGGCATACAATCCCACTAAAGGCGGAAAACCAGCGAGTATAGCAAAAGAAAGCGATTCCGGAATCATCGTCATCGCTACTGTAAGACCTGCTAGAATTTCGATTTTATAATCTACTTTTTGATTGAAATTGAATAAACTAAAATATCGCTTCATAAATTGAAAATAGTTTGTTTTTTTGAGACGTGCAAAAATACAGCTTTAAACTTCGATTCAACTCGAAATTATCCTCCTGATCTTAATCAGTATTCCTTATAAAACTGTAAAAATCATAAATTAATGGTGACTGCTTATCTATCTTCAACAACAAAAATCACTACATCATCTTTTTCTTTCTTTTAAAGATAAAAACAACTAAAACACTAAATTACAATCAATTACATGATAAAAATCATTAAAAAAACGAGTTTAAATCACTAACTTTACATGTTGTTTTTATGCTTTTTATTCCTCAATAAAAAAATTCCCTGTTTACCCCTAATGAAAAAACTGAAACAGACAATAACGTATTTAAGATAAATTAAAACCTCTAAATTTTAATAAAAATGATACCCCAAATCACCATCAAAGAAGACCAAAACATAAACACCAGAATCATGGAAAATTTGAAATGGGAAATTGATCCCACACATTCAGAGGTGTTGTTCAAAATTAAACACCTAGAGATTGCCACTTTAACCGGGCGTTTTAATGAAATAATAGGAACTGCTGAGGCAGAAGAAGATTTTGAAAATGCGGAATTTTCTTTTACTGCAAATGTTGATTCCATTAATACCAATGATCAAAAAAGAGATGCTCACTTAAAAAGCGCAGATTTCTTCGATGTCGAAAAATTTCCAAAAATCACTTTCCATTCCACTAAATTTAAAAGAATTGGTGACGTCACGTTTGAAATAATCGGTAAACTGACCATCAAAGAAATCACAAAACCAACTATTTTGGAAATAAAATATGGAGGCACCAATATTGATCCTTGGGGAAATACAAAAGCGGGTTTAAAATTGAAAGGAAAAATAAATCGCAAAGATTATGGTTTGGTATGGAATGCCGCAATAGAAACTGGCGGCTTTTTGGTCAGTGAAGAAGTGAAGATAAGTGCCAATATTGAATTAGTAAAAAAATAACATATTACCCAATTCGCAATCCGTTTTCTATTTTAAAATCGGGTGCCAATAAAATTACATCACCCTCCTCGCCTACTGCTCCCAGCACCAAACATTCACTCATAAACTTTCCGATTTGCTTTTTGGGAAAATTGACCACGGCTACGATTTGTCTTCCAATCAGAACTTCTTTGGTATATCTTTTGGTGATTTGTGCCGATGTTTTTCGGATTCCAATTACACTTCCAAAATCAATAGTAAGTTGAAAAGCTGGTTTTCTGGCTTCTGGAAAATCGTTGACTTCTAGTATTGTTCCCACTCGCATTTCTACTCTTTCAAATTCTGACCATGTTAAATCCATAGGTTTCTTTTTAAGTTTCTAAGTTGCTGAGTCGCTAAGATACTAAGTTATGGAATTAAAAAACATATCATTTAAGAACAAAAAAATCCCAAAACTTTCGTTTTGGGATTTCCTATTTTTATCACAATAATCACTGTTTTCTGTTTTCTGCTAATTATTTAACGTCCATTAATTCAACGTCAAAAATCAAAGTAGCATTTGGTGGAATAACACCACCTGCTCCTGCTGGTCCGTATCCTAAATCAGATGGAATCACAAAACGAGCTTTATCTCCAACTTGTAATAAAGCAATACCTTCGTCCCAACCTTCAATCACCTGACCTTGACCCAATCTGAATTCGATTGGTTTTTTTCTTGGGTATGATGAATCAAAAACTTTACCGTTTTCCAATGAACCTTCATAATGAACAGCTACTGTTTTCCCGCTTTCTGCTTTTTTACCAGAACCTCTTTGGATGAATTGGTAACGCAAACCGCTTTCTGTTTTTTCAAAACCAGCAGCCAATGTTTCCATTTTTGCTTCCGATTCTGCTTTCAAAGCTGCTAATTTTTTCAAACGAGCTCCTTTCAAACCAACAAAAGCTTCAATAGCATTCCATTTTTCAGCTTCTTCACCTACTCTGATAATTTCAACTGTATCCAAAGAATCTCCTTGAGCAATAGCATCTACAACATCTTGTCCTTCTACTACATTTCCAAAAACAGTATGTTTATCGTCTAACCATGGCGTTGCAACGTGTGTGATAAAAAACTGAGAACCATTCGATCCTGGACCTGAATTTGCCATAGATAAAACTCCTGGTGCATTGTGACGTAAATCTTTATGAAATTCATCATCAAACTTGTATCCTGGATCTCCAGTACCAGTTCCTTGAGGACATCCTCCTTGAATCATAAAATCCGGAATTACTCTGTGGAAATTTAAACCATCATAGAATTTTTGTCCTTGAGGTTTAATTTTATTTTCCATGTTCCCTTCGGCAAGAGCCACAAAGTTCCCAACAGTTCCTGGTGTTAAATCGTGTGTTAGTTTTACTAAAATCGCCCCTTTTGCGGTATTGAATTTAGCGTATATTCCGTTTTCCATTGTGTTTGTTTTTTATTGAGGTGCAAATTTACGAATAAAATTAGATAATCAGAAAATTTGAGGATTTGATTCCTGCAAATGTGTTTTGCTCTGTCGTAACTAAATTTACTGATTAAACTACATCCGATTTTAAAAGCGAATACAAATTCAAGTCAATAAATGTATCATACAACAACTCACCTTGTCGAATAATACCTTCTTTTGTAAAGCTTAATTTCTCTGGAATGGTCTTGCTTTTCAAATTTTCGGTTCCGCATTTGATTTCTATTCTGTTTAATTGTAAATCTGAAAAGCAAAAATCGATAATGGCTTTACACGATTTGGTGACAATTCCTTTTCCTTGTAATCCTTCGATGATCCAATAACCAATTTCTCCAATTTTGTTTTGGTTATCAATTTTATAAACTCCAATTCGGCCAATAACATTTTCATTTTCAATAATAACAAAAGCATATTCGTTTCCTTCTTTGTTACGTTGCATCGTTCCTTTTACAAAATTTTGAGCAAATTCAACAGTTTGCATTCTGTCTACAAAAGGTAGCCAAGGTCTTAAATGGGTTCTGTTGGCATCAACCATATCAAATATTGGTTGTGCATGGTTTTCGGTAATCAATTCCAGTTTAAGATTATTGTCAATGGTAATCGTCATTCTATATAAAAGCTAAAGATTATTTATTCTTTGGTTTATTAAATTTTGGAAATTACAAACTCAATTGTTCATCAATTAAATTCATCAAGTTTTGTTCGGAAGCATTATCTGAAAGTATAGTTCCCTTTTTGTCTATTAAAATTTTAGTTGGAATCCCTCCCACTTTATATTTTGCAGTAATGGTGTCATCAAAGTCAAAAACAACATTGAAGCTGTATTTTTTATCATTGATAAATGTTTCCACTTTTTTTACAGTCTCACTATTTTCTTTTCCTCTTTCCCAAGTATTCACAAACAAAAATTCAACATCCTTGCCTTTGTATTTAGTCACTAATTCCTGCATGCTTGGAAATGAAGCCTTGCAAGGCCCGCACCATGTGGCCCAAAAATCTAGAACTACCACTTTACCTTTGTAATCTGATAGTTTTACATCTTTTCCATCTAAATTTTTCAGATTAAAATCGATTGCCTGTGTGCTGCCATATTTTTCTACAAGAGCCGCATTGTTTTTAGCATTTGCAGCTCCAACTGCTTTTTCTTTAATTTTATTAAACTCCGCAATAGGCAAGTTTGATTTTTTATATATTTCTTCCAATTGAGTTAACAGTACTCTGGAATCCACTCCATTGGCCAGTTCAGTCTCAATATATTTTTTGGTAACCTCCAAACCTTTTACCTTTTCCATCATACCAGCATAACGCTCTTTTCCTCCAGTATCTAGACCTCCCAATTCGTTAATCTTATCTTGATATTGAAAAGCTTCTTCAAACCTGCTTAATTTATACAATATTAGAGCATAAGTATCAGCATACATATTAAAATTACCTTGTAAGTCTTCTGGAAAATAAGATTCCTTTTGCATATTGGCAATAATATCCAATGACCTTTTTGAAATTTTTTCGGCATACACAATGTCTTTAGAAGGAGTTACCAAATCTTGTCCTGATAAATTCCAGGCATAATCGTTATACAAGGAAGGCGCTATGTTTTTGTCAGATACTATTTTTTCATAATGCTCAAGCTTTTGAAAATCTTTATTTTCTAAATATATTTTCAATAAACTAACATAAAAGTTATCTCTAAACCTTGTGTTATCCTTAAATGTAGTTGTATAAAAATTCAAACTTTCCAAAATATACGATTCTGTTTTATCAGGGTGGTTCGCAAAATCGAAAAAGAATTTACTCGATTCAAAATTTCCCTTAGGAAATTTTGCTGTTATTTGATTTTCTAGCTGTGTTTTTTCATCAGTCATTTTGAGATTGCCATAAAGCCTAGATGCCATTAACAAATACTCTTCTGAATTCTTTTTCTCGCATTTTTTGGCAAAAGCTAACATTTCACCTTTTGTCTTTTCTTTCTCAAAAGGCTCTTTTTGATATAAATAATACTCATAGCTTTTGTCATCTTTCATCATCGGATATTTAGCATATAATTTATTATATTCTCCTAAAATACTTTTTGGGCTAGAATCCAGTTTTAAATTCAATTTTGAAGCCAATAAATCGTTGGCATATCTCATAAGTGTTATTCTTTCAACAATACATTTCCCCATTTCAGTTGAACTGGAGGATTTTAAAAACATATCATATCCAGTATTCTTATTGTTATCTATTACTTTTGTTCCATTAACAATAGCAGCAACAAAATATCTAATTGAATCTGGCACCTGTAGAGAAAACTCATAACCATTTGCTTTTTTTATCAATGTAGCTCCACCACCAGAAAAATCAAAATTGTTATTATACACAACTCTAACTTTGGCATCTTCTGGAATTTTAACACCTTTTGGCGGTTCGTACACATAGGTATTTTCTTTTCCTATTATTAATTTTGAATTTTTCAAGTAAAGTTTCCCAACTTGAGAAAAAGTGACATTACAACATACCAAAAAAAGCAACATTACTGAGTTTTTCATATTTCTATATTTTTTAGGAGTTATTTTCAATTGACACAGAATAGCTATACAACTGATTTTCTTTTAATTAAAAAGTAAATATAATTGCTTTTTACTACAAAATAAGATGCTCTTGTAAAAATAACTTTTATTTATGATTTAAATAAAAAACCCCGTTTAGAAGGAACTAAACGAGGTTGCTTTTTGCATTTCTATATTATGTTTAAGTTTGGAAAAGAAAACAATTTGCTTATTTTGTTTATTACTTAAACCCTTAACGAGCCACGAAATCCTCTAACAGCATAGTACGAAGATGCACCGTTGTGGTATATAAACACATTATTATAACGGAAATCAGCAAAAATGGCACCGCCGAGTTTTCTAATATCCGATGGTGTTATTATCCAGCTCGACGTTTTGGCATCAAACTTACCAAGCTGTTGCAACTCTCGATATTGTTCCTCCGTTAAAAGCTCGATACCCATTTCGGCAGCCATATCAATTGCGCTATTTTCTGGTTTGAATTCTTTTCGAGAATCGAGTGCTTCACGGTCGTAACAAAGACTTCTTCGCCCTTTTGGACTTTCTGCCACACAATCATAAAAAATATATTCTCCTGTCTTTTCATCGTGACTTACTACATCTGGTTCTCCGCCAGTTCTTTCCATTTCATTGAGTGACCATAGTTTTTCAGGATTGGCTTCCAGCTTAGTTTGTACATTGCTCCAATCAAGACCTATGTGGCGGTTTCTATTTTTCTCAAAACGGGATTTTAATGTCCCGAGTAATGCTGAATGTTGTTCTGGTGACAACTCTTTTTTATTACCCATTGCCATAATGTGCTATTTAAGTTTATTAAAATACTTCAAATACAAAGCCCTTTCTAAATCTAACCGATTGTCCAAATCCGTTGTAGCTCTTAAGCGCAATTTTATTCCGCTACCAATATTCAAAGATTCGAGATATTTTTCCATTTTTAAACTCGAAAAGTGTCATTTGGGGTTCACCGTCTTTGATTTTATCATCTTTCTTTTGAACAAAACTCTTTTGAACAACCACAGCGTTAAGTCCTACAATTTTGTTTAGTATTCTAATATCAATAACTTTTCCATCATAACCTCCCGCTTTTTGATTCCGGACATATCCGTTATACAAATTCTCTCTTGTGTATATTCCACCATATTTTGGATGAACATATGTAAAGTCGTTTGTAAAAAGTTCAAAAGTGCTGTCAATGTCCTGAATTGTTGAATTAGCTTGAAATATTTTAAGGTTTAAATTATAATATTTTTCAACAATTGTTTCCAAAGAGTCTTTATGAGTCTTTGTGACGTCCTGCGCAATAATTTGATTTGATGCAAAAAGAACCAAGAGAATAGAAATTATTTTTTTTAGATGTATTTTCATGTGTGATTTTATTTGTTTCGAATTGTATCTAACGTCTGTGACTACAACGGGTTTGCGACTAAATTAAGTCCATTCTTCGGATTTGCCAGCCGAGCGAAAGCGAACAGGCGAAGCAAATCATTAAAAACGTAAAACCAACTTTCCATTAAGACTATAGCCAAATACGTAGTAGTAGCTGCTAGCTGTTGTTTTTCTTTTTCGCACTAATGGAATAAACCATTGGAATTTTATTCTCCAAATGTTCTATTCTATATTTTTTTGGTTCAAATTCAATAGTCTTGTTAAAACAATTATATGGCGAATAATCGTATTCGTTAAGTTGATTTATTTCAAGACCATTCTTTATTAAACTATTCATTACCTCACTCAAACCGTGATTCCACATTACATATTCCTGCGAAATTTTTGCTGATTTGTCAGCATAAGTTCCACTTTCAGACTCAACGATTGCACCAGAATTAAAATACCTATAAAATATTTTTTCAAAATTGTCGTCAAACATCCAAACTACTGGATGAAATTCTACAAACACAAATTGTCCGTTTGGTTTTAGAAATTTGGAAACGATTTTTGCCCATTTGTCCAAATCGGGCAACCAGCCAATTGTTCCATAACTTGTAAACACAATGTCAAATTGTTTGTCCAAATAGATAGACAAATCATAGATATCACAACAAATAAACGTTACATTTTCGTTTGTTTCTTTTGCAATTTGCTTTGCACTTTCAATTGCTTTGTCCGATAAGTCAACTCCTGTAACGTCTGCACCAAGTCTGCTTAAAGAAATTGTGTCTTGTCCGAAATGACATTGCAAATGCAAAATTGTTTTTCCTTTTATGTCGCCAAGCAAGTTTAATTCAATCTCATTTAGAGAGGTTTTTCCATTCAGAAATCCGTTAAGATCGTAAAATTCCGACTTTAAGTGTATATCAGTTCTGTTGTTCCAAGACTGTCGGTTTATTTCTATATAATTATCTTCAGAGTTCATTTATTCTACGTTTGGTTTTTCAAAATAACAACTAACGTTTTGGTAATACCGTAGTTTTTGAGTTAAATTAAGCCCTGTTTTCAGATTTGCCAAATCATCCCAAATACAAAATCAACTTGCCATTAAGCCAATTGCCCAAATCCGTTGTAGTGGCTGTTGGTAGATCGTATCTTTTTTTTAACTTCCTAATTTTCCATATCTTACATATTCCGAAAAATATAAGACAATTGTTTTTTTACCTTTTTTGTATGGATAAAATAATTCATAGTCGCCATCGTGATTGCTATATCTCAATTCTTCACTTTTTCCGCTAAATACTTTGTCTAAATATTCTCTTTCTTCTTGAGTTGTTTTGTACAGATATTCTTTTTTATTCGGTTCAATTGTGTCGTTTAACTTTTCAAAATTACTTTGGTTAAATCCTAAATAAACAGGTGAACCATTTATACTATCTTTAACTAATAAATTTACACTTGGGAAATTCTTATCCGTTTCTGAATAGATTTCTAAAATATTACTTGTTTCATTTATATATTTTTCTGAAAATTCATAGTTAACTAATTTTGAACTATTCTTTTCGTTTTTCTCTAAAATTGATTTTGCGGATTTTATCAGCATTTTTTCTTTTTTGTTGGATGTTAAATAATCGCCACCAAATAATATTATTCCAATTATTGGAAAAATTATAAAAAGAATTAAATATGTTTTGTTATTCGATTTTGCATTATTTTCATCATTATTTTTGGTTTCTGCAATTCTTGTTAGATTAAACATTACGTTTATAATTAATGAGCCAACCATTAAAGCAAGAATGCCCAAAACGCTCAGATAAAACGTTTCTGTCATATTTTCTCTAAAAACTTTTAATCCGAAAACTTGAATTATAATAAATGTAAAAACCCAATAAACTAATAGAATTATCGCTGTTATTCCAATTGCGTTGCTAAGTTTTACAAGTTGTTTTGGTGTCATAATTTTATTTTTAATTTATTGGTTAATTATATTTTTCGTTTTTTGGAGTGATATGTCTGCCAACGTTCTCGCGCTACAAGCAGTTTGGGATTAAATTAAGCCTATTCTAAGGATTTGCCAAATCTTCCAAATACAAAACCAACTTTCCATTAAGGCAATTGCCCAAATCCATTGGAGTAGCAGTTGTGCGTCGTTTTTCTATTTACTTTTCACTAATATCGATTCTGTAAATATTTACTAACATTCCGTTATAATCAATTGTTTTATCATTTTTCATTCCGTTTTTTTTGGCAACTTTTTTAGAATTAACATTTTCAGTATTAATTATTGAAATTAAACTTTCAGAAAATTTATTCTCAAAAGCAAACTCTTTGCATTTTTCAGTTGATTCGCTTGCAAATCCTTTTTTCCTAAATTCTGGCAAAATTGAATATGCGATCTCTATTTCTTGTTTACCGTCAATTTCTCTGACGATAAGTCCACTTTGACCAATAATTTTATTTGTCGATTTTTCTATTAATATGTTCGCTCCGCCCAAATCGTTTTTATATCTTTCAAATGTCATTTCAAACCAAAGTTTACATCTTTCTTTTGGTGTTTCAATTTTGTCAACTCCTAAAAACCTACAAACTTCAATGTTTTCAAACAATTCAACCCAAACATCAAAATCATCAATATTTAATAACCTAAATTTTAACCTTTCCGTTTCTTCTCCTACTAATGTATATTTCATTCTGTTATTCTTATTCTTATCTTATTTTATAATTTATAATACTGCAAATTATTCCCTTTGGATTAGTTTTATTTTTTTCTATTATGTTCGGGTAAAATGACGCACAACGTCCCCGCGCTACACGTAGGCTGGAATTAAAAATGTGGTGTCTTTCGATTATACACTATTTTTTCAAATACAAAACCATCTTTAAATTAAGCCAAATGTCCAGCTTGCTTGTAGCGTGTGTTGTACACAGTATTTTAATTGGTTTTCAATATCCATAACTTGCCTGAACTATCTTTAAAAGCAATCAATCCAAACTCATAATTATAACACATATAACCTTTCACTGTCCATGGGTTATGATAAACATTATAAAAAATCTTACCTTTTAAATTAATACTATCAATTGGCTTATAAAAATTATTACTCGATGAAAAATAGTTGTTCTCACGTTGGTTGACTTGAATATCTATATAAGATATATTATTGCCAGATTCCTTTTTAGGGAATGCAATAATATCTAATCTATCGTACACAAAAGCATAATCTTTAGCAAGACCTAGAGTTGCTTGTAAAGAAATTAAAAATTTAATATCGACTTCGTCAGAGTCTGAAACAAGCCACATACTATAGTTATCAACTTCTGCTTCTACATTTATTTTTTTCGAATTGTCAGATGGACATTTTATTTCTCCACCTGTAGTACTATAAAATTTCCTTTCTCTTTGAACAACTTCAAAAACAACTTCATTGTTTAAACTATCTATAAAATGTAATTTTTTATCAATTTTAGTATATGGAATACTTTTAAATGAACTATCAAGTAAAATATACTTCAATTCTAAATTTATACATGGTTCTATTTGTTCTATAATGTCCTTTTTATTTTCATTATTATTATCATCCTGTTCACAGGATATTAATAAAAGAAAAGTAAATATTATAGCGGTAAATAAAAGAAGCTTGGTGACATTTCGTTTCATTATTTATAAGTTTTGATTTTCATAATATTGTGTACAACTATTGGCTATGTGTGATAACTTCATCATTCTTATCCCGTAAATATATTAAAATTTTCCTTACACTATTTCTAAAACAAGATTTCTGTTTAGAGTCTTTTTGTTATGAAATAAAAATGCTATTTAGAATCCTTACTTCCACGAAAACCTAGCCCTGATCGCAGTGTAAAGCCTTGCGAAGGAGACTTGTATTTTTTTCTGGGTAAAAAAGAGCGACCAGCGGAAGCTCCTTTTTTGTCCTAGAAAAAAACAAGACTACAAACAAGCTTGAAACGAAGAGCAGGACACGAGCGAAGCGAACTGACAAAGTAAATTGCTCCAAAAAAAAAATGACATCCTTTCGAATGTCATTTTAATGTATTGATAAAAAATTAATGAGCAGATAATCCCGCATTTTTCAGGTACGGTTCGGTTTTCATATCGTGACCTATGAAATCTTTGAAAGCTTCATTTAAATCGACACTATTCCCCACCGATAAAATATATTTTTTGAAACGTTCGCAGTTTGCTCTAGTCATACCACCATTGGCTTCCATCCAGTCGTATGCGTTGTAATCCAAAGTTTTTGACCATGTGTAAGCATAATACCCAGCTGAGTAACCGCCTCCCCAGATGTGGGCAAAATAAGGTGTATGGTAACGTGTAGGAGCTTCATTGACCAATAATCCGTATTTTTCAAGCGCTTCTTTCTCGAAAACTAAAGTAGGTTTGAAATCTGATTCCTTTTCAACACTGTGCCAAGCCATATCAAGAGTTGCTGCCGCTAACAATTCGGTCACATCATATCCTTTATTAAAAGTTTCGGCTTTCTTGATTTTACCAATTAACTCGTTCGGAATCGGCTGCTTGGTTTGATAATGAATCGCATAATTTTTTAGTACTTCAGGATCTAACGCTGCATGTTCATTGATTTGAGAAGGAAACTCCACATAATCTCTTGGAACAGAAGTCCCTGATAACGACACATATTCTTGGTTGGCAAACAAACCGTGCAAAGTATGTCCGAATTCATGGAACATGGTAATTACATCATCAAAACTGATTAATGACGGGCTTCCTTCCACAGGTTTAGAGAAATTATAAACGTTTATAATTACTGGTTTTTGTTTTAGATAATGTGATTGGCTCACCAAATTACTCATCCAAGCCCCACCATTTTTATTATCACGGGTATAAAAATCAAGGTAATAAATTGCTATTGAAGTTCCTTTCTCATCAAAAACCTCATAAACTTTTACATCTGGATTATAGACTGGCAAATCTTTTCTTTCAACAAATGTGATTCCATACATTTGTTGAGCAGCAAAAAACACACCTTTTTCCAAGACTGTATTCAATTCAAAATAAGGCTTGGTTTGACTTTCGTCCAAATCGTATTTGGCTTTTCGCACTTGTTCTGCATAGAAGTTCCAATCCCAAGGCTCTAATTTAAATCCTCCTGCTTGAGAATCTATCAAATCTTGAATTTCTTTGGATTCAACTTTTGCTTTTGCAACGGCAGGTCCTGCAATTTTTGCTAATAATTCCATTGCTACTGCTGGTTTCTGAGCCATTTGATCTTGCAGTTTCCATTCAGCAAAACTTTTCTTTCCCATCAAATTGGCTTTTTGCAAGCGCAATTTTGCTGTTTTTTCCAATACTTCACGGGTATCGCCTTCATCATTCTTTTCGGCACGAAACCAAGAAGCTTTGTATATTTTTTCTCTAGTGGCACGGTTTTTCAAACTTGCTAACAAAGGTTGTTGTGTCGTATTCAATAATCCTATTAAATATTTATTCTCGTAACCTGCTTCTTTAGCTTTTAGTTTTGCTGCGTCGATTTCGGCAGCACTCAATCCGTCTAAATCGGCAACATTGTCGAATAAAATCGCTCCGTTTTTTCTGGCTACCAATAATTTATTACCATAAAGAGTACTAAGACTTGCCAACTCTTCATTAATTTTTTTCATTTTTTCTTTATCTGCTTCGGATAAATTAGCTCCAGCCAATTCAAATTGTTGCAAATAATATTCAGTCAGCTTTTTGTCTTCCCCTTTTAGCTTTTTCAGATCAATCGCTTTGATACGATTATACAATTTACTGTTCAAATAAATCTTGTCGTTATGTCCTGAAAAAACAGGAGCATATTCTGCTTCAATTGCTTGCAAGGCAGGATTTGTATTGGAACCTGTTAGATTGTAAAAAATCCCTGCCGCTCTGTTCAAATCTACTCCGCTGATTTCTAAAGCCAAAACGGTATTTTGAAAAGTAGGTTTAGCAGTATTATTTGCAATGGTTTCTACCTCTTGATCGTGAACTTTCAATCCATATTCAAAAGCAGGTTTAAAATGTTCGTCTTTTATCAAACTAAAATCGGGAGCCTGATACTGCAACGTACTTTTTTGTAATAGCGGATTTGTCATTTTTACATCCTTGTTTTGAGCATTCATTGTTTGCATTTGCAGGGACATCGCAAAACACAATGAACTAGTAATAAATAGTTTTGAAAAAATTTGCATAGATATTAATTATTAAATTTTGGTCATAAAAATAGTCAAATAAAACATTTAACACATCAAAATCAAAACAAATTCTAAATATTCGCAACATTTTGAGTTGCCATGACATATCTGCAAAAAATTGAGAATGAATCAAATGAAATATACTTTATATTTGTTAATCTCTTTAAACCAAAGAAACATGAGCTCAATCTATAACAATGCAGATAATGAGACTATAATAGCCCGAATCAATTTATTATCTAATGAGAGCAAACCGCTGTGGGGAAAGATGAAGGTGGATCAGATGTGCAAGCATTGTAACGCCACGATGCAGGTAGCGTTTGGTAAACAAACCCTTAAGATGAATTTCTTGATGCGTCTTTTGGGCCGAATGTTAAAAAACAAGGCTTTTAATACTGACTTTGGAAAAAGCAGCCCGACGGCCAAAGAATTTAAATTTGAAGGTTCTTATGATTTTGAATCCAGCCGAAAAGAATTTGCCGAAAGTTTTAGTCAATTTGCAAAAGGGACTCAAGTTATCAAGCTTATGGACCATCCTTTTTGGGGAAAAATGACATACGAAGATTGGGATAAATTGATGTGGAGACATACAGATCACCATTTGAGGCAGTTTGGAGTTTAATAAAAATTAAAAAAACAATATTCGTTTATGAGCATCATCCGACATAAGCATTTTTTTCTATCGTATTCCGAAGAACACGAACAAGCGGAGTGGGCTGCCTATTATTTGACGGGAGACACTAAGTTCCAACATCATTTTGAGAGACCTTATTTCAAGCAAGACCCGTTAGTCGATACTGATTCGGCTCATTGGGGAAACTACAAAGACACAGGCTACGACAAAGGACATCTAGTTCCCGCTGCCGATATGAAATTTTCCAGTGAAGCCTACAATGAAACTTTTTACACCTCGAATGTGTCCCCTCAAAACAAAGCTTTCAATGCCGGAATCTGGAACCGATTGGAGCAAAAAATTCGCTATTGGGCCGATAAATACACGGCTCTTTTTATCGTTACAGGAAGTATTTTGCACGACAATTTGGTTACTATTGGAGATGAGGAAGTCTCAGTTCCTGATTATTTTTTCAAAATCGTGGTTCGGGTACAAGACAATGGGTTGGTTATGATTCCGTTTTTGGTTCCCAATCAAAAATCGGATGCGCCGCTTTACACTTTTGCCACAACGATTGAGGCTATCGAGCAAATAACCCGAATTGATTTTAACCAAAAACTATCCGAAAAAATTGAAGAGAAAATAGAAAAAGAGTTGAGTTATAAGGAATGGAGTTTTAGTTAGAAAAAATTAACCGCAAAGTTCACAAAGAATTACGCAAAGTTCACAAAGCTTTGTGTGCATAGAGAAGACTTTGCGAACTTTGCGGTTAAAAATTGTACCTTTGCCGTTCCTAAAAAAGCAATATGAGAATTGACATTATAACGGTATTACCTGAATTATTAAGAAGTCCCTTTGAAGCTTCGATTATGAAACGCGCCATTGACAAAGGACTGGTGGAGGTTCATTTTCATAATTTAAGAGATTATACGACTAATAAACAAAAAAGCGTTGATGACTATCCGTTTGGCGGTGGCGCTGGAATGGTTATGACTGTTCAACCCATAGATGCCTGCATCACCCACCTGAAAAGTGAAAGATCATATGACGAAATCATATATATGTCGCCCGATGGTGAAACACTAAACCAAAAAATGGCCAATACGATGTCGATGTATGAAAACATCATCATTTTGTGCGGACATTACAAAGGAGTCGATCAACGTGTTCGTGACCATTTTATCACCAAGGAAATTTCAATAGGCGATTATGTTTTATCGGGTGGGGAATTGGGAGCCTTGGTTTTATCCGATGCTTTGATACGATTGATTCCAGGGGTTTTGAGCGACGAAACTTCGGCATTGACCGATAGCTTTCAGGATGGCTTGCTTTCAGGCCCTATCTACACAAGACCTGCTGATTACAAAGGCTGGAAAGTACCAGATGTGTTATTGAGTGGTCATTTTGCCAAAATTGACAAATGGAGAGAAGACACTGCCTATGAACATACTAAGAACCGAAGACCGGATTTGCTTGAGGAATAGTTTAAGTTGGTTTAAATCGTTTAAAATTGTTTAAGTTTCAAACAACATTAAACAATTTTTAAACTTTTAAACTTTTTTTAAACTTTTTTTTCTACTTTTGCACCCTCATTAGACCAACCTCTGGCGAAATCCGTGAATGTTGCTCTTTTTAAAACCATAAAATAAAAATAAAATGGCAGATTTAATGAAATTCGTTCAAGACGAATTCGTAACAAGAAAAGATTTCCCTGTATTCGGAGCTGGAGACACAATCACAGTTTACTACGAAATTAAAGAGGGTGAAAAAACAAGAACACAGTTTTTTAAAGGTGTTGTAATTCAAAGAAGAGGTTCTGCTAACACAGAAACTTTTACTATCCGTAAAATGTCAGGTGCAATTGGAGTTGAGCGTATCTTCCCAGTAAACTTGCCAGCTTTGCAAAAAATTGAAATCAACAAGAAAGGTGCTGTACGTAGAGCTAGAATTTTCTACTTCAGACAACTTACTGGTAAAAAAGCTAAGATTAGAGACAAAAGAAGATAGTTTACGCTATTTCTTTAATGATAAAAAAGTCCCAACCGATGAAAATCGAGATTGGGACTTTTTTTTTGATAATTTTTAGCCGCTAAAAATCATAATTTACGAATCAAACAGCACAAAAAATATCAAATTATAAATATCACAGAATATATATTTAAATTTATTTTTTTATATACAAATAAAATCTCTATTACAAGAGCATTTCATATCTTTGCCCGCCTTAACTCAAACGATGTAATTCTACAAAAGGCCTTAAATAAATTGTGATTTAGATTAAAAAAAATAAAAAAAATGACAACAAAAGCTAAAATTTTTTACACACTTACAGATGAGGCACCTTTATTGGCAACCTACTCTTTCTTACCAATTGTCCAAGCATTTACTGCTACTTCTGATATCGAAATAGAGACAAGAGACATCTCACTTGCTGGAAGAATCATTGCGAATTTTTCGGAATTTTTAAAGGAAGACCAAAAAACACAAAATGCTTTATTAGAATTAGGTCAATTGGCCACAACTCCTGAAGCAAATATTATAAAGTTACCGAATGTATCAGCGTCAATTCCACAATTGAAAGCTGCCATTACAGAATTGCAATCTCACGGTTATGCTTTGCCTGATTTCCCGGAAGATCCACAAACTGAAGAAGAGAAAGCTGTTAAAGCTAAATATTCTAAAATCTTAGGATCGGCTGTAAATCCAGTTTTACGTGAAGGAAATTCAGACCGTAGAGCTCCAAAGGCTGTTAAAAATTATGCAAAAGCTAATCCACACTCTATGGGTGCTTGGACTGCTGATTCAAAAACTCACGTAGCTTCTATGGAAAGTGGTGACTTTTACGGAAGTGAAAAATCAATCACTTTGGCTGACGCTACCGATGTAAAAATCGAATTTGTTGCCAAAGATGGTACAACTACTGTCCTAAAACCAAGTACTTCTTTGAAATCTGGAGAAATCATTGACTCTTCAGTTTTAAGCCTAAATGCGTTAAAATCTTTTGTGGCCAAAACGATCATAGAAGCCAAAGAACAAAATTTGTTGCTTTCTGTACACTTGAAAGCAACGATGATGAAAGTTTCAGACCCGCTTATTTTTGGTGCTATTGTTGAAGTATATTTTGCTGATGTATTCAAAAAATATGCTGCTTTATTTGAAGAATTAAACATTAACACCAGCAATGGTTTAGGTGATGTCTATGCAAAAATTGCAGGACACCCTCAACAAACTGAAGTGGAAGCTGCAATTGCACAAGCTATCGAAAACGGACCAGCTTTGGCAATGGTAAATTCTGATAAAGGAATTACCAATCTTCACGTTCCTTCGGATGTGATTGTAGATGCTTCTATGCCTGCAATGATTCGTACTTCTGGACAAATGTTCAACAAAGAAGGAAAACAACAAGATACTGTAGCAATTATCCCAGACAGATGTTATGCTGGTGTTTATACTGCAACTATCGATTTTTGTAAAAAACACGGTGCCTTTGTACCAACAACAATGGGAAGTGTTCCAAACGTAGGATTGATGGCACAGCAAGCTGAAGAATACGGTTCGCACGATAAAACTTTTCAAATAAAATCAGACGGAGTTGTTCGCGTTGTCGATACAAACGGAAACGTTTTGATGGAACAAAACGTAGAAGCAAACGACATTTTCAGAATGTGCCAAGCGAAAGATGCTCCTATTCAAGACTGGGTAAAACTAGCCGTAAACAGAGCTCGTTTGTCTAATACTCCTGCTGTTTTCTGGTTGGATAACAACAGAGCACATGATAGAGAATTAATAGTTAAAGTACAGAAATATTTAAAAGATTACGATACAAACGGTTTAGATATCCAAATCCTAAATCCTATTGAAGCGACCAACTTTACTTTGGAGCGTATCATCAAAGGATTAGACACTATCTCGGTAACTGGAAACGTATTGCGTGATTACCTAACCGATTTATTCCCAATTCTTGAAGTTGGAACTTCAGCTAAAATGCTTTCTATCGTTCCATTAATGAATGGTGGTGGTTTATTTGAAACTGGCGCAGGTGGATCGGCACCAAAACACGTTGAGCAATTTATTCAAGAAGGATACTTGCGTTGGGATTCACTTGGAGAGTTTTTGGCTTTAGGAGCTTCATTGGAGCATTTAGGACAAACTTTACGCAATCCTAAAGCAATTGTTTTGGCTGAGACTTTGGATGCTGCTACTGAAAAATTCTTGGCAACTGACAAATCGCCTTCTCGTAAATTAGGCGGGATTGACAACCGTGGTTCTCACTTTTATTTGGCAATGTACTGGGCAGAAGCTTTAGCTGCTCAAGACAAAGACACTGAATTGAAAACAATCTTCACTCCTATCTCTACGGAGTTTATTGCAAATGAATCTAAAATCAACGAAGAATTAATTGGTTCTCAAGGCAAAGCTCAAAACATTGGCGGTTATTACCAACCAAATCCAGCGTTGACAGACAAAGCAATGCGTCCAAGCAATACTTTCAATGGTATTTTAGCTAAACTGGCTTAATTTAAAAAAAACTTCTATTTATATTCAAAAGACAACTGGAAACGGTTGTCTTTTTTTATTGAAAACAACCTCATTATCTTAACTATACATTAACATTTGTTATGTACGAATTGAACTTCACTTTATTGACATTTGTAATTCAAAACCAAAACAATGATTTCGAAGAAAATTATTTACATATTCGTATTATTGTTCACATCTCTGCATAGTTTTTCGCAGGATATGAGCAATAATGATTCGGCTAAGCAAAAATTCACTCTTAGCGGAACTATCTCAGACAGCAATAGTAATGAAACCTTAATTGGCGTCAACGTTATGATACCCGAATTAAAAACGGGAGTGATTACAAATGAGTACGGTTTTTTTTCCATCACATTGCCAAAAGGAATTTATAAAATTCAAATCACATCTATTGGCTTTCAAACCATTGACGAGACAATTAATTTGGATAAAAACACCAAAATGAATTTCAAATTGATGGGTAGTGAAAATGTTTTGAAAGAAGTCGTTATCAACAGTAACGATAGTCAAACGGAAAACCGAAAACCCGAAATGGGCGTAAACAAACTTTCGGTTGCAACAATTAAAAAGATGCCGGTTGTACTCGGTGAAGTCGATATTATTAAATCTATTTTATTGCTTCCGGGTGTTACCAATGCGGGTGAAGCGGCTTCTGGATTCAATGTTCGTGGAGGTGGTGCCGACCAGAACTTAATTTTGATGGACGAAGCCAGTATTTTTAATTCCTCGCACGTTTTTGGTTTCTTTTCCATTTTTAATCCAGATGCCATAAAGGATATCAAATTGTATAAAGGTGGTATTCCTGCCCGATATGGAGGAAGAGCATCTTCGGTTTTGGATATTTATCAAAAAGACGGAAACAGTAAAGATTTCCACATGAGTGGTGGAATTGGATTGATTACGAGCCGCCTTTTAGCCGAAGGTCCCATAGTAAAAGACAAAGGCTCTTTTCTTATTGCCGGTCGAGCATCTTATGCGCATTTATTCCTGAAACTTTCTGAAGAACAAAAGGACAATGCTGCCTATTTTTATGATTTGAACGCAAAATTAAGTTATAAATTGACCCCAAATAATAACTTATACATGTCGGGTTATTTTGGTCGAGATGTATTTTCTATAAATAAAAGTTTTACCAACATTTATGGAAATACGACTTTTAACACCCGTTGGAATCACTTATTTTCTGATAAACTTTTTTCAAATCTATCGGCTATTTTTAGTGATTATTATTATGGTTTAGATCTTGATTTTGTAGGTTTCGAATGGAGATCAGGAATTAAAAATTTCAATATAAAATATGATTTTAGAAGTTATGTTTCAGACAAATTAAAATTAAATTTTGGTGTAAATGGTATTTATTACGAGTTCAATCCTGGAACCATCAAACCTTCAAGTACTGAGTCGGGAATTAATCCTGACCAACTCGAAAAAAAATATGCATATGAACCCGCTATTTACATCAATGCCGAACAAAAAATAACCGAACGGATTGATATTAATTATGGATTACGTTACAGCTTGTTTTACAATGTAGGTTCATCAACAGTGAATTTGTATGAGAATAACAATCCTGTATTATTTAATTCGCAATTTCAAATCTATGAAAAAGCAACTCCAATTGGCACAAAACAATACAGCAAAAATGAAGTAATTAAAAGCTTTGACTATTTGGAACCTCGTTTAAGCGTAAATTATCTGCTCAATGACAATCAGTCTTTTCAGGCGAGTTACAATAGAATGGTTCAGTATTTACAGTTAATTTCCAATACCTCCTCACCTACACCTTTGGATGTTTGGACTCCAAGTGGAACCTATATCAAACCTCAAATTGCAGATCAAGTGGCGCTGGGCTATTTTAGAAAATTCAAGGAAGGAGCCTATTCTGCAGAGGTGAGTAGTTTTTATAAAGAAGTACAAAACAGATTGGATTATATTGATGGAGCCAACTTAATTGCCAATAAAGCAATAGAACAAGTTTTACTGAATGGACAGTTACGCTCTTATGGTCTGGAATTGATGCTGAAAAAAAACGAAGGAAAGCTAACAGGTTGGATATCCTACACCCTTTCTAAATCTGAACAACAAACTCCTGGTCGAACGCCCGACGAAACTGGAATAAACAATGGTCAATGGTACAATACTGCTTATGACAAAGTCAACAACCTAGCTGTTACTGGTTCTTATTATCTCAACCCTAAATGGGCTTTTGGTGCCAATTTTATTTATCAAACAGGCCAGCCTACCACTTATCCAAACGGGCAGTACGAATATCTGGGAATGACTATCCCAATTTATGGATTGCGTAATAAGGAACGATTGCCATCCTTTAATCATTTGGATATTTCGGCCACATTAACTCCAAAACCTAATTATAATAAAAACTGGAGAAGCGAATGGGTTTTCAGTATTTACAATGTTTACAACCGAAAAAATGCTGCCTCAATTGGATTTAGGGAAAATATGGATACAGGTGCAAACGAAGCGGTAAAAACATCCATTTTCGGAATCGTTCCAGCTGTTAGCTATAATTTTAAATTTTAAAAACATTTTTGTCATGCAAAAAACATAGAACTAATGAAAAAAATAATAACAACCTTGGTCATAATCTACGCTTTTGTGTTTACAAGCTGCGAAGAAGTCATTAAAGTAGATGTCGATACTGCAACTCCTCGACTGGCTGTTGAAGCGGTAATCAACTGGCAAAAAGGCACAGTAGGAAATATGCAATCCATAAAACTAACCACTACAACGGGCTATTTCGAGAACAATGTTCCAGTAGTCTCAGGAGCTGTAGTAACTGTGACTAATAGTATTAATACAGTTTTTAATTTTATTGAAAACCCAAATACTGGAATCTACGTCTGTTCTAATTTTGAACCTCAACTAAATGAAACCTACACCCTGACCATTATAACAAATGGACAAACATACACTGCCACCGAAAAAATGTACCCAGTCGCTGCCATTACTAAGTTTACACAAAACAATGATGGTGGATTTACTGGAAAAGACATTGAGGTAAAAGCCTATTATAACGACCCTGCAGACGAAATCAATTTCTATTTATACCGCTATAATTATAAAAATCAAAAAAAGTCAAATCTTTATACAGATGATGACACCTTTTTCAACGGAAATGAATTTTTTAGTATCTCCCAAAATGATTCTATAAAAGTTGGAGAAAAAATAAATATTACCCATTTGGGCATTTCAAAAAGTTATTACAATTACATGAGTGTTATTGTTAGCCTTGCTGGACAAAATGGCGGAGGTCCTTTTCAGTCGCCGCCATCAACTGTGAGAGGCAACGTAGTCAACACCACCAATCCAGACAATTTTCCTTTGGGTTATTTTTCCGTAAGCGAAAGCGATAACAAAGAATATACTGTTCAGTAAGGGACGAGCGATTTTAGATTTTTCATACATTTACAAAAAAAAAAATAGATAAACATCTAAAGCCCTTATTTTAAAAATCAGAATTCTAAAATCTAAAATCTAAAATGTCTTCACACCATATCGTTCGCGACGACCAAGAACCCGCTTTAATTATTGCTAACGGAGCTGCTTGTCATCCTGAATTACTGGGACAATTACTGGAATGGTCACCCTTGGTTATTGTACTTGACTCAGCCATAGAACGTGTAATGGAACTGGACGTAAAAGTCGATGTTCTATTGGGAGATTTTGATCGTGGTTTTGATCCCGAAAAATATCAAACTTCCCAATATCCATTAGAAATTGTCCACACACTGGATCAAAATAAAACCGATTTGGAGAAAGCCTTGGATTACTTGATCGACCGAAAGATTCCGGCAGTAAACATAGTTTGGGCAACCGGAAGAAGAGCGGACCACACCATTACTAATCTCACAAATATCGTTCGCTATAGAAATTTAATCAAAATCGTCATACTCGACGACCATTCCAAAATATTTTTGCTTCCAAATAAATTTGAAAAATGGTACACCGCTGGCACACCAATTTCGTTAATTCCTATTGGAGTTGTCAACGGAATCTTTTCTCAAAACTTAGTGTATCCTTTAGAAAATGACACCTTAACTATGGGCTACAGAACAGGAAGCAGTAACGCTGTTGCCAATGACGGAATTGTTTCAATCTACCACAGTAATGGCGATTTGTTATTAATGGAATGTATTGATTAGTAAAGCATTGTTTTAAAAAAAAACATTACTAAAAAGTGTAATCCAAACATAAAAATATTCCTTTTCTTAAAACACAAAAAACACAATCAACTAAAAATCAAATACTTTGGCTTGATTATTGCAATAAAGGCAAACAAAAACAGCTGTAAATAAGCATTATATCAATTTCAAGAAAGGATTGACTATCTTTGCAGCGAAATTTAGGAAATGAAATCAACAAAGAATACCGAAAAAACAACTTTACATCCAAGAAATCTACACCGATTTGGATATAACTTTGAACTATTGACACTAAATTATCCCGAATTGGGTGAATTTATTTTTGTCAACGAACACAATATTGAAACAATTGATTTTAGTAATCCAACTGCGGTAAAAGCGCTTAACAATGCTTTGTTAATCACCAATTACGACATTCAAAACTGGGATATACCTGCTGACTTTTTATGCCCGCCAATTCCAGGCAGAGCCGATTATATTCATTACCTCGCCGATTTATTGGCCACAGCAAATAATAGTTTAATTCCGCAAGGGGAAACTGTTATGGGACTCGATATTGGTATTGGTGCCAATTGCATTTATCCCATACTTGGAAATTCAATTTACGGTTGGTCATTTGTAGGAACGGATATTGATGAAGTTGCGATTCAGAATTGCAAAAAAATTATAAGTCACAACCCTAAATTAGCAGAAACCATTAGCCTGCAATTACAGGTAAACTCGCGTTTTATTTTCAAAAACATTATAGCTCCAGAGGATCGATTCACTTTTACAATCTGTAATCCTCCGTTTCATTCTTCCTCAGAAGAAGCAACTAAAAGTAGCCTTAGAAAAGTGAATAATCTAAATCCTGACGCTCCCAAAACAGTAAATCCGACCCTCAACTTTGGAGGACAAAATGCCGAATTATGGTGTGAAGGCGGTGAATTGGGTTTTATCAAGCAAATGATTTATGAAAGCGCTAAATATCCAATGCAATGTCTTTGGTTTACCACATTGGTTTCCAAACAATCCAATTTGAATACGATATACAAAACCTTGAACAATGTGGCTGCTATACATAAAACCATAGAAATGGCTCAAGGCCAAAAAACAAGCCGCATTGTTGCCTGGACTTTTATGACCGAAGCACAACAGAAAGCTTGGAAGTTTTAGGTTTTCTATAGGCTATTTACTTTGTATCTTTACGACATAGTACATTAGAACTCTAAACAATGAATTTCCAAGTCATATCCGAATACCAACCGAAAGGCGATCAACCACAAGCCATTGAAAAATTAGCTCAAGGCATAGAGGCAGGTGAACAATTCCAAACTTTACTTGGAGTTACTGGATCCGGAAAAACATTCACTATCGCCAATGTTATTCAGGAAATACAACGTCCTACTTTGATTTTGGCACACAACAAAACCTTAGCAGCACAATTGTATTCGGAATTCAAACAATTTTTCCCAAATAATGCTGTGGAATATTTCGTGTCCTATTACGATTATTACCAACCCGAAGCTTTCATGCCCGTCACTGGTGTTTTCATCGAGAAAGATTTATCCATCAATGAAGAGTTGGAGAAAATGCGTTTAAGCACTACCTCTTCCCTCCTTTCTGGTCGAAGAGACATAATAGTCGTAGCATCTGTTTCCTGCATTTATGGTATTGGAAATCCCGTTGAGTTTCAAAAGAACGTAATTGCCGTAGAGAGAAACCAAATGATTTCCCGAACCAAGTTATTGAAAAGTTTGGTTCAAAGTTTGTATTCCAGAACCGAAGCCGATTTTACTCCTGGAAATTTTCGCATAAAAGGAGATACGGTTGAAGTATATCCAAGTTATGCCGATGATGCTTTTAGAATTCATTTTTTTGGAGATGAAATAGAAGAAATTGAAAGCTTTGACGTAAAAACCGCTAAAGTCATTGAACGATACGAAAAACTCACAATATATCCTGCCAATATGTTTGTGACCTCTCCTGATGTGCTGAATGGTGCGATTTGGGAAATTCAACAGGATTTGGTCAAACAGGTTGATTATTTCAAAGAAATAGGCAAACACCTTGAAGCCAAAAGACTCGAAGAACGCACCAATTTTGATTTGGAGATGATTCGGGAATTGGGCTATTGTTCCGGAATCGAAAACTATTCACGTTATTTGGACGGAAGAGAAGCTGGATCTAGACCTTTCTGTTTACTGGACTATTTCCCAAAAGATTTTTTGATGGTCGTTGACGAAAGCCACGTAACCCTATCACAAGTGCAAGCAATGTATGGCGGAGACAGAAGCCGTAAAGAGAATTTAGTGGAATATGGTTTCCGATTACCGGCAGCTATGGACAATCGCCCTCTGAAATTTGACGAATTTGAGGCGATGCAAAACCAAGTCATCTATGTATCTGCAACTCCTGCCGATTATGAATTGCAAAAATGTGACGGCGTATATGTAGAACAAGTGATTCGCCCAACAGGTTTATTGGATCCTATAATTGAAATTCGCCCGAGTCTAAACCAAATAGACGATTTGATTGAGGAAATTCAGCAGCGCTGTGAATTGGATGAACGGGTTTTAGTAACCACTTTGACCAAAAGAATGGCTGAAGAACTGGCCAAATACTTAACTAAAGTATCTATTCGTTGTCGTTACATCCACTCTGATGTTGACACACTAGAACGAATCGAAATCATGCAGGATTTACGAAAAGGAATTTTTGATGTGTTGATTGGAGTGAACTTATTAAGAGAAGGATTGGATTTACCCGAAGTTTCATTGGTTGCCATACTCGATGCAGACAAGGAAGGATTCTTAAGAAGTCATCGCTCGCTAACCCAAACCATAGGCCGCACCGCAAGAAACCTAAACGGAAAAGCCATAATGTACGCCGATAAAATCACTAATAGTATGCAAAAAACTATTGATGAAACCAATTACAGAAGAACAAAGCAAATTAATTTCAACTTAGAGAATAATGTAGTTCCACAAGCTTTAAATAAGAAAATCGAAAGCGCCTTTACCAACAACAAATTGGTTGAGTATGAATTGGGACACATTATGAACGTTGCCGCCGAACCAGAAACAGCCTATATGTCTAAACCCGATTTGGAAAAACTCATTCGCGAAAAACGAAAAGCTATGGAAAAATCTGCAAAAGATTTAGACTTTATGCAAGCTGCAAAACTGCGTGATGAGATTAAAGCTTTACAGGCAAAAACTCATTAATTATGTTGTTCTTGAAAATGATCCAATAATACATTTGGAGAAATAATAGCACTAGGAGATGTTTTCATTAGCTTAAGAACACGATTTGTTGCACTTGGATTCAAACCCATGTTAATAGCAATTTGGCGAATAGCATCTTCTTCTTTTTGATGTAAAACACCATCAATATGCATCAATAATGCCAAACGATAAAATTGCTGAATCCGTTCAAACTCAGATTTTATTACGCCTGTTGGCAATTCTTGATGGAACAACTCACTGAATTCTTTTTTACTGATACCTAATTCTTGAGCGACAATCCAAACAAACTGGTATTCTCGTTCATGCAATCTTCCATCAACAACTGAAAATGCAATCATCTCAGACAATAAATTGATTTTTTCTATGTGTGTGTCCATCTAATTATTAATTTTAGCTAAAATATTCTTTTTTTCTAAATCTAAAAATTAAATCAGCTTGAAATTAATTTACTTGATCCCCTTACTTCTATTTCTTGGTAAAGCAACTGCCCAAGAGAGTACCGCTTCCAAACAAGTTTCCACTTTTACAATGGAAGCTCCCCAACTAAAAACAAGCAGAAAAATTTGGTTGTACTTACCTAAAAATTACGAAACCTCAACCAAGAAATATCCAGTCATTTACATGCATGATGCCCAAAACTTGTTTGATGCCAAGACTTCGTTTGCTGGTGAATGGAATGTAGACGAAAAACTGGACAGCCTGAATGCACAGGTAATTGTGGTGGGAATTGAAAACGGTGGCGAAAAACGACTGGAAGAATTGACACCTTACAAAAACGAAAAATACGGTGGTGGAAATGCAGATAAATATCTTGAATTTATCGTAAACACACTAAAACCTGAAATCGACAAAAAATACCGAACAAAAACTAACGCCAAAAGCACTACTATTATGGGAAGTTCATTGGGCGGCTTGGTTTCTTTTTATGCCGCTATAAAATATCCAGATGTCTTTGGAAAAGCAGGTGTGTTTTCTCCTGCTTTTTGGATCAATCGAAAAGATATAAATAATTATATGTCAAACAGTAAAAAAATTAAGGCTAAAATTTACTTTCTCTGCGGTGATTCAGAGGGCGATGATGATGACATGGTAAATGACCTGAATCATATGGAACATTTATTGAATGAAAACCGTTGTTATTGCCTGCATTTAAACAAAAAAATAATTGTAAAAGGAGGCCATCACAATGAGAAATTATGGAGAGATGGTTTTACAGATGCTTTTCTTTGGTTGGGATATAAATGATTTTGAATCTATTTTCTAAAAGATCTTGAATATATACGTGAGGGATAAAAGCTGGCTACCGAAGTAGCGCGGATAGCCCGACAGCATAAAGAAAATGGGCCGAATCACCACAATGATGATTTGGCCCATTTTCTTTATGGCGGCACGCCCAAACTATTTCTTGGAATACTCTTTTTCCATTTGGGTAATGATGCTTTTTATGGCTTCGGAGCCTATTCCTTTGGCTTTGATGACTTTGTTTTTATCGAGAATATAAATCACGGGTGTTGTCACAACATCGTACTTATCCTTGAGATTATTAATATGAACGCCATCATAGACATTAATCCAATCGATTTTATTGTCAACAATGTACTTCTTGTATTTATCAAATTCATTTTGGGTGTAAACCCCAAAAACTTTGACATCCTTGTTTTCTTTTTGAAATTCATGGTACATTTGCAGAATTTTTGGCACTTCTTTTTGGCAATGCCCACAGTCTACATCCCAAAAAAGCAGAATCAAATAATCGGCTTTGATACTCGACAAAGTCACATAGGATTTTTCGATTTCTAACTTATTATCATAATAGATTTTGGTAATTTCTTCGCTCGTTTTGGCGGTATCGAAACCCATTTTGGCAATTTTATCATGACTAGGAATATCTATCATATAGAGCTCAGGAGCTGTTTTTCCGAGTTGTAGTGGTGCCAAAACATTACCTCGGTTTATGATAATTTTGATTACGCTATCATCATAAACGCCTTTGGCTTTTCCTGTTTTGAAGTAATTATCAACCATATAGACAAACACTTTGTCCATTCCCATTATTTTTGGTATCTCATATGTCGAAGTAAAATAGGCCAATAAAAGCATATTCATTTTGGTCCCTTGTTTTGTTTTAAGCATCATACGATCAATCTCGACACAAATTGAGTCGGGATGCTGTACTACAACCGTATTAAAGTATTGCTTGATTTTATTGGTGAAAAATGGATTACGCAACATGGCATCGTCCTGAAAATTCACCCCATCCCAAAAATGTTTTTTGTAATAATGATATGCAAAAATGCTGTCTGGTCTTCCGTTGGCAGCTTTGGGAATATCCTTAGCTGTTTTTTCGGATTTTAAATTGATTATTTCGGAGAGGTAGTTTCCTTTATTTTGGGTTATAGTATTCAAATCATTCTCCAAAATAGCCTCATTTAAAACTTTGAATTCCTTGATTAAAAGTGCCGTGGAATCAGATTTTTTCTGTTCTTTTATTGATTTTTTAAAACTATCAAATTCTTTGTTTTTGGTTGTTACAAAACGAATGTAGTTGAAGAAATTTTCGTTTTGTTTAGAATCAACTGCTTTTAAATTATCCAGTAAATTGGATTTATCCGATGTGATTTGTTGCTTTTGAGTCTGCTCGTCTACGATGAAATCAAAATAATTGCCTTTTTCTTGACTGAGCAAAAAGTAAACCCCTTTGTCCAAATTTTTCTTTCCCTTGAAAACAATATTCCCGTTCACCACTTTTTTGCAGGTATCAGAAATATATAATTTGTCAAATTGATAAAAGGCCAGATATGCGACTGTATCATTACAATGCTGCAAATTAATTTTAATTTCATGACCTGATTGGGCTTGAGCAAACATTGAACCAAAAAAAAGAGCGAAACTTATTAAAATTTTCTTCATAATTCACAATAATCTTTGAGACATTTTAGACATAGTAATTAAACATTTTTTCAGAAAATAATTCTAATTATTAACACCCAAAAATAATTGAATTTAAATCTAATTTCAAATAATTGACAAAGTGTTTTTATTGTCAAGAAAACAATAACAACAAATTCATTTTGTAAATGCTTATCTTTGCCCTTTAAATACTTAAAAATGACAAATAACGATATATTCAAAAAACTTCGAGTAGCCTTGATGTTGCGCGATGATCAAATAGTGGAAATTTTAGAATTGGTAGATTTTAGAATTACAAAATCAGAATTGGGAGCTTTTTTCCGTGATGAAAAACACGAAAATTACATGGAATGCGGAGATCAGGTTTTGCGTAATTTCCTAAACGGATTGGTAATTCACTTGAGAGGCACCAAAGAAAATCCTAAAAACCCTAATGATGTTTTGGCTAAACACAAAGCTCAAATTCCGGCAAAAGACGGAGATTCAAAAAGAGCCGAATTTAAACCAAAAGCAAAAGATGAAGAAAGAGCAAGAGGCGATCAAGCCCCAGGAAAATCTAGCACGGCAAAAAAACCTGCCAAAAAACAATACCCAAAAGGCAATTCAAAAACACCAGTTGTAGAAAAAGTAAAATACAATTTTGGGAAAAATAAAAAATAATAACACGAGTTATATTTTTAAAAATACTGTCCAACTCAAGAATTGGACAACGCCAATTAAATAGCCTGAATGAAAGTTCAGGTTTTTTTATGCCCATAATTGACAATATATACAACAAAGTCTTTTTTAATAACATATAGGAAAAGCTAATATTTTTTTGTTAAATTTGATATATACATCTATTAGTCTCCTATTGAAATAGTAAGAAAAAACAAGAATTCAAAAAATTAAATTTAATTATTCTGTTAATTCCAAAGATGAATAAATTTATTGAAACCTTTTTTAATTCTTACTAATGCAATGCGTTTATGAAACACTAATTCCAAAAAAATTAAAGCAATTAAAACATATCATAGCCCATGTTAAATTTTACTTTTCAACATATAAACGCTACCAAAAATAATAACGGCAATAGTTGGAAATCTATTTTCGTTTTTTTTGCTCTAATCTCTCTCCTTTCTACTGCTGGCCAAACCCCAAAAAAAGAAATGGATTCCATCGTTAAAGAAATTGGAATCAAAAATAGAATAAACCAGCTTATGCTTGAGAGTAAAGCAAATTATGATAAGAAAGCGAGACAGGAAAAATACATAAACTACCAAAAAGTCCAAAAACAAAATAGAATATTCAATTTAATTGAATTTGAAGTACAAAACGCTAAGTTCCTTATAAACAGAGGATTTGATTACAAGGAGATTACACAAGAAATTCATCAATTAAAAGATTGGGAAGAATTTGCCGTTAAAGGAATCGTTGGAAAAAAATTTAGGGTTATAACTGACAGGAACCTTAGTTCTACTTCTATTCTTCTTGACGAATTATTAAAACGCACCAATAATCGTTTAAAAAAAATCAGTTTTGAAAATCAAGAACTTAGTAGAACACAAGAGAAAATTGATTCCTTAGTAGCTGAAAAAAGTCTGTATTATGTTCCAACCGATTCGGTTGCCAGAGAAATTTACCGCCTGCAATCGTTGAAGATGAATGCTGACATCGATCTAGTCTCTGATAGGCTGAAAAATGCCGTCGACAGTATTCAAACATTGAAAATTTTGGGTGATCAATTAAAATTCAAAATTGAATCGGATATAATACAGAATGACAAACTCAGACAAATCGAACTTGACCAATTATTCACTAAAAAAGTTCCTGTTTTTGAACGTCTTGACATCAAAACATTAATGGTTAATGATCCTTTGGCTTATTCCATTAAAACAAATAATCTAGTACTTTATTTTTATCTGATAAACAATAAAAATGCAATACTGACGATGCTGATACTAATAATCGGCACAGTGATATACTTTAATTTACAAAAGAGAAAATTCCTTAATTTGGGTTATAAAAAAAACATGCTAGTTGATGTCTATATCCTAAATAGCCCAATAGCAACAGCAGTTTTGGTAGTCTTGAACTTGTACCAATTTATTCTCCCTATGCCACCGCTTATTTTTTCTATTCTAATCTGGACAATATCAACCATTTCATTGACCGTAATGATGTGGAAATCGATTAAGATATTTGTCTGGAAAATTTGGATAGCCATTTTTGTATTGAATCTCATAGCATTATTTGACATTATAATTTTGATTCACTTTATTGGAGAATCCTTTTTAATTATGGCTATAAATTGTTTAGGTATTGCAATCGGTATTTATGCATTCGTAAATAGATCCCAAATTCAAAGAAAAATTTATTTATGGTATATCATTTTAGCGACAATTCTCCAATTTTTCTCATTCTATTATCTGGTAAACGGTCATTACAATTTAGGTAAATTTTTAATGACTAAAGCAGTTTACACAATTATAGTCGTGTTTTCACTCTATAGCACATTCATAATAGTGAAGGAAATTAATTTGGTGTCTAAAATTTTGAACGAAGTCGATGAAGACGAACCTAGAAATACTATCAGCGGAGTTCCTCATAAATTTACTATTGGTTTTTATGTGATTCTCTTCATTTGTTGGTTTTTATTGATGACAAGAAACACCTTTACTTTCCAAAATTTTGTAGACCCCTTTAGAAGTACCATATCCGAACCCCGAAGTATTGGAAACATTACGTTTTCGTTTGAAAATATCATAATATTCATCCTTGTAATTGTATTGTCCAGTTTCATTTCAAAAGTGGTTTCCTTTTTGGCTTCCGATAATCAAATTATAAAAAGCAAAAACAAAACCAAAAATTTTGGAAGCTGGTTATTTTTATCCCGAATAGCCATTGTAACTTTAGGTGTGCTTATTGCTTTTGCATCTGCAGGTATTCCTTTGGATAGAATAACATTAATCATAAGTGCATTGGGAGTTGGTATTGGTTTTGGTATGCAAAGCTTAGTTAATAATCTAATAAGTGGATTAATCATAGCTTTTGAAAAACCAGTGAGTTTGGACGATATCATTGAAGTTGGGACCCAATCCGGAAAAATGAAATCTATTGGCATCAGAAGTAGCGTAGTCACTACATTTGATGGCGCCGATGTAATTATTCCAAACGGAGAATTATTAAACCAAAATTTAACCAATTGGACTCTAGGAAGCAGTAGCCGCAGATCGGAAATCCGATTTGGGGTAGCCTATGGAACCGACTTGGAATTAACCAAAAAATTGCTTTTTGAAATTCTTGAAAAAAATCAAAACGTGCTGATGAGGCCACAACCGGCAATTTGGTTTACTAAATTTGGCGACAGTTCTATTGACTTAGTTCTGAAATACTGGATTAGCCACTTTGATTTTGATAATGACACAAGGAGCGAATTGATAATTGCTATTGACAAAACCTTAAAAGAAAACAACATTGTCATACCATTTTCTCAACAGGATATTCACATTATAAATAAAGAAATTGAACCTGAATCCAAAGTTGATCCTATGCAAGAATTGTAATTATGTTTTGATAGTACTACAAAAACTATTCTCAAAGTTCTGAATACTTATAATTTAGAAAAAGATAAATTTTAACAACATCCTATTTATTATAAACAACAAAGGAAACCCTTTTGGTTTCCTTTGACTGATATTCAATTAAATATCAAAACCCTAATCGATTTAAAGCATTCGGTAAATATCCGATTCTTTAATACAGCACTTTAGTTTTTAAATCTTACTTCAAAAACATAGTCTTTTCCAACAACTAATTCGTTAGAAGAAAGCTTTTTGTAATTAAGCACCTGCTTAACATAATCTTGAATTTGCGAATTATTTGAATTCACTTGTAATACGACAACCTGATTCAATTTGTTAACTACAAAAGTAACTTTAACCAATTCTTCTTTTTCTAAAATATCTCCTGAAAAAGATTTGTTAAGCAACAAGGACAACTCTTTTGTAGTTTTTGAAACAACTTTAGGATCATCATCACTAGTCGAAGCAAATGCAGTACTTACAAATAAAGAGACAATAGCTGATAAAATTAATTTTTTCATGGTTTTTTGTTTTAAGATTACATGTCAAAATTACTCATGAAAAACACATAAAAATCACAAAATAAATCACTTAACTAATTCTTAAAATAGAAAAAACATTAGATTTTTCCTTCATTAAACTCCCATCATCCCAAATAAATTAAAAATAAATACTTTTAAAATTAATTCGTAAAAAACTAAGAAAACAGCAACAAAAAAACATTTTACTTAATTTAAGTATAATCCAGTTTTTTGATAACATTAGCTTTAAAAAGAGCATTAAGAACTACAACTTAACATAGAACACCCCACCTTGTCTCTGGCCCAATCAGGTCTTTTGGCAAACCATTTTTGGCTTTCAAGTTGTTCATCATATGGCTTTTTAAGCAATTCAAACAGTTCGTTCAGTAAAGAATAATCTCCCTTATCAGCAGCATCAATACTTAATTGTGCCATATAATTTCGCAATACATATTTGGGGTTCACGGAATTCATTTGTTCTTTTCTCTCAGTATCACTAAGAAGTTCATCATTGATTCGACTACTATAATTCCCTAACCAACCATACCATTTATCCAGAATAGATTCATTAAGGTCTTTTTCATTATAAAAAGCCTCTTTAATTTTATCTAAAGCAACTTCGGTCGAATCCTCTTTTTGAACACTACTCAAGTTTCTAAAGAAAATAGTCATATCAGTTTCAATTAGCTGTAGAATTTCCGTCAAGCTTTCAATTAAAATAGCGTCTTCATCCTTACTTAATTTGAGACCAAGCTTATTTTGCATCATACTCCAATATTCCTTTTGATAATTATTACCAAAGGCATTCAAGATAGTTTCAAGCGGTTTGGCATCATTAATTAACGGATACAAAGCATTAGCTAATTGATACAAATTCCACAAAGCAATATCGGGTTGATTGCCAAATCGGTATCTTTTATATTGCCTATCGGTTGTATTGGGAGTCCAATTCGGGTCGTAATCTTCCAGCCATCCATAAGGTCCATAGTCAATCGTAATACCATGAATTGACATATTATCAGTGTTCATGACGCCATGAACAAAACCTACTCGTTGCCAGTGTACAATCATTTCTAAGGTTGTTTGGGTCACCGCTTGAAAAAAGGCAAGATATTTTTCGACACCTTCACTCTTAATCTCCGGAAAATGATATTTGATGGTATAATCCGTTAATAATTGCAGTGTAGCATGATCTTTTCTTGAGGCAAATAATTCAAAATTCCCAAATCGTATAAATGAAGGTGCTACTCTACAAACGATGGCTCCTTTCTCATAAGCTGGGTTTCCATTATAGAGTATATCTCTCATTACCTGATCACCGGAAAGCATTAGCGAAAGCGAACGTGTTGTTGGAACTCCCAAATAATGCATAGCCTCTGCACATAAATGCTCTCTAATAGAAGATCGCAATACTGCAAAGCCATCGGCTGTGCGGGAATATGGTGTAGGACCTGCTCCTTTTAATTGTAATGTGTACAACTTATCATTATGTACTACTTCGGTTAGATTGATGGCGCGACCATCACCCAATTGCCCAGCCCAATTTCCAAATTGATGCCCAGCATAAGCTAAAGCATACGGCTTGGTTTCTGGATAAATGGTATTCCCCGAAAAAGTATTTAGAAAATCATCTGAACGAATGTCTTCCAGGGACAATCCTAAAGAATTGGCCACCTCAACCGAAGCATGCATCAAAGAAGGGTTCGAAGGGTTCTTTGGTACTACATAAGAAAAACAGGCTTGCTCCACCTGTCTCGGAATATTGATTTCACTTGGATCGGCAGGTAATTCGGTAGTAAAATTATTTTGTATGTGAAGTTTCATTTCTTTAAGAGTATTCGAACTAGAATTATAAAATCAAGTCAACTGTAAAGGTATTTCATCCTTTTAAGATAATTGAATTCTTGCGATAATTTTATTTTATAACCAAAGTCGTTTTGTTTATAAAAAAGGTAAATTCAAAAAATTCGATTTCAATGGTAGAAAAGTTGAACTTTCACTCCAGATTTTTTTTGATATATTTGAAAAGTCAATACATAACTTATCTATGAAAATAATCACTTGGAATTGTAATGGAGCATTTAGAAAAAAGTTTAGTCAACTTGAATCATTTGATGCAGATATTATTGTCATACAAGAATGTGAAGATCCAAAAATGTCAAATGATAAAAAATATAAAGAATGGGCTAGCAATTTTATCTGGATAGGAGACAATAAAAATAAAGGGCTAGGAATGTTTTGCAAAGCATCTGTTAAATTATCCGACAATAATTGGGATACAAATGGACTTAAATATTTTATATCTGCCAATATTGATAATAATTTCAATATTATTGGTCTATGGAATCATCATGCAAATTCACCAACTTTTGGCTATATAGGTCAATTTTGGAAATATCTACAAATAAACAAACCTTTAATGACAAAAACTTTAATAACTGGAGACTTTAACAGTAATAAAATCTGGGATAAATGGGACAGATGGTGGAATCATTCAGACGTTGTAAAAGAATTAGACGAAATTGAAATCAGAAGTTTATATCACGAATATTTTAACGAAAAACAAGGAGAAGAAGAAGTTCCTACTTTCTATTTACAAAGAAATATTTCAAAACCATATCATATAGATTATGCCTTTGCAGATAAAAAAACCTTCAAAAAAATTAAAAACATTATAATAGGTCAAAAAAACGACTGGTTAGAATTGAGTGACCATATGCCAATAATAATCGAATTTTAAAATATTGTCAAAATTATTTTTCCCCAAAACAAAAAATCCTGAGCTTTCACTCAGGATTTTCAATATTATAGACTTTTCTAATTAAGAAAGCGCAGCTTTTACTTGGTCTGCAGCTTCTTGGAATTCAACAGCAGATAAAATTGGCATTCCTGAATTATCAATTAATTCTTTTGCGATAGCAGCATTAGTACCTTGTAAACGAACAATGATTGGCACTTTTATAGCATCACCCATATTTTTGTATGCATCAACAACTCCTTGTGCCACACGGTCACAACGAACGATTCCACCAAAAATATTAATCAAAATTGCTTTTACGTTTACATCTTTCAAGATAATACGGAAAGCCGTTTCAACACGTTTTGCATCAGCAGTTCCACCTACGTCTAGGAAGTTTGCAGGTTCAAAACCAGCATACTTAATTAAATCCATAGTTGCCATTGCAAGACCTGCACCATTAACCATACATCCTACAGTACCGTCAAGATCTACGTAGTTCAATCCTACTTCTTTTGCTTCAACTTCGATTGGGTTCTCCTCACGAACGTCACGCATATCAGCATATTTCTTTTGTCTGTATAAAGCATTATCATCGATATTTACTTTAGCATCTACAGCCATAATTTTATCATCCGAAGTTTTCAAAACTGGGTTGATTTCAAACATAGATGCATCAGAACCAATGTAAGCATTGTATAATGAATCGATGAATTTAACCATTTCTTTGAAAGCATTTCCAGAAAGACCTAAGTTAAAAGCAATTCTTCTTGCTTGAAAACCTTGTAATCCAACAGCTGGATCAATTTCTTCCGTAAAAATTAAATGTGGAGTATGTTCAGCAACTTCTTCAATATCCATTCCACCTTCAGTAGAATACATAATCATGTTACGTCCCGTAGCTCTATTCAAAAGAACAGAAACATAAAACTCAGAAGTTTCACTTTCACCTGGATAATAAACATCTTCAGCGATTAAAACTTTGTGCACTTTTTTTCCTTCAGCAGAAGTTTGAGGTGTGATTAATTGCATTCCGATAATTTCTTCTGCAATTCCTTCTACTTTATCAATTCCTTTGGCAAGTTTTACTCCACCACCTTTTCCACGACCACCTGCGTGAATTTGGGCTTTTACAACATACCAACTTGTACCAGTTTCGGTAGTTAATTGTTTTGCAGCAGCTACAGCTTCTACTGGACTATTAGCTACAATTCCGCGTTGAATGCGAACTCCATAGCTAGCTAAAATTTCTTTTCCTTGATATTCGTGTATGTTCATAATATAGAATTTGTCTGGATTCTGAATCTATTTCAGAATAAAAGTGGCACAAAAATAGCAAAATTTAATTTAATTGAAATTTTTTTTAATTATAATAACATATAAAAGTAAAAATTGGTCAATCTTTAATCTCAAACGTTATAGTGGAATAAATTTAAAAATTCTCAGCTTTTTTGTTAAAATAATTATCCACAAAAAGTATAATCCTATATTTATTACAAAAAACAAGTGTTTTTAAAATTTAAAAAAAT
>NZ_MUNX01000068.1 GCF_002001005.1 Flavobacterium sp. A45
ACTATAGAATTATGATTAGCATGAGATAAAATTAATAATTATTTTTTCTCATCGATGTTAAAATTTAATTTATTTTTAAATTTTATCGCATCAATTTGAATTAAATTTTTATTGAAAGAAATGATTTAATAAGATAATTGTCAGTGTGTTGAAAAAACTTATATATTAAAATTGCATGTTGAAATTTAATCCCCAAATTGCTTTATTAGCTCCTTTGTCAAAATCTATAGGAGCCAAACTTAATTGTGTTTTGGTTTTTTCTTTATAGCCAAAACTATCCAATAAGGTATTGAAAGGATCCATTAAAAACAAAGAGGTATAACCTAGAAATTTTGAATTCAATACTTTTCGGTCGTGTCTTAAAATGCTTTTTTTGGCATAGAAAAAACCTTCACCAACCACAGATCCTAATACAGGAGTGATTATTAAATCCTGCTTGGATGGGATTTCGGCAAATGCTTCTATTCCGTATTCCCAAAAAAAAGTAGACATAAGAGTAGAATATAAAAAGGACTCAAAAATATTAAAACCACTACTTCTGGCAGTCATATAATAAACTCCTCCAGAATAAGGATGCGTAATCCAGTTTAGAACCCAATCATCCTCATCCCAAACGGGGCCTGCTTTTACATTTTCCTTCCATTTATAAGCAATTCCATTTTCTTTCATTGCTTCTTTATCCCAATTGGTTACACTTTCTGGCATCGCATACAGTACGCCAAACGCAATTACAGTAGCACCTACATACATGGCAGTATCATAACCCAACCTTGCGTAATCTCTTTTTACAGGAGGATATACAATGCTGTTTTGTAATACTTGGGTACTATCTCCAATGGTGAGTATATTGTAATTGTTTGTATTCTCAATAATTTCTTTTTGAGAATCAGAATAGGAAATTGTATTTTGGGTAAATGACAGAGGTAATTGATTCTGATCGGTTATTGGTTGTTCTGCCTGCTGAGCAAAAACCGTATTTCCAGAAAGTAAAATTATAAAGGCGTATAAAAAGGTTTTAATTAGATTCATTTTGGATTTAAATGCTGTTAAAAAGAAGTCCAAATAAGTATTTGGTTTAAAATTATAAATAGTTTTTGCTCTTAAGACTATTGAATCACGATCCCTTTTTGATTTAAATTCTTCAGTTTTAAGCGCGGCAAATATAATTAATTAATAGGAATTAGGCAGGCATTTTTAAATCTTAATCTTAAATTAATAATGAAAGTATTTTAAGTATTTCGGTTTCAATTCTACATGGTTAAATGGAGAGAATTGTATTTTTTGAACAGATATATATCTTACCAGTTTTGTTACTATATGATTTTCCTTTGTTTATCAGCTAAAACACTATCGGAAAGTAACAACTCAACATTTAAGCGACTTTACAGACTATGGTAGCATAAAATTCATGAAAAATCTGTGATTTGCAAAAGTAGTAATACAATTAGTAAAACAAATATGGTAAATGAAGGATAAACAAAGTTATCTATCAATACATAGAAATCTCTTTGTTTATAACACTTGGAACGTAGTAATATGGTGGTTTGTAATATATAGTTACTTCCCGATGCAGAAATTAGCAAAGATATTACCCAACAACTCGTCGTTCGTGACTTGACCTGTGATCATTCCGAATTGATACAATGCTTCTTTAATATCAAGCGCCATAAGGTCACTGGAAAGATTGGTTTCCAGTCCGAATTTCACTTTCTGAATTTCATCCAGTGCTTTGAGTAGTGAATCGTAATGTCTGGTATTGGTGACGATGGTTTCGTTATTACGCAAAGCGCCTGTGTTTACAAAAGAAAGAAGTTGATTTTTAAGTTCATCAACGCCTAGTTTTTCTTTAGCAGAAATCAGTAAAATTTCAGGAATTTCAGTTTTGATATTTTTAATTTCCGCTTCGGTAAGTTTATCGGCTTTGTTTCCAATAATGACTAACGGTTTCAACGGAAACTGATTTTTTATTTTTTCTAATTCTACTTTTAATTTTAGTCCTGAAACTTTAAATTCCGAGCTGTCAAAAAGAAAAACAACAACCTGAGCCTGCTCGATTTTTTCGAACGTTTTTTTAATTCCAATACTTTCAACCACATCAACAGTTTCGCGTATTCCAGCTGTATCGATGAATCTAAAACCAATACCGCCGATAACTAATTCATCTTCAATTGTATCACGAGTAGTCCCGGCAATTTCCGAAACGATAGCGCGTTCCTCATTCAGTAAAGCATTTAATAGCGTTGATTTCCCAACATTAGGTTCGCCGACAATTGCCACCGGAATTCCGTTTTTAATGACATTCCCAACTGCAAATGAATCGATTAATCGCTTGAGAACAAACTCAATTCGGTTCAATAATTCATGAAATTGGGTTCTGTCTGCAAATTCTACATCTTCTTCTGCAAAGTCCAATTCAAGTTCGATGAGTGAGGCAAAATTCAACAGTTCCTCACGTAGTTTGGCAATTTCGTTCGAGAAACCACCACGCATTTGTTGCATCGCAATTTGGTGCGAGGCTTCATTATCGGAGGAAATCAAATCGGCAACGGCTTCGGCTTGTGATAAATCCAATTTTCCGTTCAGGAAAGCTCTAAGTGTAAATTCCCCAGCATCCGCCATTCTACATCCTTTTCGTAATAATAACTGAATAATTTGCTGCTGAATATAGGTAGAACCGTGACATGAAATCTCAATAGTATTTTCGCCTGTATAAGAATTCGGACCTATAAAAATTGAAACTAAAACTTCATCAAATGTTTTTGAATCATCAACAATATGACCCAAATGTAGTGTATGGGTTTTTTGCTTTGTTAAATCTTTGTTTTTTATGGATCGAAAAACCGAGTGTCCTATAGTAATGGCATCTTCGCCAGAAATTCGAATTACGGCAATGGCTCCTGCTCCAGAAGGAGTGGCTAGAGCAACTATAGAATCGTTTTGGATCATAACAAAAAATTTATGCAAAAGTAAGCAAAACTTACCACCTTACAAGTCTTCAAAATCAATGCATTTTATGTTATTTTTTTATTAATTATAAATCAAAATGACAATTATCATGCTTTATTTTTAGAAGTTTTGTAACTTTATATACATTATTGATATTCAGTAAATTAATTGCCATATGAAAAAAATATTGTTCCCTACAGATTTTTCAGAAGTTTCAAAAAACGCCTTTATATACGCCTTAAAATTAGCCGATGCCATTGATGCCGAAATTATTACATTGCATGTTTATGAATTGGATTCGCCTGCTTATTTAGATGTTTCCATATACCTGCAGGATATTTATGAATATGAAGAGTTAAGTGATTTCGAAAATTATAAAGACGAAGTTCCCGTTTTAAGAAACATAGCCGAAGAGAATGATTTAGGACATATAAAAATGAGTAACGTTCTCATACAAGGTTTTTTGGTAAAAGAAGTTGTTAAGCTTTCCAAAGAGGAAAACATAGACTTTATCGTTATGGGAACCAAAGGAGTTACCCATTTGCGGGAAGTGTTTTTGGGAACCGTGGCTACAAAAATAATGAATGAAAGCAATACCACAGTTTTGGCCATTCCAGAAAAATGTAATTATGTACCTATTAGTAAAATATTGTTTAATACAAGATTTCATATGGACGACATCGAGCCATTAAAAAAAGTGGTGGCTTTGGCAAATGTGTTTCATTCACACGTAGATTGTCTGAACGTAAAACCACCGCACACAGTCTACACAGACGATTTTGTGGTCGATTTTAAAAACGTTTTCAAAGAGCAGAATATTTCTTTTCATTCCGTTTTGGGTGATGATATTGAAGGTGAAATTTTAAATTTCATAAATCAAAATAAAATAGACATGATTGCCATTCATGAAAGACACAGAGGTTTTTTTGATAAACTTTTTCAGATAAGTCTTTCAAAAAAACTAACATTTACGATCCCTATTCCAATTTTGTCAGTTCATTAAACTTTCCAGAGAGAATCTCTTATCTTAAATTAAACGTAAAATTTCATAGTAATGAAAAAGATTTTATTTCCCACCGATTTTTCCGAAGTCGCCAATAATGCTTTTATCCATGCATTAGAATTTGCAAAAATTGTAAATGGAGAGCTGTTGTTATTGCATACTTTCGAATTGCCTATTGTTGATAATCAATTTATTCCTGATAACTATTATAATATTTTTGATTCATTGCAATTGGCACAATTTGACATGTTCAAAGAAGAAATTCCTAAACTGAGAGAACTGGCCAAGAAAAAACACTTGGATCATATTAAATTAAGCCACAGACTTATGGATGGCGATCTGATTTATGCCATTAAAAAAGTTGTTAAAGAAGAAAATATAAATTTCATCGTGATGGGTACATCTGGCTCGACAGGATGGGAGTCCTTTTTTGTTGGATCCAATACGGGATCAGTGGTTACAGCTGTTGATGTTCCTGTTCTTAGTGTACCAGTGGAATCCCAATTTGATAAGATTAAAACCATTGGTTTTACGACCCGATTTAGGGATAAAGACAAAGCGCCATTAAGAGAAGTTATCAAAATTGCCAAAAAGACATTTGCTGTCGTGAAATGTTTGTATGTCAAAACCAGCAAGTCCGATGTTTCGGAGGCAACAATAAATGAATGGAAGACAGAATTCGAAAACGAACCTGTTAAATTTTCAATTGTAAACAGTGATCTCGTTAAAGAAACCATATTGGATTTCGTATCCCATAAAAATATTGATATTTTGGCTATGATTACCCATAAACGAAATTTCTTCTCTGAGTTGTTCAGTCCAAGTCTTACCCAAAAATTGTCTAATATTTCAATTGTGCCAATATTGGCGATGCACGAGGAATAGATTTAAGATTACATATTTTTTAGTTTTACCATTGATATTGTCATTGATATTGCGATTTCCATTCCCTACATTTGTATATCATTAAATCAAAAGATGGAAATATATAAAAGCAATAGTAAAAACTATTCACAGGAATTAAAAGCAATCAATACTAAATACAATAAAATTAGTTTTTTTAGATTCATTAGTATTTTATTTTTTTTAGCAAGCTTATTTTATTACATAAAAACCAGCGAATCAGTATTTGTTATAATGGCAATTGTACTGTTTACTGGTTTTATTATTTTGATGCGAATTCATTCTAAATTATCATTTCAAAAAAAGATAAAAAGCGCGTTGGTTGATATCAATGAAAATGAAATTACTTATTTAGAAAGAAAAGCAATGCCTTTTGAAAATGGTGCCGAATTCAATGATTTTCATCACCCGTATGCTTATGATTTGGATATCTTTGGAGCGCATTCGTTGTTTCAAAATCTAAACAGAACCGCCACTTTTATTGGTAAAAAAACTTTAGCGAAACAGCTATTGACACTTTTGCCAAATGTTGAAATTCTAATGAATCACAAAGCGGTTAATGAATTAAAAGATAAATTAAATTGGCGTCAGGAGTTTTTGGCTATCGCTAAAGTTGGACAGGACAGTGAAACATTTTATAAAACCTTGTTACAATGGAGAGTATATAATAGTAAACCATTGTCTAAAGCAGCTGTGATAATTTCGTATTTATTTCCAGCACTTTTTGTGAGTTGCCTTATGGGGTATTTGTTGACTTCAAACATGGTTTTTCTGAAATATTCCTCTTTTTTGTTTGTAATTAATTTAGGTGTTTTGGGTAATTTTACAAAACGGATTCAAATGGAAATTGCTCATTCCGAAAACATCAATACAATAATTAGTCAATACAGTTTATTGGTTCAAAAAATTGAAAACGAAAATTTTAAGTCAGATAAACTGAAAGAGTTACAGCAAAAATTAAACTTTCAAAACCAAAAGGCGAGTGAACATCTTCAAAAACTAGCGGAGTTGTTTTCTAATATGGAAACTATTGGGAATTTTGTTACTGCTTTATTATTTAACGGAACATTTCTTTTTAATCTCCACGTTTTAAAAGCGATGATTGCTTGGAAAAAAGAACATGCAGAGGTTTTGGAAGAATGGTTAGAAGTTATTGGAGAGTTTGAAATGCTCAATAGTTTGGCAAATTTTGCGTATAATAATCCAGATTTTGTGTATCCAACATTGAATACCAATTATGAGATTGATTTTTCCAATTTAAGCCATCCTTTATTAAATCCAGCGACTAGAGTAGGGAATGAGGTGCAATTTCAGCCACAATCGTTTATGATATTAACCGGCTCGAACATGTCGGGAAAAAGTACTTTCTTGCGTAGTTTAGGAGTAAATATGGTACTTACGGGAATGGGTTCACCAGTATGTGCGAGTCAGGCCAATGTTCATCCGTTGCCGGTTTTAGTCTCCATGCGACTCTCGGATTCATTATCTGACAGTGAGTCTTATTTCTTTGCCGAAATCAAGCGTTTAAAACAAATTATGGACGAATTGGAAGAGAATCCTGCATTTGTTCTTTTGGACGAAATCCTGCGAGGTACCAACTCGGATGACAAACGTAACGGAACAATCGAAGTAGTCAAAAAAGTAATTGCCAAAAAAGCAATCGGAGCCATCGCCACACACGATATAGAGGTTTGTCTGACCACAAATGAATTTCCTGATATTCTTACCAACAAATGCTTTGAAGTTGAAATCAGCAACAACGAATTGCATTTTGACTACACTCTTCGTGACGGCATTTGCAAAAATAAAAGTGCCACTTTCTTGATGAAGAAAATGGGGGTTATTTAGAGTGGTCAGTTGCTATTATCTTTGTTAAAGTTTGAAACTTTGACAAAGATTTTCGCTTGAGGCTACCCAAAAAAAAACCAAAACTCTGGTTAGGAATTTTGGTCTTTTCAAATATAAAAATGGTTTTGGTTAGTTTAGTATTTTGAAGTAACTAGCTGTTTAGCATAACTGGCATCACAAGCATTGTTACGGTTTCGCCTTCTTCTAGTCCATCTATTGGAGTTAGGATTCCGGCTCTGTTTGGTAATGACATTTCGAGCATAATCATGTCTGATTGTAGGTTGTTCAACATTTCGGTTAAGAAACGAGAGTTGAAACCTATTTGCATATCGTCTCCTTGGTAATCACAAGTCAATCTTTCTTCGGCTTTGTTGGAGTAGTCGATATCTTCGGCAGAAATGTTTAATTCGGCTCCTGCAACTTTCAAACGAATTTGGTGTGTTGTTTTGTTAGAGAAAATTGCAACACGACGTACTGAACTCAAGAATTGAGAACGATCCATTATCAATTTGTTTGGATTTTCTTTTGGGATAACCGCTTCGTAGTTAGGGTATTTTCCATCGATTAAACGACATAATAAAATGTAGTTGTCGAAAGAGAAAGTAGCATTAGAATCGTTGTATTCTATTTTTACTTCAGCATCTGAGCTGCTTAGGATACTTTTTAAAATAGTCAAAGGTTTCTTTGGCATAATAAATTCAGCCACTTGAGATGCTTTTACATCAGAGCGAGCGTATTTTACTAATTTGTGAGCATCTGTTGCTACAAAAATCAAGCCTTCTGGAGAAAATTGGAAGAAAACCCCAGACATTACTGGACGCAAATCGTCGTTTCCTGCTGCGAAGATAGTTTTGCTGACAGCAGTCGCCAAAACATCTGCAGGTACTAGAGTTACCGATGGGTTGTCTAAGTTTACTGATTTTGGGAATTCTTCTCCTGGAGCATATGCCAAAGCATATTTTCCTGAGTTTGAACTAATTTCTATAGTGCTGTTTTCTTCAACTGTGAAAGTTAAAGGTTGCTCTGGAAAGGTTTTAAGGATTTCCAATAATAATTTTGCAGGTACTGCAACACTTCCTTTACTTTTGGAGTCGATGGCCAATGTAGCAGACATAGTAGTCTCCAAATCGGATGCCGAAACAGTTAATTCGTTATTATTTAATTCAAATAAGAAGTTATCCAAAATTGGCAAAGTGTTGTTACTGTTGATAACGCTACCTAAAACTTGTAATTGTTTTAATAAGTACGAACTCGATACTATAAATTTCATCTGTATTGTTTTGTTTTTAATGGTGTGCTTTTTCTGAACTAAAATTTAGAATACACTTTACAAATATATTGTAAACTATTCTAGTATTGCAAATTTTTTATTAACATCTATTTACTGTATTTTCTTTTTCTAAGGAACGTAAATCCAAGGCCAAATCCGAGCAAAATTAAGATTGGAAGCCCGATAGTTATGAATTGAGTAAAGGTATAGTTTTCATACACTTTTTCTTTATCCAATAGAGGTAAATCAAGATCTTTGCTGCGAATGTTAATAAGTCCAGTATCATCCAATAGATAATTGACACAATTCATCATAAAATCTTTGTTGTCATATAAATTCCCAGATCGTTGGTCGTAGCCCAATTCTACGGGTTGTCCTGTCTTATCTAATTGATTTTTTATAATGTCACCATCCGAAATTACAATCATTTTGTTTTCTTTTCCAATGGCTTGAAATGATTTTTCTTCAAATGGTAAAATACGATTCTCAAACATCGAGTGAAAAGAACCTTCTAATAAAACGGCCATCGGAATATTTCCTTTATTGAGATAATCAGCTGGGGAAGTTTGTTCAGCAACCATGTTCAGACTGATTTGAACTGGAGTTCCTATTTTTTTGGAATAAGTAGAAGACTGTAATAAAACTGTTTTCTTAATTCCGTTTTTCAAAGTGTCCATTGCATTGGCAAAATCAAATTTGATTCCTCCCAGATTTTTTACAATCGGATGTTTGCTGATAGGATATACCTGAGGCGCAAATTTCCAGTTGAAATCCTGATATTGCGTTCCACTTCCTTGTTCTCCACTGGCAAGTTTTATAGGACTTCCTTGTTCGTCTTTAACCAAGTCAGGATTGATACGAACTCCATATTTGAAGAACATATCATTTAGATTCAAGTCTTTTGGAAAAGCCAAAGTTGATCCCGAAGGATTGTAAAGGCTGTCCATTTCGGCATTGACTTGATCTATCAACCAAAGGGTTTTCCCTCCATGCATGATGAATTGATCTAAAACCAGTTTTTCTTCATCAGTAAAAGCTTCGGTTGGCTTGGCAATGACAGCCAAATCATAATTTTGTAACGATTTTAATGTTCCTTCTGGATTTTTGGCAACCGAATCCAAGGTGAATGGGCCAATGAAGTAACTTTCGCGAACTTGCATCAGAAATTTAGCAATGTGACGTTCCTGAAGTTCGCCATTTCCTTTTATGATGGCAACTTTCTTTTGTTTGTCTTTGGAAATTTTATTGATTCCATCCGAAATAGAATATTCAAGATGCTGAACAGAGCCAATCACTTTTTGAGTTGTTGAAGCTCCCATGATGTTTTTCATCAGCGGAATATTGACTTCTTTATTATTGTAAACAGCAATTGCCCAAGGAAAAACCATTGATTGGGATTGTTTTCCTTTGTCGTCTACAGTAATATTTATTGGTGTTAAGCCTTTTCGATACAATTCTTTTATATTGTCCATGCTTTCGTCTTTGTTCTCCAAAGGATCTACAAATTCGATGATAATATTAGAATTATACGCTTGAAATTCTTCCAATAATTGTTTGGATTCCAATTGCAGTCGCTTGAATTCAGCAGGCAATTCTCCTTGCAAATACACTTTGATAGACAATGGATTCTTTACATCTTTAAGAATCTTTAAGGTAGTAGGAGATAGGGTATAGCGATGGTCTTGGGTTAAATCAAAACGGTGGAAAAAGAAATTGCTAATGATGTTCAAAAGCAAAACTGTCGCAACAGTAATCAATAATGATTTGGCGTTTTTTATGTTAAATGCTCTCATTACGATTTAATAGATTTTAAATTAAAAACTGTGAAAGAAAGGAACAGCACGGCAACACTCACAAAATAGATTACATCACGAGTGTCAATAACGCCTCGACTCATACTTTTGTAATGATCTTGCATTCCGAAATATGAAATAAAAGAAGAAAAACTTGGTAAAATTGAAGCCAATCCCTCAAAACCAAAATAGAAAAAGAAGCATAGAAAAACAGCAATGATAAACGATACAATCTGATTCTCGGAAACAGATGAAGTAAAGATCCCTATTGCCGAATAAGCCCCGATTAAAAACAACAATCCGAAATAAGAACCTAAAGTGCTTCCTAAATCGAGGTTTCCTTCTGGAGAACCTAAATTCCAAACCACTTCGACATAAATAAAAGTCGGGATGATAGCCATTATGATTAATAGAAAAGCCCCGAGGAATTTCCCGTTTACAATTTCCCAAAGACTGATTGGTTTGGTAAGTAATAATTCAAGTGTACCTTGTTTTTTTTCATCCGAAAAACTGCGCATGGTTACCGCAGGAATCAAGAAGATTAGAATCCACGGAGCCAAAGTGAAAAATGGTGTTAAATCGGCAAAACCAGTGTTTAGAATATTATAATCACCTTCGAAAACCCAAAGGAATAATCCATTTCCAATTAGGAAAAGGGCAATTACCAAATACCCGATTGGTGAACCAAAAAAGGATTTTATTTCGCGAAATACAATTGACTTCATTTATTTTTTTGTTTAATCATTTATTTGCCACAAAGGCGCAAATATACTAAGTTTTTTAATCTGAAATTTGCGGTCTGAAAACTGCAATCTAAAATCTACTTACTGTAAACTTACTAATTTATCAACGCTCCAAGCTTCCGGTTTTGCATTGAATAATTGTTTGGTAAATGTCCAAACAGTATCGAAAAGCCCAGAATTTCGATAGTTTTCCAAATCAGTTTCGGTTTCCCAATAACTATAGGTAAAGAAAATACTTTTGTTGTTTTTATCCTGATATAGTTCCAGGAAACGATTTCCAGGGGCATTTCGTATTTGGTCTTTCATTAATTCAAAGTTTTCAAGAAAAGCAGGAATATTTTCCTCATGAAAACTCAGTTTTACAATTCGTACAAACATGTTTATAATTTATTTAATGCAAAGTAATTTCAATGACAATAACAATTTTAAATATCAAAAAAAAACTTATTGATTCTTTTCGCTCTATTCTTTTCCTAAATCTGAAATCAAAAAACGTTACTCGAGCCTGGAAGGTGAACAGGCGAAGCAATCTAAAATCTCAATTCTTAAATCTTAAATCTAATAGAAACCACATCCCTATAATTAAGTCCGAGCAATGTACTCGCAGAACCTACGGTTAAAGGATTGCTTCTAAAAATGGCAATTTCAAGAAACCCAGCCTCGTTGAAAATAGCTAATTTCTGGCCTTCATAATATTTTACCGGATATTTATCGGAACTGGCAATCGCTGAATAATTTGGTAAAATGGTTTTGATGGTTTGATTACGGTATACAATTTCATAATCTCTTCCTTTGGTAGATTCTAAGAACTGTTTTTTCGAAATATTAGTCACCACATTCCCAAAATGATCAATATAGATTACGTTTCCTTTTAGAAGGCTTCCATCTTCAGATAAAATAACCTGCAAATCGGTAACTTGTTTTAGGCTAGTGATTTCTTTACCAATAACATTAAGAATACCGCCTTTTGCAATATGACAGGCGACTGTAACAAAAACATCCAAATCGGTAGCCTCGCTGTGGAGTCTGTCGTGAATGGTTATTTCAACTATTTTTTGAGGAATTATCTTTTGCGAAAGCATACTCAAAATGCCATTGTCCGATGCAATAAAGAAATGGTCATTCCATTCCATGGCAATATGTTTATTTTCTTTATTGGCTTCCAAATCGACTCCGATAATATGAACAGTCCCTTTTGGAAAGCTGTCATAGGAGGCCGAAATAATGTAACTGGCTTCAGCTGTGTTGAAAGGATCGATGTAATGTGAAATGTCAATAATTGTTACGTCAGAATACTCAGATAATATTTTCCCTTTCAAAGCACCAACAAAGTGGTCTTTCAAGCCGTAATCGGTAGTAAGGGTAATTATTGACATAAAATTGTTTATAACTATTGGGTTTTGCAGCGACTGAAACCTATTTTTTCTTAAATTTGAGAAATGCAAAGCTAAAGTATTTTATACTTTATTTGAACAGAATTTAATTAGAATTAAAAACAAAAATTTATGCCTAAGTTTATTGTTGTTTTTTTTCTTTTCTTTTGTAGCTTGGATTGTTTTAGCCAGAACGGTTTGTCAAATACCACATCAGATAAATCGAATTTTTCAGGTAAATCAGGCGAAATCGAAAAAGAAAAAATTGAAGCTGTTACAGCTATGGATATTAACGGAACCGAGATTGAATTACTTTTTAAGGATAATCTTTGTGAAATTTTATGCATTAAAGCATCCGATTTTTTGAATGAATCTATGTTGAAAAAATTAAAAGCTAACGTATAATTAAAACTAGAACGACCCAGATTCTAGAAAGATGTTTTTTAGTATTATTTACTGATTTAGAAATTAAAAACTGTGACAAAAGGGGTTGCAGCGTAAATATTAAAATTGATTGAAACTCAATTATTAACTTAAAAACTTCTTATTTTGAACGAAAGAATCATCGAGCTCATCGACATTGCTCCAAAAGATTTTTGGGGAACTCAAGACTCACACCTAGAGTCAATTAAGAAATATTATCCAAAACTAAAAATTGTCGCAAGAGGCACTACTCTTAAAGCTTTTGGAGATAAAGATGTTTTGGATGAATTTGAAAAGCGGTTTCAGCGCCTGATGTTGCATTTCACTAGATACAATACCATTGATGATAATGTAATCGAAAGAGTGATTCAAAGTGATGATCAGGAGGATAGAAAAACTTTTGGACATGACAAAATTTTGGTTCATGGCGTAGGTGGAAAAATCATTAAACCTATGACTCCCAATCAGCAATTGCTGGTGGATACAATGGAGAAAAATGATATGGTTTTTGCCGTTGGGCCAGCCGGTACTGGAAAGACCTACACTGGTGTTGCCATGGCCGTAAAAGCGTTGAAAGAAAAGCAAGTCAAGCGTATTATTCTGACCCGACCTGCAGTAGAAGCTGGTGAAAATCTGGGTTTTCTTCCTGGAGATATGAAAGAAAAACTGGATCCATATATGCAACCTTTATACGATGCGTTGCGAGATATGTTACCCAATGAAAAACTGGAAGATTATATTTTAAAAGGTATTATTCAAATCGCACCTTTGGCTTTCATGCGTGGACGAACTTTAGATCATGCTTTTGTGATTTTGGATGAAGCTCAAAATACTACACATTCGCAAATGAAAATGTTTTTGACTCGTATGGGAAAAAGCGCCAAGTTTATGATTACTGGTGATCCTGGTCAAGTCGATTTGCCTCGAAGAACAATTTCCGGACTCAAGGAAGCAATACTAGTTTTAAAAGATGTTGACGGAATTGGGATTATTTATCTTGACGATAAAGATATTGTACGTCATCGATTAGTAAAAAAAGTTATTGATGCTTACAAACAAATTGAAAACAATGATTATTAAGTTAGACTGCTTTTTTAGTTTAAGTTTTAATGATGAAAAGTAATAATCAAATTAAAAAGGAGAAACTCAATTACAGAGTTTCTCCTTTTTCTTTGTAAAATAAAGAAGATTCTTAGTTCTGTATTTGATTTCCCAATCAAAGTTAACATATCGATATAATTAAGTTAAAAGCGGTTTATATGTGAGTAACTTTTTGGGTATCTTCTTGAAATGCAATAAATTTGAAAAGATTAAAAATGAAACTGAAATATAAAATGTCGAAGAAAAAAATTAAAGTAGTAATAAGCGATTTAGACGGAACATTACTCAATTCGGATCATACAATATCAGCCTATACCAAATCTGTTTTTCAAGAATTACACAAACAAAATTTTTTAATTATTGTAGCTACTGGTCGACACCATTTGGATGCCATGGCAATTGTTAACAATTTAGGTTTTCCTGTGTATTTGGTAACATCAAATGGAGCTCGCATTCATTCCCCTCAAAAAGAATTACTATACTCTTTTGATATGAATGGAGAATCGGTGAAATCCGTTTTAGCTTTGGAAATTGATCCAGAGATTACAACTGTCTTGTTTAGAGAAACGGTTTGGCAGACTTCCAAAACAAATAATAAACTCAATGCTTTTCAAAAAGATTTAGTCTATCCGCCTCAAGTTGTGAATTTTGCTGATCTGGACGATTTTAATGCCATAAAAATATTTTTTACTCATGAGGACCATCAAAAATTGGTTGATTTAAAAGACAGAATTCTAGCAACTCATTCCGATGATTTTCATCATGCTTTTAGTTTACCTATTTGCTTGGAGTTTATGGACAAATCTGTAGATAAAAGTGCTGCTATTGCTAAGATTTTAGAAAAAGAAGGGTATTCTTTTAAGGAAGCAATCTCTTTTGGAGATGGTTTTAACGATGAAAAAATGCTGAATGCCGCAGGAATAGGATTGATTATGAGTAATGCTCCAGAAAATTTAAAAAGTAAATTGCCTCATCTTGAAGTGATTTCAAGTAATAATGAAGATGGTGTGGCTAAGTATTTAACCGAAATTTTAGAAGATTATAGGGTTTCATCTTAAATAGATATCGTTATGAACAGTTATTTTGAAAGAGTTAAGCAAAATTGTATCTCAGGAATTTTATTTTTATTGCCTGTTTTAATTCTATTGATCTTGATTAAAAAAGTTTTTGGTTACTTCGCTAAGTTTGGAGGAGTGATTGCTAAAATGATTGGGTTTGATAAAATAATGGGACCACATGCAGCCAATTTTCTTGGGGCATTAATTTTGTTGGCATTTGTATATGTATGTGGTTATTTGGTTCGATTGGCTTTTTTTCAAAGGGTAAGCGATGCAATTGATGTCAAACTAAAAGAGGTAATTCCTGGTTATGAGAAGCATAAAGAATTAGCCAAAAAGCAGTTGGTGGATGAGCCAAAAATTGAAACAGACCTTCCTGTCTTAATACAATTTGGAGATTATTGGCAGCCTGGATTTTTGATAGAACAGAACGATGAAGGAAATGCGGTAGTGAACATACCTAATTCTGATGGGAGCGAAATATATATTGTCCCTATTCAAAAAGTAAAAATCTTAAAAGAAACTACACTAAGCACTTTAAAATCATCTATTAAAGCATCAGGAAAAGGACTTTTGGCATGTAAATAGAACTTTTGGTTTTCCTTGCGTTCTCTATTAATTAGTTTTAAATTTGCATTCATAAAAATAACAACAACACACTACTAATGAGCAATACAATTACCACTACCAATTTTAATTTTCCGAATCAAAAATCAGTGTATCGCGGAAAAGTAAGGGAAGTTTACAATATAAATGACGATTTACTTGTGATGATAGCTACTGATAGACTATCTGCATTTGATGTAGTTTTACCAAAAGGAATTCCATACAAAGGTCAGATTCTAAATCAGATTGCTACAAAATTCATGGAATTGACTCAAGATATTGTGCCAAACTGGTTGATTGCCACACCAGATCCTAGTGTTGCTGTTGGTCATTTGTGTGAGCCTTTTAAAGTTGAAATGGTGATTCGTGGATATCTTTCGGGACACGCTGCACGTGAATATGCTCTTGGGAAAAGACAAATTTGCAGGGTGACAATGGCTGAAGGTTTGAAAGAAAATGACAAATTTCCAGAGCCGATTATCACACCAACTACAAAAGCTGATAACGGAGAACACGATGCTGATATTTCTCGCGAAGATATTTTGGCTAAAGGAATTGTTACTGAAGAAGATTATTTGGTTTTAGAAAAATATACTCGTGCTTTATTTCAAAGAGGAACTGAAATCGCTGCAAGCCGTGGTTTGATTTTGGTGGATACAAAATACGAATTTGGAAAAACCAAAGACGGTGTTATTGTATTGATTGATGAAATTCACACTCCAGATTCTTCTCGTTATTTCTATTCAGAAGGATATCAAGAAAGACAAGATAAAGGGGAAGAACAAAAACAATTGTCAAAAGAATTCGTAAGACGTTGGTTGATCCAAAATGGTTTTCAAGGTTTGGAAGGACAACAAATTCCAAATATGACTGATGAATATATTGAAACTGTTTCTGATAGATATATTGAGTTGTATGAAAATATTCTTGGCGAGAAGTTTGTAAAAGCTGATATCTCGAATATCAATGAAAGAATTGAGAAAAACGTTTTGGCTTATTTAGCACAACGTTAATTATATTCAAATCGCTAAATAGCGATAATGTAAATAAACCATAATTCATTGATTTGAGTTATGGTTTTTTTATGAATAAAAGTTTTGAGCAAAAAAAACTCTTCACGAGGAAGAGTTTAATAGGCTTATTTTTTACTGATGTCTTCAAGAACAGCTTTGTTCTCGTAGTTAATCACTTTAATTATGATTTCCTGATTTTTTTTAGTTTTACCTTCGATGATGTAAAGTTTACCTTTTTTGTACGGAACATTGCTTTTGTCAAAATCGACATCTCCAATTTTAAGTGTGTTTTTAATATCGGTGGTATCAATCCATTTTTGGGATAAAATAAGAGAAGCTTTATCGGAATAGAAAAAAGGTTTAGAGCTTAAATCCTTCAAAACTCGGGCATTTGGAAAGTAATTGCAACGAGTGTCTTTTCCACTAAATATAGCTGCTACCACAAATGCTCCCATTATTAAACCTATTAAATAGTAGGCAAAACGCTGTATAAAATTCATATTTAATATTTATTGTTTTTTATTGGTAATATGTTATTGCTTCGCCTGTTCGCTCTCGCTCGGGTCGCATAGTTACTGTAGGTGTTAACAACCTGTTGAAATGTACGCTCATTTCATATTTTAATTTTTGCGCAAAGGTATGGGAAAGTTTAGTTAAAAAACAATTAAATTAATATCGTTATCCGGTAAATCAAACCAATCGCCAATGGCTTTGTTGGTAAGTATGCCGTGATACAAATAAACACCGTTTTTTAGACCTGTGTTACAGCGTATGGCGCTTTCGATACCGCCATCTTCCGCAATTTGTAATAAATAAGGAGTGATAATGTTACTTATGGAAAGCGAAGCTGTTTTTGAGTAACGGGAAGGAATATTGGGTACACAATAGTGCAAAACATTATTTTTTATAAAAGTTGGTTTTTCATGGGTTGTAACTTCAGATGTTTCGAAACAGCCTCCTGTATCAATGCTGATATCAACAATTACGGCACCTTTTTTCATGTGTTCTACCATGGTTTCGCTCACTACAACCGGGCATCGTTCTGCTCCTCTCATAGCGCCAATGGCTACATCACAGCGTCTTAAAGCTTTGAGTAAAGCTTTTTGCTGAATGGTTGAAGTAAAAATGCGTTGGTTCAAGTTGTTTTGCAAACGACGAAGTTTAGTTATTGAATTGTCAAAAACTTTAACGCTTGCTCCAAGTCCGATAGCGGTTCTGGCGGCAAATTCTCCAGCAGTTCCGGCTCCAAGTATCACCACTTCGGTTGGGGCAACTCCTGTTATATTGCCAAATAACAATCCTTTTCCAAATTCATTGGTGATCATTAATTCGGCAGCAATCAGTATGGAAGCAGTTCCTGCAATTTCACTCAATGATTTTACGGCAGGGTAGGAGCCGTCTGTGTCTTTTAGATATTCAAAAGCAAGTGCTGTTATTTTTTTTCGGGATAAAGCTTCGAAGTATGATTTTTTCCTGGTTTTTAATTGAATCGCTGATAAAACAATTGTTTTTGGATTCATCATTTCGATTTCGGCGACTGTTGGTGGTTCTACTTTTAAAAGCATTGGGCAGCCAAAAACTTTTTTGGTGTCTTGAGTAATTTCGGCACCGGCTTCACTATATTCTTTGTCTGTATAACTGGAACTTACTCCAGCGCCAGCTTCAATCATTACTCTATGTCCTTGATAGGTAAGGGAATTCACGGCATCAGGTGTAAGGCAAATGCGTCTTTCTTGGTAACTGGTCTCTTTTGGAATTCCTATAAAAAGTTGGCTTTTATGTCTAGCTATTTCTAGTTTTTCTTCTTGAGGCAGTAATTGTTCTTTTGTGAATGGACTTAGAGACATTGATTTCATGTAATTAGTGGTACAATTTACAAAAAAGATTCAAAGTATTATGTTTTACTAGTACCAAATTCAAGGGGTATAGAACTCCTGTGTTTGTCTTGCAGCTTATTTTGATTATCTTAAAACAGCAGAATTAAGATAATATTTTCTCCATTTTGATATTGGCTCTTTCATAAACACCTTCTTCGACAGGAATTTCAATAAAGCCAAAACTTTCATATAGATGTATTGCAGGAAGTAATTTTCTATTGGAATACAGAATCAATTTTTGAATTCCGTTCTTTTTTGCCTCATTCAAACAATGTTCCATCAGCTTTTTACCAATGCCTAAACCTTGATTTCCATCAGAAACAGCCATTTTTGTTAATTCAAATGTAGCATCATCTATTTTTAATAAAGAAACCGTACCCACAATTTTATCGTTGTATTGGGCATAAAAAATCATTCCGCCTTTGTCTATTATTTCGCCTTGAGGATCGGATAATACTTTTTCATCTTTAGGTTCCACCTTAAAATATTTATGAAGCCATTCCAGATTTAAGGTTTTGATTGGCTCCTTTAATTCAATTGAAAAAGGGATGATTTCAACTTTATTGGTATTTAAGCTCATTATTCAATTACTTTAATTCTAATAAACGCTCACCATTTGGCAGTAATTCGATTGTAATTAAGGTATGCTGTAGCGGAATCAAATTCTCAATTTTTTCAGACCATTCGATAAAACACCAATTTCCGGAATATAAATAATCGTCAACACCCATATCTAGTGCTTCGGTTTCCTTGTTTAATCTGTAAAAATCAAAATGATAAATCGTTTGATTATTGTCTGTTTGATATTCATTGACCAATGAAAACGTTGGACTGCTGGTTGCATCTTTTACTCCCAATGTTTTGCAAAGCTGTTTGATCAATGTTGTTTTACCAACACCCATATCCCCATTGAAAAGGATTACTTTATTGGGATTTTGTTCTAAAATTTGTTGAGCAACTTCTGCAAGTTGTTCTATAGAAAATGTGATAGTCATTCTTTTGTATTCAGTTATGAATTATAGTTTTAAATGCAGTTTTCAATTTTTTTATCAGCATAATAACTGCTAACTATGAATTGAAAACTGCCTTCTTTTTTATTTTGGATTGAAAACCAGAAAAGGAATAATCATTTCCTCCAATGAGATTCCACCGTGCTGATAGGTGTTTTTGTAATAACTCACATAATGATTGTAGTTGTTTACATAAGCCAAAAACAAATCATTTTTTGCAAAAATATACGAACTACTCATATTTATGGCAGGTAAACCAATAAGTTTTGGCTCTTTTACGGCATAGACATCCTTTTGTTCGTAAGTCAAACTACGTCCTGTTTTATAACGTAAATTCAAACTGGTGTTTTTATCACCTACCACTTTTGACGGATTTTTCACGTTGATAGTTCCGTGATCGGTAGTCAGAATTAATTTGAACCCTAATTTTTGTGCCTGTTGAATAATTTCAAGTAACGGCGAGTTTTTAAACCAACTCAAAGTCAAGGAACGATAGGCTTTATCATCAGAAGCCAGTTCTTTAACCACATCCATTTCTGTTTTGGCGTGTGAAAGCATATCAACAAAATTATAAACTACCGTTACAAGATCATTATCTTTTAGTGATTTAAAGCTTTCAGCTAGTTTTTTTCCGCCGGCCAAATTGGTGATTTTGAAATAATCCTCTTTTAAGTCTAGTCTTAAACGCTTAATTTGAGCAGTTAAAAATTCGGCTTCATACAAATTTTTACCACCTTCTTCCGGGTCGTTTTTCCAATATTGCGGAAATTGTTTTTCCATTTCAAGAGGAGTCAATCCAGAGAAAATAGCATTTCTTGCATATTGTGTAGCCGTAGGAAGTATAGAAAAATAAGGGACTTCTTTTTCGAGTTTGTAGTAATTGCCCACAACACTTTCAAATGCTTTCCACTGGTCATAGCGTAAATTGTCGATTATAATAAAAAGAACTGGTTTGTCTTTTTTCAGAATCTCCGGCACAACCAATTCTTTGAATAAATTATGAGATTGAATCGGTTTGTCAGCTTTTGGTGCAAACCAATCTTCGTAATTGCGTTCAATGTATTTTCCAAATTGTGAATTGGCTTCAATCTTTTGGGATTCAAGAATTTCAATCATCCCTTGATCATCGATGTTCTCTAGCTCAAGTTCCCAAAAAATAAGTTTTTTGTATAATTCCACCCAGTCTTCATAGGAGTTGACCATTGCCATTTCCATAGTGATTTTTCGAAACTCTTTTTGGTAATCCAAAGTCGTTTTTTGAGAAATCAATCGGGAATGGTCTAAGTTTTTCTTCAAACTCAACAAAATCTGATTAGGATTTACGGGTTTGATAAGGTAATCGGCGATTTTGGAACCAATGGCTTCTTCCATTATATATTCCTCTTCGCTTTTGGTAATCATTATCATCGGAATAGAAGATTTTTTCTCTTTCATCTCTGATAATGTTTCCAAACCACTCATTCCCGGCATATTTTCGTCAAGAAAAACAATATCAAAATTGTTTTCGTCAAAAATATCTATGGCATCACGACCATTATTGCAAGTGGTAACGCTGTAGTTTTTTTTCTCCAGAAATAATATATGTGGTTTGAGCAAATCGATTTCATCATCAACCCAAAGTATTTTTATGTTCTCCATATTCAATTTATTTTAGTGCAATTTAGTTTTATAGAACTTAAATAATATTAAAAATAGTATAAAATTGATTAAAAATAATTTGGTGTTGCAATATTTGTTGATAGGAACAGAATTTTATTCTAGTAAGTGCATAAGTAAAAAAATAACCGCAGATTCGCAGATTAATTTTTTGAAAAATTAAATTTTCTAATTATATAGGAATCAATTTTTTGAAAAAATAGTCATAAAAATCTGCGAATCTGCGGTAAAAATAAAACATATGTTTGCTTTGAGAATTTAATGCGGATTCTAGCTTTAAACACTATTTTTGCAGGAATAAAAATAGAACTATGTTATTTCTTATTCTGTCTGTTATTTGCAGTGTGACAGTTGGTGTTATTTTCAAAATTGCTCGCAAATATCAAGTTTCGGCTACACAAATTGTGGCGTATAATTATGTATTTGCTTTAGCGTTGTGTTATTTGGTTTTTAGTCCAGATTTAACGGTTTTGGACGCTTCTTCGCCTTGGGGAATCTTCATTTCACTAGGTATTTTACTTCCTGTTGTATTTCTTTTTCTGGCGACTTCCATAAAACATATGGGCATCGTAAAAACAGATGTAGCCCAACGATTATCACTGATTATCTCCATTTTGGGAGCTTGGTTATTTTTTGGAGAGCAATTCAGCGGACTTAAACTGACAGCTCTTTTGTTTGGATTTCCTGCAATCATCCTTATTTTGGATAAACCCACCGAAAACAAAGAGAACAAATGGATTTATCCAACACTCGTATTGCTTGGTTTTGGAGTAATAGACCTTCTTTTTAAGCAAATTGCGCTGACTTCTACACTGCCTTTTACCACTTCGTTATTTGTTCTTTTCTCGATAGCGCTTGTAATAATGATACTTTTCAATGCTTATGAAATATTTTTTAGAAAGGCTAAAGTGGATTTCATGAGTATCCTTTTTGGAGGTTTGGTTGGGATTTTCAATTTTGGAAACATCCTGTTTTATCTAAAGGCACATCAGGCATTTGCCCAAAATCCCTCAACTGTTTTTGCCGGGATGAATATGGGAGTTATTATGATTGGCAGTCTTGTGGGGATTTTTATTTTCAAAGAAAAAGTAACCAAGCTGAATATAGCAGGTCTTTTGCTAGCCTTGATTGCGGTTGTTTTTATAGTGATTTCCCAGTTGAATTAGAGGTTAAAGTTTTTAATTGAATTCAAGACTAAGTAATCTGCTGTAGTTTTTTAAACATATGCGTTTGTCTTGTTAATTGAAATTGTAATTTTTTTCATTCCGCATTTTATTATATATTTGACCTTTGTAAACTAGCCCTGATAGAAGTGGAAATCCTTTACTTTTTTCTTTTAAAAAGTAAAGATTACAACGGATAGCAGGAATAGCTCCTAATAAAAAATAAACTAATTTTAGAACATGAAATTACTAGAAGGAAAAGTAGCCATTATTACTGGCGCAAGTCGTGGAATTGGAAAAGGAATAGCCGAAGTTTTTGCTAAAAACGGAGCAAATGTTGCCTTTACTTATAGCTCATCAGTAGAATCTGCACAAGCTTTGGAAAACGAATTGAATGCTTTGGGAATTAAAGCCAAAGGATATAAATCTAATGCAGCTGATTTTAATGAAGCACAAACTTTTGTTGATGCAGTTTTGGCTGATTTTGGAACAGTAGATATCTTGATAAACAATGCTGGAATCACTAAAGATAATTTATTAATGAGAATGTCTGAAGCTGATTTTGACCAAGTTATCGATGTTAACTTGAAGTCGGTTTTCAATATGACCAAAGCGATTCAAAAAACATTTTTGAAACAACGTTCGGGTTCAATTATCAATATTAGTTCTGTTGTTGGTGTTTCTGGTAATGCTGGTCAAACGAATTATGCTGCTTCGAAAGCAGGTGCAATTGGGTTTACTAAATCGGTAGCTTTGGAATTAGGTTCACGTAACATTCGTTGTAACGCGATTGCCCCAGGTTTTATTGAAACTGAAATGACTGCAAAATTGAGCGAGGATGTTGTGAAAGGATGGAGAGAAGGGATTCCTTTGAAACGCGGAGGTTCTACAGAAGATGTTGCAAATGCTTGTTTGTTTTTGGCCTCTGATATGAGTGCGTATATTACAGGTCAAGTTTTGAATGTTTGTGGTGGAATGCTAACTTAGTAAGCAGTTTGCAGGTTTAAGTAAGCAGAAAATAAAACAGTAAGCAGTCTCAGTTGACAGTGCCATGTGTAATCTGCAAACTGAAGTCTGAAATCTGAAATCTTTTAATCAAAAATATGACAGCAAGCACAATTCTATTACTTCTACTTTCTTTAATAATAGCGGGTTGCTTGTCATTTTTTCAATATTTATACAAAGTCAAAAACAAATCGAATGTGTATTTGTTTTTGACTTTTTTGCGTTTTCTAAGTATTTTTTCGATTTTGTTGCTTTTGATAAATCCTATTATCACAACCAATAAACTGGAAATTATCAAAACACCATTGCCTATAGTGGTTGATAATTCTAGCTCTATTTCTTTTTTGAATGCGAAAGAAAAAGCAGCCGAATTAGCCCAAAAATTAAATTCAAATAGTGCTATTCAAGAAAAATTTGAAGTACAATCCTATCTTTTTGATACTGATTTTAGACAATCGGATAGTTTGACTTTTAAAGGAAATCAAACCAATCTGGATTTGGTTGCCAAAAATTTGAAGAGTATTTACAAAAACGCTATTTATCCAACCGTAATCATAACCGACGGGAATCAAACTTCCGGTAATGATTACGTTTATAGTTTTGATGAAAACAATAAAGTTTATCCTTTGGTTTTGGGCGATACGACCAAAGTTTTTGATTTAAAAATCAATCAGCTGAACGTTAATAGATATGCATTCTTAAAGAATAAATTTCCAGTTGAAGTTTTTTTGCAGTACGCTGGGGATAAAAATGTAACAGCTAATTTTAGTATCACGCAAGGAAACGAAGTGTTGCATAGAGAAAGCGTTTCGTTCTCGCCATCAAAGAAAACGGCTGTCGTAAATGTGCTTTTGCCTACAAATAAAGTGGGATTGCAGGTTTATAAAGCTAAAATTGAATCGAAAGAAAGCGAAAAAAACACTTTCAATAACATAAAGAATTTTGCGGTTGAAGTTATAGACCAAAAGACGACTGTTGCTATCATTTCTACTTTAAATCATCCTGATATTGGTGTTTTAAAAAGAGCGATTGAGTCCAATTTGCAACATAAAGTGGTATTGTTGAAACCAAATGATGTGAAGTCATTGGATGATTACAATGTTCTTATTTTGTATCAACCAACCGCGGCTTTCAAATCGGTTTTTGATGCGAATAAAAAAGCCAATTTAAATACGTTTATAATAACTGGAACTGCAACCGATTTTACATTTTTGAATCAAGAACAAAACAATTTTGTTTTTAAAATGAGCGGTCAGGAAGAAGATTATTTGGCTGATTTTGATTCTCAGTTTAATCTTTTTGCAGTAGATAATTTAGGTTTTGAAAATTTACCGCCTTTGCAGAATATTTATGGTTCTATTGCCACTAATGGAGAAGTGAATGTATTGCTTTCCGCCAGAATCAGAAATATAGATACCAAAGCACCTTTATTATCTTTTACGGAGAATCAGGGGAAAAGAGCCGCTTATTTGTTTGGGGAAAACAGTTGGAAATGGAGTCTGCAAAGCCATATCAACAACCAATCTTTTGAAAAATATGATATTTTTATCAATAAGATAATTCAATATTTGGCTTCCAATAATGCCAAAAAATCATTGGTTGTCAATCACGAAAGCTTTTACAATTCTGGTGAAGCTATCGAAATCACGGCTCAATATTTCAACAAGAACTATGATTTTGATGAAAAGGCACGTTTGACTATTGACGTGACCAATATCAAAACGAAGCAAACAAAGAATTACGACCTTTTGAAAGGAAACAATACTTACAAAGTGAATCTAGACGGGCTTTTGGCCGGAAGTTATAATTTTTCTGTTAAAGAATTGAACTCCAAAACATCATATTCTGGTCATTTTGAAATCCTGGATTTTGATATTGAAAAGCAATTTGTAAATCCAGATGTTCAAAAATTGAAGCAATTGGCAGCACAAACAAAAGGAAAGGATTTTTACCCAAATGAAATCGATGCGCTGATAAAAACATTGTTGGAGAATGAGGAATACAAAGCCGTTCAAAAAGATGTTGTGACCAAATCTCCTTTGATTGACTGGAAATGGTTACTAGTTTTGATTGCTGTTTTTCTTTCTACGGAATGGTTTGTTAGGAAGTATAATGGGATGTTGTAATTATTAATTTTGACCAAAATACGATTATGGATTTTAGACTAAAAGTATTTTACACTGTCGCTACGCGATTGAGCTTTACAAAAGCCGCTACCGAATTATTCATCACACAACCCGCTATTTCCAAACACATTCAGGAATTGGAAGAAGAATACAAAATTAAACTTTTTGAAAGAAACGGTTCAAAAATAGCACTCACCAATGCTGGAGATATGTTATTGAAGCATACCAAAAGTATCTTTGAGATTTACAGGGAAATCGACTTTGATATGAGTACGTTTATCAATGAACGCAAAGGTTTGTTGCGATTGGGAGCGAGTACAACGATTTCACAATATATTATTCCGCCACTATTGGCTCGTTTTCATCAAAAACTGGAATCTGTCAAAGTGAATTTGCTAAACGGCAATACGGAGCAAATCGAAAATGCCTTATTAAACAAAGAAATTGAAATTGGAATTGTCGAAGGACAATCCAAAAATCAATCCATAAAATACACCCAATTTATTAGAGATGAACTGGTTTTGGTTTGCAATTCCAATAATCCATTGGTTAAAAGAAAAGAAATCGATCCAGCCGATCTTAAATCATTGCGATTTCTTGTGCGGGAACAAGGATCTGGAACACTTGAAGTTATTGAATATGCCTTAAAACCTTTCCATATCAAAATAGATCAATTGCAGATTGAAATGCAGTTGGGAAGTACAGAAAGCATAAAATCGTATTTGATGAATTCGAATTGTGTTGCTTTTATGTCAATTCATGCTGTTTCTAAAGAGTTGAAAAATAAAGAATTGCAGATTATTGATGTCGATAATTTAACAATTGAGCGTTATTTTTACATCATTACTTTACAGGGAAAATCAGATTCTCTATCTGAATTATTTATTAAAAACATTTCGAGCTATTATAACTTAAAGTTATAGTGGATTATTATTTGCGATTGGTAATACTGTAGATTTAGTGTGACCTTTGTAGTGTTATAAATGAACAATACAAATGAAAACGGCTATAGTTAATATCCAACACTTATTGAGAATGAATACTGTTGTGCAGCAAGTCATTTTCGTCTTAATACTTCTTCTTTGTTTATTTCCTATTATTACTCCACCAGTTGCTTTAGTATTAGGTTTAGTTATAGCCAATGTATCTGGGCATCCTTTTTTACATTTAAATCATAAAGCAACCAATATATTACTGCAAGTTTCGGTAGTTGGATTAGGGTTTGGGATGAATGTTCATAGTGCTGTTACTGCAGGAAAAGAAGGCTTCATTTTTACAGTTGGTTCTATTATCGCAACAATTGCTTTGGGGACTATGTTAGGAAAATGGTTTAAAATTCAAAAGAAAACATCCCATCTTATTTCTTGCGGAACTGCTATTTGTGGAGGAAGTGCCATTGCTGCAATCGCTCCAGTGATACAATCAGATGAAAAGCAGACTTCCGTTGCGTTGGGCGTTATATTTATTCTTAATTCGATTGCTCTGTTTGCTTTCCCATTAGTTGGACACTGGTTGAATATGTCCCAAAACGATTTTGGCTTGTGGTGTGCTATCGCAATTCACGATACGAGTTCTGTAGTTGGTGCTGCTAATAAATATGGCGCAGAAGCCTTGCAAGTTGCCACAACGGTAAAATTAGCAAGAGCTTTGTGGATTATTCCTGTGGCTCTGATTACAGCAGTCGTTTTTAAAAATAAAAATAGTAAAGTGAAGATTCCTTACTTTATTGGATTGTTTATTTTGGCTATGGTTTGCAATACTTATTTTTCTCCTATTGCGAGTATGGCTCCACATTTGGTCTCAATTGCAAAAATTGGTCTTACTGTTACAATGTTTTTGATAGGAGCAGGGCTTAATAGTACCGTTTTGAAATCTGTTGGAATGTTTCCTTTGCTGCAAGGTGTATTGCTTTGGGTGAGTATTGCTGTTGGAGCTTTATTGGCTATTTTATATTCTTAGAAAGGATTTTTCTTTCGCTTAATCGCAATTAAATGCAATCGAATATAATCGTAATAAAGAGCAACCAATAGAAAAATAGCTGCAATCAATAGTGTTTTAAGTGCCAAATAGCCGTATATAAAACCACCGATGAAACAACCCAGAAAGAAGAATGAAATAATGGACAACCTTAAATAAATACTGGTTTTTAACGTTTTTCGTTCCTCTGGTTTTTTGTAGAAAAACAATTGTGATAGTTCTATTCCCAAATCGGTAAAGAGTCCTGTTAAGTGGGTTGTTCTTACTGTTGATTGTGAAATTTTGGTCACTAAAGCATTCTGGATTCCCATTGCAAAAAGAAGACCAAAGGCAATCCATTTTCCATCAACATGATTATAAACAGGAAGCATACTTAACGTACCCAATGAAAATAATATTAAAAATTCGATAGCTATGGCTGGCAAATGCGAAAGTTCTTGTTTTTTTGTTGAAACCAATTCAGCCAAAAAATTAGAAGTAAAAGCACCCGCCAAAAAGAATAATGTATAGATCAAAAATACAATGGCAGCTTGGTATTCGTGTTTGGTTATTTCTTCTGCAAAAAAAGCAAAATGTCCCGTAACATTTGTAGTCAGTGTTTTTACGGCCAAAACCCCTGTTACATTTACGATACCCGCTACGAAAGATAATAATACTGCAAGGCGTAAATTGTGTTTAGAAGTTCTGCTTTTGCCTTGATGTCTAAACATTTTTAATTTGATTTCTTTGGATTAACATAAATTTAAACTCAAATCGTTTAAATTATCTTTAAAAAAAATACTTTTGTACTTCAATAAAATAAATATAATGAAAAATTTTAAATTAAAACGAACGGTTCTTACTTTTTCTGCAATTGGTGTCGCTTTTGTTGTTTTGTCTTGGGGTGTTTTTGGACACGAGCATATCAATAATGCGGCAGTTATGGCGTTGCCAAAACCAATGCAGACTTTTTTTTACAATCATCTTGATTTTATTACCCAGGAATCAACTGTGCCGGATTTGCGTAAATACACATTGCGTGATAAAGCTGAAGGGCCACGCCATTATATTGACATGGAGAATTTCGGTGATGTAGCCTCTATTCCGTTGCCTTTTGAGGAAGCAAAGAAAAAGTACGATGAGAAATTTTTAGCTGATAATGGTATTCTGCCTTGGTATATTCAGGAAACCATGACGAAGTTGACAAAAGCTTTTAAAGATAAAAGGAAAAATGAAATTTTGTTTTTGGCAGGTGATTTGGCTCATTACATAGGCGATGCAAATATGCCTTTGCATACTTCAGCAAATCATGACGGGCAACTTACGAATCAGAAAGGAATTCATTCCGTGTGGGAATCCCGTATCCCAACAATGTTTGGAAGAAATTATAATTTCTATACCGGAGAAGCCAAGTATATAGATAATGTTGAAAAAGCGACTTGGGATATGATAAAAGATTCGCACAGCCAAGTAGAACCTCTTTTATTGATTGACAGAAATCTGCGTGCAACCTTTACTCCTGAAACGATGTATGAAAAGGACGCTAATGGAAATATTGCCAAAGGTAAGTTTGGGGATTTGTTATATACTAAAGAATATGTGACCCAATTTCACACTGCTTTGAATGGAATGGTGGAAAGCCAGATGAGAAAAGCAATTGTTATGACAGCTAATTTTTGGTACACTGCCTGGGTAAATGCAGGAAAACCGAATTTAGATGAATTGGATTCTAAAGAATTGACGAACCGTAATAAAAAGAATTTGAAAAATGATTTAAAACTTTGGAAAAACGGAAAACTTTTTGGATTGGAAATTGAGAATGAGTTTGATTAGGCTGTAGTCTAAAGTAAAATTTAAAGCCTGTAAATATTAGTTTTACAGGCTTTTTTAGTTTTACAATTTTATAAAATGTTATCGGAATCGGCCACTCCTTTAATTGGAATTTTGTAATTTATACTTTGGTATTTTTTTTCCTTCAATATTTCAGAAGCCGTTTGATAATACGATATGGTTTCGTTTATAAGATCAGTTCTTTTGGTTGTTAAAGGAACTTGATTGTAATAGATTTGAAAATCTGTTGCCGTTTTTTGATTTGGTTTTAAAGTCAACTGAAACTGTTTTACGGTTTGTTTAGGAGAAAGAATAGTCAAAACATTGTCTTTTATTAATCCCAAATCCTGATAAGTAGCGATTAATGCTCTCGGTTTATAATCAGGTTTCATAACATCCTGTCCATAAAATTTGCTTTGGTAATCAAATTCTAATAATCCAAAAAGTGTTGGCATAACGTCTATTTGGGACATTAAGTTGGTATATTTCTGTGGTTGAATAAATCCAGGGCTGTAAATCATCGCTGGGATTCGGTATTTGTCAACTGGAAGTTCCGTTTTTCCGGCACTCGAGGCACAGTGATCGGCAAGGATTACAAACACGGTATTTTTGAACCAAGGTTGTTTGCTCGCCATAGCAAAGAATTTTTTCAAGGCATAATCAGTATATTTCACCCCGCCATCACGAGATTTTGAATCGCCAGGAATGTCAATTTTGTTGTTAGGATACGTAAAAGGACGGTGGTTGCTCACAGTCATCCAATGGTTAAAAAATGGTTTGCCTGTTTTGGCCTCTTCATTAATCACTTTTATGGCTTTATTAGCCATATCTTCGTCGCAAACTCCCCATACATTTGCAAATGTAATTTCTTCGGGTGTAAATGATTTTTTATCGACAATGTCATAACCATTTCCAGAAAAGAAGTCTTCCATATTGTCAAAAAACGCATCTCCCCCGTAAAGAAATTTCACATTGTATCCTTTTTGCTTAAAAATTGAACCAGTAGAAAATTTGTCTTTATTGTCTTCTCTTTTTACCACACTTTCTCCGGCAGTAGGAGGAAAACACAGAGTCACGGCTTCAAGACCACGAACGGTTCTGTTACCCACGGCATATAAATTGGTAAACAATAAACTTTTTTGAGCTATACTGTCTAGGAATGGAGTAATATTTTGCTCGTTTCCGTACATTTTCATGAAATCGGCACTGTAGCTTTCAATGGTAATTAAAACTACATTTTTTGTATTTTCAGCTGTATTGCTTTGGATTTGTCTTATGGTCGAAATCCCAGATATAGAAGGAATTTGTTTGTCTAACAAAGCAAAAGCATCATTTTCGGGTAAGGTTTTATAAAATTTAAAATAATCCAATTCACTATTCATAAAGGCCAAATAGAAACGATACATTCCGTTGGATTGTAGCTCATTGGTAAATACGTTTTGGGAATTTTCTTTTTTGGCTAAATAAGGAACTGCCAATAATGAAACACCAAATAAGGCAAGATATATTGCAGATAATTTTAATTTATCTGCAAAAGTTGGGATTTCATCAATGTAGTTTCTGGTTCTTTTGACAATAAAATAAGTTACCAATCCCGCAATTAAAAATAAGGCTGAAAACAAAGGGATTACAGGGTATGATTCCATGATATTCCCTATGACTTCATTGGTGTAAACCAAATAATTTACGGCTATGAAATTGTATTTAACTCCAAATTCATTCCAGAAAAAATATTCACTAATTCCGTTTTGAAGAATAAGGACAACGTATAAAAACATCACAAAAGTGAATAACCAGAATCTGATTTTGTCTCGGTGTTTTGGGAGAAAAAGTAACAAACCAAAAAGCAAAGTTTTGATTCCCACGAAAATCAATCCGATTTTTGGCAATGCACCACCATATTCATTCAGTATGGTTTTTCCGGATGCAATATAAAGCAATAATGCCACTAATAATCCAAATATAATCGTGCCATAAGGCTTGTAGTATTTGGAATTGGATATAAAAATGAGGTACAACCATAAGAAGCTAGTCGCTATCACAAACACAAAAGCATCTGAAATCAATCCAATTGAAAAGATTTTCAAACTATCAATAATAGTAAAAGAGGTTTGCGTAATGGGATGAAAAGCTAAGACGATTCTCAAAACGAAACTTACAATGATATAGAAAAGAGCAAGGTTGTAAAAAGGAGTAAACTTTTTTAGAAAATTCATGTGGTATTTTTTTTTGGTAAAACTTCAAAAACTGTTCCAAAACTACATTTAAGTATTTGGGCAATGACTATTTTGATTCTTAAGTTTGGCTTAAAACATATTTATCAATACGATGAAACAAAACTATTTGAGTTACTTTTGTGAAGAGATAGAGGTAGTTTTAGAATTAAAGAAACGTACTGTATTAAAGGATTTACCTAGAGTATCCTAAAATAATGAATTGAAGCTTTAATAGGAAAAACTCGTATAGTTTTCTGTCCAAATAACAAATAACGACTTATGAAATATTTAATATCCTTTTCATTTTTATTAACAGCAGTTTTTGGATATTCTCAAAATTGGGCGACCAACTTTGATGATGCAAAAGCAAAAGCCGAAAAAGAAAATAAGAACATTTTGCTGGTTTTTTCAGGTTCAGATTGGTGTGGACCTTGTATGAAATTGGATAAAGTAGTTTGGCAATCAGCAGATTTTCAAATGGAAGCCAATAAAAGCTGGGTTATTTACAAAGCCGATTTTCCAAAGAAAAAAGCCAATCAGCTTTCACCCGAATTGACTGAAAGCAATAATAAGCTAGCTGAAAAATACAATAAAAACGGCAGTTTTCCATTAGTGGTTCTTTTGGACAAAAAGGGAAAAATTATTGGAATGACTGGTTTCAAAAACGTGTCAGCACAGGATTATATTAAACTCATTCATTCGTTAGAAAAATAATGAAAAAGACACTATTTATCAGTTTTCTGTTTGTTGCACTCTCAACTTCTGCACAGATAATTCATAAACGTAAATTATCGATGTTGGGCAGTCCCTTTGAGATTATGGTTGTTGCCAAAGATACTGTTCAGGCTAATATTTACATTGATATAGCGATTGGAGAAGTACGCAGAATTGAAAATGAAATCTCCGATTGGATTCCGACTACACCAATATCCGAAGTGAGCAGAAACGCTGGAATAAAACCTGTAAAAGTGCCAGCCGAAGTATTTGAATTAGTAGAAAGAGCGATTAAAGTTTCACAAATTACTTCTGGGGCATTTGATATTTCGTATGCTTCGATGGACAGAATATGGAAGTTTGACGGTTCCATGAAAGAAATGCCAACACCGGAAGCCATAAAAAAATCAGTAGAGAAAATCGGTTACAAGAATATTATTCTGGACAAAAAAGAGCAAACCATTTTTCTGAAAAAGGAAGGAATGAAATTGGGTCTTGGCGGAATTGGACAAGGTTATATTGCCGATAAAATTCAAGCTTTGTTATTGTCTAAAGGATGCAGTTCGGGCTTGGTGAATGTTTCTGGAGATATTTTTGCCTGGGGCAGACAACCCGACGGAAAACCATGGACGGTAGGAATTGTAAATCCAATGAATAAGAATAAAATTATTGCCACTTTTCCTTTAGAAAACAGTGCAGTGGAAACGTCTGGCAGTTATGAGAAATTTGTGGTTTTTGGCGGGAAAAGATATTCACATATTATAGATCCAAGAACGGGTTATCCGGCTATGGGAGTGGTAAGCGTTTCGGTATTTGCCAAAAAAACGGAGATTGCAGATGCGCTTGCAACGGGAATTTTTGTTTTGGGTGTGGATGTTGGTTTGGATTTAGTAAATCAGCTCAAAGGAATTGAATGTATTATTGTTGATGATAAAGGGAAAATCTTCGCATCAAAAGGAATAGATATAGAAAAATACAGTAAATAAAGAAGAATGAAAAAAATAGTATTAGTGACAATTGTAATCGTTCTACAATCCTGTAATTCAGTAAAAGAATACCAAAAAATGAATATTAATGATCCCGAAATGAAATTGGGTGCCAAAACTACGGAGCGTTACGAAACTACTTTTCAGGTCTATAGGGAAGGTGCAGCTGGAGCCAATGGAGGTAAATCCGGTGGTGGTTGTGGTTGTAATTGATTTTTTTTGAGCTGCTAAGGATCTAAGATGCTAAGTTTTGAGTATCTGATTAAAGATAAAATAAAAAGTCATAGTTATTAACTCAGAGTCTTAGCGACTCAGAATCTTAGTAGCTTTTTTACCAAATAAAATTTCCAAAATGAAAATTATCAAAATATTATTTCTTTTTATCTTCTTAATAAGTGCAATCACTTATAGTCAGGAGAAAGACACAACTGTTGTGTTTAAAAAGAGAGTTTTAGAAAGTACCGAAGTTGATTTTTTAGTGAGTTATTATGATCAGGACGGAACACATTCTGCTGTTTCAGGAGGGATAGGTTCTGAGAAGCTGAATGATTTAGCCACAAATATAGTTGTTGCAATGCCATTGAATGAGGATGATGTTTTAACGGTAGATTTAGGTTTGTCTGCTTACTCATCGGCTTCATCCAGTAATATTAATCCATTCGAATCCATAAATAATCCAACGCCTTGGCAAGCTTCTTCTGGAGCTTCTGGAAACGATATTTTGATCTCAGCAGTTGCAAATTATACTCACAGCAGCGACGATAGAAATTTTATTTGGAATGCCGATGTTTCTGTTTCAAGCGAATACGATTATACATCGGTTGGTTTTGGAGGTGGCGTTACCAAGCTTTTTAACGAAAAGAATACGGAAGTAAGTGTAAAAGCCAATGTTTATCTTGACCAATGGCAACCAATTTATCCAAAAGAATTTGAGGAAAATGCCTTGAATGGAGTAACAGTTTATGACCAAAACGGAACGGTTTCTAACGGATATTTACCATCATTTTCGCCTGTAACATCGGTGAACAGAAACTCTTATTCAGCTTCATTTGCTTTTTCCCAAGTGTTGACTAAAAATTTCCAGTTTTCGGTGTTTTTTGATATATTGCAACAACAAGGATTATTATCGTCACCTTATCACAGAACCTATTTTGCTGATAAACCGCATTTTTATGTAGGTCAGCCACAATATATCAGTGACTATACAAATCCAAGTAATATTGGTGTTTATGAACTGGCTGATGATATAGAAAGGCTTCCTGATACCCGTTTTAAGCTGCCAATAGGCGCCCGTTTCAATTATTATATCAATGAACATTTTATTGTAAGAACTTATTATCGTTATTATACTGATGATTGGGATTTAAAAGCGCATACATTCAATATAGAAGTTCCTGTAAAGATTTCTGACAAATTCACGGCTTATCCAATGTATCGTTATTATACGCAAACCGAAGCCAAGTATTTTGCTCCTTATCAGACGCATTTGTCAACAGATAAATATTATACTTCAGATTTTGATTTATCAACATTTTCGGCTAATCAATACGGTTTTGGAGTATCTTACACCGATCTTTTTGCTAAAGCCAAAATATTTTATTTTGGGATGAAAAATATAGATTTAAGGTTCAACCATTATGTTAGAAGTGATGGATTGACAGCAAATATTGGTACTATTGGTTTTAAATTTGTATTTCAATAAAATATGAAAATTTTAATTGTTGAAGATGAAATCGGAATTGCCAATTTCCTAAAGCAAGGCTTGGAAGAGGAAGGCTATGAGGTTGTGGTTGCCAATGATGGTAAATCAGGACTCGAAAAGGCACTGAGCCAAAAAATGGATATTATTTTATTGGATTGGATTATGCCTCAGATGCTGGGGATTGATGTGTGCAAAGAAATCCGAAAGGAAGATTCTAAAACACCTATTTTGTTTTTGACTGCCAAAGATACCATTCAAGAAACTATTGAAGGTTTAAAGGCCGGAGCCAATGATTATATCAAAAAACCGTTTAGCTTTGATGAATTGGTAGAACGCATCAAAATTCATTTCAGAAATGAAAATCAAAACGATATTCTGACACTTGGTAAAATCAAAATTATACAGTCCAAACATCAGGTTATGGCAAATGATCATGAAGTTTCACTTACGCAAAGAGAGTACGAATTGCTTAATTATTTGATAAAAAACAAAGGCAAAGTGTGTACAAGGAATGAAATTATTAACGATGTTTGGGACATTCATTTTGAATACGATACAGGTGTAATTGATGTTTTTATGAATGCCATCCGAAAAAAACTTAATTTGAATAAAGAAGAAGATTTGATAAAAACCATCCGTGGTGTAGGCTATATTGCAAACGATATAAATTAAATTGATGTTTTCATTCTCTTATAAAAACAGAATTGCGTTTAACTATATTCTCAGCACTGGGCTACTGATATCGGTAGTTTTTTGTGCTATATATACGATCACTTTATATAGTATCAACAAACATATAAATGATGATATTAAAGAAGAATCCAGTGAATATTTAGAGCAAATTGAAATTGACAGCAATAATGCGTATCTGATTCAAGTTAATCAATGGAGGGAATCGGATAATAATAGAGTCAACGTAAATCCTGTTTTTGTACAGTTTTTTGACAATGAAAATAAATTAATTGATAAGTCACCCAATCTAAAAGGATTTCAACTGAAATTGCACAAACACGAAAAAGACAATCAATTTGTAGATTCTTATTTAAATAAAAAACCAATCAGGCAAATACAAATTCCACTTTTTGATAAAGGCAAAAAAATAGGTTACCTTTTTGTGGCAATGTCCTTAGATGAAGCAACATTAATCTTGACTAATCTTAGAAATACGCTTTTTATAACCTTCCCTTTAATTTTAGTACTCTTGTTTTTTATTGCCAGACTCATTGCGGGACGCAGCATAAAACCAGTAACTCTAATTACCGAAACTTCCCGTACAATTACAAAAGACAACTTGAAAGACAGAATTGTTTTACCTCAAAATAAGGATGAATTATACGTGCTTTCCAAGACTATCAATGATTTGCTGGATCGAATAGAAAATGCAGTCGAGAGGGAAAAACAATTCACTTCCGATGCTTCTCACGAGTTGAGAACACCTCTGACAGTTTTAAAAGGAACTTTGGAAGTTTTGATACGCAAACCAAGAAGCAAGGCTGAATACGAAGAGAAAATTAATTTTAGTATTTCAGAAGTGAATCGTTTGAATAATTTAGTGGATCAATTGCTTTTGTTGGCCCGATTCGAAAATCATAAGCAAAGTTTACGTATTGAAAAAATCTATTTGAATGCCATAATTCTCAACGCTCTAACTTTATTTTCAAGTAAAATAAAAGATAAACAAGTCCAAGTTTTATATGATTTTTCAAAGGATTATTATATAAAATCAGATAATTATTTAGTCAGTATAATTATTAGTAATCTAATATCAAATGCCTTAAAATATTCAAGTCAAGAAGGTAAAGTGGTCATTAGTCTTTCCAAAAATGGGTCAAAAACAATTTGCTCTATAACCGATAATGGAATTGGGATTGCTCAGGAAGATATTGATAAAATATTTAATCCATTTTATAGATCAGATGCAACAAATCATCCTGATATTAAAGGTTCTGGTTTAGGATTATCGATTGTAAAGAAAATTTGTCAACTGCTTCATGTAGGTATTGAAGTTAAAAGCATTGTTAATCAAGGAACAACAATAGTTTTGACTTTTGATTAAAGTTATTAATTGGATTTTAGTTTTATAAATATTATTTCCAGTTAATACCATTTATTAAGTCATTGATAAGTTTATTTTAATCAGTTCCTAAGTTTTCCCTGATCATTTTAACTTATTTTTGTATAAAATAAATAGGGTTAAAATGCTAGAAAAAATTATAGCTTTCAGTTTAAAAAATAAGGCAGTTGTTTTGCTTTTTACGGCTTCTGTATTGGGATTTGGATTATTTTCAGTTTTCCAGATTTCTATTGGAGCTGTTCCTGATGTTACCAATAATCAGGTTCAGGTAATTACAACTTCACGAAACCTTTCTACACAAGATATTGAGCAGTTTATTACGTATCCTGTCGAAATTGAAATGGCTAATTTACCTGGTGTCGAAGAGATTCGTTCGATATCAAAATTTGGGTTGTCCGTTGTAACTATTGTTTTTAATGATGATATCGGAACCTATCTTCCTAGACAATTGATTGCCGAAAAAATTAAATCTGCTTCTGAAAAAATCCCACAAGGTTTTGGAGTGCCAGAGATGGGGCCAATTACAACAGGTTTGGGGGAAATTTATCAATATACCTTGGAGGTAAAACCAGAGTATAAAAACCAATATTCGGTTACTGATTTAAGAACACTGCAGGATTGGGTTGTAAAAAGACAGCTTTCAGGAATAAAAGGAGTTGTGGAAATTAATACTTGGGGAGGTTTCCTAAAACAGTATGAAGTTGCTATTGTTCCTTCCCGTTTGAAAGCCATGAATATTACAATGGCAGACGTTTTTACCGCATTGGAAAAAAATAATAGTATTGCTGGTGGAGCCTACATCGAGAAAGTGAATCAAAGTTATTTTATTCGTGGTGAAGGAAAGGTGAATTCTATTTTGGATATAGAAAATATCGTAGTAAATAACACTAATGGAATTCCTATTTATATAAAAAATGTAGCTCAAGTTCGCTTTAGTCATGCTAATCGGTTTGGGGCTATTACCGGTAATGGGGAAGGAGAAAAAGTCCTCGGCCAGGTAATGATGTTAAAGGATGCCAATTCAAAACAGGTAATTAGTGCTGTAAAAGAAAGAGTAGCACAAATTCAGAAAACATTGCCAAAGGGCGTTTATATCAATGGTTTTCTGGAACGTAGCGAATTGGTTGGAAAAACCACTTTCACGGTTGCCGAAAATTTGATTTTGGGTTGTCTTATCGTGATTTTTGTTGTGGTTCTTTTGTTGGGTAATTGGCGTTCAGGCTTGGTGGTTGCTTCAGTAATTCCGTTGTGTTTACTATTTGCGATTTCATTTATGAATGTTTTCGGAATTGACGCTAATTTGATGAGTTTGGGGGCAATAGATTTTGGAATTATCATTGATGGTGCTGTAATTATCGTCGAATTTATTGCTTTTCAAATAGCTGGTAAATCGGCAGATTTGGTTGGTTTGACAAAAGAAGATAGACAATTGGAAATTGACCAAATCACGTTTAAGAGCGCTTCCAAGATGATGAATTCTGCTATTTTCGGACAGCTTATTATTCTAATTGTATTTATCCCGATTTTATCTTTAACAGGAATTGAAGGTAAAATGTTTAAACCGATGGCAATGACTTTCAGTTTTGCTTTATTGGGAGCAATGATTTTCTGTTTTACCTATGTTCCTGTGGTTTCTTCTTTGTTTTTGAAACCTACAAAGGAAAATCCAAATTCAATATCATCTAAACTGATTCAAACATTAAATTCTTGGTATGTACCAGTAATTACTTGGGCATTGCACAATACGAAAAAAGTACTTTATGGTTCATTGGCGCTTTTGGTTTTTGCAATAGCATTATTTTCTACAATGGGAGCCGAGTTTATTCCAACGCTTGATGAAGGCGATTTTGTGATTCAGCCCGTCTTGAAAACCGGAACATCTTTGTCGAAAACCATAGCAACTACTACCAAAATTGAAAAAATTATTTTAAAAAACTTTCCCGAAGTAGATCAGGTAGTAAGCAGGATAGGAGCAGCCGAAGTTCCCACAGACCCAATGTCGATGGAGGAAAGCGATATTATTGTGAAACTGAAACCTAAATCCGAATGGGTTTCGGCTTCGAGTAAAGATGAATTGGCTGATAAAATAAAAACAGCTATTACAGCTCAAATTCCAAATATGGAAGTCGAATTCACGCAGCCCATTGAAATGCGGTTCAACGAGTTGGTTTCTGGAACTCGCTCGGATGTGGCTATTAAAGTTTTTGGAGAAGATCTGAATGTTTTGGCTCAAAAAGGGCATGAAATTGAGAAAGCAATCAAAAATGTAGCAGGAGCTTCGGATGTTATTATCGAAAAAACAGCAGGTTTACCGCAAATGTTTGTACAATATGACCGATCCAAAATTGCAAGATACGGACTCAACATTGCCGATTTGAATGATATGATTGCATTGAGTTTTGCAGGGAAAACCGTTGGTAATGTTTTTGAAGGTGAAAAACGATTTGATATGGTGGTTCGTTTGGCTGAGTCCAATCGTCATGATATTGAGGATTTGAGGAATTTATATGTTTCAGTACCAAATGGGCAACAAATTCCATTGAGTGAATTGGCCAAAATCGAATATACGGAAGGTCCTGCCAAAATTTCAAGAGATAATACTAATAGAAGAATTGTGGTTGGAGTTAATGTTAGAAATCGTGATTTGCAAAGCGTAGTAACCGATATTCAGAAAATTGTTGATACCAAAATTAAACTCCCGCCGGGATATTATGTGGAATATGGCGGACAGTTTGAGAACCTCAATAGTGCCAAAGCCCGTTTGGCTATAGCTGTTCCAATCGCTTTAGTTTTGATATTTATACTCTTGCATTTTGCTTTTGGCTCTATAAAAGAAGCTATGATGGTCTACTCAGCGATTCCTCTTTCGGCCGTTGGGGGAATATTGTTTTTGTGGATTCGCGATTTGCCTTTCAGTATTTCGGCAGGGGTTGGTTTTATTGCGCTTTTTGGAATCGCAGTGCTGAACGGAATAGTGCTTATCGAACATTTTAAGGAACTCAAACATAAAGGAATGACAGATATAGATGAATTGATTTTAAAAGGAACTACCGACAGATTACGTCCGGTTTTGTTAACAGCTGCCGCTGCGGCTTTAGGTTTCCTTCCAATGGCTATCTCATCTTCTGCAGGAGCCGAGGTTCAAAAACCATTGGCTACGGTTGTTATTGGAGGCCTTTTTACAGCCACAATATTAACTATGATTGTTTTGCCAATTTTGTATAAGGTTTTGGATGAAAAAGAAGGTAAAAAGCCAAAATTCAAATTGCATAAATCAACTCTTATTATCTTGATGTTGCTGAGTACTTCATTGTCATTTTCCCAAAATAATAATCCCGAATTGGATAGTTTGGTAGCAAAAGCCTTGAAAAACAACAAAGAAATGAAAGCTGCTCAGCTTCATGTCCAGCGTATGGAGGAGAATACAAAAACAGCTTATTCCTTTGATAAAACCAATTTGTACTATAGTTATGACCAAAATAATTTAGCGTTTAACAATGAACCACTAAAAGTATTCGGCGTACAACAAAAATTTGAATTTCCAACCGTTTATGGTGCCCAGAAAAAGGTTTATAATTCAGAATATGAAAAGGAAAAAGCTAATTATGATATTCAAAAAATGAAACTTTCTTTGGAGGTTTCAAAGGTGTATCAGCATATTGTTTTTTTACAAAATAAAAAGAAACTGTACGTGTATTTGGATAGTTTGTACCATAATTTTTCGAACGCAAGCGGAAGAAAGTTTGAATTAGGAGAAACTAATTATCTTGAAAAAATTACAGCCGAATCAAAATTCAGACACATTAGATCAAAACTTTCTCAAATCGAGAGTGACAAAAGAGCGCAGTATGAAATTTTATATTCATTGATTCAGACAGATGAAAAGATTATGATTAATAGTAACCAAATTAAACCGCTTGAAAAAAACAAAAACGATGTTTTAAAAAGCTATTACAGCACTTATTTGAATAGCATCACCACTGTTTACGAAAATCAAGTGAAACTAAGAAAACAAAATTGGTTGCCAGATATTAATATTGATTATTTTCAAGGGAAAAACAGTGGGTTAACCCAGTCTTTGTATGGATTTCAAGTTGGTTTAGCAATTCCTGTTTTATTTTCTGGAACGGTGTCTAAAACGAAAGTGGCTCAGCTCGAACTGCAAAGCTGGGAACAAAAGAAACAAAATGAGGAACGAAAAATAGATACCTATATGGCGCAAAAAAATGAAGAACTAACAAAATACCAAGAGGCGCTTAATTACTATAATCAATACGGAAAAAAGTTATCCGAAGAGATTCTCAAAGTTGCCAATAAAAGCTATAAACAAGGAGAAATTGATTTTTTTCAATACATTCAAAGTTTAGAAAATGCGACTACCATTCAGATTGAACATCTTGATACCATTTTGCAGTTCAATATAACTCAATTGGATTTTCAATATCTTAATTTTTAAATTTAAATAAATGAAAAGAATTATATACGCCCTACTATTTACATCATTATTTTTTTCTTGTAAGGAAGCAAAGAATGAAGAAGAAACGCCAAAAGAGGATGGATTAATTATGGTAACTAAGCAACAGTTTCAATCTTCTGGGATGCAAATCACTTCACCCACCGAGCAGAATTTTAATGTAATTGTAAAATGTTCCGGAAAAATCGATGTTCCTCCACAGAATAGAGCACAGATTACAACTTTTATTGGTGGATACGTTAAGTCAACCCGTCTTTTGGTTGGAGATAAAGTAACCAAAGGGCAAGCCCTATTGACTTTGCAAAACACTGAATTTTTGGATATTCAAAAAGAATACCTGGAAGTCGCTGAACAAATTAATTATTTGAAATCGGAATACGAGCGTCAAAAAACATTGTATGATGAGAAAATTTCTTCGCAAAAAAACTATTTGAAAGCAGAGAGTGATTACCGTAAAACAAAAGCAATGTATCAAAGCTTACGTGAAAAATTATTAATGCTCAACATTAATCCTGCTCAAGTTGAAAAAGGTAAATTAACTTCGGTAATTACTATTTATTCACCAATTTCTGGTGATATTGTTATAATGAATGCTAATGTTGGAATGCCAATTGCACCTTCAGATGTAATATTGGAAATTGTGGATACCCAGCATTTACATTTGGAGCTGGCTGTTTTTGAAAAAGATATTTTGAGGGTAAAAGAAGGTCAGATAATCGAATTTACAGTGCCTGAAGCAGCCAAAGAAATGTTTAAAGCCGAAGTTCATTTGGTTGGAAAATCCATTGAAGGCAATGACAGAACCATAAATGTACATGGACATTTGGATGACAATATTAAGCAAAAATTATTGACAGGAATGTTTGTTGAGGCAGGAATATTGGTTGATAAAAAAAAGGGTTTGGCAATTCCTATTGATGCTTTGATCACAGAAGACAATAAAAGTTTCGTACTTTTATTAGATAGCTCCAAAAAGGAGTATTCTTTTAAAAAAGTCAAAATTTCAATTGGTGAAAAATCCGAAAAATATGTAGAAATAATCCCAGATAGTGAAATTAATGCTTCTTCAAAAATTTTGACCAAAGGGGTATTTGACATTGCAAATTGATATTGTCCACAATTTTATAAATGGCAGAAAACATTCTGTTTTATTCCATAAACTCATTTAAAAAACTTTTAATCATTAAATCAAATTTAGTTATGAACGATGCACATTTACACATGGTAGTTAACCATTTTCCAATTATTGGAATCATTTTTGGATTTGGAATTTTAATTGTTGGCTTGATTTTGAAAAATAAAACATTGATAAATACATCATATGTATTGTTCATAGTTGCAGCTATTTTCGGCGCATTTAGTATGGGAACCGGGGACGGAGCAGAGGAATTGGTTGAAGATATGCCGAATATAGGAAAACAGATTATTCACGAGCACGAAGAATTGGCCGAAAAATTAGCCATATTGCTTTATGTTTTGGCTGGATTATCGCTTGCAGGTTTGTATTTGAACTTTAAAAAACATTCAAAAGCAAAGCCACTTTCTTTTTTGATATTGAGTGTTGTAACTGTCGGATTATTTTTAGTTCAAAAAGTTGGTACTTCAGGAGGAGAAATTCGTCACACCGAAATAAGAGCAAATGAGAATACAACGGTTAATGGTTCAGTAAAACAATCAGAAGAACACGAAGATTAGGTTTGTGATTTAAAAAATTATAAAAGAAGCGATTTGTTTTGAATCGCTTCTTTTTGTGAGGATATATTGAAAAGTTAACGGTTAATTAGCTTCGCTTTTTCTTTTATAATGTCGCTTATTTTTCGGTTTTCAATTTTACTTTCCAGCCAAGAAATAATATCTAGATATAGAAAAGCTCTCTTTTCATAAGTGTTTTTTTCTAATTCTATGAAGCGCTCTCTCATTTTTATGAACTCTTTTTTGATGTCGCTTGGGTACAAATTACTCAAGTTTTTAAGGAAACGTATCATCTCTTTTTGTACCTCATGTAAATCATTCATTTTGATTAAAAACTTATAGGTGTTTTTAAGTTGATTTTCCAAATAATAATCCCTTCCTAATTCATAATGTGCAATCAAGCATAAAATCCTTGCAAAGCACATCAAGTCTTCCCTCATGGTAAGGTTTTTATTGTTGATGATTTTTTCTAAATAAACGATGCACTCTTGAAACTTTTCATTCCCAAAATAAATACAGGCAATCTTGTAATAAAACATCATTTCGTGGTGTTCATCCAAGTGTTCGCTGTGAACTTTCATTTTATTCAAAATGACAGGTACTAAATATTCGCTTTCAGCAAAAGTGCCTTCCAGTATATGATAGTTCAATTTATTGTTATACAAATAGAGAAATGAAAGCGAAGCAATATTATCGTTTACAGGAAAACGTGGATCATTGATCGTTTCTTCCAATAATTCTAAATACTTTTTGAAATTAGATTTGTACTTGAGCATAAATAATGACTCTAATAAATAATGATTTCCCTTTAAGAAGAAAACAGGATTTAGGAAAATCATATTTTTATTGTCATAAAATAAAGTCACCCATTTGTAAGAGTACTTATAGCAGGAAAGAAAGTCTTGTACCAAAAAGCTTCTCCATAGATTGGCATTGTAAAACCAATATTTTTCTCTAAACTCAAATTTAGATTGATCTAAGTGAGCAATATGTTTATTAAAATAGTCATCAATGTATTTGTATTCTTCATCACTTTTTACAAAACCAGTTTTGAGCATTATACCATACAATTGTAGCGATAAATTGGATAATTTGCTCGAAATGGTATTGCGATAATTTAATTCTTTGGCTTGAATAACCAATTCGTCAGCTCGACCTTGAATACTTCGGGTGATGTATTGCGATTCGATCAGTTTTTCAAACTCGACAATTTCAAAAGCCATGTATTTTTCATCATTTTCGATGGCCTGTTGTTTGGTTTTATCCAATATTTTTAAACTTTGCTTGTAAAGTCCTTTATTATATAGGATTGCAGCAAAATCAATTTGTTCTCTAAGTTGGTAACGAATGTTCTGGCTTGGAATATTTAAGCGAATACTCACTAAAATTTGTTTGTACAAGTACGATTTTAGGTTTGATAACTGTACTTTTTTGATCAAACCATTCTTCAATATTAGTTTTTCATCATACACTTCTGATTTATCCAAAATATTGAAAAGCTCGATAAACTTAGTATTAGAACTTGTTTCCAGTCGACTTGCAAATATTTTAAATTGTCTTTTTTCAGATTTGGAAAGGGATTTTATTAATACAAATAAAAAATCTTTTTGATGGTTAGCCATTGTATTATAGAAGTATTTAACTTGTTGATTAGTAGGTTGTTAATGTGTTATTTTTTACTTTATAAGTAGTATATTTATTTAAAAACAGGTTTAGTTCTATGTAAATGAAAACTATTTTTGTTTTAAGATGTGAAATTACATTAAATAAATTAAAATGAATAGAGAGAAAGTCCAAATTTTTGACACCACTTTAAGAGACGGAGAACAGGTCCCAGGATGTAAATTAGACACCAACCAAAAACTCGTTATAGCGAATCGCCTTGACGAAATGGGAGTTGACATCATTGAAGCTGGTTTTCCTGTTTCTAGTCCAGGTGATTTTTTATCTGTTTCTGAAATATGTAAAATTGTAAAAAATGCAACTGTTTGCGGTCTTACCAGAGCAGTAGAAAATGATATTGATGTTGCTGCAGCAGCTTTGAAACATGCTGTTAAACCTAGAATACATACAGGAATTGGAACTTCAGATTCGCATATTATTCACAAATTGCAAACGACACGTGAAGATGTAATTACAAGAGCAAAACGTGCAGTTGCACACGCTAAATCTTATGTTGAAGATGTAGAGTTTTATGCAGAAGATGCTGGTAGAACCGAAAATGCATTCTTGGCAAGAGTTTGCGAAGAAGTAATAAAATCAGGAGCTACAGTTCTTAATATACCAGATACAACTGGATATTGTTTGCCAGAAGAATACGGAGCCAAAATAAAATACCTTAGAGAAAACGTAAAAGGGATTGAAAATGTTATACTTTCCTGTCATTGTCATAATGATTTAGGAATGGCTACAGCCAACTCAATCGCAGGAGCTGTAAACGGAGCTCGTCAAATTGAATGTACTATTAATGGAATAGGGGAGAGAGCTGGAAATACAGCACTTGAGGAAGTCGTTATGATTTTCAAACAGCATCCTTACTTGAATTTATATACTGATATTGACAGTAAACAATTGAACGAAATGAGTCGATTGGTTTCTGAAAGTATGGGAATGATTGTACAACCAAACAAAGCGATTGTAGGAGCTAATGCTTTTGCACACAGCTCAGGTATTCACCAAGATGGTGTGATTAAGAACAGAGCTACTTACGAAATCATGGATCCTTTGGATGTTGGTGTCAATGAGTCGTCTATTATCTTAACAGCAAGAAGTGGTAGAGCAGCATTGGCTTACAGAGCTAAAAAAGTAGGCTACGAACTTACAAAAGTTCAACTGGATATCGTTTATGTTGAGTTTTTAAAATTCGCGGATATCAAAAAAGAAGTTTTGGATGAGGATATTCATCAAATTATTGAAGCTAGTAAGATATACGTCAATAACTATTAATAGAAAAAATTACTTCTAAAAATAAATAATATGAACTTAAAAATAGCAGTACTTTCAGGAGATGGGGTAGGTCCAGAGGTTATTTTGCAAGCTAAAAAAGCATTGTACGCTATTAGTGTGGCCTATGATCATGAGTTTATTTTTGAAGATGCTTTAATTGGTGCAACTGCCATCGAAAAAACAAGAAACCCATTGCCAGAACAAACCTTAAATCTTTGTCTAAATACTGATGCAGTATTGTTTGGAGCTATTGGGAATCCAAAATATGATAACAATCCAGAAGCTAAAATTCGTCCAGAACAAGGATTATTAAAGCTTAGAAAAGAATTGGGGCTTTATGCTAATATTAGACCCATTAAGCCTTTCAAAAATCTATTGGATGCATCTCCTATAAAAAAAGAGGTTATCGAAAATGTAGATTTTGTGATTTTTAGAGAATTGACAGGAGGTTCCTATTATGGTGAAAAAGTAATTAATGAAGAAGGTACTTTCGCTTCAGATATATGTGAATATTCTGAAAATGAAATTAATCGTATAACGCATCAAGCCTTTAAAGCAGCACAGGGTAGAAGAAAAAAAGTGACATTGGTGGATAAAGCCAATGTATTGGAAACTTCTAGATTGTGGAGAAAAATTGTTAAAAATATTGCACTTCAATATCCAGATGTGAAATTGGAATGTCAATATATTGACAATGTTGCGATGCAAATAATCACTGATCCAAAACAATATGATGTAATCTTAACCGAAAATTTATTTGGTGATATTCTGTCGGACGAAGCTTGTGCTATTATGGGTTCTATTGGTTTAATGGCATCGGCTTCAATAGGGGATAAGAATGCGCTTTTTGAACCAATTCACGGTTCTTATCCGCAAGCAAAAGGAAAAAATATAGCGAATCCTATTGCTTCTATTTTATCGGCAGCTATGTTGTTGGAACACTTTGGATTGGAAAAAGAAGCTAAAAAAGTATATGAAGCTGTTGAGAAAGCTATTGAATATAAAGTGGTTACAATTGATTTGAACCCAGGTTCAAGATTTGGAACTAATGATGTTGGAGATTTTATTTCAAACGTCATATTAAGTAAAGATGATTTGTATTTCAAAAATGATAATGTTCAAATTGGGCAATCGACTATTGTTTAGTTAATAAAAATCATAAAATATTGCATTATATCACTAAAAACTCTTGGTTTGTTGATAAAATGTTTTTTTATTGGATTTGTTTTTTATACTTTTGCAGAGTTAAAAATTAAGAAAATGAAACGCATTACCAACGTCCTTGTAGTTCTAAGTGTCATTGTGATTATCACATATGAAAAGGGATTGGTATAAATATAAGTGAAAACATATTTAAAACCTCCCATAATTTTGGGAGGTTTTTTTTTAGATAAAAATTAAAATACACAAATTAATAATAGAATGGAATTAAATAAATACAGCAAGATAATCACGCAAGACGAAACACAACCAGCTTCTCAAGCTATGTTCTACGGAATTGGTTTGACGGAAGAGGATCTTAAAAAAGCACAGGTAGGAATTGTGAGTATGGGTTATGATGGAAATCCTTGTAACATGCACTTAAATGACTTGGCTAAAGATATTAAGACTGGCGTCTGGAAAGAAGATTTAGTTGGATTGATTTTTAATACTATTGGTGTAAGTGATGGTATTTCTAATGGTAATGATGGAATGCGTTTTTCTTTGGTTTCTCGTGATGTAATTGCAGATTCTATTGAAACGGTTATGGGTGCGCAATGGTATGATGGTCTGATTGCAGTTCCAGGTTGTGATAAAAATATGCCGGGAGCTTTAATGGCTATGGGTAGAGTAAATCGTCCTTCAATTATGGTTTATGGAGGATCTATTCACCCAGGAAAATGGAAAGGTGAAGATTTGAATATTGTTTCTGCTTTTGAAGCTTTAGGCAAGAAAATTAAGAACACGATTACACCTGAAGATTTCAAAGGAGTAATTCAAAATGCTTGTCCAGGTGCAGGTGCTTGTGGTGGAATGTATACTGCAAACACAATGTCATCAGCGATTGAAGCCTTAGGAATGAGTTTGCCTTACAGTTCTTCTAATCCTGCTTTGAGCGCTGAAAAGAAACAAGAGTGTGTTGATGCTGGTAAAGCAATCAGAATATTATTAGAAAAAGATATTAAACCTAGAGATATCATGACCCGTAAAGCATTCGAAAATGCGATTACGATGGTAGCTGTTTTAGGTGGTTCTACAAATGCGGTAATGCACTTAATTGCAATGGCTCACTCTGTAGGGATTGAATTGACATTAAAAGATTTTCAAGATATCAGTGATAAAACACCATTATTAGCCGACTTGAAACCAAGTGGTAAGTACTTAATGGAAGATTTACATAATGTAGGAGGTGTTCCTGCGGTAATGAAATATTTATTGAAAGAAGGTTTATTACATGGTGATTGTTTAACAGTAACAGGAAAAACAATTGCGGAGAATTTAGCTTCAGTACCTGATTTACATGATGGACAAGAAGTGATTCATGAAATACAAAAAGCATTAAAAGCTACTGGAAATATTCAAATTCTATACGGAAACTTAGCAACAGAAGGTTGTGTTGCTAAAATTAGTGGTAAAGAAGGAGAGTTTTTTGAAGGTACAGCAGTAGTTTTTGAAGGTGAAAAAGATGTAATTAGAGGAATACAAGCAGGTGAAGTGAAACCTGGAAATGTAGTGATTATCCGTTACTGTGGTCCAAAAGGTGGTCCTGGTATGTCTGAAATGTTAAAACCAACATCTGCTATTATGGGTGCTGGTTTAGGAAACTCGGTTGCTTTGATTACTGACGGACGTTTCTCTGGTGGTTCACACGGTTTTGTCGTCGGACACGTTACTCCAGAAGCGTATGAAGGCGGTGGAATTGCATTGATAGAAAATGGAGACGTTATTACAATTGATGCGGTAAATAATACCATTAACATGAAAATTTCTGACGAAGAATTGGCTAAACGAAAAGCCAATTGGAAAAGACCAGAATCACCAATCAAACAAGGAGTTTTGCTTAAATATATGCGTTCGGTCTCCAGTGCCTCTGAGGGATGTGTTACCGACAAATAAAATTCCCCCTAACCCCCAAAGGGGGAATATGATAAGAATTAGGATGAAAAATTAAAAATATAATATATCCATCTAGTCTCCCTCCCCTTCGGGGAGGGTCGGGG
>NZ_MUNX01000059.1 GCF_002001005.1 Flavobacterium sp. A45
TCTTTGCTCAAAAAAAACGAATAATGAAAATTGAAAAAACAAAAATTTCATCTTACCTAAATAGCTATATTTCTGTTATTTCCCGTGAGGAATCCTTTTTTCAATCTCCTTTTCATTCACATCCTGAACTCGAATTAGTCTATATCAAAGAAAGTTACGGTAAGCGAATTGTTGGAAATTCGGTAGAACAATTTGTATCGGGTGACATGGTATTCCTTGGCTCAGATATTCCTCATGTATGGCTAAATGACGAAATTTATTATAAAGGAATTAATACATTAAAAGCCGAAGCCATTGTTGTTTATTTTAACAAAGATATCTTCGGTCCAATTTTTTATGAATTAAAAGAAACGCAAAAAATAAACAATCTCTTTAATAGAGCTGGCAGAGGTTTATCTATTACCGGAAAAACAAATGAACTGATTGCTAAAAAATTAGAGAAACTGGTTCACAAAAAAAACTTCGAAATCATTATTGGACTTTTTGAGATTTTATCAATGCTTTCTGAAAGCAGCGATATTTCGTTTGTAAATAACGAAGCTTACACTCCAGTGAATGACAGTGCAAAAAATGATCGCCTTTCGGATGTTTTTGAATATGTAAAAAACAATTTCAAACAAGATATCTCATTGGATGAAATTGCCAAAATTGCCAATCTGACTCCAACCTCTTTTTGCAGAATGTTCAAGTCGAAAACCCAAAAGCATTTTGTCGAATACCTCAATGAGATTCGGGTTTCCAATGCCTGTAAATTTCTGATTGAATCCGACATGGGAATGTCTGAAATTGCATATGAATGTGGATACAAAACCGTTTCCAATTTCAATAAACTTTTCAAAAAACTGACGGAAACCACTCCGAAAGAATACCGCAAAAACGCAGAAAATTAATTTCTATCGAATAATCTTCAAACTAAACAACAGCTATACAATAAGTTATACCAGGAAATCTTTTTATTTAAATTTACTGAGATAATAAATAGTTAATCTAGGATAATATTGAATTAATAAATTTACATTAGGAATTATACCTTTCGATTTCTAAAACAGTAAAAAATTAATAAAATACGTATGGCATTATCACCTCCTTCTGATGTTCAAAAGAACATTGATTCTAAAGAAAATAAAAAGTGGTTATTTCCCTTTGTGTTGGTAACCAGCTTATTTTTTTTCTGGGGATTTGTACACAATTTGGATCCAATCCTTATTCCTCATTTACGAAAAGCCTTTAACCTTACGGACTTGCAATCTTCTTTGATCGATTCATCGGTTTTTATAGCCTATTTTGTTATGGCATTGCCGGCGGGCTATATCATGCGAAAGTATGGATACAAATCGGGTATTATGATAGGATTGGTTTTATTTGGTATTGGTTCAATTTTATTTGTTCCGGCAGCCAATTCGTTACAATATATTTATTTTCTGGGAGCCTTGTTTATTATCGCCTGCGGACTTACTTTTTTGGAAACCGCAGCCAATCCTTATGTTACTATATTAGGACCTTCTGAAACGGCCACCAAAAGATTAAATTTTTCGCAATCCTTTAATGGGCTTGCCGCTTTTATTGCTCCAGCATATATAGGTCCTATGATTTTGTCCGGAAAAAATCTTACGCAAGAACAAATGGACGCTATGAATCCTTCGGAATTACACACTTATCTTTTGGAAGAAGCCGCGAGTGTCAAAATGCCTTATTTAGTTTTGGGTTTGATTATTTTGGCTGTGGCAGTAGTCTTTTATTTTACTAATATGCCCGATGTAAAAGACGAAGACAAAGACGGAATAGATGGTGCAAGTTTTTCAGGTGCCCTAAAGTCGATGCGATTACGATGGGGAATTCTGGCACAATTTTTTTATGTAGGAGCGCAAGTTTGTGTGGCTAGTTTTTTTATAAAAATGGCAACAACATCTGCGGGTCTTGACGAAGATACAGCGGCCAAATATTTAGGTTTTTTTGGTCTAACATTCATGTTAGGCCGTTTTGCAGGAACATTTTTCATGCAATATGTACAGCCAAGAAAATTATTGATCATTTATTCAATAATCAATATTTTACTTTCTGTTTTGGCTATAATGGGTACAGGAATGGTTGTAGTGTATACGTTAATAGCAATCGCATTTTTTATGAGCATTATGTTCCCTACTATATTTTCCATGGGAATTGAAGGACTCGGACATAATACTAAAATAGGATCATCATTAATTGTAATGTCAATCGTGGGAGGAGCATTATTGCCTCCTGTTTTAGGATTGATTTCGGATGCTACAGGAAGTATCCAAAACGGTTATATCGTTCCATTGGCTTGTTTTTCAGTGGTACTACTGTTTGCATTTAATGGACATAAAACAAACGAAGCATAAATTCTACTTAATATAATTATGGAAATGAAAAGATTAGTAGTGAAAATGCACCCGAGCGATAATGCACTGGTGGCTTTGATCGATTTATCAAAAGGAGAAAGTATTATTTTTGAAGGACAAACATATATTCTTCAAGACAACATTAAAGCAAAACATAAATTTTATACCTCTGATTTAAGCAAAGGTGATGAAGTGATTATGTACGGTGTTTTGGTAGGAAAAATACAATCCGATGTGGCCAAAGGAAGCTTAATGACCACCGAAAATCTAAAGCATGCAGCCGAACCTTACGGATATCGTCTTACCGACTTTTCCTGGCAAGCCCCAGATGTTTCTAAATACAAAGACAAAACATTTAAAGGCTATAAAAGAAAAGACGGTCGTGTAGGAACAGCAAATTACTGGTTGTTTGTACCAACAGTTTTTTGTGAAAACAGAAATTTGGATGTCATAAAAGAAGCTTTGCACAATGAATTGGGCTATTCTGTAAGCGATAAATACACGCAATTCACACATCAGTTGCTGAAAAGCTATCAAAGTGGAGAAGATATTAATGCAGTCGATTTACAGCTAATGCCAACCAATGTTATAAACAGAGTATTCAAAAATGTGGATGGAATAAAATTCCTTAACCACCAAGGAGGCTGTGGCGGAACACGACAGGATTCGGCAACGCTGAGTTCTTTACTAGCATCATATGCCAACCATCCAAATGTGGGAGGTATTACGCTATTGAGTTTGGGATGCCAGCATTTGCAAGTACAAGATTTTGTAAATGATGTAAAAAAACAAAATCCAGCATTCGATAAGCCGTTGTTTATTTTTGAACAGCAACAAACCGAAAGCGAAGAAGCATTAGTAGCCAATGCAATTAAAAAAACCTTTGAGGGCTTAATAGAAATCAATCAATATGAAAGAACAGAAGCACCTTTAAGTGAATTGTGTGTTGGTGTAAAATGTGGTGGAAGTGATGGTTTTAGTGGCGTTTCAGCAAATCCAGCAGTAGGATATACTTCAGATTTATTAGTGGCTTTGGGTGCTAAAGTTCTATTGGCTGAGTTCCCAGAATTATGTGGAGTAGAGCAAAATCTGATTGACCGTTGTACAACTGAAACTTCGGCTAAAAAATTCATAGATTTGATGCAATCCTACGATGCTCTAGCTCATAAAGTGGGTTCGGGTTTTCATATGAATCCTTCACCTGGAAATATCAAGGACGGTCTAATAACCGATGCGATAAAAAGTGCCGGTGCGGCCAAAAAAGGGGGAACAGCACCTGTAGTCGATGTATTGGATTATACCGAACCAGCAACAAAAGCAGGTCTAAGTTTAGTTTGTACCCCAGGAAATGATGTAGAAGCAACAACTGGCAAAGCCGCATCTGGAGCAACATTAATATTGTTTACCACAGGTTTGGGGACACCAACAGGCAACCCGGTTTGTCCAGTGATAAAGGTAGCGACCAATTCCATTTTGGCTAAAAAAATGAGCGATATTATCGATATCGACTGTGGGCCGGTAATCAGTGGTGAAAAAACCATTGAGCAAATGGGCGAAGATATTTTGGAGTATTGTATTAAAGCTGCCAGTGGAGAAATTATTCCTAAAGCAGTGCAATTGAACCAAGATGATTTTATTCCGTGGAAACGCGGTGTATCGTTATAAAAACTCTTCCCTCCTATCCAAAAGAAAGAAACTGGGAGTGAATTATGCATTTAGCCAATTATTAAAAAATCTAAAAATATAATATATGTTTTCATTACAAAATAAAAAGGCAGTAGTTACGGGAGGCGGCAGCGGAATAGGAAAAGCCATTTCGGTTTTATTCGCCAAGCAAGGTGCCGAAGTCCATATTGTTGAATTGACTCAGGAAAGTGCCCAATCAGCGGTAGAAGAAATAAAACTATCTGGTGGAAAAGTATTTTCGCATGCCTGCAATGTGGCCAATCAGCAAGAGGTATCTGCAACATTCGAGACAATAGGAGCTATAGATATTTTGGTTAACAATGCCGGAATTGCCCATGTGGGAAAAGTAGAAACTACTCCAGAAGCCGACTTTGATCGCATCATGAGCGTAAATGTAAAAGGCGTTTACAATTGTTTGCATTCTGCAGTGCCACATCTAAAAACTTCTGGAGGTGGAGTTATTTTGAACATGGCTTCTATTGCTGCTTGGGTTGGTATTCCAGATCGATTTGCTTATTCTACTGCAAAAGGAGCAGTAATGGCAATGACTTTATCCGTTGCCAAAGATTATATGGGCGAAAACATCCGTTGTAATTCGATTTCTCCAGCACGAGTACACACTCCTTTTGTGGATGGGTTCATTTCTAAAAACTATCCAGGTCAAGAAGCCGAAATGTTTGAAAAATTATCAAAATCACAACCTATAGGCCGCATGGCAAAACCTGAAGAGGTAGCCGCTTTGGCTTTGTTTTTATGCAGCGACGAAGCTGGTTTCATTACCGGTTGCGATTATCCAATTGATGGTGGGTTCATTAAATTGAATAACTAATTCAAATTACCAGTCAATCCATTTATTTAATTTGGATTCCAAGTGCCTCGGGTTTGTGAAATAAGTTATATTGATACAAAATTGATTCGGTTACAATAGAAAAACCCCGAAAGTCATTTTACTTCCGGGGTTACTAACTAATCCATTTAATAAAAAACGCTACACTTATTATGGAAGTAGATAACCAATCTATCGTAGTTAGTGTTTTAAATTCTTTGTTTGTGATATTCTACGCGATTAAGCTTTAAAACAGCCCGCAAAATTTAAACTATTTGGCTGGCTACTCAACTGTAATTAAACCACCTAAACCTGCTTTATTACCCTTTTCGGTTTCAATTAATACCCTAATTTCTCGTTCGCCTTTACCAGCAGGCATTTGCACTACAAAATCACTAGAGCTTTCCGTACTCTTTACAGCCAGTAATTTTTTATCTAACCAAACTTCAGCTTTACCTTTTAATGCTTTTAAAATAATTTTACCCCCATTATTTTGCTGTGCTAAATATGGTTTGAAATTGGTACGGTACACTACGTAGTTACCTTCTGAAAAAGTCTGCATATGACCTGGTTTTACCGACTGCCAACTATTCATATCATTACCCTCAATTACTTGATTGGGATCTGGTTTCACTTTGCTTACAGGTGAAATCAGCCATTTATCCAATACCAAGTAAGGCTCTTCAACTGGAACTGAGGGTATGTTTTTTGCTTCGACAACTTCAATGCTTAGAGTAGTAGAATTTAAACCCGGAGATCTTGCTTTCAAAATTAATTGACCACTGCTTCCCTTAGCACTTTGTAAAATAACCTGAGCCAGTCCATTAAATAGACTGCGTTTATTTCCTTTTTCCATTTCATGTGAATTGGGATCACCGTTGCCCAAACCAATTATGTTTCCGCCTCCTTGCAGTTCAAATTCTATCGGTAAATTTGCTGTTTGCATTGGTCTTCCATTCGAATCTAAAGCTTCCACGGTAACCGGAACAGCATCCCATCCATCTCCGCTGATTTTATTACGGTCTGGTGTTAATCTGATTTGTACTGGTTCTCCTGTAGTTTCCACACTAAAATGCGAGACTTCTTTTCCTTTAACATAACCTATTGCCTCCAATTTTCCTGGCTGATAAGGAACCTCCCAACTGTTCATTTCATATTTATCTACTTTTTGTTTACCTACTTCTTTCCCATTCAATAACAATTTCACCTCATCTGCATTACTCATTGCCATTACCTTAATTGGTTTTCCGTTTTGGCCATCCCAATTCCAATGCGGTACTAATTGAAGTATTGGTTTATCCTTAACCCATTGTGCCTGATGTATGTAAAAAGCCGTTTTGGGGAATCCGCATAAATCCAAAATACCAAAATTAGAACCAGCCGTTGGCCAGTCATAAGGAGTCGGTTCACCATGGTAATCAAAACCAGTCCAAACAAAACAGCCTGCTAAATAAGGACGCTCTGCGACAGCTTTCCACGCCTCTCGATGTGTAGATCCCCAGCTCGGTTTTTGAGTATCATAAGCATCTAAGGTATGTTTTGCAGCATCAGTTGTATAATTGCCCCTAACCATAATTGCTGATGCATCTTCTGAACTGGTAAGTAACATCTCTGGATGTTCTTTATGAAAACGATCGTAATTATTCACTTGATAATTAAATCCAACCACATCTACGGCTTGGGAAACATTGACAGGCTCAAAAAGTCCTCCGTTTGCGGCAGCAGTTACAGGCCGGGTAGTATCTAATTTCTTAACTTCGGCACTCATGCGGCGTACCATTTGGTAACCAATTTCTGTTCCCTGCATTGGTTCTTCATTAAAAACAGACCATAAAATAATACTGGGATGATTTCTATCCCGACGCACCATCCAAGTTAACTGATTAATGTATTCAGGAGAAGAATTGAAATTCCTGTTTTCATCCATCACTAAAATCCCCATTCTGTCGCAGGCATCTAAAAACTCGGCTGAAGGTGGATTATGGGCACAGCGGTATGCATTAGCACCCATTTCTTTCAATTTTTTCAATCTAAAATCCCATAAAGAATTTGGAACCGCAACTCCTACACCAGCATGATCCTGATGGTTGCAGACACCCAATAGCTTAAGAGGTTTGTCATTCAAATAAAAGCCAGAATCTGCAGTAAAACGAATAGTTCTAAATCCGCATTTGGTAGTTAAAGTATCAACAGGAAGACCATTTTGTTTCACCACTGTATGAACCTTATACAAAACTGGTTCATCTGGAGACCATAATTTAGGGTTACTTGTTTTAAGCAATAAATGTGCTGTATTTTTATCCAGTACTCCCACTTTAGCAGATGTTTCTGCGCTTACTACTATGTTACCATTTTGATCGATAAGTGTAGAGGATACAGTAGCATCAGCACTTGTGTTTCCTGTATTCTGCAAGCTTACTTCAATAGGTATTTCCCACTCCCCAGATGCGCTTTTAACAGGATGCGCAAATACTCCATCTGTCACAATATGTAATGGTGAACGTTTGACCAGCCATGTATGACGGTAAATCCCTGCACCTTCATACCACCATCCTTCCTGATCTATCGCATCAACACGAATCGAAATGTTATTCAGCTCATCTCCGTATTTAGCCATGGCGGTAATATCAATATAAAAAGAAGAATAACCAGACCAGTTGCGGTGTACTGCAATTCCGTTAAACCAAACTGTACAATGAGTGGCTACACCATCGAATTGAAGCTCCAAGTTTTTTCCTCTGTCTTTTGGGTCTATCTTAAAACTGCGGCGATACCATCCTATTCCACGCTTGCGATATCCTTGTGCCAGATTCTCATTAGGATCAAAACCGCCTTCCACTGCCCAGTCATGAGGCAGATTAAGAATCCTCCAATCGGTATCGTCATAATCTGTCCCAGCAGCACCGCCTGCCTTTCCGGCTTTGGCATTAAAATAACTGTTCTCATGTCCTTTAACCTCCGGAAAAGGGATATCACCTAAATGAAACCTCCAGCCTTCGTCTAATGAAAGTTTTTCCCGGGAATTTAAAACAGCATTCGATTGAGAAAAACCCAACAAACTGACGAAAGAAAAAACAAAGCCAATAATGAATCTCATGATAAAAATTTTAATTTTATAAAACTAAACTATTGTACAAGTTCAAATGATGAAGACAACACATCACGTGAATTGCCTCCTACAAAAACATTAAATTTCCCATTCTCAATAATGGATTTTCCTTCATGATCAAAAAATGCAAGATCATTTGAAGATATTTTAAAGCTCACGATTGTTTTCTCTCCCGCTTTAAGCATAATTTTTTTAAACCCTTTAAGTTCTTTTACCGGCCTTACAATTGATGCAGTTACATCCTGAATATAAAGCTGTACCACTTCCTCTCCATCATATTTACCCGTATTATTAAGTTCAACCGTTACAGATAAAGAATTATTTGTATCCAAAGTTTTGGATGATAAACTAATATTACTGTATTCAAAAGCAGTATAGCTCAAACCGTAACCAAATGGATACAAAGGTTCGTTTGGAATATCATGGAATCTGGAATAAAAATCGGCTGGTTTGTCTTTCGCATTTGGTTCAGGAGCTGGACGGCCAGTATTAAAATGATTGTAATAAACCGGAATCTGACCTAAAGCATAAGGAAAACTCATTACCGTTTTTGCTGATGGATTATACTTTCCTAAAATTACCTCAGCAATTGCGTTACCGGTCTCGGTTCCTAAAACCCAGCATTGAACAAGCGCATCACTCAAACCCTCTACTTCAGTCAGAATCATTGGCCTTCCTGAAGATACAAGAGTTACAATTGGCTTTCCGGTCTTCTTTAACGCTTTCAGCAGCTGTATTTGTCCTTCAGGAATGTTAATATCAGCCAAAGACTTATCTTCGCCGGACAAATTGCTGGTTATGCCAATATTAACAATAACCAATTCTGCAGCTGCAGCATTTTTTACAGCCTCGTTAATTAAAGCTTCTGTTGTAGAATTATCTTTGTTATAGCCTTCAGAAAAAGTTAAATTTGAGAACTGCTTTTTTAACCCCTCGTAAATAGTAACACAATCCTGTGCATCTGCAGTAGCTTTCCACATATCAACCATATCCGATTTACTGTTAGCATAATAACCAATCAAAGCCACTTTTTGATTTGGGTTTTTAAGAGGCAAAATCTGCTGACTGTTTTTAAGAAGCAGAATGCTTTTTTCGGCTGCTTCTTTAGCAATCTTTCTGTTTTCGGTAGTGAATATATTTTCTGTTTCACGCTTTGTGTCCAAAAAACGATAAGGGTTTTCAAACAGTCCGAGTTTAAACTTATAGTACAATATCGCACCAACTGCTTTATCGACTTGGTCTAAACTCAGCTTACCTTCTTTTACAAGTTCTGGCAGGTAATTTATGGCAGTTCTGCTTTCCATATCCATCATACTGCCCGCTTTTATTGCTTTATATACAGCGTCTTTTTTATCCATTGCATAACCATGGGCAATCATTTCTGCAAATGCATTCCAATCACTCACGACAAACCCTTTAAAATCTAATCTGTTTTTTAGAATATCGGTAAGCAAAAATGTACTACCGCTTGCAGGTACACCGTCAAAAACATTAAATGAGGTCATAACTGTTGCTGCTCCTGCCCTCACTGCTGCATCATAAGGAGGCAGATATTTGTTGTAAAACGCTACTCTGGAAACATCAACATTATTATATTCCCTGCCGGCTTCAACTGCGCCATAAGCGGCGAAATGCTTAACGCATGCCAAAACATCAAAAACACTATCAAGATTCCCTTGAAAACCTTTAACTCTAGCTGCTCCAATAACAGAACCGTAATAAGGATCCTCTCCCGCTCCTTCCATTACACGACCCCATCTGGGATCGTTAGAAACATCACACATAGGTGCAAAAATCCAGTTAAGTCCTGATGCAGCAGCTTCTTTTGCAGCTATTCTGGAATTTTTATTTACCTGATCCATATCCCAGCTGCACGCTTCAGCAAGCGGAATTGGGAATAAAGTTTTATAACCATGAATTACATCAAAACCAAACAGTAATGGAATTTTCAACCGGCTTTGTTCTACGGCTATCTGCTGTACTTTCTTGATTTTTGAAACCCCAAGAGTATTGAGTAATGAACCTACTTTACCTTGTTTGACAAGATCAAGTTTCTCCTGTTCTCCATCAGCCTTATTATCAGGACCAGTAAACATTCCATAATTTAACTGGTTAAGCTGACCTGCTTTTTCTTCTAATGTCATTCGGCTTAACAAATCTTCTACCCGTTGTTCTATAGAAGCATTTTTATTGAGATAAATTGCGTCACTTTTGGATTGAGCTGTTATACCGCAAGGAATAATCAAAGCCACAATCACAATTAATGACAATCTAATATTTCTTTTTATATACATATTTGAATGATATTAAAATTCTTAAGTAAATTTTGCTCCTTTTTAATTGAAACTCATTTAAAGTACCTCCGATTATTGTTCAACCCAAAACTCTACAGCATGATTAGGAACAAGAGCATTAAATTTTTCACCCGATTGTTTCCCTATCGATACATCTTTCTGGTATGGCGTATAGCGATATCCTTTAAAGTTCCCTTTAGTGTTTGGCACTACATTAAACTGAAAGGGTTTACCAGAACGATTAGTCAAAACAATTACTAATTTGCCTTTCGGAGTTTTATAAGCCATTATGCGGTTATCTTTCAAAACCGTGCCTTCGTCAATATGGTATCTTTTGGAGTCCCAAGGCATGTATTTTAAAAATCCTGCAATGGCATTAAAATTCCTAGGAACATAGTCCCAATGGCCTTTTTGGATATTTTTAAAATGATTGAAATTATCATCGTTGTAGGGGCGCCAAATTCCAAGTGCAAAACTTTGCGCTTCTTCATTATAAGTGGGTTTTAGTGCGTGCAACCAAAACCAAGTAGGGGAATTGGTAAACGTCATCCAATTCATTATGGTTTGGGCAGTATTAACAAAATTCCCATCGTTTATTTCATCATTTTTAGTATAATTAAAATACTCAAACTCGTTGGTAAAAACATATTTGCCATCAGTATTGCTGTTGTATTTTACAGCATCATCAATAAGGATATTCGAATCAGCACCGATGCGGTGTAAAACCCATGCATCCACATGTTTCAATGCTACACTGTCCTTTTTAATTTCCTCTGCTATAAGTCCGAGGTGTCCATCCCAGCTATCAGCCATTATGATTGCCTCAGGAAAAGCACTTTTTATTTTTGGAGCAACTGCCTTAAATGCTTTCAAGTAAACTTCTGCATCAAAATATTCAGTAGTTGAAAATGACTGATTGGCCATTTTATCATTAGGATCCACTGGTTTTTGAGGTGGAGCGATGTACCCTTTTGGCTTAACATGCTGTCCAGCTTCATTTTGCAGTCCCCACATTCTTACTTTTAAACCATTACTATCCAAAAATTTGGCATCATCTACCAAAGCATCTCCAAAATCATTTAAAAATGCAGCATCAGTACTTTTCAATGTTCCGCCAATAAAAGCATTATTGGATTTCCAAAAAGGCGCAACCGACCAATACTCCAAGGATATGCCTTCCATTTTTGAACCTTTCATCAGTTCCTTTAAATCATTGAGCTGATTCGGATATCTCTCTTGAAAACGCTTTCCTTCTTTGTCCAAACCCCTGAAATAAAGTCCCATCGCCAATCGGCAATAGCGAAAACCTTTCAGCATATCTTTATAAAGCCGTTTCCTTTCGGATTTTTCCAAATTATTGGGAATGGCAATCACTTCATTGGGCAAGCCGATGTTTCCAGAACCAATGGCATCATTTTGTATTTCGATTCCTAAACCCCAAATGGTTTGTTCCGGCTTATCCAAACGAATGGTGTATTTCCCCTCCTGTTGCTGTGCAAACAGAGAAACACTGACCATTAAAAGACAGGCTAAAACTGATTTTCTATTATTCAATATATTATTCATAACATCTTATTTCATATATCTGAGCAGAAGGATCTCCATTGGTAGCATTTACCTGTATTCTAAGTTCTGTGGTTTCAATACCCTCAAAACTATGCTTTACCTGTCTCTGGTAGTTTTCTGTAACTTCTAAAACTTTCTCCCATTTATTGTCTTTTAAAGCCAATATTTCATAGTCTTTTGGACATTGCGGATCACGGTAAAATGGATCATAAGCATGATATTCCCTAAGTAGATGTCCTGGAAAAGTCAGTTCAATTCCTTTGATTACCTTACTTTTTTCCCAGCTTAACTGCAAAAATTGGGATAATGGGAGATTTGGGTCAGATTTCCAAAGATTAGTAAATTTATGCGGTCTTGTGACACCGCTGATTACATTTTGAGGGCTAAAACAAGGCTGAGCAGGTTCTATTCTAAAACTTAAAGTCTGCCCGTTTCCAAATCGGCGCATTTTTTCTGCACTTATCTGGTACATGGCCATGTGACCGGATTCAATTTTTCCAGCACAAAGCCATTCTAATGCCGCATTTGGCAAAATGTCCAAACGAACAAACTCTCCTACTGGTGCATTTTTTAGATCAACAGGCCACGCTACCCAGTGTGTACCGGGTAAGATACTTAATTCTGCTTCTGATAAAACCTCCCCTTTATCAACACTATAATCCCAAATATGCTCACTTTTCCTAAGCTGTACGGTGAAATTCTGTTCACTATCTGAATTATTGCGAATACAAACCTCAATTTTATTTATGAATGAAGAGCCAATGGCAATAAGCTGGCCTTTTCGGCATTCCATCTTTTCAATCTCATACTGCGGCTGGTCTTCCCAAATTTTTAATCCCTCATGTGCTCCTTTGCTCTCGGGGCCTGCTCCGTATAAAAGAGCTTCGCTGCTGGCGGTAATCTTAGCCTGAAGTGCAATGTCTTTTTCATCTTTATTACTGTAATTTGGCAGGAAACAACCATCTCTAAGCAGCTGCTGCTGAATTTCTTCAATAATCTTAGCAGGGGCTTCTGTTACTGGCAAGTTTCTTTGCAACGAAAGTGCGGCGGCAGTTCCTGCAGCCTGTCCCATCAATGCAGTCGTATTCATTACCCTTACCGTTCCCAAAGCTGCATGAGTTACACTGACATTTCTGCCTGCCATCATTAAATTGTCCATGTCTTTGGCGATAAGACTCCTTAATGGAATTCCATAAGGTCCTGCATAACTTTTGACTGCATATTCAGAAAATGTCGAGTAATTTTCATTACTGGACGGTTCGCTGTTAGCTGCTAACAAACCACCTGGTGTATGGAGATCAATAAACCATCCGCCAAATGCAATTTCATCATTAAAAACCGTACAATTCTGCGGGTCATGTTCGGTCATTAAATACTGTCCCATAATACGACGGCTTTCTCTCTTTCCAGGCACCTGCCCTACCCAGTCCAAAGCATACTCTTTGGTAAGCTCCATCATTTTAGGATCTTTATTTTTCATCCAATCCCATACTCCTAATGCGTGACGGGTAAGTTCATGTCTTATGGTTTCATTATCAGTAATGGTATTGTAAGGAACACCAATCTCAATCCACCAATACCCACCTCTTTTTTGCTTAGGCGGTCTACCCTGTTTGTAAAAAAAACTGGCATCGTCATAACTTATTGCCCATTCAGGAGCTTTATAGTCACAAGGCTTCCCAATATATTTTGTTTTAAAATGGATAGAACTTCCCATCACATCTTTACTAGCAACATCTGGAGCATGAGGTTCGTTAAATTCACTTTTCGCTTCACTTCCCAAACGGTATTCACAGCCAGCCAAATCGGCAACTATTCCATCTCCAGAAGCATCAATGAAAGTATCTGCATATAGCAGCACATCAGTTTCTGAATTTTGAATTCTTGCTTTTACTGCTTTAATCAGTCTATCTTCTTTAATAATTTCATACACATCGGTGTTTACTTTGATGGTAAGATTGGGAGTGGACTGAGCAAGATTATACATGGTTAAATCCCAAATACTATTAGTCCAGCCATTCTCAAAAATTTCTTCGTGATTTACTGCTCTTTCTGCTATAAGTAATTCTGAAATAATTCCGGTTTCTCTAGCATATGCATGAAAAGCACAGGCTCCATGTGGAGTTACGCGTATTTCGGAAGAGCTGTTGCCTCCAAAAACGGGACGATTATGAACTATGCAAGTTTTACTGCCTAAACGAGCTGCTGCAATGGCTGCACAAAAACCTGCCAATCCGCCGCCAACAACTACTATATTGTATTTTTCTTCTAAATTTTGCATTTAAATTGAATTTGTAGATATAATTTTTTTTGATTTTTTTACTTTTAATGAAAGTAAAATAATTGTACTGAGTATAAATAAAACTGCTGAAAACACTCCAATGAGAGTACGAGAAGAATCGGTGGTAAACAACATCAGTCCAAACATAATAACAGCCAATACTCCGATGCTGAAACCTAATAAGCGAGCTGGAAAAATGGCTAATTGATGATCCTCTTCCGAATTTGAAATAGCTTGTTTACTGTTTAATTTTTCCTGAATCTCCTTAAATCCTGGATCAACCGTTTTAGAACCAAACTCCATAACGGCTAAGACAATTAACGGTACAAAAACACCAACAGCCACTTCAAAAAGCTGACTGTTTGCATAATACAGACTCATTATGAAGTTATCCGATTTTATGGATATTGCCATTTTCAGAAAAAGAGAAACCATAACTGTTATTCCCGTAGACCACCAAATAGAACTTTGTTTTATTTTTCCAAAATACAATCCCCACAACATGGGCAACACCATCGCAACAACGAGTAAGCCCGTAACGGTTAATATAATTTGCTCTGCACCGCCAAAATAAGGAACACAGACAGCGATTGCCATGATAAGAAGACCTATTACCAGCGAACTCAATCTCCCTACAAATACCACACTTTTTTCACTCGCATTAGGGGCTATAATATCTTTATAGACACTATTGGTGATTGCTGCTGCGTATACGTTTATTTCACCGTCAATGTAACTTGCTGCCGATGAAAACATAGCTGCTACCAGCAATCCCATCAATCCTGGCGGCAATACCCATGCACAAGCAAGAATATAAGCTTGTTCCGGAGCAGCATCAGGGTGGGAAACGCGATAGATAATAGGCGGAAGCATCCAGATAATAGGACTTATTATATAAAGCCACCCAAACAAATTGGATGATTTACGGGCATTTTCAGGACTGCTGACTGCTAAGAAACGCTGCACAAACACCCATTCTCCTCCTAATTTAAAAGTATGCACGATAACCCAGCCGATTAGGAACAGCCATGTAAAATTGCCGGAGACCGGAGAAAGAAATGTTTCAGGCAAATGATCAATAAGACTTGTCACGCCTCCCACTTTTTGAATACTTAGCGGCACTACAAACAAAACGGTCATCGTTAATACAACAAATTGAACAGCATCAATAATTAAAACTGCCCACAAACCGCCGCTTACAGCGTACATCAGCATCAAAAAGCCCGAAATAATAATAGTATATGGAATTGATAACTTATGGGTAACTGGATCAGCCAACCAATTATCTGCCGATAAAGGTATAAGTGACGATACCACTACCGCAAATGAGTATAATGCTACACCCATGGCAATAATTTTAAAAAGCATGCCGACCCAAGTATAAAACTGCACAGCTCCCTGGCCAAAACGAATTGACACATACTCTCCTACTGTACTTATATTAAGTGAAGCCCATTTTTTAGCAAAAAATTTCCCCACCAAAAATGATGCAATTCCCGAACACATCAGAATACTGACAGCCACCAAACCTTGTTTGTATGCAATACCGCCCCACACCACAAATGTCCCTGCAGAAAATGCACTCATAAAAGCAGATAATCCCGAAAGCCACCAGGGAGATTGCTTTCTTACAGCAAACATATCATCTGAAGTTTTATTCCGCTTTGACAATATGCCACCGATAAGTAAAATACCGGCAGCATATAGAATAAGTATTATATAATCAGTTAATTCCATATATTATGTAAATAGTATAATCTAATTTAGTAATTAGGGTTTTGTGTCAGATTTGGATTAACAGTTCTTTCAATTGCTGGAATTGGCCATAGATATTGTTTACTGGCATCAAATTTTCTGGTTGTAAAATTTTTAGCCGCCCCTGTGGCAATGTATGGCGTGTAATCCGGAATACCATCTGCATCTATTACGGGTGCACCTGCAAAAGGAAATTTTGCCTTATGGATATTATTGGCAGGAACTGGATCAGGTATACCAACACCAGGTTTGTTTAATGCTTTTTCTGCAATTCTCCATCGGATTAGATCCATGTATCGTAATCCCTCAAATGCAAATTCAACGCGACGTTCTCGGCGAACAATGGTTCGTAAATCTGCCTGATTTGTTGTTGTAACAGCTGGATAAAGCGTAGTCTGTCCTACTGTTTTCCCATAGGCTCTTGCTCTAACGGTATTGAGGTAAAGTAAAGTAGTCGCATCAATTGTATTCATTTCAACATCAGCCTCAGCATATATCAAAAACATTTCGGCATAACGGATAATTTTTAAATCATTGTCTTCTAATTTTCTATCAGCCCAAGATTGATCTATTCCTTTTTTCCATAAAAAACCTGAAAAACTAGCATTAATTGCATTTGCACGATTATCGTTGTTTTTTACCATAGCATTGTCACTAATTCTTCTAACAGTCAGTGAGTCCGGATGTGGCTGATAGATGTAACCAAGCCAGATAGAACTAAAGGGAACAATAGTTTGTGCCATACGTGGATCCCTGTTTGCAAAAGGTTTTTGTGGATTATATAATGGAGATTTATCAACTGGCAGTCCATCAGTACACTCGTAGGAGTCCACTAATTCCCAAGTTGGGAATTTAGCAGCAAATCCACCAGCGTTTCGAGCGATATGATCTGGGGCAATAAACCCATCTGAAACAACACCATTAGCTTGGTCCCTAACGACTGTTAGAATATTTTCTTTGCATTGTTCTCCCGCTTTTAAAAATAAATCGCGATAGCTTGGATACAACGTATAAGCATTTGAAGCTATAACTGCCTTGGCAGCTGCTTTGGCAATATCATATTTTCCCATATATAAAGCTGTTCTTGCTTTAACAGCCAATGCAGTACCACTTGTAAAACGCTGTATTGCACTTGCACTGTAAGAAGCTGGCAGGTTTGCGGCAGCAAAATCTAAATCTTCAAAAATAAATTCCAGTACAATATTTTTATCAGATCTGGTATAAGAATAGGATTCACTTAAAGTAATTGGTTCCTTAATTAAAGGCACATCACCAAAATGAGTAATAAGCCTTGAATACTGATAGGCTCGTGCTAATTTAGCTTGTGCTTCAAACGAAGCCAAGGCTGCAGCCGAGGTGTTTTCTGAAGCTCTGCTCATGCTGGCAATTATGGTGTTGGCTCTAGTAATTATTTTATAGGCATCAGCCCACAATTTTTGGGCATCTGGATCACCACTGTTCATCGTACCGCTTATCACAGCATTAGGATTGGCTCTGTATAAAAAATTATCACTGTACTCTTCTTTATCATTTGCGATAAACGAAAAGCGATACAAATCATTTACCGCTATGGTAAGTTCGGTTTCGTTAGAGTAAAAATTACCACTGGATGGATCCGATAGAGGATTATAATCTAATTCTTGACAGCCGGCAAAAAGAAGCAGACATAATGCACTTAAATATATTGAAATTTTCATAATAATTATTTTTTAAAATTTAACATTTAAACCTGTCATAAAGGTTTTAACAATTGGATAAGAAATAGCATCTACTTCTGGATCTGAACCCTCCGGAAATTTACTAAAGGTAAATACATCATTACAGGCCACATACAAACGAAGTCCTTGTATTCCTAACTGGTCAGTAATTTTTTTAGTAAAATTATATCCAAATGTGATATTCTTAATTCTTAAATAACTACCATCAACCAACCAAAAATCAGACATTGCATAGTTATTTCCACTGCTTGCATTAGACAATCTTGGATATTCTGAGGCAGCATTTTGCTCTGGAGTGTTACTAGTGCTCCAAAAATTACCATCAATCAGCGTTGGAACATTACCAAATGTTTCCTGAAATGGCTGTACAGCATAATTACTTAACCTTACCTGTTGTTTGCCTACACCATAAGCTACAAAAGAAAAATCCATTGTTTTGTAAGTCACCCTACCATTGAATCCAAATGTATATCGTGGCAATGATCCTCCCAAAATAACCCTGTCCTTATCAGGAGTTACTTTACCGTCTCCATCAATATCAACGTATTTAACATCTCCAGGTTTGGTACTGGCATTTGTTACCGGAGAACTAGCAACTTCTGCGGCTGTTTGAAATATTCCGTTTGATTTATATCCATACCAAGCAGCAAATTCCTCTCCTTCAATATTTGATGTATCCCCAAGTATCGAAGTTCCTTTCAAATCATCAACATTTGTTTTAGCATCGGCTATATTTGCACCTAAACTATATTTCCAGTCTTCTCCAATGCTGTCTGACCAATTAACCGTCGCTTCAAAACCTTTAGAACTAACTTTACCCGCATTTTGAAAAGGTGCTTCATATCCAAGATAAAGAGGAACGTTTAATTTAAGCAAAATATCCTTAGTTTGTTTGTAAAACACATCACCACTTACAGTTAACCTATTTTTTAGGAATGTTGCATCCAAACCTATATCTGTACTTTCCTGGGTTTCCCATGTAATGTCATTAACAGCATAATTAACCTGAGAACCTGAGGTAGGAGCAACAACAGCACCGTTTTGATAGAATAGCGAATTATATAAATTAATGCTCGCCTGATAAGGATAATTCCCAATGCGTTCATTACCTGACTGTCCCCAAGAACCTCTAAATTTCAGGAAATCGACTCCCCACTCTTTAACCGATTTAAAAAATGGCTCTTCTGAAACAGCCCATCCAGCACCCAGAGACGGAAAGAAAGCCCATCTTTGATCCTCATTAAACCTTGAGGATCCGTCATAACGACCGCCAGCCTGCAAATAATATCTGTTTTTAAAATTGTAGGATGCTCTACCAAAATAAGAACTTAATGCTGTTTCATAAGCTGAACCTCCATTATCTCTAAATGTTGGAAGCCCAACATCCAAATAAGGATAATTTGACAAAGTATATGTTGCGCGAGAAGCGGTTATAGTTTCATTGTAGGAATAGTTATTTTCATAACCAACAGTAGCCTCAACATTATGATTATTACTAAAACTATTGGCATAGTTAGCAACAAACTGTCCATTAAACCTGTAATAATAAGGTCTTTCTTCTCTCAATGAAGAAGAAGCCGGCTGCTGTCCTACTGCAACTTTTTTTGATGGATCTAAAACATCTGTAAATTCAACAACCTTAATAAATTGCTTACTGGATGAGTAAATTAAAGTTGGCGCTGCCTGACCAGTTAATGTCAATCCTTTGAGAGGCTTAAAATTTACTGCGATTCTACCCGTTAGGTTACTTACGATATCCTTTTTAAAACCTCCTTCACTGATTTGTGCCAATGCATTTCGACCGTCCTTGCCAAGTGCAAATCTTCCGTCAGAATAATAATCATCAAAGATTGGAGGCATAATTCTAGCATCCAGAAAAATGTTATTATTAAAGATATTGACATCTTTACTTTCTGTTCTCACTGCACTGACATCAAAACTTGCTGTCAGCTTACTGTTGAATTTAAAATCATTGTAAACTCCTGCGTTTAATTTTTTAAAACCACGGTTATCATAGAGTGCTTCACTGGAAGAGTATCCGAAAGTAGCTCTGGTTTTAATGTTTTCAGCACCGGATGAAAACGCTAGATTATGAATTATTCTTGGGGCATTATTTTTAATGATTGAAGACTGCCAATCCGTATCTGGATACAAATCAGGTGTACTTGCATTATTGGCCATATAATTATTAATAGTTGCCTGAGAATATAATGGAGCAGCTCCATCATTAGAAAGATACTCATTATATAACTGCATATACCTAACTGCACCCGTCGTGCCAGGTTGGTTTACAGGCGAAGCTTGAGCATACTCATAACTATAATCAAAACTAGTTTTTCCTGTTTTTGCCCTTTTAGTGGTTACCAACAATACCCCTGCAGCAGCCCTAGAACCATAAATAGCGGTAGAAGCAGCATCTTTTAAAGCTGTTATTGATTCTATATCATCAGGATTTAGATAATCAATATTTCCGGAAGGCACTCCATCAACAATAATTAAAGGATCATTTCCTCCTGTATCCCCCAATGTTGTTACTCCACGAAAACGTATTTTAGACTGGCTGCCTGGTGCCGCTCCATTTCTTGTTACAGTAACTCCAGCCATAGCACCTTGTAAAGCATCAGAAACCTGAACTGTTCTGCGCCCAGCTATTTCCTGAGACTTGACCGTTGCTATTGCACCTGTTAAATCCTTCTTTTTGGCAGAACCGTATCCTATAACAATTACCTCTTGCAATTCCTTGTTTGAGGTTTTCAACACAATATTAAGAGTAGTTTGATCTGAAATTGTTACATTCTTGGTATCGTATCCCATAAAAGAGGCAATGATAACATTTCCTTTAGCTGCCAAGATTTTGAAGCTTCCATCAAAATCGCTAGAAGTAGCAGCAGTTGTCCCGCTTATTTGCAATGTGGCACCAGGAATTGGTTTCCCAGATTCATCTTTAACAATCCCGCTGATTGTTGAATTTTGAGCATAAGTGCTTAGGCAAAGCAGCAGCCCTATAACACACATAATGCATCGAAGATTAAGCAATAATTTGTACATAATAAATTTCGGTTTAGATTGATTAGTAAATTATAATATAGTTTTATAAGCTTATAACATTAAAATATTGTCCCAAATGTATACTTATTACTAGATTTGCACAACGCTCAAAAATGCAATTACAACGTTTTCTCTATCTCAAACGTTTGCACTATCGGTTTCGATAGATATATATTTTTTACCTTTGACAATCAAACTAAAAGAATCATAGCCATGCCTAGAGTTAAATGTCCAAAATGCAGTAAAGTAGAAACAGTTTTAAAGTCAGGTTTCATCAGACAAAAGCAGCGTTATTACTGCAAAGAATGCAATTATAACTTCACATTAAACCATGAGAACAGAAAGGCAAAAAACAAGACCCGTAAGAATTATCAAACTACTATTTTGGATATCGGAAAAGCTATGGGTATCTCTGCTACTACCGTTAGCAGGGCATTACGAGACCACCCAGATATAAGCGCTGTTACCATAAAAGCGGTAAAACAAGTTGCATTAGAAATGGAGTACCGCCCAAATTTAATGGCTCGGAATTTTGCCAACAAGCAAACCCAAACTATCGGGGTAATTATTCCAGATCTAGAATCTACTTTCTTCTCATCAATGTTGGGAGGAATTCAAAAAGTAGCTTCAAAATTCGGTTTCAAGGTAATTATATGCCTCTCTAATGAAGATTATGAAACGGAGATTGAGAATGTACAAGTACTGATTGACAGCCGAGTGGACGGACTGCTAATTTGCCACTCAGCAACAACTACAGCCTTTGATTATATTGACAATTATTGCAAAAAAGGAATCTCTATAGTAAATTTTTACAGAATTAGTCCATCAAATAAAATATCAAAAGTATTAGCCAAAAATACAGAAGGTGCCGAAAAAATAACGGAACATCTCCTAGATCAAGGGTGCAAAAAAATTGGTATCATATTAGGGCCTAAATCTTTGTCAATTACAGAAGAGCGACTACTGGGCTACCTTAACATTTTGAAAAAAAATAAAATGGATATAGACAAAGAACTGATTGCTTATACTGATTATTCTAGCACAAGTATTAACGCTGTAGTTGATGATTGGCTAAACCTTAACGAACGGCCAGATGCCATTTTCTGCATTTCGGATCGCTCTGCAATATTTGCAATCAAACACCTTAAAAAACGCAAAGTTAAAGTACCTGATGAAATTGCAGTAGTTGGCTTCGGGAATGATTTAATGGGTGAATTAATAGAACCATCCCTTACGACCTACAATATACAAACCTCAAAAATAGGTGAAACCACCATGCAGTTATTTCTTCAGGAATATAAAAATGATTCTGATAATGAAACTCAAATACAAACGATCGACGGGGAATTATTAATAAGAGAGTCAAGTATAAAAAAGAAACGGAAGCAAAGTAAATAAATTTAAACAAAAGGTTAAATCAACTTTTGAGTTGAATCCCTAACAAGCAGTTTGGGTCTCAAAACATTTTTTACTTTTTGACCAGTACCGCCTGACACAATATCATTAATTAAAATTTCAGAAGCAAGTTCTCCAAGTTTATGGGGACTCAAATCTACAGTGGTTAAAGACGGGCATAAATATTGCGAGAAAAAATCATTTCCGCAGCCCGCAATAGCTACCGTTTGTGGAACGGAAACGTTTCTCTGATTCAAATAATGAATAATCTCTATTGCTCCTCTATCATAAATACAAAAAATTGCATCTGGCTTTTCGGCTTTATTCAATAATTCTGACACTACAAAAATCTCTCGTTCTCTTTGCAGATCACAATAAAAAATATTTTCTGCTTTTATTTGTTTTCCTACCGATCTTATTCCTGCAATACAGCCATTAATGCGCTGCTGACTCATAATGAGATGCTCGGGTCCTCCTATAATCGCAATGTTATTATAACCTTCTTTTGCCAAATGTTCGCCAATCATAAATCCGGCAACAAACTGGTCATTAGAAACAAAATGGGTATCTAAACCTGTTAGCTCTCTATCAATTGCCAATAACGGTATATTGTTTTTAATAATGTTATTGTGCTCGATAAAATTACTGGTTTCTTTCGAATGCACTATAGCGATACCGTCAACATTAAGTCCAATAAGGGTCTGAATACCTTTTATCTCGTCAATAAAAGAATCTTTGGACTGACAGGTCACAATGAAATATTTTTGCTCAATGGCTCTTTCCTGCATTCCGCTGATGATAGAAGAATAATAACCACGCTCAATATCAGGCACTAACACCCCTATTATACTGCTCCTGTTATTTTTAAAATTTTGCGCAAAAATATTGGGCTGATATCCCAGTTCTCTGGCAGAATCCCTCACAATCAATTTTGTCTTTTCGGTAATATCGGAGTGATCTTTTAGAGCTCTTGAAATAGTTGAAATAGAAAATCCTGTTTTCTCAGCAACATCTTTAATTGTAATCATTTTCTTCTTCATTATGCTAAATTAATAATTTTGCACAAATAATACTATCGTTTGCGCAAAAAAAAGCTATTATTTTCACAAATTACTATTGGAGTTAAGATTACTTTTAGTATTATTGACATGAAAATAAATGATATTTTGCTGTTTTTAAACAATTTAAACCAAAAAATCGGATACTTACGAAAGTTCTAATCCGGACTTAAAATCTCTATTTAAGTATGATTTTTTCTAAAATAATCACAGCAGCTAATTAATAATAATGATGATTAATGCTGGACACTATTGTTTATCTATCTCAAATTAAATCTATTAAAAGAAACCAACCATAAATTTTATTATAAATCAAAAACCAACAATTACATCATGAAAAAATTACTACCCATAATGTTTACAAAAACATTCTTTTACACATCGTTACTATTTTTACTTTTTAGCCTCAATGCTAATGCACAAAATTATCAGTTAGTTTGGTCTGACGAATTTTCCGGCACCGGAGCACCCGACTCTTCTAAATGGGGATATGAATTGGGTGCCAACATTAGAAACAGCGAACTTCAATATTATACCAATAGTACCAACAATGTAAAACAGAACAACGGAAACCTAGAAATAACCGTAATCAAAGAAAATGTAGGCGGGAAACAATACACATCTGGAAGTGTGATCACCTTAAATAAAGCATCATGGACATACGGCAAGATAGAAGGCCGATTCAAAATGCCAAACGGAAAAGGACTATGGGCCTGCTTCTGGACTCTGGGTTCAAACTTCCCTCAAATAGGCTGGCCAAAATGTGGAGAAATTGACATCTTTGAGCATGTAAACAGTGAATCTGTAGTTCATGGAACTACACACTGGGCTGGCGCTAATGAATTACACATTAAAGACGGAACTACTTGTACGGTTGATGTAACCCAATGGCATACGTACTCCATTACTTGGGATGCAAACTACATTAAATGGTTTGTCGATGGTGTAGAATATAAACAATTCAAAATTACTGATGGATACAATTACACATCTGAATATCATCTGCCTCAATATATCTTGATAAATCTTCCTATTGGAGGAACATGGCCAGGATCTCCTGATGCAACAACTGTTTTACCAGCAACCATGTATTGTGATTATATTAGGGTTTATAAAGACACGAACACAACTCCGGTAGCCATCACAGGATTTTCAATATCTCCAAATACTATTAATTTAAATCTTGGCAGCAAACAGGTTATCAACACCAACTTTTTACCAGCTAATGCTACAAATCAAGTGGTAACTTGGACTTCAAGCAATACAGCAGTGGCTATAGTAAACAAATGGGGTCTTGTGACAGGAACAGGTGTTGGTTCCACAACGATAACAGCAACAACCTCCGATGCGAGAACTGCGACCTGTACCGTATCGGTTCAGGACTTTGCAAATATCAACAAGCTTGTTAACGGTAATTTTGATACTAACACAACTGCTACCCAGACACCAACAGGATGGACTGAATGGGGAAGCGTAGCCAATGCGCAAACTTCTGCCTCTACACCTCACTCGCCAGCTTACAAAGGAATTCAATGGGGGTCAACTAATTTTGAAGTTGCTGTTTCTCAGACATTAACAGGATTAGCAAATGGGAATTACACCATGAAAGCGTGGGTACGCAGCTCTGGCGGGCAAACTTATGCTACTATGTACGCAAAAGGATATGGCGGCGCTGACCAGAATTACTCTGTAGCCACAAGTATTCCAAACTGGACACAAGTACAAATCAACAATATCAAAGTCACAAATAACACCATAGAAGTTGGTTTTTATCAATTAACTGGTTCAGCAAATAAATGGCTGGATTATGATGATGTTGAATTTTATCTGTCTCCGGTTGCACTAACTGGATTGGGGCTTTCAAATACTAATATAACTATGCCAGTTTCCAGCAGCAGAACAATCAACACTATTTTTACACCAACTAATGCAACCAATCAAAATGTAATTTGGACTTCAAGCAATAGTGCTGTGGCAACAGTTAATAATTTAGGAATTGTAACAGCCGTAAGTATAGGTTCAGCAACAATAACGGCAACTGCATCTGACGGCAAAACCGCAACATGTAACGTATCTGTGCAGAACTTAGTAGGAGTAAATAAATTAGTAAATGGAAATTTTGAAGCAAATACAACTGCAACACAAACCCCAACTGGCTGGACAGAATATGGACCAGGAGTTGCAAATGCACAAACTTCTTCTGCTTCACCTCATTCTCCAAACTACAAGGGAATTCAATGGGGAAATACAGCATTTGAAGTTTCGGTTTTTCAATCTCTTAGTGGAATCGTAAATGGAAATTATACTATGAAAGCTTGGGTTCGCAGTTCTGGCGGACAAAGCACAGCTGTTATGTATGCAAAAAATTATGGAGGAGGTCCGATAGAATACCCTTTAAATACAAATATTTCCACTTGGACAGAGGTACAAATCAATAATATTATGGTGACTAACAACAGTTGTCAACTAGGTTTTTATCAATACTCAGGAGGTGCCAATAAATTTCTTGATTATGATGATGTTGAATTTTATTTAACATCAGCTGCATCTACAACAACACTTTCGTCTAAAAAAACTAAAACTTCAACTCTAAATACTGATACTTCCAAAAATGTTTCATCAGAAGAAAATTTTATTGTCTATCCAAATCCTGTAAAATCAGGTGCAATATTAAATATAAGATCTAAAGAAACTTTACCATTTGATGTTGTGATTGTTAATTTAGAGGGTCAGGTAGTTTACTCTCAATTAAACAATCTAGACAATTTTGCTACAATGCGAGTACCCAATTTAAACAAAGGGATTTATTTCCTCAAAACAACAAATACCATAAGTACCCGAATTCAAAAAATACTGATAGAGTAATAAAATTCTAAGACACTATGATTTAGTGACAATCCAAAAAATTATAAATCTAAAAACAGGGTTTGCTTTTTTAATTAAAAGCAAACCCTGTTTGAATTTAAAACAAATTAATTATTAATCAATTTAAACTATTTTGATAATAGAAACACGAATGCTTCTGCCGAACCTTTCAATGCAAAAATAAAAGCTTTTAGAAGTCAATTTAAAGGAGTGAGAAATATAGATTTTTTCTTGTTCAGATTATCCAATCTTTTTGCATAATCCCCAACTTTTGCACATAATCTTGTGAAGCGGAGAAACGAAGCGGAGCAATAAAAATAACTGCTGTTTTATTGTGCTAAGTAGTGTTTTCGGAATGGAGGAAGGAGGCTTTTCTGCCAACGACCGACTGGAGCTGCTGAACGGAACAAAGAGAACGACAGAAGAGATACCGCTTGATTGCCCGTGATTATATCGAGACAGTCTTTGTTGATCTAAAGCAGTAAGCCAACGTGTTAAATCATTAAAAATAAACACTTTACATAACTTATTTTAATATATATATATTTATAAAAGAGTGACTTCAATCGTTGTTTTTAAGAATGCTAATATCAAGTATATTTGATTTTGCTCATAGTTTAATGAGTTTGTGAATCGGTTAAGAAAAAAGAATCAAGTTGTGGACAACAAGGCTTTTGCTCACTTATTTTTAATGTTCACGAAAACGTGAACAGGCATTGTTTGAGAATGAAAATTGTGAATTGAGCTATCAAAATAACTAATCAGAAACTTAATGCTCCTATTTTAAAAGTCGATCTAACTGTACCTTAAATAATTTTCCAATAGGCACTGTGTAATTTTCAAGAAATATCTGATTTCCTTCTATGCGTTTGATGTGCTTGTGTGCTACGATAAACGAACGATGTACTTGAATAAAACTGTCAATGGGCATGAGTTCCATCATTGAAGATAATTTTCCACGCGTGGTAATGATTTCTTCTTTTAGCACAATTTTAATATAGTTGCCCGAAGACTCTACAAACAAAAGATCATCAAGTACAATTTGTGTGTATTTGTTATCTGAACGAAGAAAAAACCTTTCCTGCTTTTCGTCGGCAACTACATTTTGCGAGTTAGATGCAATTTTAGGAGTATCTGTACGTGCCTTGTTGATTGCTTTCAAAAAACGTTCGAATGAAAAGGGTTTAAGTAAGTAATCAACAATGTTTAATTCATAACCTTCTAAGGCATGCTCTTTATAAGCAGTAGTAACAATTACCTTTGGCAAATTGGGAAGTGTTTTTAGAAATTCAAATCCTTGCAATTTAGGCATATTCAGATCCAGAAAAATTAAATCCACCGTATTATTATTGAGGTATTCAATGGCTTCAATGGCATCGTAGCAGTCTTGCATCAATTGCATATTGGGCAACAGCGAACAATATTTTTTGATGATGTCGTGTGCCACCGATTCGTCATCCACTATAATGTATCTAATACTCATAAAGTAAGTCTTAATCGAATTTTATAAATAGCTGCATGGTTAGTAGTTATTTCTAATTCATGTTTGTTCAAATAAACCAATTCTAGTCTTTTTTTCAGATTATTCAAGCCAATGCCTTGATTACCTGATTGCTCATCGGCATCAAAATTATTTTCAATTTCAAAATCAACATGCTGCAATGTAGCCTTTAAGCGAATGTAAACAAATGCATCTTTTCTTAGTTTTTCTACCCCATGCTTAAAAGCGTTTTCAACCATAATAATAAATAGCAATGGCATGATTTTTATACTCCGATCTTCTGCATCTACATCAAAGCGAATAGTAATCTCCTTATGGTATCGCATTTTATGCAAATCCATGTAGTTTTCAAGATAAGTGATTTCATCCGCTAAGGTAACCCAATCATTTTGTCCTTCATAAATACTATACCGCATCATGTCAGATAATTTGAGAATTAACTGCTGTGCTTTAGCTGTGTCTAGTTCTACCAATCCATACAAATTATTCAAGGTATTGAAAAAAAAGTGCGGATTAACCTGACTTTTCAGATGCATTAATTCAGCTTGTGTCTTATCTTTTTTTAGTCGAAGTATGAATTTAATCTGAATAATTAACCAGCGTATCATCCAGACTATCATCGAAATGAAAAATAGTAGAATGAAAATGTGATAATCTTCTTCTTTTCCAAAAAAATCATTAAAAACCACAATTAACATGGTGGACACGATGAAAAAGTAAGGCACCAGCCTTTTAAGAAATTGCTTATTGAATAGTTTTTGCCATAAAGTCATCATACAAAATTACACAAAAATTCAAGCCCTATAGAATGGTTGTTACAGATTTATCTGTAGGTGTGATGAACGTACTGTTTATAGATATCAAGTGCTTTTGTCACACGATCGCAACCATTCAAACCTGCCCTTTATATATCTGTCCCAGTTCTTTTTTTATTCATTTAATTCCGCATAATATTGGCTTAAAAATAATTAATCATGGACAATCTAATCATATCTGACCTTTCTAAAACATACAGCAACGGAGTTAAAGCACTTCAAAACGTATCATTACAAATACCCGTAGGGATGTTTGGTCTACTGGGACCAAATGGCGCAGGCAAATCAACTCTCATGCGTACTATAGCGACCTTACAGGAAGTGGATTCCGGAAGTATTCATTTAGGAAGTCTCAATATTTTAGAAAACAAGAATGAATTGAAAAAAGTACTGGGTTATCTACCTCAACAATTTGGTGTATATCCAGCACTATCTGCTGAGATGTTATTGAACCATTTGGCGGTTTTGAAAGGAATTATGAATCGAATAGAGCGTAAAGAAATTGTGCATGCACTTCTTCATAAGGTAAACCTCTATGAAGTTCGAAAGCAAAAATTGGGTGAGTTTTCTGGAGGAATGAAACAACGCTTTGGCATTGCTCAGGCATTACTGAACAACCCTAAGTTGCTAATTGTAGATGAACCAACAGCAGGACTAGATCCTGTGGAACGCAACCGCTTTTATAATCTATTAAGTGAAGTGGGAGAACAAACCATCGTAATTCTCTCAACACATATAGTTGATGATGTAAAAGAATTATGCACCAAGATGGCCATCATTAACAAAGGCAAAGTGGTTATTCAGGGAAATCCCATCCAAATCATAGAAACCCTGCAGGGGCGATTGTATGAGAAGACGATACACAAAAACGAATTGGAACAATACAAAAACGAATATCAGGTCATTAGTGATCGCCTGTATTTAGGAAAACAAATTGTTCATGTAATCAGTGACACACCCCCCGGTTCAACGTTCAAACTTATTGAAGCTAATCTGGAAGATGTTTACATGTCTCAAATTCTTAATTCTTAATTCTTAATTCTTAATTCTTAATTCTTAATTCTTACCACATGCTATACGAATTTTTCCTATTCGAAATTAAATACCGATTGAAACGACCTGAAACGTATCTCTTTTTTCTGCTTCTATTTTTATTCTCGGTCGTAGGCGTTGAATTTATCTTTCAAGGAATAGATTTAGGATTAGTCAAGAAGAATTCGCCGCTTGTAATTGCTAAAGCCATGGGTGCCATTACGGGATTGTCCATGATTATTGCGTCTATGATTATGGGCGTTTCTGTACTTCGTGATTTTCAATATGACGTTACATCACTTATCTATGTCAACCCTATCTCCAAGAAGAATTACTTATTAGGCCGTTTCTTGGGATCCTTTGCTGTGTTACTCTTTATTTTCAGTGGTGTGCTCTGGGGAATGATGACAGGAAAATTTATGCCCTGGAATGATCAAAGTGAATTTATGTCCTTTCAATTTATTAATTATCTCCAGCCCTTTCTTTGGGTGGTTTTACCCACCTTGTTTTTTGGTGCTTCAGTATTTTTTGTGACTGGTGCGCTCAGCAAAAATTTGATGGTTGTATACACTCAAGGCGTGGTCATTTTTGTTTTGTTTATGATTACTAAAGGCATTACGGATGAAACGTTTCAGGCGTTATTGGATCCCTTTTCGCTCACTACATTAACTAAAGCAACCAAAGGTTGGACGGTAATGGATAGAAACTCTCTCCTTATTCCTGTGTCGGGTATTATGCTGCTTAACAAACTCTTCTGGATAACTTTGGGCATTTCGGTGCTGACGATTGGATACATCAAGTTTCAGCTGATGGTAATAAATCAAAAGACTTTCAATAAAAAGCAGAAACAAAAAGCTAAAACATTACCGGATACTTTCACTAAAAGCCTACCCTCTGTTACACCTGTCTTTCATATTAAGGCGCAATTCGCACAGCTATTGCTTAATACCTGGTTTCATAGCGTGTCCATTCTCAAGCTCATTTCCTTCTGGGCAATTATCCTTTGTTGCTTTATTATTATTCTTGTCAATTCGGTGAGCTTAGGCACCTCCTATGGAGTAGATAGTTATCCTACCACGTATTTCATTATCGAAGAATTGCGCGAGATGTCCATTTACTTCTTCATGATAATTTTAGTTTTTTATTCCGGTGAGATTATGTGGAAGGAAAGGGATGTAAAGCTTGACCTCATTCACGATGCCTCTCCCCTCTCTAGTTTTGTTAATGTGAGCAGCAGATTTCTGGCATTACTGTTCATCTATGCCATTGTGATGCTTTCGCTCATTGCTGCTGGCATTCTTTTTCAAACATTGAACGGCTACTATAGATACGAGTTGGACGTCTATTTCTTCGGATTTTTTTTAGAGTTATTTCCATTTTTGGCCTTGTACACATTTGCATCCATGTTCTTTCAAGCACTTACCGGAAACAAGTTTATCGGGATGCTCGCGACCATAGCATTCGCTATCATCAACGTAGCCATTGGCATATTTGGTTTGGAACATGCCTTACTTAACTTTGGTGGACAGGCATTGACTCCATACTCGGATATGAATGGTTTTGGACACTTTCTTAACGCTTATCTCTGGGTAAAAATCTATTGGGTACTGTTTGGTTTACTGCTCTTGATCTTCGCTAGTGTTTTAATGGTAAAGGGAACCGAAACGGGATTGAGAAAACGAGGGACGAGCGGACTAAAGCAAATGGGGAAACCGTTGAGAATTTTCAGTTTAGTTTGCCTGACGCTCTTTATCAGTATAGGAAGTTATATTTTTTACAACACCAATGTGCTAAATGAATTTTGGACTAAAGGTGAGCAAGATGATTTTAGAACTGGTTACGAAAAGACGTTAAAGCAGTTTGAATATATTCCACAGCCTAAAATTACAGATGTCAATCTGAAAATCAACCTGTTACCATCACAAAGAGCCTATGAAATAACAGGTTACTATATTGTTACCAATACATCACAAGTACCCATTCGGGAAATTCATGTACAAAAACTATTAGAGTCAAACGTGGAATTAACGGATGTAACCTTTGATCGTAACGCAAGAACAAACAACAGGTATAAAAAATATCATTATACCATTTACCAATTGAGCCAATCGTTAGCTCCCGGTGATACACTGAAAATGAATTTTAAACAAACCTTACGTCCAAAAGGTTTTGAAACGGACAATTCTGATATAGATGTCGTTTATAACGGCACTTTTTTTGACAATGCGGTATTACCGACTTTTGGTTATCAAAAAAAATATGAACTGCAGGATGAGGAAGATCGAAAAGATTTTAAGCTGGCTCCACGACCGCAAAAATCCAAGCGTGATGATGTAAGAGAACTGGTGAATGCACGCAGCGGAAGTGATTCGCATGGCATTACCTTAGATATAGTAATCAGTACAGAAGCACCACAAACAGCACTCACTTCTGGCGATTTAGTGGCGACATGGAATACAAGTGGCCGCAATTATTTTCATTACAAAACCAATCAGCGGATTATCCACTTTTATCCTATTGTATCAGGCCAGTATGAGGTAATGAGAAACACCTGTATTCCATCAGGCAATACTTCAAAGGAGCATGTTGATTTAGAGATTTATTACCAAAAAGGACATGAATACAACCTCACGCGTATGATGGAATCTATGAAAATGTCCTTGAATTATTACAGCAAACATTTCAGTCCTTACCAATACAAACAGCTCCGTATTGTGGAGTTTCCAAGGTATCGAACATTTGCACAATCACTGCCAGGTATTATTCCTTTTTCGGAGGCTATTGGTTTTGTAATGAACATTAATGATAAAAAAGATGTGGATATGGCATTTTATATTACGGCCCATGAGGTAGCTCACCAATGGTGGGGTCTACAATTGGAAGCTGCAAACGTACAGGGACAAAATATGATTTTAGAAACACTGGCGCAGTATTCTGCCATAATGGTGCTTAAAGAAAAATACCCGGATGAAAAAGTGGAGCAGTTTTTGAAGTTTCAATTGGATGAATACACAGAAGCTAACTTAAAGTCGAGCAAGAAGGAACTACCATTGGCATTAGTTGAAAATGAAGAACACATCTACTACAACAAAGGAGCACTCTCTATGTATGAATTACAGAAACAGATTGGAGAAGAAAATGTAAACAAGGCATTACAGCATTTTCTGAAAGACTGGCATTCTTTCAATAATTCCCAAAAACCCAATCGCTATGCAACTACCGTGGACTTAATTAAGTATTTTCGTGAAGCAGCTCCAGATTCGAAGCAACATGTTATAACAGATCTTTTTGAACAAGTGAATAGCATTAAGTAAAGCAAGGTGCTATTGGTCATTGTAAAGTGACAATAAAAAATAGATAACTATCTTAAAATAAAAAGTAATATGCAAGAAATCAATTCCATCAGCATTTTGGAGAAATTTTCATTGTTTAAAAAGCTATGGCTCCACGAAGTCTCATGCCTTTGTGTTTTTTTTTTAAGTTCTTGAAAGCCATAAGCGTAATAAAAGTCTCCTGACTTTTTCCCAGAATATTTTCAGAATGCAATGTTATTTCCGCTACTACAACGGATTTGGGCAATTAGCTTAATGAAAATCACAATACCCGAACCGCTAACAGCCAATAATCGCCATTGCTAACTTTTCGTTTCGGGAACGTTTATTTTCTTAACTTGCGTTTCGTAATAATCGAAAGAATTATTTCTATTAGACGAAACAGAGCCTATTGGCGAAACGTTGGCAGAAAGTATATAAAGCACAGGGAAAATAATTGAAAAATGAAAGAGAAAAAAGAAGACTTCAACAGCTACTTTTACCAGCAGGCATCAAAACTGGCTAGAATTGGAAGTTGGGAATTTGATGTGGTAGCTGACAAAATTTACTGGTCAAATATTGTACACGAACTCCACGAAACAAACCCGAAAACTTTCATCCCTGATTTAGGAACATCTCTTAGTTTTTATAGGGAAGATTTTCGGTCATTGGTAAATGAAATTTTACAAAATTGTATTGAAACTGGTGCAGCATTTGACTTTGAAGCCGTTATAGTCACTAAAAAGAAGAAAGAACGATGGGTTCGGGTTATTGGTAATGTAGAAATGGTTGAAGGGAAATGCCAGCGGATGTATGGCAGTTTTCAGGACATTCATGTTTCCAAAATGCTGGAGCTTCAGATTCGGGAGATTTTGGGAAGTATATCTGATGCTTTTTATACCGTTGACAAAAACTGGAAATTTACTTATTTCAACAAGGAAGCCGAGAATTTACTCTTAAAGAAGGCTGATGAAGTTTTGGGCAAGAATATTTGGGAATTATTTCCAGCAAGTGCAGATACTCCTATTCGGAAAATTTATCAAAGGGTCGCCCGATCAAAGAGAAAAGAATCCTTTGAATATTATTACCCGGGAGATGGAAAATGGTATGAAATAAATACCTATCCATCGCAGGGCGGGGTATCTGCCTACTTCAAGAATATTGATGAACGAAAGCATGCCGCAGAAGAACTTGAAAAAGCTTATCAGGAAAAAATCAACATTCTGGAAAGTATCGGAGATGCTTTTTTCTATGTTAACAAAGATTGGGTAGTAACCTATTTAAATAAAGAAACAGAGAAGGTATTGCATAGAAAAAGGGATACCCTGATTGGCAAAAACCTTTGGGATGAATATCCTGACGCCATTGAGACCGACTTTTACCGACAATATCATAAAGCCATGGAAACTCAAGAAAATTTGACTTTTGAAGAGTTTTACCCTGCGTTGAATGTATGGCTAGAGGTGACGGTATATCCTTCAACCACCGGACTATCTGTATATTTTAAAGATATTACGCTGAGAAAAGAGTCGGATATACGCCTGCTTCAATCCAATGAACGCTTTGAAAAAGTTGCAGAAGCGACCAATGATGCAATATGGGATTGGAATATCTTAGAAAACACCCTATATTGGGGGGCTGGTTTAAAAAATCTTTTTGGATACGAATTTGAAAAAACAACTCCAACTTTGGAAACCTGGACCAATCACATTCACCCTGAGGATCGGGAATGGGTATTGCAAAGTATTTATGGAGCACTCGAAAAACCCGACCAATCTGACTGGATTGCCGAGTATCGTTATCAAAAAAATGACGGTACTTTTGCCGATGTTATTGACAGAGGAATTGTAATCAGAGATAAAAAAGGAAATCCTATCCGTATGGTAGGAGCCATGAATGATATCACGGAGCGAAAGAATTTTGAAATAAGCAGAAGTAGATATGTGAGCCAAATTGAAATACAGAATGAAAAACTTAAAAATATTGCTTGGACTCAGTCGCATATTGTGCGGGCCCCTCTCGCAAGAATGTTGGGGATTATGAATGTTATTGAGGATAATAATAAAAGTCTGGATGATACTTTAATGTGGCTAAAACATTTGAGAGATTCCGCAAATGAATTGGATGAAATTATAAAGGATATGGTCGACAAAGCACAACACTTAACTTGAAGAAATGAACAAAACAATACTTATAGTAGATGATGATCCAATTGTCAGGATGATTATACAAAAAATGATTCATAATATGGACAGTTCAGTTAATTGTCATCAATGTGATAACGGAGAAGTTGGTTTGTCGGTATTAGAAACACTACGAAAGACAATCGATGATGTTGTTGTACTTTTAGACATTAATATGCCTGTATTAAATGGATGGGGATTTTTAGACAATCTGGAAAAAATAAATCTTAATTCTTTTACCAAATTTCAACTATACATTGTCACATCCTCAACAGATGAAAGCGACATGCTAAAAGCGCAATCATATCCTGTGATTAAGAAATTTTATCATAAACCGCTTTCGAAACAAGATATCGAATTAATTTTGAACCCGCTGTAGTCCCCCTCTCGTACCCGCTCTTCGAGGTCGTGAGACCTCGAACGACTGCCAGTTAATCTAAAAACCTTATTAAGCAGAATTGCATCTCATAAATATCAATGGGAAACATATAACATCCCAAAACACACCAAGTATATGTTTGTAAAAACAGAATTTAAATAAATACAAGTGTTTATATTCTATTTAATTGCCTATAGAGGCTCATTATACCAATTGATTTTCATTCCCAAAGCATTGGGATCAACATTAGGATACTTTTCAAACAATTCATAAAGCTATTCCATAAGTGAATTTTATGGCTGCATAATAATATTTAAAAGGTATTTCATTAAACAAAGGTGAACATATAACTTTTGAAATTCATGTTGTTTTGGCACATCAATTATCCATGGATTTGGTAGTGTGGTAAATAATTTGGGATTTGGCACTTGATCCCTGATCCATTTTGCATCTAATCCATTAAATAGCGACTGACGATTAGGAATATCTAGTCCTGAAATGACAATGCACAAAAAAGTTCGTTTTGAAATAAAACAAGGTTCTTAATTTCTCTGTCGTAAATTTTCTTTTCTCTTTTAAAAAATTAACTAATTTCTTCCTAATTATATGCTTTTGCATCGATTTTAAGCAAATGCTATAAATTATACGCAAAAGCATATAATTTGTTAAACAAACTGATTTTCCATTTAGCTGTTAAAAGAATAAACTCCATCTCCTCAACTAAACTACTATCCTAACACACCTAATCCTAAACTAAACTCACACTCCTAAACCATTCCCCCTAACCATACCTAAACATCCATCTGCCAAAAGATATGCTGTAAACTCTCTTTATCCGCTAGACAGTCGATAAGTTTTCTCATGCTTTGGTTTTCCTGTCTGAGGATTTTGTTCTCATCGAACATGATTTCGCTGTCAAAATATCTGGCGTGGTCTGTTGGAAATAGTCGCTTTCCATTTGGTTTTTTAGTTTCTAGGAATAAGTCTTCATTCTTTTTGTAGAATCTGTAGATAGTGCTTTTGCTTGCTTTTGTGCTTATTATAAATTTCTTTAAATCTTCATATTTCATTTTGTTAGTTGATTAATATCTCGTTATTGGTAGATACAGGAACTCCATACAAGGGAGTTAGTCAAGCATCTTTACAATAAATACTAACAAACTTTGAAAAGTGTAGCTTTATGGCACTTTTTTTTCAAAATATTTTTTTGACTGGGAAAATAAGTGTTCCAAAATGAGACACTGGTCAGTTGAATTTCAAAAATTGGGAGAAATTTCATTTATCACACAGTACGTGCGGATTGAATATGTGTACATTTCGCATGGTCGGGGAGGTAATCTGAGGAACTAAATCGAGGAATCTAGTATTGAAATAGCCGATACAGGGAGGAGGTGGGGTATTAACTGATTTGTGGATGACTTTTGAGACCCAGGAACAAATACTGGAGCATTTGACTGAATAACTAGCTGTTTTGGTACACCACTTTAATACTCTACCCCAATATTAAAACAAAAAGGATGAGCAATACCGCCCATCCTTTTTAATTTATTTTCAATAATTATTCTTTTTAATATGTTAGAAATATAAAATTACATATCACTAACTCTGAAACATTACCTTCCCAAACCATCTAAATCGAGATTTCCAATATTATTATTGATAATTACTTCAGATTCAAAGGTATTTGCAAATCCTTCATTCTTATTTCCTAATAAATTGCTACCTCGTAAAAAAATATTTTTTTCTATTATTAGTTGGTCTTCAAAATGACAATCAAAAAAACTTACAAAATCATGGAAAATATTTCCTGTTACATTTATAATCTTTTTATTGTGTCCCCCCATTTGAAAATCTACATAATTCATTACATGATTGTTTTTGAAAGTTACCCCTTGCTCAAACCAACAGGTATGAACTGACAATTTATTTATTATGCAGTTTTCAATAATAATCTCAAAATTTGATTCGAAAAAATCAAAATTTAAATTTTCAATATGTGAATTCAATATATAAAGTGAATTTATATTATTTAAACTAGAGCTATTTAACTCATCCAAAATTTTATTTTCAATCTTCATAAATTACCATTTTACTTTTCCTAAATTTATTACGACTCCTTGTGTGACTCTATTTGAAACACCTGAATACATATTTATTGACCTAACTGCTCCGTTATTCACATTTACCATTATTGTTTTAGGAATATTATTTATAGTTATATGTAAAGTATTATCTCCTGCCTTAAGTCTTGAAAAATTTTTAACTACCGTTTCGGATGTTTTATCAACTATTTTTTCTACTGTCATTTCTAAATCATTATGTCGCCCTTTTGCAAATGCATGACTAACGAATTTTTTTAATACCGTTTCCTCAATTTTAATACCTGATTTCGAAAACAATGCTGGAAGTGAACCCCATTTAAATGCAAATAACTCCGATAGTCCACCAATAGTATGACCAATTAAAGCATAATCAATTAAATCTCTTGAAAAAGGTATTAAGCTTTCGTTATATTTTCTCCAATATTCATTTTTTTCTTCTGGGGACATATCCCCAACTTTTTTAGTGCCTGGTGGGTCTATACCGTCATGAGTTTCTCCATCACTTGTAGTTTCTCCAGTATTACTTGAAAATGTGCCATCATCATTATTTGTCCAAGTAGTGCCACTAGCAGAACTCATCATTTTATCGATAAATGATTGTGACAGCATTCCATCTGGGTCAATAAAATAAACGGGGTTATTAAGAGCGTAATTATACGGTGACCATCTACGACCTTCTTCTGCCATCGGGTCAATATTCATCCAACGTCCAAGTGCAGGGTCATAATTTCTTGCTCCATAGTCGTACATGTTAAGCCCCAGCTCGTCTTGCAACTCTTTTCCGTTGAATTTATACTTTTGAGCTTCACTATTTCCTCCTCCGTTTGGTGGATTGTATCCTTCATGCTTTAATCCAAAAGGATAATAATTACTCTCCTCTACAATTTCTGTTGTCGCAATAGATCCGTTTTTATCGGCATCACTATAACTCAATCTTACGTTTCCTAAATGGTCTTTATATTGAAAAACATAATCCCCAACACCATTCGCACTTCCCTGTTTTTGATTAAAATACCCCTCAGCCGTTGGGAAAAATTGTAAAGCCCAAGTTCCTAAATATGGTTTGGTGTATTGATAACCGCCCAAATAATTAGTACTGGTTACTGTTGTACCTTGAGTTACAATTTTTTCCAGTTTTTGCCCTGTTGAGTTGTAAATATACTCAATTGCTCCTGTCGTACCAAAAGTTATTTTGGTCGGCAAATTCAGATGGTTATAATGTATTTCGGTAATATTTTTATTTTTGTCACTACTCATATTACCATTGGCATCATAGCCATAATCTTCACCTGTGGTATTACCGTCTTTAAATCCTGCATCATTGTTACCGCTGAGACTTTCTGTTACCTTAACAAGCTGATTTAGATTTTCCGAATGATATTCATACGTCAAATCATCCATAATACCTTTATACGGAAGTGTTGAGAGTCCTGCTTTATTATTACGCACAATATGGATGATGTTCCCATTTTTGTCATACATTAAATTCTCTCCATAATAATTTGTATTCTCAGCAAGAGAAGGAGTCTGATAAACTGCGTCTGTCAATCGGTTCAATTGATCGTATTTATAACCATACCAACGAACTATTCCTGCAACATCCGAACCTGTTATCCAAGCCGTCTCAGATATATTACCATTGTAAAGTGCTTTTGCTGCAACTGTACTTTGTTCAACCGTGTTGTAATTGATCTTAAACCCAAACAAATCTTTTTCGGTAGTATTCAAGATCAAGTTGTTGGTGGGATCATTGTTGATACTGGTCATCCAGCCTCTTATATTATAAGCGTAATCTACTTTTTGTAAAGGCATACTGCTGGTATTTCCCACTTTTTTACTAATCAACTGCCCCAATTCATCATAGGTATTATCCGCCAATAACTGTTCGGCTCCTCCATTTATTTGATGGGTGTGTGTAAGCAGGCGATCTTGGGGTGAATAGGTAAAAGTCTCTTTCACAACAAGCTCCGTATCAGCAGTAGTGCGTTTGTGTTTGCTTATCGTATACTGCAATTGCCCTGAAAACGAATCCAGTTTACTGTCTGTAGTAGTATAGCCTCCTAAATAATTTGTCAGGGCATTTCGGATAGGTCTTGCTTTAGCATCATAAAAAATAGCAGATGTTTCTCCTACAATGGAAGCTGATGCCATAACAGCTCTTGTCCAGGATCCTGTAGCAAGTGTCTTCGTGTTTGCCAATATAGTTTGTCCTTCTACCGCCCTAGGAATATCGGGAGCATTTGGAAACTCATAATTATCATAATAATTTACTGTAAGAAGCTTGATGTTTGACGGCGCAATGGCATTAGTATAATAAGCGGGAATGCCGTCAATAGCTCCCGAAGTCTGTTTAGTCTCAAACAAAACCAATGCATTATTTTGCGTATCCTGCATTGATTTTCTAGTTGATGAATTGGCCCCTAAATTGTACCAACCTGTATAAATTGGTCGGCTAAAAGCATCGTATTTAGTAATCAACCAGCCCACGGCCGTATCATCATTAAATGGAGATGCTGCAGGTCCGGTAGCCACAGGGCGATCGAGTTTGTCATACACTATAAACTCCCACTGTTTACCTGGCAGTTTTTTCTCCGCCAGACGATTGCGGTTGTCGTATTTGTATTGGTAACACAACCCATCCAATTGCCCTGTCCCATTAGTAAATAAAGGAGGCAAGACATAAGTAAGATTTCCATAGTTGTCATACACATAATATGTATCATGTTTAATTCCTGCATCATACGTGCGTTTCAAAACAACCTGCCCTTCTTTGTTTTTAAACTCTACTGTTGACCCGGAAGATTCGCTTGGACTAGCTCCAGAATTCTCATCATAGGTAATGGTTTTATACAGCTGGTTCGCTTCATAATTCCCATTATCCGAAAAAGAAATATCATACAAACCTAATCCAGCATCCCAAGTGGTGGTTGCTTTGTATAATTTTACCTCCGTATCAGTATTGGTTTGATAGTCTAGTTTTATCTCGTGTCCTGCATCCATAGCCCAATCAGTACCTGGAGCAGCTTGTTTCAACACTCTATTGAGCGGAGAAGCTTCTAACTTTTTCTCCGAAAAAGGGTTAGATGTATTCCCATATTTATCGATATTGTAAAAATTTATTGTCCCATCCTCGGCATTTTCTTCGTATGCGATACTGGTTGAAGATTCTGACGCATAAGGCAAATAATCTTTGATTTGTCTGCCAAAACCATCATACTCTATATGTGTTATAATATCTTTCCCCGAGGCTGACTGTTTGTTGGCAATTTGCTGCATAGGCCTGCCTAACCCGTCAAAATAAGTAATATTGGTTTGTACCTGCTGGGCCGATGGTGAATCTAAAACAGTGGGAGTTGCTGTTTTATATGTTTTTGTGATAATATAATTGTAATCTGATGGTGCTACAATATTGGAACAATCTGAGCCGCTTCCTGTAAGAAGTGGACAATTATCGGTATTATTTGCCACATAATTCCCTGCTGGTGCAGTACATTGCTGCACAAAGCTCGAAGGATCACCTAATCCATCTGTATCATTATCCGCATACCATTTTGTATCGGGGTTTATAGTCGCAACTGCATCATTACAGTCCGTATTGTTAGAAACATAACCTACCGGATTAACACTATAATACAAACTTACCACCGCATTCCCAAAAGTATCACTATCACTATCCTGATAAAAATATTGGGGAGCTATATTATTGATATTGACAGTGGTATCATTATAGTCTGAACTATTGGTAACATACCCCGCTGGTTTTACACTATAATATTTACTTACACTTGGATTCCCATACGTATCACCATCAGAATCCTCATAAAATGTTTGAGGAGCAATATTGATGATATTTACAGTCGTGTCATCATAATCCGAATTATTAGTCACATAACTTGCAGGTTTTACACTGTAGTATACACTAATACTTGAATTCCCATACGCATCACCATCTGCATCTTGATAAAATGTTTGAGGGGCAATATTGATGATATTTACAGTTGTGTCATCATAATCACCTGAATTACGTATATAACCTTCTGGCGGGCTACATTGTGATACGGTTTGATTAGCATTTCCATGCCCGTCTCCATCGGCGTCACGATACCAAACTGTATTCGGGTTTAATGTAGAATCTCCATCGTGGCAATCACCATTATTGACAGCATAACCTCCCGGCATTACACTGTAATAGACATTAACATTCGGATTCCCATAGCCATCCCCATCGTTATCCAGATAAAAATACTGAGGGGCTATATTGGTAATGTTTTCGGTACCATCATTATAATCGGAAGCATTACGTACATAACCTCCCGGCTGAGAGCATTGGGATGCAGTCTGATTACCATTTCCATACCCATCACCATCGGCATCACGATACCAAACCGTATTCGGGTTTAATGTAGAATCCCCATCATTGCAATCACCATAATTGGCAACATAGCCTCCTGGCATTGCACTATAATAGACGTTAACATTCTGATTACCATAACCATCTCCATCGTTATCCTGATAAAAATACTGAGGGGCTATATTAGTAATGTTTCCGGTACCATCGTCATAATCGCCAGCACTGCGGATGTAACCGCCCGGCTGAGAGCATTGGGCTACCGCTTGATTTGCATTTCCATATCCGTCTCCATCCGCATCACGATACCATACCGTGTTTGGATTTAAAGAAGAATCGCCATCGTGACAATCATATCCATTGTTGACATAACCTCCCGGCTGGTAACTGTAATACACATAAACGGATGGATTCCCGTATCCGTCACCATCAGCATCCTGATAAAAATACTGTGGCGCAACGTTGGTAATGTTTCCGGTATCATCATTATAATCGGAAGCATTACGTACATACCCTTCTGGTTGGGCGCATTGGGACACTGCTTGATTTGCATTCCCATACCCATCACCATCGGCATCCCGATACCATACCGTATTCGGATTTAAAGAAGAATCTCCATCATGACAATCCGAAGCATTGCGCACATAACCTCCCGGCTGGCTACAACTAGTTGTTGTTACTCCACCATTTCCATATCCGTCTCCATCGGCATCCCGATACCAAATAGTAGTCGGATTCAAGGAGGAATCTGCATCATGACAGTCCCATCCATTGGTTACATAACCTCCCGGCTGGTAGCTGTAATACACATAAACGGATGGGTTTCCGTATCCGTCACCATCGGCATCATGATAAAAATACTGTGGGGAAACATTGGTAATATTTCCAGTACCATCGTCATAATCGCCAGCATTGCGAATGTAGCCTCCCGGCTGGCCACAACTAGTTGCTGTCACCCCAACGTTTCCATATCCGTCTCCATCGGCATCGCGATACCAGACCGTATTCGGATTTAAAGAAGAATCGCCATCATGACAATCCGAAGCATTGCGGACATAACCTCCCGGCTGTGCACAACTAGTTGTTGTTACCCCGCCGTTTCCATATCCGTCTCCATCGGCATCACGATACCAGACCGTATTAGGATTCAAGGAGGAATCACCATCGTGACAGTCCCAATTATTGGTTACATACCCCGCCGGCATTATACTATATTGAACTGTTTCACTTGAGCTCCCGTAAGAATCTCCATCAGCATCCCTGTAAAACGTTTGAGGTGGGATATTGGTAATATATGGAGAGGTATCATTATAGTCCTCACCATTTCTCACATAACCACCAGGCTGTGTACACCTCACAATTCTTACTGAGTAATCTCCAAATCCATCCCCATCCGCATCTTGAAACCAAAAAGTATTTGGATTTAACGATGCATCAGCATCGTTACAATCACTGCTATTAGTTACATAGCCACCTGGCTTTATGCTATAGTAAATTGCTACATTAGGATTTCCATAAGTATCCCCATCGGCATCCTGATAAAAAGTTTGAGGTGCAATATTATTTATATTTACTGTTGTGTCATTGTAATCATTTGCATTTCGAACATAACCAGCAGGCTGGGCACATTGCGCTACCGTTTGGCTGTTAGTCCCATAACCGTCTCCATCCGCATCCCGATACCAAACCGTATTAGGATTCAGTGAAGAATCATTGTCATTACAGTCTGCACTATTACTAACATAACCAGCGGGTTTTATGCTGTAGTATACACTAGTATTAGGATTACCAAAAGTATCTAAATCATAATCTCGATAAAAAGTTTGCGGGGCAATATTAGTAATATTGGGATTATTATCATCAATATCGTTAGAATTACTAACATAACCTACTGGTTGTGTCGAACTCCTTATTGGTGCTTCATCTATAGCACTTGCTCCAAAACCATCACTATCTTTATCATGATACCAATATGTTGGTGGCACCATTTCAACAACCAAAATCTCTTTATATTTATGCAGCTTTGTAGCATAGCTAGAAAACAAGGCTACTAAAAAAAAACAAAACAGTACTTTTTTCATTTTCTAGTTAGTTTTTATAATGATATTGGTTTTCTGACAGTATATTCCCTTGAGCATCTTTAACCAGTCTCAAACGGTTGTTTTCATCGTACTCATAATAAGTAGTATTTCCTTTAGGGTCAGTTATAGTACTTACTCCTACAAGTGTCTTGTAGGTATAAGTAGTGACCATCGCAGCAGGCAAAGCATTCCTTAAACTAGTCAATGCTATTAATAAACTGGTTTCCGTACCTGTATCAGATGCTGTTTGCACTGCAGTAATTAGGCTGGGCGTTATACTGGCGTAGGTTGCACTTTCTATTTTGGCGATGGGCTGTGTTTTATTGTAACCCCAGATAATGGATACAGGGATGCTGTTATCTAAAGTATATTGCAAAACCGCCCCATTAGTATTGTCAATGAAATTGTATTGTAATTTATTATCAAAAGCCCCAGAACCTTTAGATACCTGAATAATTTCAGGTTCAATCAAATTATTTCCCCAGTCTTTATAAACTTTATTTTGAGCAGATAGTGGAGTTGTGCCTTTGAAGGTTTCCGTTTTTATTACTTCTCCAATTCGGTTTTGAGCTTTCAAAACAGTCATCAATGGGTTGCCAGCTAAATCATCTGGATAAAATTTTAGGGTTTTTAAAATTTCATTATTACTGATTGTTGTCTCAGTTCTGGTAAGTTGTAAGTGATTAGGATTGTCATAAAAATAATTCGTTCTATTAGTAACTGATCCAGTCAAAACATTGTTTGAGTCATAAAAATAATCTGTAGACTCCGATGATTTTTGATAAAACCACGATACGGGTATATTATAACCTACTGGCTCAAAAATAGTATTCAATGGTACTGGCAAAGTATTATCAACTAATGGAGAACTTAGATAGCTGTGCTGGAATAATTTAAAACCTTTTACTATAGAAATTTTCCTGTTATCTTCTTTATATTCATTGGTGAGTTTATTAACTAATCTTGAATTCCCTAAACTAATTTCTTTGAAAACTTCCTTTGAAAGCAGTTTCCCTCTTTTATATCCCAAATCAATTTTGATAATCCCTCTAGTGTCATGCAGGAAGTCCATATCGGTACTAAATCTATAAATGGAGTACCCGTTGTTCACATTGTTTTCATCAATGTTTTTCTCTTTTACTTCACTGTAAACAACACTATTACTTTCAATTCCATTTATGGAATTTGAATTATAAGAGGCTGTTACATTCGACCCCCACTCACATCCAAAAGGCCCCCCTACTCCCGGTTCTGGAGATATAGAGCAACAAGAAGCAAAATAATTACTAACACTGTTAGATTGATATGCTAACAAAGCGTCATTAATTAATACACCGCTACTCAAATTTTGATTATTAGTATATTCATATTCTTTTTTTGTAATTATTTTATCCGTATAATCCAGATTTGTTATACTCTTTATACGCAACCCCATACCATAATTGTTTTTTGGATTAGGGTCGTTGTTGTAATATTTTAATTGAGTATCTACAACACTCATATACTGACCATATGCCTCAATAACAATAAAACCCGTACCATTAATAATAAAATTATTTTTTAAAATATTAATCGTTGAAGTTTGTTTGTTAGAATCATACACGTTGCCTGTTGAATCAAAAATTCTTACTCTTCCATACTGATTTTTTGTCAATGTAGGATCATATTGACCAGAGGGAGAAGAGTTTCTAATTTGCACATTAAGAATTGCTTCAGCATTTATAGCTACAAATGGTAAAACAAGATATTGAATACAGCCAATTTCACATGAAGTTGTATACTCATCAATTGTTGCTTCATTGGCCACAGGCAATGAAACCCCTGTCCCTTGAACTAGGTGACTACCATCTACAATATGCTCCGTAAACTTATTCATTTTATCTACTCCATAGTACATATTAGGTTCATATTCAAACCTTGTTCTGCCTTTAGTTGGATACTTAATTTCTTTTAAGATACCTGCTTCTATATTTGATACACTTACTCGCCTATCGGCATTACCAATACTTTCATAACTGGTACTAATTCCCCAAGGTGAATACCTTATAACTTGCCTAGGAATCATACTTCCATTTCCTATCCCATTATAATACCCCCAGTAATCAACGGAATTAGATTTTTGACTAGGTAATTGCACATCCGAATAAGTAAATATCGTTTCCTCAGCATCATCAATCCCCAATATATTTGATATTTTATCCAATTTTAGGCGATGCGTATTCATAAAACTTTCACTAAAAGTATTAGAATCAAAATAGGAATAATAAAACTGAATTTTTTTTAAAGTTGTAAATTCATTGGTGATTCCGTTTCTTCTTTGGATTTCAATACTGTTTAATTTTTTTGGACCATTGGTTAACGTAGTAATATTATTCGGGTCATAAAAATCAAGCCTTCCAGAATCGGAATTGAATACTATCCGCCCTTCTTTAAACACAATCTGATTAATTTTTTTAGTTGCAGTAAATAATCTGCTCGTACTATTTATTGTTGGAGAAATAGTTTCCTGATGTGGAATCGCGTCTGGAATACACGCATGATTCGGTATCAATATTTTGGTGTGGTTAATCGTTTCTCCATAATTGTATTGAGTGACCTCCCCACCGTCAATATAGAAAAATTCAATCACATCATGTTTAGGCGTTTCGATCTTGTCCACAAACCAAGCACTGGTATACATTGGTGGCTGATACTGTTGTAGTGTTTGAGAATATTCACTTGTTGTATCAAAATGATATATATTCCCATATTGATCCGTTATTTTAAATCTTTTAGCTGTAACACTTCCCTCAAGTTCTACCTTAAATGCATCAGGCGGATAAACAGTAATCTCTTTTGCCGAAAAATTATCAATGACAAATTTTCCATTTGCAGTTGGTGAAGAAAAATTATAAATATCCCTAACCCATGATTCCTGCTTTAAATTCTGAAAATAGTTATGATAATATCCCAAAGGGTTGTTTGACATATAAGTTCTAACATCGTCTGAATTTGGCAAAATATCATAGCTGGGATTATACTCATCAGGCGCATCTCTTACATCTAATATTATCTGAGCACCTGCATTCAAATTCCATCCCAATCCAACCCAAGTGGCTTCATCACTGACTTTTATACCTGATGAATGATAATTTAACGAGATTGGTAATTCAAAACTTCCAGCTTGTATGGTGTGTATTGGTAAACTTATATTAGTTAGACCTGTTGACAAATCAACTGGGTATTCACCATACCTAAGAAATGCACCAGCCTCCGGCGATTTTGGACTAAAATTAGGAGTTTGAAAACCATTTGGATCACCAGTTTGAGATAGCAGACTAAAATTCCACAATCCGCATATTATTAAAAAAAATATTCTCATCAATTCTATATATTTATTTTTTACTTCTCTTAATTATTTTAACCCCATCCGTATGCACATTGGTCTTTATACTCACCACATAAATTCCTTCCGGATAATTGCTTAAATCGACAGGAACTGTTCGACTTTTTATTTCAAATTGCTGTAACTGTCTCCCCATAAGGTCATAAACAGATGCTGTTCCTTTCTCAAAATCGTAGCCTACAATAATGTTAGTAAAAGTGGTTGCTGGATTGGGTATGGCCTCGATTTTGACTTTTACCTCTTCCGGTTTTTGTTTGTCTTTCAATTTTACAACCCAAAAATCATTTCCACCAATAGCCGAATTTTTATCTTGTGAGGATTTGGAATTTGAAGTTCCCGCAAGCAAGTAACCGCCATCTCTGGTCTCAATGAGTTTTCGCAATATGTCTTCTCCTTTACTTCCTACAGTTTTTTTCCAGAGCTCTTCTCCTGAGTCACTAATCTTCAAGGCGATATAATCGTTTATCCCTTCCTTGTCCCCAACCACTTTCAATAATTGCAAACCACCTTTCGTTCCTTGAGTACTTTCACTTTGGGCATACCCTCCAATCAAAAAGGTATGATCGTCATTTTCTACCAGTGAGGTCAGAATATCGACTTTGCCAAAATCGTAGGTTTTACTCCAGACTATTTCTCCTTTTTCATTCATTTTCATCACCCAGTAGTCGGTTCCGTTGCTCACAGTGCCGCCCAAAAAAGTAAGTGCACTGGTACTGTTCGAATTCCCACCAGTTATATAGCCGCCATCCTGGGTTTGATGGATCACATACAACTGATTGTCTCCATTTCCTCCATATGTTTTTTGCCATTCTATTTCACCGAGATTGTCAATTTTTAAAATCCAATAATCCCCAATGCCGTTGTTTTCATCTGTTTTATCTCCAGAACGCGGCGAATTAGAGTACCCTCCTAAAATATAGCCTCCATCTGTAGTTTGTTCCATACTTCTAAGTATGTCTGCGTATTCTCCACCATATGTTTTTTGCCATTGTACAACTCCTGTATTGTCAAGTTTTACTACCCAATAATCCATATTGCCTCTACATTTTTCCGTTTTACCTGTTAAGTCAGGTTTTACATCAATTGTTCCTTTTTCTGTAATGTCTGTTTTAGGGCTTAATGTACTGCTGGAAGAACCGCCGAGCATGTAACCGCCATCGAGCGTTTGAAAAGCGCATAACAGTTCATCCTGACCATTGCCTCCAATAGTCTTTTGCCATTGTTCTTCTCCTTTTGCATTGAGCTTTATGACCCAAAAATCGGTGATCCCTTTGCAGTTTTCTTTTTTGTTGCCAATACCGTCTTTTGAAGTCTGAGGACTGTTTGAGGTGCCAGCCAGAATAAAGCCGCCGTCCTTCGTGTTTTTGATGCTTTGAAGTAAATCGAAACCACTGCCTCCAAGGCTTTTCTGCCAGTCGAGGTCTCCTTTCTCGTCCATTTTCCAAATCCAGTAATCTAGGTCGCCATGATTGTCTTCGCTCTTGTTTCCCGTTTTATCAGACAAGGAACTTCCGGCTAAAATAAATCCATAATCAGCTGTGGGTTGTGCATCAAAAAGGTAATCGGCATGGATTCCGCCATAAGATTTTTCCCAAATGATATCTTGAGATTGGGTAAAACAAGAATAAAAAAGTAATAGTAGGAGTAATTTTTTTTTCATAGATTAGATTTAGAGGGCAATAAATAGACATAACCTGTTTTAAAACTAGAAGTTGTAATTTTATGTTAATAGCTTGTTAATTTTTAACAGAATATTTGCAATTATATGCTTTCTATTTCACCTACACAATACCCACTTTTAGTGATATTTTAATTAAAAAAATAAGCAAAAAGACTACCAAATAATAAAAAATACACATTACAACCCTACAAATGAGTTATTTAACTAATAAAAAAAAAATTACCCAATTAAGTCACTATAATAAAAAAGCAATTCATATCAACTTAAATTAAGCCAAACTACCATAAATAAATAAATACCTCAAAAAAACTAATAAATTCCCGAATTCAACACCACTCCTTTAGTTTCCAAAAAGGATATAATATAATTTTGTTCATCTTCACACATACTCATCACTGCAACTAGATGAACAGCCCAATCCAACAAAAAGTAAAAAACATCTACCAGATGCTGTTCGAAATGGCAACGGGCAATCTTACATTCAGGATACTAGGGAAAACAGAAAATAATCCGTTGGATGAACTCGCAGCAATGCTCAACACCTTTGCCGAAAAAATGGAATTAGTAGTCTCTCAGTGCGGCTACATGAAACCACATTATACGTATCAAAGTTTGGTTCAGTCCACAATTATTCTCGACAAAAACTTCACGATTAAGAGCTTCAGCGAAAATATACCTAGCCTTCTAGAACACAAGCCAAACAAACTTTTAGAATTAGGCTTTCACGAAATATTGGCAAAACACTCCATTCCATTATGGGACACCATCAAAGCCGAAGCATCAACCACTAAAACAACACCCACAACCGTCCAATTCATATTTATCACACAAAGCCAACACTTGGTTCCCTCCTACTGTACCGTTTCAAGATTGCTGTATAGCAATAGGATTATCATCAACTCCATTACAACAATTCTTCAGGATAACCTGCCAGAAGCAACAAGCATACCAAAAAACAAAGACCATAACCAATCAGATGCAGTCCTGATTCAAAACGTCCATACCTACATTTTAAAAAACTTAGAAAATCCTTTACCAAGCACAAACGAATTGTCTAAAATGTTCAATGTAAACGAATTCAAATTGAAAGACAGCTTTAGACATTTTTTCAACACCAGTATCTATCAATTTTATACAGAAGAAAGACTAAAAAAAGCGCACCTGCTAATCCTACAAACCAGCATCCCACTCAAAGAAATCGCATTCATCAGCGGATACAATGACTACACCAACTTCTACAAAGCATTCAAAAAACGATTTGATTATGCACCAAGCGAATTGAAGCGTGAGAACATCGAGGATAATAATACCTTTTAAAATATAAAACGATCCAAATTAAATCAACAGCAGAAATAAAATAATTAAAACTTCTTTGGTCGCCCTTATATTTTTATTCCAAAAAATCGCGGTAAGGATTTGAGCGCTGGCCGCTGGGAGTGACCCCCTAGCGAAGCGGCTGGGGTCACGATAGAACAAACCGAATGAAGTGAGGTTCATCTAACACCAATAAAAATAAAAGCTAAGTGAGATAAATCCGCACAATGATTTTTGGAATAAAAATATTCTAGGCTTGAAATCGAAGATTCATGAATACCAAAAAAACAATATTAACCCATGAATATTTTTTGTTTCTTTTGAAATCATAGATTCACGAACACCAATAAATCATTAACTCGTGAGTAATCAAGACAAATCGAAGATTCAGCGAACACCACTTAAAAGAAAAATTAAGTGAGCTAAAAGAAAAAGAGCCCTTCAATAAAAACAAAAATAAACTAATGAAAACGTCCTCTTCCCGCCCTTATATTTTTAAAGACAAAATAACGATAAAGATTTGCGTGCTGGCCGTAGGGAGTGACCCCCGAGTCGAGTGTGAAACACGAGCGGCTGGGGCCACGATAGGACAAACCGAATGAAGTGAGGTTCATCGAACACCAATAAAAATAAGAGCCAAGTGAGATAAATCTGTTTGATTATTTTATCTTTAAAAATATTGTAGGCTTGAAATCGAAGATTCACGAATACCAAAAATCAATACTAACCCATGAATATTTTTTTGTTACTTTTTTCATCAAGGAAAAAAGTAAAAATGCTCCTATTTAGCTAAAAACATGTTGTGTTCCTCAACGTTTAATATTTTGTTTCTTTTACATCAAGACAAATCGAAGATTCAGTGAACACCACTTAAAACAAAAATTAAGTAGCTAAAAGTAAAAATGCCCTTCGATTAAGGCTTCATATCCTATCAGTACCCCTTTCTTCAGAAACTTTCATACCGTGAAAAACACTTGTTTTTAGCGAAAAACACTTATTATCCATGTCTTAAAGTGAAAAACACTTACAATTTAAAATTCCAACAATCCAACAATCTAAAAATCTACAAAAGAAGCACTCCCCTTTTGCATACTAAAATTCCCAATACGCAAACAACTATCAATTTAGTAAACAGAACTTTACAACGCAAAACCAAAAGACCAAACCATGAAACTACCTGTTTCCCAAAAAAACAAAATAGCAGAATTCATCTGCTACCTCTACATACTCTTATTTACGTATGCTGCCGTTAGCAAAATACTTGATTTCGAAAATTTTCAGGTACAGCTTGGGCAATCTCCATTACTCAGTGCTTTTGCAGCTTATATTTCATACTTAGTTCCAATAATAGAATTGTTAATCGTAATACTGTTTGTATTTCCGCGATTTCGCTTTGTAGCACTCTTTGCTTCTTTTAATATGATGCTACTGTTTACAGCATACATTTTCATTATTCTAAATTTCAGCTCATTTATTCCTTGTTCCTGTGGTGGTATCCTCGAAAAATTGGGATGGAAAGAACATCTGTTATTCAATATTGTATTCATCATCTTGGCAATCCTTGGAATGCTGATACTAAGTAAATCGGTACCAAAGGGGTGCATTATTTCAAAACCTCGCAATCTAATCATTATACTCACGGTTTCTGCTGTATTCAGTATAGCAATCATAGTAGGACTGTTCTTGGTGTCCGAAAATATAACCCGCTATCACAATAAATTCACAAGGCGTTTTCCTCATTTCCCGGCAGTAAAAGCAAGGGAATACGATCTGCAATTAAACTCCTATTACATCGCTGGTACAAATCAAAACAAGGTATATCTCGGTAATACCACCGCACAATTATTAGTAACCGTGCTGGATTCCAGCTTACAAACAAAAGCACAGTATCAAATAAAATTAGACAACAAAAACCTTCCATTCAGATCAGTAAAAATTAAAGTGGCAGGACCTTATTTCTATGTGTACGACGGTACTGTCCCCTGCATATTCAAAGGAAATATCAGCGACTGGAAAGCAAAACTGGTAAAAAAAGGAGGCGAATACTTTTCACTCGCAGAGCCTATGGATGCAGGTATATTGGCGGTACGCACACAAAAGCGCGGCAGTGGCGAAAGCATTATGGCTGCATTGGATTTGCGTGATACTGCCAAGACAAAGCTTAATCCAGCAATTTTACAAAAACAAATGGACGGACTTTTTGATACAGACGGCAGGATGGTCTACAGTAGACAGCTCAACCGGCTTGTTTATTTATATGCCTACCGCAACCAGTACACGGTGGCTGATGCAAATTTAACCATTGATTATAGGGGAAACACTATAGATACAATCAGCCATGCTAACCTCAACATTGTTTCTATTAAGAGCCGAAACCAAAAGAAAATGGGAAAACGGCCGCTGTTGGTCAATAAAGACTGTGCGGTATTCAACAACCTGCTCTTTGTCAATTCTGGAATACCAGGGCGCTATGAAAACATTAAAGTATGGAAACAGGCAAGCATAATAGACCTGTATGATCTTACAGGAAACAGCTATATCCTAAGCTTTTATATCTACAATGAAGAGAACGCCAAAATGAAAAGCTTTGTCGTACAGGATTCTGTATTGTATGCACTGATCGGTAATCGCATCGTTAGGTACAATCTAAGCAAATCAATTACCAAAAATTATCAAAACAGTATAAAAGATATAAAATAACATACAAGAAAGCAACGGACTAATCAAGGAAATTAATTTGTGAAAATTTGTGCAATTTGTGGCTAATACTATTTTTTACATAGTATGGACTATGAGAGAAGTGAAACGCCTACCAAACTCTTTTTTTAAACACTATAAATTCTATGTTTCTATGTGTTAAAAATAATTACACAAAGGGTTATATACATATAAAAATCTATTGGCCAAGTAGCAGGGATAAGATCGAAAACCTGTAAAAAAGAGTAGATCATAAATTCTAAATTTTACTACAATGAAAACAACATTTTTAAATTTAGTGACGCCAATTGCTGTGATTGCAGTGGGATTGGCAGGAGCATTGTCAACTAATGCAGCGGAAAAAAGCGAAAGCAGATTCGCACCGGTAATGGGCTACAGACATATAGTCGCAGCCATACCATGTCAGGCAGAACAGACGTGTTCCAACAGTGGTACTTACATTTGTAAGGCGGATAGTGATGACGCTAATCTCTATGCAAAATCGGGTAATTCATGCGAAACGCTGCTGTTTAGAGATACAGAATAGCTAAAAGCTAGTTTAAGATAATGCCGTCTGAATAATGTCCAGACGGCATTGTTTTTTTAACTCATTCAATTTAGACAAAACACAAATGTAAATTAGTCCACTGGCTCCCTATAACCTGCAATTATACCAATAGTGAATATAAATCTCTTAACTTAATGACACTGGCTCCCCTCTCCTTCGGAGAGGGGCTGGGGGGGTGAGGATAAGCTTGTGGCAATGCTATTGCGCTACAGTCATCCATGGCATCAACGGTTCATTTTTTAAATAATGTCCAAACCATTCTTGAATACGTTTCGTTAGATCTATTTGATACTGTTCTTTCAACAGTGCATGACCTTCCTCAGGATAGATAAGCATCGTGTGCGTTTTTCCAAGCCTTCTCAAAGCAAGATAATATTCAATGCTTTGATAATAATTAACATGCCGGTCTTCCCCTCCTGTCCAGGACAATAACGGCGTTTTCACCTTTGCGGCATGCAGTACCGATGAATTCCTTAAGTAGCTGTCAGTGTCTTCAAACAATGATTTACCTATCCGCAGTTGGTCGTATTCCGACCTCCAAAAATCAGGCTTAAGGTAGTTGCCCCCAATATACAGATAAGTGCTCACCAAATCAGTCCATGCCGCTCCGGCAACTGCCGTGGCAAATCGATCCGTTTGAGTAATGATAAAACCGGTTGCATAGCCTCCAAAGGAATGCCCAATCAGTCCAATTTTCTTTGGGTCAACTAAACCCTTTGCAATTACAGCATCAGTTGCGGCTAAGACACACGAGGTGGCAGATTTTCCCACTTCCCCCACATCGAAAACAATATCAGGTAACAGTACAAAATAACCCTGTGTGGAAAAATTGCAGATATTGAACCCACCCTCTTCAAATATGCTGGGATTAATATAATCATGAAAATACTGAAATTGCCGCTGATAAATAGAGACCAACATCGGATAGTGCTTTCCAATCTGAAAATGGGCTGGATAAATAAGCACGCCAGATAACTTTTTTTCGTTAACAGTATAATGGATTTGCTCTGCTTTTCCCCAATAATAATGCTGTTGTTGCATATTACTTTGTATTACTTCGCTGGCAGCTGTTTTAAAATCCGGTTTAAATAACAGCCGCGGTGCGCATTCATAACTTTGCTCCACATACAAAAAAGCATCACTATAAGCTGCCTTGATAAACTGGTTGGTTTTCTTGGCTTCCCAAACTAGAGCCTTTTCTCCTTCCCTTTTTTTCCATAAATAATAGCCGCTGGAGCCTGTGCTTTTTTCATTTGCTTCCAGAATCCATTGATCATCCAAATCAAATTCTCCGGTTCTCAGATCATGTGGCTCATTTATGGATTCTTGTTCGGGATTGATTGGTTTTATTCTAAAACTAATCCCCTTTTCTCTGCCGTGGGTCAATCGGACTCTCGTAAAACCATCTGGGGAAACCTCCCAAATATCAAACTCGTCATACAGCAGTATCGATTGGTCATTGGTGGTCCAGCCCGGGTTGCCATAAGCCATTGCATCACTCGGCTTATCGTGCCGTTCATTAAAAAAAGAAACAGGTAAATTTTTAGTAATGTTGGTATGGGTTTGCCTGGCAATATCATACACCCACCAATTCTTGTCTTTTGTATACGAAACATACTTGCCTTGAGGAGACATCAGTAATGTAAAAACATCACCACTCTGTTTTTCAAGCATCAAGTTTGTTTTGCCAGTTAACAGTTCGGTAATGTAAAGATCACGCTTTCCGTCATAATTGGACTGGGGTTCATAAGCTAGCGGATCATAACTTATGGCATAAGTAAAGTCACCATTCAAAACGCCCTCTGGAAGTTTCCTGTTTGTGATTTGCATAAAGCGGTTGCTTTTAGGCCACCACACCGCTAATTTTTGCCGTTGCGCTGGCGTTCCAAAAAGATGCTTATTCGGATATAATAACTTATCAGCTGCATTCCATATCTGTACAGTCGTTTTCGTAGTTTCCGGCTTCACAGCATTTTCCTCCACTTCAAAAAAGAGGCGTTCACCGTCTTTGGACAGCATAATTTGGTTATTGCGCATTGCAATTTGCATCTCCTTTGGAAAATCTTCCCGATGCTCTGTATCAAAAACAAATAGCTTTTTTTCGCCGGTATCATAATAAAACAGCTTAGCATTGGTAATGCCTGCTTGCATAAAAGCAATGCTTTTGCCCCTCCAGCTAAGGTTTTGAAACCCTATACTGCTGTCGGAAACAATGGTATGCTTCACGATGGTATTTCCAAGGTGCAGCATACCAACGGTATACTTTTTTACCGAATCACTACAAAACAACAAGGCATTCCCTGTGGCATCCAGTTTCCAGCTGCTTATGCCGGCAATGCGTTCAACGGTTCTGTTTTTCATGTCTTTAATCACCAGTTGGCTATTGTCCCCAGATTGCTTTAAAAATTGCAGCAGGTACCTTCTGTTGGCGGTAAAAGCAAAATGGGTAACTTTTGGAGTGTAATGCAGCTCGCCTGTCACTAAATTTTGCAGCGCGAGCGTATCATGCATTTTACAGCCAAACCATTGCTCTCCATTAAACTGTCCAGCAATACCACTTGGAAAAGCATGGGTTTTTCCGCTAGTCGTGCTTTTGATAAAAAGCGTGTCTTTCTTTGATTCATACTGCAGCAGGTAACTTGCCCACTGGCCCTTATCGGAAATAGTTCTGGCTCGTAAAGTACTCCATAAATGGTAATCGGCAGCCGTAAGGGCTCTTTTAGATTGTGCCTTCCCCATTAGGGGAAAGCACAATAAAAAACAAATACTGCAAAACCAGAAGCTAAAACAGGGATAAGCCATCAATCTTTTTTTCATGACATTTATTTTAATAACCGGCATTTTGCGGCGCCAGATTTGGATTTAACAACAATTCCGATTCAGGCAGCGGAAAATTAAGGTCGGTTGAATTCCAGCCTGCTTTTACAGGTGAGAGCACAGCATCAAGTTTTCCAATTCTCTTAAGGTCAAAAAAACGGTGTCCAAATTCAGTAAATAGTTCCAGCCTTCTTTCGGCAATTACAGCATCAATAATAGTAGCGGCAGTTGTAGATTCCGTATTAGGCAGTCCTGCTGCATTCCTGATTTTATTTAGATCTTCCTTGGCTCCAATCAAGTCTCCTTGGTGCGCCCGCGCTTCTGCCCGAATCAAATATTGTTCGGCAAGACGAAACACTATTGAGTATTCCATCGAACTCCCAGTATTACCCACGGCTTTATACTTGCTGGCATGATACCAAAGATCCGTTCCATCTGAAACTGCCGTTATCCACTGCATTTTTCTTTGGTCACCTGCAGTAAAGGATGTCATCAGTGAGCTTGATAATGCCGACAATGGCGGTGGCCCGCTGAAAAAACTAAAAGTCTCAGCCTCCAGGGTATTGTCACCGGGAATTTTGGGCATTAACTGCCAGATCGTCGTGGTGCTTTCTTTTAAAAACACCTTGTCTAGATCCGATTCCCAGCTATAAAGCCCTGTCTCATTAAGCACTGCAGAGGCAGCATTGGAAGCTTCATCCCAAGCACCCATATAAAGGTTTACCCTTGCCAATAAAGCCTCGGCTGTCCATTTGTTGGGGCGAACTCGTTCTTCAGTAATATAGTCCTCCGGAAGCAAGTCAATGGCGTTTTCAAGATCAGTCTTAATTAAAGCATATACCTCATTTTCCGGTATCCGGTGCACTCCTTTATTATCTTCATAATCGGTTGTGCCGATATACGGAATAGATCCAAAGGAATTGGTCAGATAAAAATGAAGCAGTGCACGCACAAATAACGCTTCCCCTTTCAGCTGGTCTTTATCCGTTGTGTTTAGCGAAACTGAGTTTTCTACTCCGGCAATAACAGCATTGGCAGCATATATCTGGTTGTAACTGCTGTTCCATAATTCACTGACCTCACTCCCGGAAGGCAATAAAGCATTGTTGTAAAAATTGATTTCTCCTCCATAGAGATCAAGCTCATCAGCATAGAGTCCCAATCGGCTTGACAGTCCTAACAAAGATCCTGTAAGCAAACCGCCATCACGAATTTTGGAATAAATATCTACCATAGCCGCATTGGCAGTGGTTCGGTCTTGATAAACAGCCTTAGCTGTAAGTTGCGAGTCAGGGAGATCAACTTCGGTAAAGCTGTCGCATCCTGATATAAGAAAGGAAACTATACCTGCCAAAAACGATATTCTCCAAGTCAATACAAATAATTTAATGTCTTTTTTCATCACGATATTTTTTTGGTTTAAAAAGTAACTTGCAGACTGCTGGTGTACATACGAAGTGGCGGCAGAAACCCAGCCGTCCTAAACTCAGGATCAGCTCCTTTATAATTGGTAAAAGTGAGCAGGTTCTGTCCCTGAAGGCTAAATCGAAGTTTCATCTTTTTAGTCCAGCGTTCCGGTACATCGTACGACAGCGAAATGTTTTTCAATCGGATGTAAGAGGCATCACTGATACCCGCATCACTTTGTCCATTTCGGGTATTGGCTCTTTGTATAGTGGCTTTAACACCGCTCGAATAAATTTGATAGGGTCCGCTGTCGCCTGCTTCTTGCCAGCGGTCAATAACTGCTGATGGTTGGTTGGTCATCGTGCCGGGCATACGGAACATAGAGGTAGCATTAAAATTTTCCTGCTTGACAAATTGGAAAAGAAAATCCAATTGAACCGGTCCGTAAGACAATTGGTTTTGCAGCCCGCCGTAATACTGTGGATTAAGGTTCTTAAGGGTTGTTCGATCATCTGCCGCAGTAATTGTTTTATCGCCATTTACATCCTCAAATTGATACACACCAGTTTTGGGATCAAGCCCTGTTTGATGGTAAACCTTGGTGATGTTCAATGGCTCTCCAATGACATATTGGTTTTTATAGGGTGAGCCTTCAAGATTAGGAAACGATAAGAGTTTATTTTTAGACTGCGTAAAATTCAGGCTGCTAATCCATCTAAAGGTAGAACCGCTGATGTTTACCGTACGCAAAGTAATTTCCACTCCCGAATTTTCCACAGTGGCATCTAGGTTCGACTGTATGGTCGTAAACCCTGTCGTGCCTGGCAGCGGAGTCCCCACAAGCTGATTGGAGGAGTGGTTGCGATACCAGCCAAAAGTGGTAAAAATACGGTCATTCAAGAAGCCAGCCTCCATCGCAAATTCCAGTTTGGTATTGGTTTCCCATCCAAAATTCGGATTAAACAGCCGTGAGGGACTCAACCCGCTTGTGCCTTGATAGATATTACCCGAACTGCTGTAAGTATCCAGATACTGATAGTCTCCTATCTGGTCATTCCCAGTGGTTCCATAACTGGCTCTAAGTTTTCCGAAACTTAAAAAACCAATGGTATTTTTAAGGAATGCCTCATTTCCAAACAGCCATGCAGCACCCACAGCGCCAAAAGTAGCATACTGCTTGCCGGGGCCAAAACGGCTTGAACCGTCCCTACGCCCAGTAGCATTGACGATGTAGCGATCCATCCAATTAAAATTAACACGGCCAAAAAAAGCTTGGTATTTGTAAACCGTTTGGCTACTGCTCAACACAGAATAATTGGCGGCAGAACCGGGATTTCCCATCTGGCTGTTGTTGGCAAATCCATATCCCAAGGTCACAAGTTGGTCACCGCTCTGCTCTTGGAAAGTACTACCCAGCAATGCCTCAATTTTTCCGTCGCCAATCTTTGGATTCCAGGACAACTGAGGCTCAGCAATCCACGATTGCCTATTGGTGTTGTTTTCAAAAACATTGGACATTTCACCACCGAAGCCATAAGCAGGATTGTAAATGGTCGAGGGCAAATTGGTGATTTCGTTATGTCTCAGATCACTGTATCCAAAACTCGATTTCGCAACCAGACCCTTGGCCAGTTCGTAGGATAACACCGAATTAGCAATCAGATCATGAGTATTACTTTTAAACTTTCCCGCTATTTTTGCCAGCGGATTGTTAAAAGTATTATTCTCCCAGTTTACATTCCCCTCGGCATCAAATAAATCAGGCGCATTAGGAGAGAGCGTTAAGGCAACTTGGGTGAAATCCGTTGGTGGAAGGAAATTATCTTGTGCAGTGTAACTTCCTGTAAAATTAATTTGGAATCTTTTGTTTGCAGAAGCATGGTTCAGGTTGACGTGCATAGTACCTTTTACATATTTAAAATCACCGGGATAAACCGTGGTCTCTCTACTGTAATTGCCCGAGAGCAGGAATTGCGTTTGTGCCGATCCTCCAGACACCGAAGACTGTACAGTGGTATAGGTCGATGTTCCTCCTATAATCTCTTTCTGCCAGTCAGTATCTCGGTTAGGATCCCATGTGCCGTTCACATCATAGGCATTCGCGGGATACTTCGTAATACCATCATTCGCATAGGCTTCCTTTCGCATTTCCAGATACTCGGGTGTATGCATCAGGTCCATAAAGCGGGTCACCTGTCCAAAACCACTCGAAAGGTTCGCAGTAAAAAGGGTACTCCCCTCCTTCCCTTTTTTCGTGGTGAGCAGCACAACCCCATTGGCACCACGCGAACCATAAATAGCTGTCGCATCCGCATCTTTAAGCACTTCAATGCTTTCAATATCACTGGGATTAATGCTGTTTATCGGACTCGTTTGCCGTGGTGAACTGCTGGAGGTGTAAGAACTCCCGATTACCTCCGAGGAATAAGGAACACCATCGATAATGTACAATGGCTGGTTCCCCTCGGGACGTAAGCTGTTCAATCCGCGAATCTGAATCTCAAACCCGCTTCCCGGCACTCCGGAATTTTGGATGATATTGACCCCCGCCATTCTCCCCTGCATCGTGGCAAGAACGTTGCTCACAGGCTGTGTTGCGATATCCTTGCCAGTAATTCGGGCAATGCTCCCTGTGCGTTCGCTTTCCTTCACGTTATAGTACCCCGCATTAATCTTCACTTCCCTTAAGGTAGTAGCATCCGGCTGCAGCACTATATTAATTTGGTTACGGCCATTAACTGGAACAATTTCCGTTTTGAATCCCACATACGAGAACACCAAAGTATCCTGAGCAGACGCACTAAGCTCATACTGCCCATTATAATCCGCAACAGTATACGCATTAGATTTATTCTTTATAGAAACATTGACCCCGGGAAGAGGATTAACCCCATCGGTCACAGTCCCCTGTATTTGATGTTGTTGGGTTTTGATAAGTGTCTGCCGTTTTAAATTCTTGGCATGAACAAGTGAAAAAGACAACATCGCTCCCATAAAAAACAGGAAACAAAAAGCCCTTCCACCCACTGAAAATGAAAAATTATTCATAATATTGGGTTGGTTAAATTAAAATATAAAGTTTTGTTTAGCTACGGCTCTCTACTCAGTTGTCCAGACGGTTAGAGGGCCTTATTTTTCTTAGTTCTTTGGTTATGTCATAGGCACATATTTTTAATTGTTAAATCACTAATCCTAATTCTTTATTCTTTGCTCTTGCATCTTTGTTCTTGTTTCTTTATCGCATTCACAACTCACAACGCATAACTAAAAAACAAGCCTGCACCGAAACACTAATTCAAAAAACGAATCAGCACAGGCATTAAGTAGATGGTATTTATTTCATAGGCATACGGATTTTAGCGGTTTAAACTGCTGCGAGACAATAAAAATTGATGAAGGGATAAACGCTAAGAATAAAAGCTGGAGTTTTTACCTAAATAATAGGCATAAAAAAAGGCATGGAACTCAGCTTATATCGTTATCGGGGTACTGGCGGTACCTTACCACGAATAAGTGAGCCCACGCCAGTGACGTGAGCATCGTACTTATCATCTCGTGGTTATTTAAACGCCAGTTTTCGATAACGAGATTCAAAGCGAATGCTTCAAATATTTTTTATATGAAGAATCGCAAAAATACATCTTATGATGTATTTGTAATACAAATATATAAAATTATTTCAAAAGTAACCTACAGGTGTCCTATATTTTCTTTTTTAAAAATGAAATTTACTTTTATGAATAACGATAATTTCATAGCAGAAAAGGAAGCACTAGGAATTAGAATTCAAGAGCTTCGACAAAGGGTCATAAATCCTGATACGGGGAAACCTATTTCTCAAGAAGAATTAGGTTTGATATCTAATGTTGCAAAAAAAACAATCGGAGAAGTAGAAAGGGGTGTAACAAACCCAAAATTAGAAACATTATTAATGATTTCTAAAGGACTTAATGTTTCTATTAAAGATCTATTTACAATTGATGAGATATAAGATGCCCAGGCATCTTTTTTGTTTTTTACAATACTCATAATTGCATATTTAAATTCCCGAATTGCATCCTAAATAAAAAATAAAAACGCATATTTTGATCTTAACTAAAAAGTCAAAATATGGAATGGTATGAAATTATAGGCCTAGTTGTGATATGGTTTATAGGACTTTATCTAAGAGGAGAATTTTATGAGTATTTGAAGAATAGGTATCATAATGATAGTTGGAATAAAAGATGTAAAAAAAAAGATACTGATTAGGTATATTTTTTAGGTAGTTTGCTATTTACTTTACTAGTAAAACATATTTTGAATCTTAATATTTCTCGTTTTATCTAAAATTGTTTTGGTCATAAAAACATAATCATATATCAATTTTTGAACATCAGTTACTTCTTGAGGAACAAAGATTAATATTGGAGACTGAGGTTTTTTTGTAATTAAAATTCTCTCGTACTTATAATTATTATTATCAAAACTAAGTTCTTGTATAATTTTTATAAATCGATCGTTATTTTCTACATTAAAAAAAAAGCGAATCTCAAATCCTTCTCTGAACATAACGTCTCCACAGGGAAATAAGTTATTGCAATAAACATATTGGTTTGTACTGTTAATTTTAATTTCAGGAAAAATTTCCTGAAACCATTCTTTAACTCTTATTAGATCTATCTCGTTTAAAGGGAAAATATTTTTTTTGATTTCATCTTTTTCAATAATAACCTCATTATTAAGTTCCTCTTCAACTTCCACTTTTGTATCTAAAATCGTTTCTCCTACAACTTTTGAGTTCTTTAAATACTTATCAATTAATTTTACCAATTGATTACGTTCTTTATCTGTTTCTGTAGTATAGGCAAAATCAATAGAATTTATATCTGAATATTGATATAAATTTTGAGAAGATACAATCCCATAGGTGTCATTCAAATAAATTTTGGCATGCAAGTCTTTAACAAAAACTATTTTAACATTCAATTGTCTTATAGGTTCTAAATCTTGTTTGACATTTTCTCTAACATAAAAAGTAATTTCTACTTTTCTTGCAATTGCATTTTTTAAACATCTTTTTAATTTATCCCAATTCTTTATATCAACATAAGGAGATACAATTATTAATTCCTTTTCTGCATCTTCTATCAGCGTCATTATTTTACCTGAAATTTCCATTACGGGTATAAAAACCATAAACTATATTTTATAAATTATTATTTCAAATTTTACTATTTCAAACTAGCTATAATCGCTCTAAAACTATCCAAACTCGCCTCAATATTCTCCACAATCTCCAAAGCCAAAACATCGGGATCCGGTAAATTGTCCAAATCAGCCAATGATTTGTCTTTTAGCCAAGTGATATCCAAACTCGTTTTGTCTCTTGCAATGATTTCATCATAGGTAAACTTTCTCCAACGTCCTTCGGGGTTAGTTTCAGCATCATACGTTTCTTTGCGTTTGTGTCTGTTTTCTGGATTGTAAAGGTTTATGAAATCTTTTAAATCACTTAGTTTTAATGGGTTTTTCTTTAAGGTATGGTGGACATTAGTCCTGTAATCATATACCCAGGTTTCCTTGGTCCAGACGGCTTTGCTGGAGGGCTTTCCATCAAAAAACAATACGTTGGCTTTTACACCATTGGCATAAAAAATTCCGGTTGGCAAACGCAATATGGTATGCAAATCGGTGGTTTCCAATAACTTATTACGAACCGTTTCACCCACTCCGCCTTCAAACAAAACATTATCGGGTAACACCACGGCTGCCATTCCGGTTGTTTTAAGCATCGTGCGGATGTGCTGTACAAAGTTCAATTGCTTGTTACTCGTAGTGACCCAAAAATCCTGACGGTTATAGGTCAAATCTTCTTTCTCTTGTTCACCATCTTGATTGGTAAACGTCATGCTACTTTTTTTACCAAAAGGAGGATTGGCCAAAATATAGTCGTAGCGCGTGCCCGAATCGGTAATCAGGGAATCGTTTGGCGAAATAAAATTATCCGAATCAATATCACCAATGTTGTGCAAAAACAAATTCATTAATGCCAAACGTCTGGTACTGGCGACAATCTCATTTCCGAAAAAGGTTTCGTATTTCAAGAATTTATTAGCCTCTTTATCTAAATTTCTATGCTCGACAATCCAGTCGTAAGCAGCAAGAAAAAATCCTCCCGTACCACAAGCAGGATCTGCAATCGTTTTTAACGGTTCCGGACGCAAACATTCGACCATCGCTTTGATTAAGGGACGAGGGGTGAAATACTGCCCTGCACCACTCTTGGTATCCTCGGCATTTTTCTCTAATAAACCTTCATAGATATCGCCTTTGTCTTTCACGCCCATCAAGATCCAGTTCTCGGCATTGATGAGCGCGATGAGTTTGTACAACTTGGCTGGATCTTGTATTTTGTTTTGGCTCTTGACAAAGATTTGTCCTAAAATCCCTTTTTCTTTGGCCAATTCACGTAACATAATATTGTAATGCGACTCTAGCTCCGTACCACTTTTGGTTGTCAGGGTTTCCCAAGCAAATACCTCAGGAATTGGCATTTCCCTGTTGTGTGGCGGTTTGCTGTATTCGTCTGCCATTTTCAGGAACAACAAATAGGTCAATTGTTCTAGGTAATCACCATAGCCCACGCCATCGTCTCTAAGGGTTTGACAAAATGCCCATACTTTACTAACTATACTCGAAGTGTTTGCTGAATTATCTTTGCTCATTATTAATTCCAAATTATTTTAATTAAATCAAATAGAAGTTTGTGACGTTCTTCTAATTCTTCTTTTCCAAATTGATCCATATGTCTAAACTTTAGATTATAATTATCTATCATTTTTGAAAAGTCTAGCTTTGACTTATATGTATCCTCTCTTAAGGTTTCATTCCAATAAAGAGTATTTGCATATGACTTTAATTTCTTTTTATAGATTTCATTATTACTCGAAATATTATCAGCTCCCTTTAACAATAACAGACCACCAAGTCTATTTCTCTCTCTTTCAAATAATTCTTCATCATTATCGAAATGGGCTCTATTTTCATCATTATAAGATAAAATATGCTCAACATGAAAACCATTTTTATACCCTGTATTTTGTATAAGGTCATAAAAATTATGTTTCATATTTAATTTTGTATTATCAGCAATGAATTTTTCTATACGTGCAAAAAAGTATCTCTTAAAACGCTTTTCTAGCTCTATACCAGTTTCTTTAAAAAATGAATAATTGAAAATTGTGTCAACATTTATTCCTTTTATATCAGATATATGCTGAATTAAATATTTGTCAAAAACCTCATTGATTTTAGATATTGATTGATTTCTTAATTCAACACTTATTTTAAAAATCTCAGTTGAAAACGAATTACTATTATAACTTCTTTGTAGTTGTAACAAACAAAACATACGGTCCAACTGGCGACTGACTACTAATATTTTATTTTCTTCTTCTATGTCGTTAATTTCACAAGCAGACATTATAAGTAAGAACTGAGTGTTCATTGATGTTAAACTATTGTAGTGTACGTAAGGTTGTAATTCATTGAAACTTACAGAATAATTAAATATCTTTTGATACAGATTTGTATAATATATAAAATCATTTTGAATAAATTTTTTAACACCTTTTGCATTATGCTTAAGCTGTAATATTTTGTCATATTCATCTTCAAACATTACCCTGTGATAATCCTTGTCAAATTTTTGTGCGAGTCCCCTGGTATCAGCCAGTTTTGCTTTTAAGAAATATTTAAAAAATTCATCAATTTCATCTTCTCTAAAATTGTTTATTTTTTTTACTTGTTCTTCCCAAACATCATTTATTTTCAACTTAATAAGCTCATCTTTATCTATTTGACCTAAAAGTTTCCCTTTTAGAATTTCATATGGTTTTAGCCTTACTCCTCTATCATTAATAACTTCAAAGACCATTGGAACTTCAGTTTGTTCAACAGCTAGGTTGATCAATACTAGTCTATTTAGGAAGAAGAATATAAAAGATTCAAGTTTGTGTAAGTCTTCTGAAAATTCAGCATCCATCCATTTTGATATGATTTGATAGTTTAAAACCATATTCTGAGCCGTAATCCCACTTGAGATATCTATACTATTTGCGGGTGTTCCATCAAGTAAACCTTGCATTGCAACTTTATGAGCCTCATGATTCATCCAAAATTCTTTTTTGAATCCTGTATGACCAGAGATTTTATTTTTAACCCAATCAATTAATTCTGATTGTTGCAATTCCGCCAAATGTTTAAGCTTAATCAATATAAGTGTAATCGTCGTCAGTCTTTGTTGTCCATCAACTACATATATTTTTCCATCAATAACATTAGTAACATAGGTATTTAAATAATACCAAGAATATTTTGAAATTAATTGATCTAAAGCAATATCTGAATCTTTATGTTTTTTGTATTCCTCATTAAATTTATAGAATACATCTTCCAATAATCTTTTTACTGGCTCTTCATTCCATTTATATTGCCTTTGGTAAAAATCAATGTGATAAGTTGTGTTAGAAAAAACACGGTCGATATTTTGTTTGTCTGGTGAGATGTCCATTAGATTTTTTTATAATTAAAAGATTAAATATAATTGTGAGTTTTACATATTTTAAATGTGATGTTGCTTTAAAAATTATTCTTCGCTGTCATCTTCAATTTCATCTGTGTCAATTATGATTAGTGCTTGAGGATTATAAAAATCGTTTTCAGCTTTACTTTCATTTCTTTTGTAAAAATCTTCTACCAAATAATCACTATTAGTTGTCATTATAGGTATCAGATCGTCTCCTTCAAAAAACTTTTCCAATCCCGGAAAAAAGAAAAAGAAAAAATTAGTTTTATTTCTAGATTGAAATATTCTAAACATTTGATTAATTTGTTCCGCAAAATCTATAGTAAAATACGAGAGTTCATGAAAAGGAACTGAAAGATGCCTATTTGAATGTTTGTGAAAGTAGAACAAATGAGTAAAATGACGTAATGCATATAGTCTCGGCGAAATACGACTTCCATTATTATCATGATATTTCGAAAATTCTTTAGTTTGGAGCATTTTTATTGAATATGCTGCTGCAATGGTAATGCCCAGACTTTTCATATCAAAAGGTGTGGCAGAATTATAATGATTAGCTAATGTAAGGCTGCTTTCTTGAAGATGATTGTAAAAACCGTACATACCTAAACTTGATTTATCTCTTGAATATGATATTAATTTTTCAGTTTGACTAAAATCAATTTCGTTGTATTTACTGTTAATTCTCTTTCCTTTTAAAGTTTTCCCTTGAAAAAACATTCTTACATATTTTCCTTGAGTTTTACTTCCAATGGCTATTTCAAAGTCATAACCAGCGATTTTTTCTTTTGTCGCACCAATCATTTCTATGTTCTCAATTGCTGGACATTGTGCACGTACAAGTTCTTTTAAAGCCATAGATGTCAAACCTTCCTCCCTGATTTCATGAATATGATATTTTGGATTAGGGTCAATTGGCTCTAATTCATCCCAAATTTTATGTGCAGCTCTCTTTAATGAATCTTCTAATGTCATAATATTATTTTAGTTATAAAAGTTCTCCTTTAAACGCCTTTTTCAATATACTCTGTCTCAAAGCCTCGGCTTGTTGCAGACTTTGAGTAATACTTTCCTCCATTTTATCTGCGACACTCAAACGACTTTCTATTTCTTGGACAATTTGGTGCTGTTCTTCGAAAGATGGCAACGCTATTGCTAAACTTCGTATAGAATTTTTATCAATAGTTGGATTTCCAACACCTTTTACATATTTTGAAATTTCTTGACGCGAAAAGGACGACAATAGGTGATAGTGAATATATTTATTTACATCAACATTAAATCTTAACGCAAATAAATTCATCGCAAGTGATGAAGCAGAATTTAACTTAGGCATGAAATATATTTTACCCGCATTTCCAATTTTACCAATTAAAATTTCTCCGCCAAACAACTTACTTCTTGACATATAATTGTATGCATCTTCGGTAATGTATTTTAAATCTTTATTGAAATTATTTTTCTCAAAATTAGTTGCTCTAATCATTATTGCATAATCAGGTATATCAAGCAGCTGTACATTCTCTTTTATTTTAACATAACTTCCATTTGCGTGATAATCCGTTAAATCAGAAATTACCTCACCTAAACTTACCCATTTCCAATTCTCAGGCAATTTTGATAATTGTAAAATGTCATTAACGGTCAGCGAATTTGTAGGCTTTAATTTTTTTCCTATTCTTTTTGCTTCATTTTCCTTCTCTACTTGTATTTTCTTTAATAAAGCATTGGCAGTATTTAAATTATTTTCTTTTTTTCTCCATTCTTCAGTCAACTTCCCTTCAAAAGCATATTTCAAAACACTTTGCCTGTAGGTTTTGAGTTGCTGTTGTGCGGTTTTTAAATCCTCGATGCCTTTGTCTAACTCACTAAAAAGTTCTTCTATTTTGGAGACGATGGCATTTTGGGTTTCGGGAGGAGGTAAAGCTATTGGTAATTTAGAAAATACAGAAATCCAATACCTTTTATGAGTATCAAATGAAATTCTTATCGTTTGTATAAAATAGAAGACAAATAATAAATTTACATTTTCATCCTTTGGTTTTAAAATCTTCATTGCTGATGATTTTACTTTAAATTTAAAGTTTACAAGCTTATTTGCAGTAGTAAAATCATCAAAAATTATAACAGGTAAGTTTTCAAAAATGCCTTCCGTTTCATTGGTTTTCCCCAGTACAAAAGTTTTTCCTGCAGTTAAAACTGGAGTTTTGTAACTATTATCATAATCAGTTGATTTAACAATATATTTTGTGGGTTGGATATAATCTAACAAATCTTCCAATTTTTTTATTTTCCAATCCTTCGGTAATTTATTATGTGACATTTACAATATACTTTTCGTCCAAAAGTGTCAGGACGTTTTCATTAAATAATTTTTGGTTGGCAAAAGAGATGGTTTTATCATGAGCCAATTTGCCTATGATCAATGCGGGATGAATTACCAACGCTTGGGCACAATTAAGGATGTCTTGCTTAGAAAGATAATTGAGCTTGGGTTTTAAGTAATCTGAGATTTCTTGGTATTTCAATTTTTCGGCTGCTTTTTGGTTGGCTTCTATTTCTAGCTCATTGACTTCGTCGGCACTAAAAGTATCAAGAAAAAAACTGTTGTTTTCGTCTAGATGATATAAAATGTGTGCTATTTCATGCGCCATGGTAAACCAAAAGTTATCAATACGTTTGTATCTGGCGGTATACACCACTACAGGATTGTTTTGATAGTAAAAGGCTGCTCCATCCAGATACGTTTTTTGCAAATGAGGCAATACAAAAAAGACAACCCCTATTTGGTTTAGTTTTTCTAAAAAATTATTCATTCCGTTTTCTTGAATGCTATACACATTTATGGAATTGTATAAATCCTCTAAAGCCGTTTTGTCAAATTGTGGCACCGAGAAACCACTAGCCACATGCAAGGCTTTGTGATACCAAGTATAGGTATAAGACGCTTTGTATTGATTAAAGTTCTCCGATTTTCGAGCCAAAAGTGGCACAATTTGTTTGTCCCATTCTTCAAAATCGAGTGTTGTGGTATTCCAGAAATCCAAAAGGTTTGCATACAATTCCTGAACACTCGAAAAAGCGGGTATCCAGTTTTTGGCAATCATATCCCGAATAGGCATTCTTTCATAAAGATTTGCCTTTAGTTCTGCTTGTTTTTCTTTTTCAGATGGCTCGGAATCCAACCATAATCTATAGTTAGAATCCAGATTAATCCAATACTGAGGAGAAGTATCAAATACTTCGGCCAAAATTTTTGCGGTTTCTAATGTAATGGGTTGTTTGTCTTGCAAAATTTTATTCACATGCTTTATAGTCATACCAATGACTTCTGAAAGCTCTTCTTGCGTCCAGCTTCTATATTCCATCTGTTCCCGAATAAAATAACCGGGTCCAAATTTTCTTGCGGGTCTTAATTTTTGTGTAGTTGCCATAACGTTCGTTATTTTTTAAGAATAATGATTTGAAATTTCTGTTATAATGAAATCACCAATAGTCAGTTCCTCATTATTCCAATCAATATCCATTTCAAGACGGTATTTTATTTTTAATCGCATGGAATAGGAGTTTTCGGTATTTGTCATTTTCTCAAAATTCAACCCTTTATCATTCCATAAATCATAAATATCATTCGCAGCCTCAATTTGTTGTATTCTGGCAAAGAATTTATCAATTATATCGTTGGGAAGTTTTAATTTCTTCGACTTTCCTGTTATATATAATTTTTCTAATTCTTTATTTTTGAATGTAAAATTCATCTCTATTCTTTTGCAAAAGTAATACTTATTTCTATAATCGACACTACAAAAAGTACTTTTAGGTTAAAATAGCTATTTGTATTAACGTTTAAGTATAAAATTAATAGCTTATTAGGCCGCCAACACCTCATTTAATTCACTAATTATGGCATCCATTTCTTCGCCAAACAACTGCCACATTTTACTCAAGCCGCCTTCGGCATTGAATGGACTTAAATCAAAATCGTCTTTCTCTATACTAAAACTATTGGCTACATAGTCTTTCATCATGCGCAGCCATTGCATTTGGGCTTCGGTAAACTTTAAAGTTCCCGCTTGTTTCTTGAACACCCATTCTTGAAAATTACGGTCTACTGTTTTATCATAACCCGTTAGCCATTCATCAGTTCCTATGGCTTTTCGCAATAATGAAACCAACAAAACCAATTCTTGTTTGGGTTTTTCGGTTCTTGGCATTCGCTGTATCCGTTTTCCTTCGGCTTCGGTATCTTCTTGAGTGGCGTAAGCATCCCATAAAACGGGCAACTTAATGGCTGGTTTTTCAATCAACAACAATTCATAAAGGTCTTTAATCATTTTATAAGTCAAGCTTCTGTTTTTATAATCTTGAGTATAAAAAATTTGCAAAGCCGTAATCTCATCTTTGTGCAACTGTATCCAAGCTTTGAAATCGGTGATTACCACTTTGGCTAGTTCGGCATGGTCTTTTACCCAGCCAATTTTGGTAATGGCATCCATATTGACTACATCAATAATTTGGTCGTATTGCTTGCGAATATCCACAATAAAATCGCGCAAGTCAGGATTATGAAAAACCGCAACGGCATCTTCTATCAACTGCTGTTTTCCTTTGGCTATAGCCACATCAATCTCTATAGGAGGAAATCCTCGCATAGCGCCTTTAGTCGTTTGTTCTACTTTTTCAATCGCGTCAGGATCGTAGGCATTGAGCAATTGTTTTACAATATGATGGATCGTAAAACCATTGGCTTGTTCGGCAAACTTGAGTTTGTCTTTCTCGGAAAGTTGGCGTTCCAAACGAATCAAACGATTGGCAAGGGTAGTCAACATGTCTTCGGAGGTGTTTCCCATTGCTACATTGGCCAAAACATCCTTCAAGGAAATGCCAGGCGCTTTTTCTAGCGGTCGGCTATCGGTTTTCTGCGAATTTTCGACACCAATGGCATCAATAATCACAAAATGGTCTTTGCTAAATTTTGCCGAAGGTGTTCCTTTGGCTTTCAATTCTTCTACAGAACAGGTTCTGGTTCCACGGCCTTTCATTTGTTCGTAATACGAACGGCTTTTTACATCGCGCATAAACAACAAGACTTCAAGCGGACGAATATCGGTTCCCGTCGCAATCATGTCTACCGTGACCGCAATACGTGGGTAATAATCGTTACGAAATTGTTGTAAGACCGATTTTGGGTCTTCGTCACTCTTGTAGGTTATCTTTTTGCAGAATTTATTTTCTTCTCCAAATTCCTCACGTACCATTTCGATAATGTCTTCGGCATGGGAATCGGTTTTGGCAAATACCAATAGTTTTGGCACTTCGAAAATACCCTTTTCATCCATACGATCGGGGAACATGGCAGGTAAATTGTCTTTTACAGCTCTAATGATGGTACGAATCGTACTTGGGTTTACAATGTCATTGTCTAATTGTTTGCCACTATAAACTTCATCTTCATCCAAAGATTCCCAGAACTTCTTGCGGGTGAGTCGTTTTCGTTTGTCTACTTTTTCGCCCAGTTTGATGACGCTTCCTCCTTTGGTAATTTGGGTTTCAACCGTAAATACATTGTAGGGCACTAATACGCCATCAATCACGGCTTTTTCATAACCATAATCACAAACCAAGTTTTGGTTAAAATAACCAAAGGTTCTGTTGTCTGGCGTTGCCGTCAACCCAATTTGAAAGACATCAAAATAATCCAAGACTTGTTTCCACAAATTGTAAATACTACGGTGGCATTCGTCAATCACTACAAAGTCAAAGAACTCAATAGGCACTTTTTCGTTGTAACCGACAGGAACAGCCGTTTTAGTTTCGAAAGTTCTTTCGTTCGGATTTTCCTCCTCGGCACTTTCGTCCAAGTCAGTTTCTTTCAAAATAGAATACATCCTTTGAATCGTACTGATATACACTTGACTGTCATTCGGAATAAAAGAACTGCTCAAACGGGTTACGCCATACAATTCAGTAAACAAACGGTTGTCTTCACTGGCGGTGTAGGAACGGAATTCGCCTTCGGCCTGCTCGCCCAAGTTTTTGGTGTCAACCAAAAAGAGAATGCGTTTGGCTTTGGCATATTTCAATAAGCGATATACAAAAGAAATCGCCGTAAAAGTTTTGCCGGAACCCGTTGCCATTTGGATCAAAGCTTTTGGTTTTTGCTCTTTGAAAGATTGCTCTAAATTGGTAATAGCAGTAATTTGGCAATCACGCAAACCGTCAATAGGCAGGACAGGAATATCATGTAAACGTGCTCGTAAAGTTTTTGTTTCTTTTAACCATTGTAAAAAAGTTTCTGGTCGGTGAAAGGTAAATACATTCCGAGAACGTGGTTTAGGATCTCTATAATCGGTAAAACGGGTCACTTCGCCTGTGCTTTCATACACAAACGGTAAAGGATCGTTGTTCAATAATCGGAGTTTGGCATTGGCATACTGAGACGATTGCTCTTCAACAGAAGTCAGATGAATGCCTTCTTCCTCCCGCTTGGCTTCAATAATTCCAACCGCATTTTTATCAACAAACAAAACGTAATCTGCTGGACCAATATCCGTTTGGTATTCCCGAATGGCAATTCCCAAACCAGCAGCTAAGTTAATTCTTTTTTTATCCTGTATAATCCACCCGCAAGCGATCAACTGTCTGTCGATATGGTCTCTGGCGATTTGTTCGGGGTTTTGGTTAATCATTGAATTGGCTTACACAGTTAATCTGGTTTAAAGATAGAAAAAAAGTTTATTTTCAAGCTAAAAACAGCATCTTTAAACAAGAAAATTCTTCAAAGATAATAGCAATGCAAATCATTTTAATTTCTTTCTGGAAAATCACATTTTTTTAGGATGGTACAAATGACCTATAAATTATTTTAGGACACTTAACCTCTTAATTGTAAATGTTTTATTCAAATCTACTTTCATGTATTATGTATTTTAATCTATTTTTAGTTCAAATCTTACTCTCATTTGTTTTATACAACCAGAACAATTGCCACATGCAATATTCGAAACATGGCATGAATGAGCAATAGATAAAAGTTCGACGGGAACACTATATTTAATTGCCAACTCATGGCTGAATAGATTATTAGTTTCACATCTAATTGATATTTTGCCTTCTTGATAAGCAACTAATTTATTTATATATTCATAAAATTTTGCTGTTCCATCTTTGTGAAATCCATCTGATTTTACTGTTGCTAAGTGGAGTTCATTTATACCATCTTTAATACCTTGCATAAGAGCCAAAGTAATTATCAATTGGTTTCGGTATGGCCACCATTCGTCAGATGGAGAAAAAATTAAATTTTTTGAATTTGCTAAAGTTCCAGAACCTAAACTTTTACAATCAACACTAATTACTTTGTGCTCTATATTTAATTCTTTACAGATGTATTGGGAAACATATATCTCTCTTTTCGCTACTGTTTGTCCATAATCAATAGTATAAGCAATTTCTGGTTTTATACCATAAGCAAGACATATTGAATCAATTCCACCAGATAATAAAATGCCTTTTTTTAAAGATTCCATATTGTATGATAGATAGCTGTTGTTAAATTTTGGAATATTTTTGCTTTACCTGGCTTTAACATTAATAATTCAGAATCTTCACAAGTTCTGTGGTAACAAATTATTTTTTTATTCATAGCTAATGAAAAACCAGATTCTATTAATGTTCCTGAATCTAAATTATCAAAGACACAAAATATAATATCCGAGTTTTTAATCCCTTCTAAATCTTTCACAGCAATAGATTCATCATTTCCTAATCCAATATCATGGAAAGGCGAAAAAACTTTAATGCCAAATTCAAGAAATGCATCCCTAATCTTGTCTATTAAAATTAATTCCGCGATTGAAAAAAAGGGCGCAGCAATATATACTTGTTTGTTCTTTAAATCATTCCCGTCAAATTCAATAAAATCATAATCAAATTCCAGTGAATCAATGTATACTTTCTTATCACAATATAAAGAAGTTGTTTTTGATGCAAGTATTGCACAATCTTCCAGTGGAAGATTTTTAATCATCCAATAATATCCAAAACTTGAAGTAAAAACATCGCCAGAACCTATTTTATTTATATTCTTGGTAACAAAAGAAGGGATATGGAATACACTGTCTTTATAAAAAAGCTTAGCACCAAATGGTCCGTTTTTTATAATTACTGCAAAAGCTTTCTCTTCATTTAAAAAATAATTTTTCATATCTTCAATATCGTTACAAGAAGAAATTGCCTTTGCCTCATTTAAATTGACAATATAAATAAGTTGCTCCGCCTTACCAATTTCACTAAATTTTTTAGGTTTTATAGGTGTTTGTGGGTCATAAATAACTTTTTTCCCATTTGCAGTAAACTCTGATTCTAACATTCCATAACAAATAATATTTTCATTAATAACCTGAATGTTTTCTGTTCTTTTTAAACTTAAAATGCTTGGATAAATATTTGGATTATCTAAAGCAAAGCTATATTTAAAGGTTATTAAATTGTCGCTCTTAGTGCATTCAAATTTGAAATTAGTATAAACTTTTACGTTCTCTTTTAAATAATTTACAACTTCATCATTACCACTTGTGAAATAATTTACAGCACAATTATTTTCTAATAGAAATTTGCAGCATCTGAATCCAGAACCATAAATATCCATTGAAATATCATCATAGTTTATTTCGCGATATGTGCCACCAATTACTGAAATCATGACCTCTTTATTTTTACTTTACAAGCAGGATAATTAATTTCAATTATTTCTGCCTCATAATGATTCCCAATTTTAATACATTCAATAATATCAGCAGTACTAGGATGAACTATAGATCCAATTATTTCTCCATCTGCATTGAGAACAATCAACGCTTCATTTTTGCCAATTTCAATTTCTAAAATATTTTCGACAGATAGTTTTTTCAAGACTACTAAATCAATACTAGAAAGAATTGTGATAATTTGACTTGTTTCACAATCAAATTTTGCTCTTTGTGGTGGTACATATTCGCCCCCTCCTGATCCACTCATATCTATTTAATTTTAATGATTTATATTTTTTAAAATGTTTTTTTGTTGATATACCATGCCTTAATAAGACAGTTTATTCCATTTTTAAATTGATCTTTTTATTTATTCTATTGAGGTATTATGAATAATTTCAAAAGGGTTTACAATTTAATATTCGATTTGAAAAAGGTTCTGAGAACCCCAATTAAGTTTGTAAACTATTAAAATCAATCTTCCCAACCACATAATGTTAACCCGTAGCTTTGCGCTTGAGAAAGTGATACTTTTACTATTTCATGTTTGCAGGCAGCCAACCCCCGACAAGTTTCGGTATAATGATATTTCTTTGCTCCCGTTGGCCCACAGATATAAACTTTAGTTTCGGCGGGATGAAAAGAAGCGAGAAAAATAAAAAGGAGGATTATAGTAGCTTTCATTTAAATTATTTTGGCGTTAGTAGAATTAATTCACTTCTAGATGGTATTCATTCCCTGCCTTGTCAACAGCTTTTAGTTTGCCATAATCAATCCATTCTGCAGTAATTTCAATTTCGCCACCCTTTGTATTGGTTAGTATACCGGCTCCGTATTTTCCTTGAATATTGATGTTCCCAGATACGGAATCTCCAATAGCATTACAGCCACTTACATCATAATTATACTCATAATGACCTGGTTTACCAGTGCGGTATTCATATTGACGATTTGTGTCATTATGATACGTTTTTGCTTCTTCGGGAGTAATCGTTTTTCGGTCATTTGGTTGGATAACCTCCTTATAAAACGTATTATTTTTTTGAGGAGGCTTTTCTTTTTTACAACCAACAGTTGCCAAAAATAATATTACGAAGACTATTCTAAACTTGCCTAACATTTTGATCAACGGGGTTAATTTTTATTAATGATTTTTATCCAATATAAAGTCTTTAATGATGGTATCCATATTAGAAGGCAAGTCTGCGGTTTTAATTTCAAAATGTTTTATTTTCATTGCTGCAAACCATTTACTCCAATAGGCTCTGATTACTTTTTCTTCATAAGGATTGTTTTTGTTTGGATTTATTCCTAAAACGAGAACTTCAAGATTGGATAAGTCATCATTTGCTTTTATAAAACCATAATTCTTATTTTGAAACTTTTCACTCCAATCTTTATTATTCAATCCGTTTTTCCGAATGAGTTCCGGTGTGATATATGTAGTCAAGTTCTCTTCAATTATTCTAGTATCTTCATAAAACATATATCCATCAGTTAAAACTACAAGTATGTTTCTGTGTTTATCATCTATACATTGATCTTTCACTTTGCTCTCAAAAAAGCTCCATATATCCGAGCCTATATAGTTATCATCTTTTATCGCAAACTCATATATTTTTGAGGTCTGAGAGGCATAATTTGAATTTATCGAATTCAAATAATCTTTGGATGCATTATTTTTATCAATAGCAATTCTTAATTTTTTAGAAATGGAATTAATTTCGGGATCTAATGGTTCTGGATTGAAAAACAATTGCATTTTATCATCAATCTGTCTTATCCTTTTTGATCTCAAGTGTTGGGTAAAGGCTTCAGAAATGGATTTTATATAGCCCAAATCCCTTTGGTAATATTCCATTGCTGCATTAGGATATTTTTTGATACTTATTCTGTCCGATAAATCAAGAAGTATACTAATATTATAATTATCGTGAATAGGATGATTGACTATAGTTTTATCATTCTTTTTTTCGGAATCTTGTTTGCATGAAGATACCGTAAAGATACAAAAGGATACTAAAATAATTTTTAAAATAGTTTTCATAAGATTAGTTTTTAGAATAGACCAAATGTTGAAAATCAGGATCAATTAGATTTAGTTTGTCCAAATGCTCTATCGATAACAGATCACAATTTTCCAATAATTCTGTTTTCTCCTTGTGAGGCAAAGCTATTTCAGTGTTAATGGCTTGAAACCATCCTTCTTTATACTGATGATGATAATGAAGATATTCTTTAATCGGAAAGACAAAACCATCTATTTTAGATTGCAGTTCAGCAATTTTTCCAGTAATGCCTACGATTTGCTGTCTAAAATCATTGACCTTATTACTATATTCCGTTTTTAGTTTTTCTAAATCAATAAGTTTCTCTTTTTGCCCTCGAATGTAAGCCCTAATTTTATCAATGTTTTCAAATTCTTTCATTACAAAATCAAAAACAAGTCCCCAGATAACATAAACAACAAATCCGGCAAATATGATCATCCAGAATTCAGCTTCGCCCAATGCTATATCTAAATTATAAGGAGAGGAATCAGTAGTTTTATTGAATTCATATATTTTTTTCTCAATTGCATAGGCCAAAAGTGAATCAAACAAAAATGTTGTAATAAATAAGGCGGCAATTCTTAAAATATTTTTTATTCCCTTTCCTTTTTGCACCATATGAATGACATAACCTAATCCCATAAACACAAAAGGAATAGTAATGACTAAAACGCCTTCAAGCCAGCTTGCTTTAAAAGAATTTGTCAGTGCATCAGCATCAAAAATCGCAGCTGTTAAACTATCATTTGCAAATTCTTTGAAAAATGCAGAATAAGAAGCAGATATATAAAACACTAATAAATATAGAGTTATAGGAAGCAATAAGATTAGTCCGATATAAAAATGTGCCTTTAGTCCTTTGCCTTCTTCAATCCCAAATTTTTCAGGATTACGCTTTACATCGCTTATTTCACTTTTTATTAGATCTATATTTTCATTAAGATCTTGCTCTTTTTTTTCATAAATTCCTATTGCAGCTTCACACTTTTTTAGTTCAGTTCTGCTTTTTTCTTGCTCCTCTCTATAAGGCTGTTTTAAGCTGTCTTGTTCTAATTTTTGTTTCCGGCATTGATCTTCAAAACTCATGTATAAATTTTGAAGACATGCTTTTAAAACAATTGGTTTTCCGGTCGCCTTTATTGATGCCGCAAAGCCACTTTGATAGTAGGTGATTCGTATTTGCTCCCTGTCATTTTCATTTTCATCAATACTATTTTTCGGAGCTTCGTCAACTTTTTTTAAACTGAATAGTTGTGTGAGTGATTTCATAACTTAAGAATTGAGTTGATTAATAATTTCTTCTTTTTGAATGTTTTTTTGTACACAGTCAATGAGATAATTGGAAAGATCATTAATGTTTTCATCCAAAAAGTTAAATTTCCGACAGTACTTCTTGAGCATATTTACTTCGTCTTCCGTTATCTTTCCATCGGCCCATATAATTTTGGCAAAATCATATAAGTATTCAATTCTTGTGTCTAAATTTTCAGGAATACTCAGCTCGGTATTGATTGGATTAAGAAATAGTTTATCGAGTTCTTCTTTCGGAATCCCACGTTCATCCGCAAAATGATATAACATTTGAAGTTCTAACACGTCAAATTGATCGTCGGATAATGCTATTTGATATAACCTTAAAAAATGGCTTTTTAATTCTAGTGTTATCATTTTTTTAATTTTTACTTAGACAAATTTTCACATGCAATTCCATCTCCGTCAGCATCTAAATTTTTATAACATTTTTTATTGCTGTTATAAGTGGATTGTGCTTGAGCTTGCGATGAAAAATCACCACAGGTTTTAGTCGGACAGTCTGCCACTGCAGAATTTGTTTCTGATGTTTCAGAACAAGATATAATTAAACCTACCAGTAATACTGCTATGAATGCTTTCGCAACTATTTTTTTCTTTTTCACGATTTTGACTATTTTAGTATATAAATTAAAAATGTTGCAACACCTGTAAATACAACCAACAACATACAACCACTATTTTTTGCTTTACCAAAATTATTTTGATAATTAACTCCAGATATTCCAGTTCTAACAGAGAAGCCTTTGGAGCTTATCGTTCCTCTACCGGTTTTTAAACTTGGAGAAATTCCTGATTTGCTAATATTCAATCCAAGGCCCCCTCCAAGGTTAATTCTTTTTTGAAATCGAAAACCCATGATTTAACTGGTATGGCAATCATTACTGCACGTTTCACAGCCATTGGACTTTGAATACGTTTTCTTTGCCTCCGTAACTGCTGATTTGCAGTTGGAATGTTCTCCTAAATATTTCCTATTGGATACGTTTGGTACATATCGACAATCTTCTGTGTGAACTTCGTGATCACCATTGGATTGCACATTTTGGTTTACATAATATTTTTTCATGATAGCTATAATTTAATTGATTAATCTTTCTGCTATTTCGTTACTACTAATTACTGTTTTTGAAGGAAGTAGCATTTGTGTTTCATTGGTTAGTGGATTTTTAAAAATTTCAAAGCTTCCTCTGCAATTGATGTATCGAAATCGAAAGGCTTTTAATCCTTCCAAAAAGCCTTTTTCTTTTGTGGTCTCAAATACATAATGGGAACATGATACTTTAAATAGGCATTTTTTTCTTATCCTTTTAGGAATACAGTTCCAGTACAATCGAATTATAAAAAGAATCAAATACTTCATTTTATTTTTGAAATACAATCATTTGTCTATTAGTTGTATATCCGGGCTTTGCTCCAATCCCAAAACAACCTGTTTCTTGATGCACATAAGTGGACACACTCTCTAACCGTATGTATTTCCATCCTTGGTTTGTGTAATTATTTATTAAGCCTTCTAATTGTTCAGCCACATGGTCTGAAGTTCCATTTTTAGGATCAATAGAAGCTACAAAGGGCACTACTTTATATTCCATTATTTCTTTCTTTTATAGTGATTATTGGTACTTGAATTTTTATACGTTCCACCTTTATGGGAACTTCCTTTTCCATTTTTATAATGTCCGCTTTGGGCATCAATAGTAATACTTAACATAAAAAAGAAAACGGTAAATAGTAATGCAATTTTTTTCATAGGGTTCGTAGTTTAATTAGCAATACCCCAAACTTAAACCCAATAAAAAACAATTCCTTACGGGAATCCGTAAAGAGGCTTTTTTCGAAACATAATTACGTAATCTTGAAAAACAAGTGTTGGAAGAAACTAATGGGTTCTATATCTAAATAATGGTGGACTAGATTTTTTTGAATCTATATTTCAAAGCGTTCAAGAGAAATATGAATAAGAAAGCTACCATAAGAGGAATAAAGCTGATTTTCCAATTGAGAGATGCAAAATAATTGGTCAGCCCTAAAATGAAGAGACTTGTCATACACCCAGTAACTATAATAATGGACTTTAAATACGTATAGATTTTAGATAAATACTTAACATATGAATTTGATTTGTGAGCTACTATTTTCAGTTTGTTTTTCCTTTTCACATTGTATTTTGAAGCAGTAGGTTTTGTTTGATTGTTGGCTCGCATATTATTTTGGAATATAAAGCAAACTTAAAATTGCTGCAGAGAACTCCTTTACGGGAAACCGTAAAAAAGTAAAATTTTAAACTTTTGATATAGGCTTAATTAATGTCATACCAATCCTAAGTCCTTGGCTATTGCCACAAGATGTGTCGGATTGTTTGCCTTGAAGTAAATTTTGAGTTTGTTGAGGCGCTTTTCGATAGTGCTTTTGCTGTTTGGTGTAATACCTGCATTTTTAAACGTGGACTCCATATTTTCCTGGGTCACGCCTATAGACAGGTATTTGAGCAGTTGAATATCGTAATTATCGATTTCGTTGACGGTTTTGTCCTGAAGAATATAGTTCAATTCCGGGGACAAGTATTTTTGGGCGCCATCATAAACAACTTCAATCGCTTTTTTGAGTTCTGGAATACTATTGCGGCCTTTCATTACAAAACCATTAATGCTGTATTTATCAAACAATGATTTTATGCGATAGGATTTGTCCTCAATAGAAAAAGCAATGATTTTTATCTCCGGAAACAATTGCTTTACAGCGGCGATCAATTCTTCACCAGAATTCAGTATATTTTCCCTATGATCCGCTTTAAACGACAAATCCGAAATTAGTAATTCATAAGGTGTATTGTCTTTATAGGCTTTTTTTATTTTTAATAAAGCATCATCACAGTATTTGGAAAAAGCAATTGCGGGAACTTCAAGTTCTTCAAGAACCTGTACTGCCGCAATATCATTAAAATCGATGTCATCTACTATCAAAACTTTTTTGAACATAATCAGTAGTTATTTTGGGATTGCTATTTTAGCTTTAAAACCTTTATTATTTTCTATTTCAAAAGTAATAGTTCCATTTATGGTACCAATACGGTTTTCCACATTATGAAGACCATTTTTTAAAATTAAACTATCTTTTATCCCAATTCCATTGTCAGAATAATTGATTTCAATACACTTCTCATTAGATTCAAAACTTACAACTACAAAAGAACACTGGCTGTGTTTTTTCATATTGACCATAAGTTCCTGCAATACTCTGTGCAAGGCAATTTTTCTTTCGGGTGGGACTTTTAACCAATTGATATCGCCATTGTCTTTAATAATTATTTTTACTTGATTGTTATTATAACCCGATAGCATTTCTTTTAGTTCTTCTTCAAATTTGTTACCCGTTTCAATTTTACTGTTCTCTCTTGAAATGTTTCGGGTTCTGGCATATATTTTTTCAAGATTTACCAGTAGGGTTTCTTTTTTAATTGGGTTATGCAAATCTTGAGTTTCTGCAAAAGCCATTGTTTGGTAAACATCATTGGCTAACTCGTCATGCAGTTTTTTGGATATTCGTATTTCGCTTTCATAAACTGCTTTTTGTTTTTCCTTTTTGCTTTTCTTCCGCCAATAATAGTAATAGCATGAAGCTGATATAATCCCTAAAAAAGTAAAAAAATAGGTAATATAATTTTTGTTTTTCTGTTGTTCCAGTTCTAAGGCATTCTCTGCTTTCTGGGCTTTTAGAACTAGATTTTCATTTTTTTCTTTGGTCGAATCGTACTTGATTTTAGCAAATTGATTTTTGGCTTTTTGAGTTGCTTTATTGAGACTGTCATTGATACGGAAGTAGTTGTCTGTAAATTTTTTGGATTGATTTTCGGGGCTGCTTTTAATTAATAGTTTTAAGGATTTCAAACGATCATTTACATTATTTACCTTGGTGGCTTTTCCATAGGATAATTGGGCATAATGATATGATAATGCTGGATTGCTCTGATTATAAAACTCGGATAAATGTTGGTAGGAAGAAGTTAGTCCAAAATCATCCTTTATTTGTTCTCTAATTTTTAGAGCCTGATTGATATAATCCATACTTTTCTTAGAATTTCCAGTTTTGAAATAGGAAAATCCTAGATTATCAAGGACGCGTGCGTAATTTTCATTGTTCTCTAAGACTTCTTTTACAGATAGTAAAGGGGTAAGAATTTGTATAGCACCTTCATAATTCTGCTTATCTATATAAATAACAGCAATATTATTTTTAAGTATTGTTTTTTGTAATTCATCTTCAGCAATATTAAGAGCTTGATTGTAATAATAAATGGCATTTTCGTAATCAAAAAGGCTTTTATAGTTAATGCCTAGAATATTATATATCGCAATTTTATATTGATTGTCAGTCTTTTTGTTGAAAAATGATATTGCTTCTGTCGCACTGGTTTCGCTACTCGCATAATCGCCTTGGATTTGCTGAATAGCTGACATTCTCAGTAAGGAATAAATGATTTTGACTTTCTCTTCAGATGGATTACAGGCGAGTTTTGATTTATTATAATAAAAAAAGGCGCGGTTGTATTGTGAATTGGCGAAATATTTTTCAGCATAGTCAATGTAGATTTGATATGCCGTATTATTTTTCTCATTTTTAATTATATGCGGTTTTTTATTGCAGCCAAATAGAGCCAATAGAACTATAAGCGATAAATAAAAATTCGGGAAATGTAACTTTTTTGTTATCATTCCCCGAAATTACTTAAATTAATTAAAACCGTAATGATTTTGAATTAATATCCTAGAATTAAGGCTTTGGAGGGGTTACCGGTATTTGTCCGCTTTGCCCATCGCCATCAGCAATTACTTGCTGTTTACTGGTTTTTGGAGTTGTTTCAACATCATCACTGGTACAAGATGTCATTGCTACACTTGCAAGGATAAAACACGATACTAAAAATATTTTTTTCATGGGTTTAGAATTAAAAATTGGACATAGGTTGGGCTGTTCGATTTTGAAATCGAATCATTACCCTGAATGGGCTAGCCGTTAAAAATTGTTTTTTACTTTTGGGAAGTGAAGTGGGCTAAAACAGTATAATTTCATTTATACTTCCCGGATAAACAAACTACACTGTTCAGCCACACTTTTAATTGAACTAGTTTTGTACATTTATCGCGAATTGGACAATGACTAATTCTGAGGCAAAGAAAAGATGCTTTTTCTCATATATTAACCGGGAATTCCTATAATTCCTGCAATTCCTAGACATTCCTGAAAATTCCTAAAAAATGCCAATAGCTTATGGAGAACAATACTTTAGACGATTATAAAATAGCCATAAAAGCAAAATATGAAACAGAAAAAAGTGGGGCGCATTCCAGTATTTTTATAAACCCTTCTCGTGCCAAACTAAGAAGTTTGTGCCTGGAAATTTTCAAATCAAAAAAAGATCAAAGCGATTTAAATGTTTTTTCTTCTTTTTTTAGATTTGATTTTAGTCCAAGTTGTAGTGGTAAATTAAAAGATCAAACAGATAAATTTAGACCTATTGAAACCTTCTTTAAAGGAGAAACTAATTTGATGGATGTTGAAGCCATAAATCTGGCTGCAATTTTGGTGGATTTTCAACCAAGACCATTTTTAAAATTTTCAAAAAGTGAAAGAAATAATCCTGGCAGAAAAAGTGAAGAAGTTGAAGAGGGGCATGAAGTAACTGAAGAAGTTACTATATATCCAGATACAATACAATTTTTCAATAAGTCCTTTTATCAAAAAAAACATGAAAAAAAGGTATTAATACTATTATTGATTGTTAGCCTGATAACTACTTATTATTTTGCATTTCAAAAGAAGCAATGTATGCAGTGGTCAGGGGATCACTTTGAAAATGTTGATTGCGAGTTACCCAATAATTCAGCAAAATTTAAAATAATTCCTTTAGATAAAAGTCTTTTACCCCTTAAAAAGGTTCACGTTTGCGATACTACCACCTTTTTTAAAAATGGTGAAGCTATAATTTGGTATGCCAAAACAGAAAATGGGATTGACTTTTTTAATACCCATGGAAGACATCCTGAGAATGATAATGCTTTAAAGCCCGTAACGCATTATATAATTAATAAGTACGTAAAGTGATTCAATATTATTTTTAAAAGATAAGGCATTTCAAATTAGACAGTCCTAAAAAATTAGCCCGATGACACGGAATTGCACACGAACGAAGTGAACTCACGCAGTAATCCGTGACCGCCTTTTTCCCTTCATAATCACAATAAGGATTTGCGCACTGACCATATAAACTCATGAAAACGTCCTGTTCCCCGCTACGCGAAGTGTTCGCATTTATACTAGCTCTGCGATATTTTAAATGCTGCGCTTCGCATAGTCTCAAGACTTGCAAACCGATAGCGCGAATTTGCAATCCGTCTACAAAATATATCAACAACTTAAAACAACCCCAAAGAACTACAGGGATCCGAGAAACCATAGTTAGCTTAATCCAACACTAAAATATATTTACTCGTACTTCTACGCCCTGTCCTATGGAGAAGGCCGCGGTGAGAATATTCTAAATTTATAACTATAGTTTCCATACTACACTTCAACTCACTTCTTCCGGAGTCAGTCAAATCATTCCCAAATAGCAATCATTGCAATTCTCTCTCCCTCACCTTTGGAGAGAGAAGAGGGTGAGGGTACTCAAAAAAATTAACACAGATTGTTTCAAATAAGTGTTTTTAAATCCAAATCAAGAAATAAATATATTTCATCACATTCCAATATATTTACTTGGTCATTGTCAATTTTAAAATGCAAAAAAAATAATAAAATAATTACAATATCACCAAAAGTGGGTATTGTGTATTCAATTAAAACATCATAAACTTGCCATGTGATCTAAACAATGGTAAAGATTATATCTATGTGATAATTAGATCCCTTGATAAGCATCAACTAAATTTAAAAGGCAAATAAAATATAAAAATTAATAAATTTGAGCAGCATGACACAATGATAACATAAAAATGTTTAGTTGAAACATTTTTAAAAGACTATATCTGGTTATAATTTCTGCAAAATATTTTAAAAAACTAGTTCTACAGGCGGAACAAACTAACCTTAAAACATACCTAAAGTTTTCGTCTTTATGGCAACATAGTGTTGCAAATGGGAAATATATAAATTATGAAAAATTTAAAAAATTATTTTATTCTTGCTTTAATAGCGTTTACATTAAGTGCTGTTTTTATTGCTTGTTCAAGTGAGAATGAGCAGTTACAAGAACCAAAAAGTTCATCGAAAGTAAATAGTACAAAGAAGTTAGCCCAAACTAAGAATATAGCTCAGACTATATGTGATATTACTGGAACAACGGTTGTGAGTGTGGGAAATGCAGTTGTAACAGCAGGTTCATCTGCTACTTATAGCTATACAAATAACACAGGAACAGCAACTAATATTGTTTGGACAATTAGCCCCAATCCAGCTGGAAGTGCAACTATAACAGCAAATGGTTCAACCGTAACTGTAACCTATCTCGCAAATTTTATAAGCGGAACCTTATCAGCAGCTGGTTCTGGTGGAACTGCTCAAACTTGTAATACAATATTAAATATAGCCACCCCTAGCGGAGGTAGTAGTGGAGATTGTGCTTGTCCAAATCCAGTAATTAGATGTACTTTAGCGGTTTCGGGTGGGCATCCATATTGGAGATTCGAATTAGACAATTTACAATCTGGTGATACTTTTGTTTGGTCACATAATCACGCACCAATTTTTGGCAGTCTCACGAATAATTCTTACGTAATAGCAAATCCAGAAGGTCCGTTAAATAGTGGATTTACATTATATTGTGAAGTTACAAGAAGATGTACAAATGGTACAATAAAAAAGCGAAAAGCTTTTTATACAAATTATTATGGCGGCACAACTACAAGTGGTACTCAAGGATTTATAAATCTTGGAGGCAGTTGTGATTTACTGGATTAACGAAGATTTCATTAATTAATAAAAAGGCAATTTTTGTTTGTCAAATATTGCCTTTTTATTTAAAATAAATTGAAAAATCTTCTGCCAACCGCTAAGTCAATAGTCGGATTTTAGCTTAAAATTAAAGATTGTTTATACTGGGCAAATAGTGATTAACAGAAGTGTTAGGATTGTTAACCTCCGACCATCCCCTGCTAGCGTGAGCGTCCCGCTCGTGCCCGCAACGCAAACATAAATAAAGTTATATGCACTAAATACAGGTTTGAAAAATGAAAAACTAATCCATTTTTTCAAATTTTGTTCTGGATGTTCCTCTGAAAGCAAAAGGTGTTTTATTTTTTCTAACTATCTTCTTAATGTCCTCCCATTCATTAATAAGTTTTTTTACTACATCGCCGCTCCACGAAGTCTCATGACCTCAGCTCTACAAATTGTTTATTTCTGCACGCTAGGCATATGTCTCATGACTTTGCATTTCTTTAGAAATTCTTATAAATCGTAAATGGATAAAAGTCTCACGACTTTTACAACGAATATCTTTGGAACCCAAACGCTCCACAAAGGCTCATGCCACTACTACTTGAAGTGTTCAACTCCACCCGTTTTTAGTTAATTAATTCTCCGAATAGGAAGTTAGCGCTTATACCGAGTAGATGTGTACTGGTTGTGAAAGTATTTACTTCTTTCCATTGTATTTCAAAATTTACTTTTGGCTTTCCTTCTTTATCTTTTAAACTGATGGGGATACCTAGTTTCCAATTGGTTTTATCATACTCACCAAAGTTAAATTCAATGGAAGGACTAAAACCTATTGTATTCTTCCAGAAAAAAAATGTAGGTTCAATTGTTAATGATGTTGTTAGAAATTGATTAAAATCAGTATTGTATCCATCATCTGAATTTGTAACAACTGTAATACCACCATATCCAAGTGTTGTGGTTTGAAAAGGGGTAGCTGTCAAATTATCAACAATAACATTATTGTTGTTTTTTAAATTAAGTTTTCCTTTTATAAAAATGGATTGGCCTCTTGAATATTCCAACATGGTATTACCTGATAGAGTAGCAGTAAAAGCATAAAAATCAATATCTTCCAAAGGATTGTTTACAATGTCATTTGTTGTTTTGTATTTATTTTCGCCAAATGGAGTAAATATTTCAAATGAATACCAATGATTCCATAAAAAATGATACATTTTATTTTTTTCTAGATAATCAATTTCTTCTTTAGCCAACGCTATAAAATCTTCTTTTTCTTTCTCTTCTATAACTTTATTTATATCTTTTTCATCAGGATTTGTAACCTTTAAAGTCTTATTTTTTAAAATCAAATCTGGAAGCTCATCAGTATTGAATTTAGAGGCTTTTTTATTGTATTTATCATACAAATACGTTCTATTTTGTAGAACATTTTCATATCTATTTTGATTGCTTTTTGTAGAAGTAATATTAATGATACCATTGCCTATCAATGATACTTTTAGTGTAGCACCAATATTATCCTCTTGAAAATCTCCATTTTTATATATTGTCGCAAACTTGTCCTTGGCTTTTATCTTAAAGCCTCCTGAGAAAACCCAATTAAGTTTTTTGGATTCATCACCACTGCGTGAATCAAAATTACCACCTATTGCAATTGATTTGTCATCTGCATCCAATGATGCATAAAACTTTTGAAGAGACAAATCATTTGAACCACCAAATGCTGTCCCTACTTTATTAGCAAAAAGAATGTTAAGCATTTTATCGTTAAATAAAATTTCTTTTCCATCTAAATCAATTTTACCCGACGGGTAGGTTAATGATGGACTTTTAAGTTGGTTCTGACAGTAAATAACACTTAAAAATGGTAAAAATAAAAATAATAAAAAAGGGTATTTTTTTTTCATAGATATGGATGTTTTATTGGTTACAAACTATTTATTTAGGCTTTTAACTCGCTCCTCAAAGTCTCATTACTTTTGCCTTTTTTATTTGAATAAATGATATAAAAGCAAATGCTTATCTTTACTTAATCATCATCTATATTTCTGAATTACAATAAATTATTATTTCATATCCTTTGTTTTACTAACCCTAATATATAATAAAATCTTTAATCTTAACAAGACAATACCGATGCATATAATTTCTATACGAACGAAGTGACTTGCTTTTTTTGAACTCAAAGCTTCACACTCCCCTCCAAGAAGTCTCATGCATTGTTTTTTTTTAGTTCTTGAAAACTGTAAACGCGATAATAGCCTCCCGACTTTCTCCGTGATTGTTTTATGAATACTATCTCTCTTAGCTTATAACAAAACCTATCAAACTTTTTACACAATATTAATCCCAACCAACAGGCGGTTTTCCAGCAGACACTTCTTTAAGCAAGTTTAAACATGCATCGGCATAGTCATCATTCTGTGTCCCCTTTACCCAATGCCATTTTCTGCTAAGTCCCGATTTTTTAGGAATATGATAGCTACCCGTACCATAAGACTGTAAAGCTTCCAGCTCTATTTGTTTTAGAGTAAAATCGGGTAAACCCTTGTATAAATCGGGATCCTCATTTCTGTATTTTTCGGGTATTTGGCTGGCTATTACTTTGCGCTTTTCAAAATCAGTATTGGCGGTTTCGGCATTCAATTTCCAATTCCAGATTTCCGATACTGAAGGCTTACTAATGCGATATAATCCAACTCCGTTGTCAAATATAGGCTCTCCGTCAATGGTAAACTGCTCAAACGCTGATCGTTTGTATACAACGGCATGCAAATAATCTGATTTTAGCTGTGCTCTTATATATTTTTTAACAGGCTGTTTGGCAAGAATGGTATGAGGTACCACTTGACTTGATATTGTACGAGTTCTGTTGAATTTGTCTTTAATAGTGGCTAAACATTTTATAAAAAGTGTTCCGCCACGAACATCGGGAACAGGAACAGGAATTATTTGTTCCTGAGCTTGCTCTAAAAGTTCTACAACTGTATTCCATAAATCGTTGCGATCATTACCATTATAAAGCAAAGACTGTTCACTCCATACCCTTAAAATCTGGTCTCCCTGTTGCAGATTTTCAATGTAGCAAGTCGGTCTTAGTTGAGGAAACACGGCATCTTGCGATATAAAATAAACAGTCGTTTCCTCTCCTTGAATTCCATTGTTAATTAAGATTTCTGATTCCATATTATGTCGGTTAGTTGTTTAATTCTCCGCTCTACAAAGTCTCATAACTTTGTTTTTTTTTTGAAAGTTCTTGAAAACTATAAACGTGATAAAAGTCTCCCGACTTTTTCAGTGAATACTACGCGCTCCTCATTCTATGATTCTTTTTTTTTAAAATTTTTTACAAAATCTAAAGATAATAAAAATTGTCTTATTTTTATTATGAATATTTAAAGTGTACTATTTAACTTAAACATCAAACGCATAAAAACGTCCTTCTAACCCCGATCCACAAAGTGTTAATCTCTACGCTAGACAAATGTCCACGCTCCACGAAGTCTCATGACCCCCGCTCCACGAAGTCTCATGACTTTGTGTTTTTATTTTAAGTTCTTGAAAGCCATAACCGCAATAAAAATCTCCTGACTTTTTCCCGGAATATTTTGATAATTCAATGTTATTTACGCTACTACAACAGATTTGGGCAATTGGCTTAATGTAAAGTTGGTTTTGTATTTGTATGATTTGGAAAATCCGAATAATGGACTTAATTTAGCACATAAGTCACTGTTTTATAACAACATATCACTCAGGCAATGACAACTATCATAAATTGTAATCAAACCTCATAAATAGAAGATGAAATATGATATTGACTCTGATTATCATTTCTGTTGTAACAATTAGTTTTCTAATTGTTTACCGACTAGTAACAGAAAAGAAAAAATATCAAGACACTACTTACTTATCAAACTTACAACAAATTGCTGCGTTTTTCGATACGATACAACGATTTGATGACTATCTTACTTGGGTTCAACGCGACCACATAAAAACACAGTTTTCTGCTGTTGGACAATATTTTAAAAACAAATCTAATTATTACAACAAAGAAGAAAATGTAAAAAAGTTTAATGATGCCTTTCAAGACTTTGACAACTACATTGTAACCTACAACAATAACTACGTTTTATCTCAAAAAGAAAAACTAAGTATCTATTTTGACGATGTTGAAGGCAAAAAATTAGACGACCAGCAACGAACTGCACTAATAACCGACGAATATTCAAACTTAATAATTGCTGGTGCGGGCTCGGGAAAAACCTTGACAATTCTTGGAAAAGTAAAATACCTAATTGAGCAGAAAAATGTTGAGCCCGAAAACATACTTTTGCTTTCTTTTACAAAAAAAACCGTTGAGGAATTAAATGAAAGACTAAAAAACATCGGACTTGGCGCACGCGCAACTACTTTTCACAAATTGGGCTACGACACTATAAAAAAACACCAAGCAACGATGCCTGCGGTAACAAATGAAAACACATTAAGCAAAGTAGTCAAAGAGTATTTAGAAAACGAAATTTTTAACGATGCAGAAGCATTAAAAGCATACATCGTATACGTTGCTTGTTATATGAATATTCCAGAAGAAAACGAAAGTTACGATTCACTTGGCGAGAAATTAGACACTGAAAAAGGTATTGATTTTCAAACTTTAAGATCTAAATGCGAACCAGAACCATTAAACAAAGTGGCGAAAGCATCGCTTGATACTATACAGGGAGAAAAAGTAAAAAGTGTTGAAGAACTTACTATTGCAAATTTTTTCTACTTGAACGGCATTGAGTACGAATATGAAAAACCATATCTTTTTGGCAATACAATGTATCGACCCGATTTTTATTTAAAAGACTACGACATTTATTTAGAACATTTTGGCGTTGACGAAAATAATGGAGCAAAATGGCTTACGCCATTTAATGAAAAAAAATATGTCGAGGAAATGGAGTTAAAAAGAGAAACTCACAAGGCTAACAATACCAAACTTCTAGAAACATATTCCTATTACAATCGCAACAACGTTTTGCTTGACAAACTAAAAGAAATGCTGCAAAACGAAAATGTAGTTTTCAAGCCAAGAGATATAAAAAGTATTTACACAAAAGTTACGGACAACGACAAAAATTTTGGAAAAGAAATTACTAAACTTATTGAGACTTTTATCAACCTAAGTAAATCAAGGCAATTAAACTATGATTCAATAACATCGTTGTTTTTGGACAGTAATAAAGCACGAAATGAGTTTATGCTTGATAGACAAAAGATTTTCTTAAAATTTTCACTTCAAATTCTAAAAAAATATGACAATACACTTAAAAAATTAAATGAAATTGATTTTAATGATATGATAAATCAGGCAGCTGATCTCATAAAAGAAAACAAACTACAATATACATATCAGTATATTATCATTGATGAATATCAGGACATTTCATATTCTCGATTTAATTTAATCAAAGAAATTCGAGAGTTATCAGGCGCAAGACTAATTTGTGTAGGCGACGATTGGCAATCTATTTATCGTTTTGCAGGTAGCGACATTTCTTTGTTTAGTAATTTTGAAAAGTACGTTGGTAAATACGAGCAATTATTCATTGAGCAAACCTACCGCAACTCACAATCGCTCATTGACATAACATCTAAATACATTCAAAAGAACAAAAAACAAATCCAAAAGAATCCAAAATCAAAAAAAGAACCTTTGGAAAACCCAATCAAGTTTGTTTATTATTCACAAGACAATGCCGAAGATATTTTCATAAATGAAATTCAGGCACTAATAGACAAAAATGGCAACAAGCCTATTTTGGTTTTAGGTCGTCATGGTTTTGACATAAATGAATTTATCAAGCTCACGCCAAACAGCAAAATAAAGTATTACGAACGAAGTGATAAATTAGAAATAAAAGACTTTGAAGACATTGACATTAAATACATAACGGTGCACAAATCAAAAGGTTTAGAAGCGGACAATGTAATTTTATTAAACCTAAAAAATCACTTGCTTGGTTTTCCTAACAAAATGGCTGACGACCCGATGTTATCGTTATTACTCAGTGATGATGAAGAATATCGTTTTGCAGAAGAACGAAGATTGTTTTATGTAGCACTAACAAGAACAAAAAACGAAGTTGTGTTACTAATTCCAACTGATGTTTCATTATTTGCGGAAGAATTAATAACAGAAAACGACTATTTGTTTACTGCAAACAATGAAAAACTAAGCAAAACAAATTGTCCGTATTGTCAAACAGGAAATCTTGTAATTAGACTTAACTCTTTTAAAAACAATCATTTTTTAGGTTGTTCGCATTATCCAAGTTGTAATCAAACATTTAACAATATAGAAATTTTAGAGAACACCCTACTCTGTCCGAATTGCAAAAGCGGTTTTATGACAAAAAAAAGTGGGAAGTTTGGCAATTTTTTAGGTTGTACAAATTACCCTAAATGCACAAACACGATAAATTTATAATCACAACAACCGAATCGCTAACAATAAGCACCATTGCTAACTTTTCGGCCCTATCCCCTCCATCTGGCGCTCGTTTGTAACGAGTGCCTACTTATTATTTATAGGAACTAAATAAAGCGTTTTCAACGCAGTTCTCATAAATAGTTTTCCATAAAGATTCGACATTTACATCCCCTATAGTGCTCATTTGTACGAGTACCTATTTACTTATAAGAACTAAATAAAGCGCTGGCAACGCGGTTCAAATAATACAGATTACCATAAAGACACAACATTAGCATGACAAAAGACTGAATTATCTTCTTTATAATTCCTAAAATATTTACACAATCCTCCATTCAAAATTAAAACCCGAGCGTTAACGAACAGATGAAGCAATTCAAAATTTAAAATAAAAACCTCGCGTCTTTGCTCTTGCTTCTTGCTTCTCCAACCTGCAATCTACAATCTCCCTTCTCCAACCACTATGCAATTCGGGAATTTCACTATTCAATTCGGGAATCCCACAACATAGCACTTGCCCCTCCACAAACCATAAAATAGATTTGCCCTCCAATTCATTAACAGAATCGCCCCAATTGTAAATCTTAAACACCCCTAATGAAATTGTTTGCCGAATCCTTGATGTCCGAACTGGAGCATCAATTAAAACGAATCCATCTGGAAACAGAAAACCCAATACAAACTGCAGAATTATCAATTAAATGCGTCATTGATTCACTAGATGATCTAAAAGCATCTTTTATAAAATACAAATACCTGAAGAAAAAAGAAGAAATAGAATTCTTCCGTGATATCAAACCAAAGTTTGTTGCCAAACTAATCTATTACAACGAGATCTATTGCATAGAAACCTGCAGTCCATTAGGTTCTAAAAAAACAATACGCAAATATTACAGAGCAGAACTCCTAAAATTTAAAATGTTTTTTGAGGAAAATAAAGAATTTTACCGCTATTACCGTACAGGTAATAATTGTTTGGACAGCAAATATTTCACAAGGGAAAAATACGATCTGAAGCTAATGCTGGATAGCTCTTATTTTCAGGCAGATCATCGCTTCACTACTTCACACGATTATAAAGTGGCACAAATATTAGCAAATAATGAGATAAAGGTTTTTCTGGAAAAACAAATCGAAAAATTAGAAAAAAAGGCAATAAAAACAAAATCATCTTCACCAATCGTTAAAAGACAAAAATGGACAGGATCAAAAGTCGAACTGATTGAATTGATCTACGCACTTCATACAGAAGGCGTTTTTAATAACGGAGTCTCAGGACTCAAAGAAGTCACAACCTTTTTCGAGTCCATATTTAATATTAATTTAGGACAATTCCACAGAGTATTTCTAGAAATCCGAAACAGAAAATCAGATAGAACAAAATTTCTGAATACACTCCAAAACAAACTCATAATCCGCATGGACGATGCAGATGAAAACTAAAAAAGGCTGCTCGATTTGAGCAGCCTTTCGGTCTTAGCATTTATACTAAGTTATTAGCGGAGTTTAATTATTTTTATCGTTAATCTACAATACCAACCGCTGTATGTCTTCGCGTTTTTGGCATCACAGCTTCTAATCAATAAAAATGCGCTATGAGTTTGCGCCAGTCTGGATCAATAGGGTTTACAGATCCAGTTGTGACATCACTAATTGATATATTCCCATACAAGTTACTTGATCTTGGCGCATTGCTGTAGCATTCGGTTACATATTCATTCTTTAAATCTATGGGTATTATATCACTATTAGATTTACTGTAAGTTTTCTCGGCCTTGGAACTCACAGCACATTTTGAAAAACTTAAATCCGATGAAAAATTAATACTATAGGAGTAATGTGTAAATAAAAAAGACGAGAAAATTAAAGTGAGACGGCATAAATTGATGTTTTTCATTTTGGTTAATGTTTTAAATGTTACTGATTTTTTTAATCAGTTCATTTCTCCCGGGGTAATCTGAACAGTGTTGATGCCGGTAATGCTCATAACAGAACCGATTGAATTCAGGGCAAAACTAACGGCTCATTATACCTTCGGCAAGTCAATAACTGTTCAATTCCCGAATCTGTAGTGTGCAATTCTCGAATTAAATATTTAGTATTACACAATAATTTCCAATCAATCAACACATTACATTTAAAAGACAAAAAGATCATTAACTAAGGTAATTCTCTTAATCAATTATTTTATTTTAGCCATATTTATTACACATTGAACAGAGTTTTAATTACATCAATCATACAATTGCCAATTACTAAGTCCAAATTTATTAGGTGCATCACAAACCAATGCGTACTCATAGTATGGCTTTGTGCGTGCCAATATGCAAAAGCACAACAAAAAAATTTTGTAATTCCAGACAGTCTTGAATCCAAAGACTATGAATATTTTAATAAAAACATACGCTATAATGAACAGGACAGCAGTAAAGAACTATTGTATGCGCACTCTTGGTTGACAAAAGCTAAAAAGGAGAAGAATTTCGATCAAATGGCAATGGCCTATAAAGTGCTGATCTATAAAAGCAATTTAAAATTGCAGCTTAAATATTCCGATAGCATGGTCACGGCAGCTAAAAAGACAACGAACATTGAATTAATTGGCTCGGCATTCATGACAAAAGGAATAATCTATTATGATCTCAAAGAACATAAGAAAGCATTGGATTATTACCTGATAGCAGACGGGTACATTTCCAAAACGAACAACCAATACCTCATTTATAAGGTAAAATATGTTGTTGCCCTTATTAAACTTTATCTCGGATTTTATCATGAAGCCATCGCATTGTTCAAAGAATGTGTCAACTATTTCAAAGACGAAAATGACCGTGCTTATCTGAATTCGCTTCATTCTTTAGGCCTTTGTTACAATCACATAGGGAAATACAAACTGTCCAGCCAGATGAATCAAATGGGGCTCAGTGAGGGGTTGCGCCTAAAAAATTTAGAAATGCAGTATTATTTTATTCAATCAGAAGGAGTAAATCAATATTTCAATCACAATTATAGCGATGCAGTCAAGAAACTAACAATAGTATTACCAAGCTTAAAACGCAACAAAGATTATGCAAACGAAACACTCGCCTATTTTTATATTGGTAAAAGCTACTGGTCACAAAAACTACAAGAAAAAGCATTGCCCTATTTCAAAAAAATAGATGAAGCTTTCCAAAAACAAAATTATATTCGTCCGGATTTACGGGAAGCTTATGAAATCTTAATTAATTATTACAAACAGAAAAATGACGTAGAACATGAACTGTACTATGTCAGGAATCTTTTAAAAGTAGACAAGTTGTTGTTTAAGGATTTCAGATACCTTTCAGGAAAAATAGACAAAGAATACGATACAAAAGAACTACTTCAAACCGAAAGAAATTTAAAGCCATCAACAAAATACGGAATCATTGCAGTTTGCATTGTAATTACCAGCTTGGTAACCATGCTGGTATTATTCATTAACAGACATTTAAAAAACAAAAAACTGTTCAAAGAATTAATGAATCGCAGACCTAATACACACAAACCTTTAATTTCAGGCGATAGCAATAAAGAAACAGAACTTGATATAAGCCCGGAAGTAGTGGCTGCAATCCTAAAAAACATTGAAAAATTTGAACTCAAAAAAAAGTATCTCGGAAAAGACATGACCTTGAGAAAAATGGCTATACTATTAAATACCAATACCAAATACGTTACAAAAATAATCGCACGCTATCGTGGCAAAGGCACTATTGAATACATAAGTGATTTAAAAATTGATCATATAGTAGAATTACTCAAAAATGAAAACAAATACCGTAATTACACCAACAAAGCATTGGGCGAAGAAGCAGGATTCGGTTCCACCCAAAACTTCACACGCGCATTCAATAATAGAACTGGTCTCTCTCCTACTTACTTCATCAATAAACTAAAAAATCAATAACATCCTAGAATTGTCCTGCTCAAAAAATTACCCAAAACAATAAAAAGATGTCGTGAAACTAAACCACTTTGCACTTAAAGTCCATAGATTTGGTTAGAAGACTGAAAGTCTGCAAGGTTGCAGAACTTATTTATTAATCACAAATTACACTAATTAGCAATAATTAATTTGTGCGAACTTGTGACTTGAAAAGGCGAAGCAAATTTGTGGCTAAAACAGTTGCAGAAACTAAAGCCAAATGCACTAAAGTAGATAGTTTGAAACTATATCTGTGACCAATAAAAATTAAGTGAGCTAAAAGAAAAAATGCTCTTCATATAAAACAGCATAGACTCATAAAAACGTCCTCTTCCCCGCCCTTATATTTTTGCATCAGAAAATCATGGTAAGGATTTGCGCGCTGGCCGTAGGGAGTGACCCTGGAGTCGAGTGTGAAACACGAGCGGCTGGGGTCGCGATAGGACAAACCGAATGAAGTGAGGTTCATCGAACACCAATAAAAATAAGAGCCAAGTGAGATAAATCTGTCCGATGATTTTTGATGTAAAAATATTCAGGCTTGAAATCGAAGATTCATGAATACCAAAAATCAAAAAAAGAGCCCTTCAATAAACAGAAATTAACTCATGAAAACGTCCTCTTCCCGCCCTTATATTTTTATGCCAAAAATCACGGTAAGGATTTGTGCGCTGGCCGCAGGGAGTGACCCCCTAGTGAGTGCCCAGCACGAACGGCTGGGGTCACGATAGGACAAACCGAATGAAGTGAGGTTCATCGAACACCAATAAAAAAAAGAGCCAAGTGAGATAAATCCGTTCGATTATTTTATATTTAAAAATATTCAGGCTTGAAATCGAAGAATCATGAATACAAAAAAACAATAATAAAGCATGAATATTTTTTTGTTACTTTTTTCATCAAGACAAATCGAAGATTCAGCGAACACCACTTAAAACAAAAATTAAGTAGCTAAAAGAAAAAATGTCCTTCATAAATATAAACTCCTAACTAAACTTCAGTCATTAAATCCACAAGTAAAGTAACACCACAATCCAAGCAAAATCGACAATAAACTCATGAAAACGTCTTTTGTCGCCCTTATATTTTTGCATCAGAAAATCACGGTAAGGATTTTAGCGCTGGCCGTAGGGAGTGACCCTGGAGTCGAGTGTGAAACACGAGCGGCTGGGGTCACGATAGGACAAACCGAATGTAGTGAGGTTCATCGAACACCAATAAAAATAAGAGCCAAGTGAGATAAATCTGTCCGATGATTTTTGACATAAAAATATTCAGGCTTGATCTTTTGTTTCTTTTGAAATCATAGATTCACGAACTCCAATAAATTATTAACTCGTGAGTAATCAAGACAAATCGAAGATTCAGCGAACACCACTTAAAACAAAAATTAAGTGAGCTAAAAGAAAAAATGCTCTTTATATAAAACAGAATAGACTCATAAAAACGTCCTCTTCCCCGCCCTTATATTTTTATAGCAGAAAACACGGTAAGGGTTAGCGCGCTGGCCGTAGGGAGTGACCCCTGAGTCGAGTGTGAAACACGAGCGGCTGGGGTCGCGATAAAGAAAACCCGTTCGATGATTTTCTGCTATAAAAATATTAAGGCTTGATTTTTTTGTTACTTTTTTCATCAAGGAAAAAAGTAAAAATGCTCCTAATTAGCTAAAAACATATTGTGTTCCTCAACGTTTAATCTTTTGTCTCTTTTGAAATCATAGATTCACGAACTCCAATAAATCATTAACTAGTAAGTAATCAAAACAAATCGAAGATTCAGCGAACACCACTTAAAAGAAAAATTAAGTGAGCTAAAAGAAAAAGTGCCCTTCAATAAAAACAGAAATAAACTCATGAAACGTCTTTTGTCGCCCTTATATTTTTACGCCAGAAAATCACGATAAGAATTTGCGCGCCGGCCGATGAAAATTACAATAACTCTCCGTAGCATGTCACAAATGGAATTCACTAAAAAAATATAACAAATTCATTTACTTATAATTACAAAAATTTAATCATAAATAGTATCTTTAAAATCCAATCTAAAAGAGGATATATGGAAACTATAGAAGATGCTTTACCAGCAGATATCGCTCAGAATATAGCGTTATTAAAAGAGGATTTAGACCTCAAAATTCCGCCAAAAAAATTAGAAAAAAACCTTTTAATTGCCACTTGGAATATCAGAGGCTTTGGTGACATCACCCGCAAATGGAAATCGGCAACAAATGACAGTCCCAAAAGAGATTTGCACTCTTTAGTTTGTATAGCTGAAATTATCAAGCGCTTTGATGTGATTGCCGTTCAGGAGGTAAAATCCAATTTAAAAGGATTGCGTGACGTTCTAAAAGTATTGGGGAATGATTGGTCATTGATTCTTACCGATGTCAATCAAGGTGATGTGGGCAATGGCGAACGTATGGCCTACTTGTTTGATACCCGAAGAGTAAACTTATCCGGTTTGGCTTGCGAATTAGTGGTTCCGGACGAATGGACCAAAACAATTCCAAAAGGAATGTTAAACAAACAATTTGTTCGTTCACCATACGCTGTTAGCTTTAGATCTCAAAATCAAACTTTCATTCTGGTAACCCTTCATATCCTTTACGGAAAAACCTCCACCGATCGCATCACTGAACTTAGAGGAATTGCCAAATGGCTATCCTCTTGGGCGGATGACATCAATGCATACCACCAAAATCTAATTACTTTAGGGGACTTCAATATCGACGAACGTGGGGATCTACTCAATGACACTTTCATTTCTGAGGGATTGTACATCCCTCCCGCACTTCAAAACAGCAAAGTAACACGTTCCATTTTTGACGAAACCAAATATTATGACCAAATAGCTTGGTTCCAAGACAGTAACAAAAAAAACAACATATCACTGGAATTTATAACTGGTGGCAATTATGATTTTCTAAATACAGTACTAATCAATCGAAATCTCACCAAACAAGCCATGTCATTTATGATGTCAGACCACTTCCCCCTTTGGGCAGAATTTAAATTATAAAATGTTCCTATTTAGCTAAAAACATGTTGTGTTTCTTAACGGTTAATCTTTTGTTTCTTTTGAAATCAAAGATTAACCAACTCCAATAAATTATTAACTTCTGAGTAATCAAGACAAATAGAAGATTCAGCGAACACCACTTAAAACAAAAATTAAGTGAGCTAAAAGAAAAAATGCTCTTCATATAAAACAGCATAGACTCATAAAAACGTCCTCTTCCCCGCCTTTATATTTTTAAAGACAAAATAACGATAAAGATTTGAGCGCTGGCCGTAGGGAGTGACCCTGGAGTCGAGTGTGAAACACGAGCGGCTGGGGTCAGGATAGGGAAAATCTGTTCGATTATTTTATCTTTAAAAATATTCAGGCTTGATTTTTTTGTTACTTTTTTCATCAAGGAAAAAAGTAAAAATATCTTCAAATAAATTTAATTCGTATACAATCAGAAAAAAACTTACAGTTTTTTCTTTCACAACTTGTGAACCCCCTTGTGATAAAACACCAAGCAATCCCAACATTTTTGCATCACAATAATTTAAGAAAAAACTTAAAAAAACAAGCACATGAACTACATCAAACACCTAACAGGATTTTTCGACCGCATCATCCAAGACACAAACCTCAACCCAACACACATAAGTCTATACATAGCGCTATTTCAGTTCTGGAATGTCAACCGTTTTAAAAACCCAATAAGTATAACGCGGGAAGAGGTAATGCATATAAGTAAAATTTGTTCAAAGGCAACCTATCACAAATGCATGAGGGAACTGAACGAAAAGAAATACATAAAATACATGCCTTCGTTCAATCCATTTAAGGGTAGCATGGTAATTCTCATAAATTTTTCAGAAGATCCAAAACCAATTCAAAAAAGAACAGATAGTAGGAAAAAAAATGAACTGGCTCTGAACAAGCAGGAAACTAGTGGTAAAACAGGCACTGAACAAGCACTGGTATCTTCTATAAACAATATAAACAAAACAAACATTGAAAACGATATAAACTTGGTAGAACCATCCGCGCATTTCCAAATGCATGTAGCTTTTTCCAATTATGAAAAAAACAAAATGGGAAAAAATCAGCATTTTGATAAATTGTCCTCCGCAGAAAAAAACAAACCTGCATTAGATCAAATCAAAATCTACTTCGAACAGCAAAACTTCCCCGAAATCGAAGCACAAAAATTCTTCAATTATTTCGCCAGTAATGGCTGGCTGGTAGGAGGCAAAACCCCGATGGTCGATTGGAAAGCTTCAGCACAAAACTGGATCCTGAACGCAGACAAATTCAACGTTGCCAAACCCAAAACCAACAGAGCAAAGCATCTCAATAGCGCCACCAATAAGAACTACACCGAACCACTATAACTAGGCACAAAAGTGCTCAAAGTCCCTCTCCTTTGGAGAGGGATTTAGAGTGAGGTTTAAAATCCATACCAAACTCTTTACTCTGTGGCTATATTTTTTCACTTTGCGAACCTTGCGTTCAGCCTTTGCGCCCTTTGCGGTTAAACCCTAAATTATGAAAACAAAGCCCCAATACAACTGCGAAGAAGTAATCATCTGGCTCGAAAAAAAAGGCGTTGAATTATACGGAAAACATTTTAAAATCATTGAAAATGACCATCCGATTATCTACAAACTCATTGCCTACTTCCTCAAAGACGAGCAAACTTGCTTTCAATTCAACATTGACCTCAACAAAGGAATAATGCTATCGGGCCCCGTTGGCTGTGGAAAAACATCACTAATGAATTTGATGAAACACCTCACCCCTACAGCGCACAAATATTCCGTAAAACCATGCCGCGACATCAGTTTCGAATTCATCAAGGAGGGCTACGAAATCATTCACAAATACAGTAATTCAGCCCCCAAAACAATTTGCTTCGATGATTTGGGAACAGAGAACAATCTCAAATACTTCGGCAATGAATGTAACGTCATGGCCGAAATCATGTTGTCACGCTACGACTTATTCATTACCCGTAAACTCCAAACACACATCACCACTAACCTATCCGCTTCAGAAATAGAACAAACCTACGGCAACCGAGTACGTTCCCGCCTCCGTTCCACACTAAATCTAATAGCCTTCGACAAAGACACCAAAGACAAACGATAAAATTCACAACTATATTGGCACCGCAAATAGTTTCATCTCACTATTGCTTTTTTCCTTTATAGAAAAAATGAAAGTACTCCTCATCAAAAATAATCCGTGAGAATCCGTTTAATCCGTGGCATCTGTGGCCAAAATTCATACATTTTTTTTCAGACAAAGGAATATCTCCACAAGCAACTCTATAATCTAATAATTCAACAATCAAAAAAAAGCCCAATCCTTTCGGATTGAGCTTCATTTAATTCAACACTGAATCATCACCGCAAATAACTACTTCTTGTACTTCTTAACAATAAATTTAAGCATCATGGACAATACAAAACTAACTATAGCTCCAATCGCAGCCAATAAAACAGTTTTAAAAAAATCCTCCGAATGTAAATTCGGTAACACACTCAAAAAAGTACCGCCCGCAGTACCAATTAACGTTGGATTACTGGACTGCATCATAATCATCGTTTTGGGTCGTAAGCTGACTAACCGCAGACAAAACACCACCTGCTACAACCATATAGCCCCCAATAGAACTAACCATTAAGGGTAAAGCAATTGGTGCGGCCAAAACAGTACCGCCAATAGTGGCCAATGCAATGCCTATATTTCTTAGCACTTTAAAAAATTTCGGTAGGGGAGCTTTCGCTCTTTTTACTATATTCATAATTAGAATTTTAAGATTTAACAATTAATAAGACCTTTTCTCCTCGTTCCAAACTTTTATAAACTAAACTTTTCAATTTGATAAAAGCTTGTCGCGATTCAAGCCCCAGACCGGAACCCGAAAGTTTCGTTACGGGAGCAATACACCCATTCAATTCGCTCAAGGCATTATTGGCTGGATGAAACAAAATAAAACTCCTGTTTTCCACATCAACCACCTCAATATGCCAACGATACTTCTTAGTGTATCGCTTTCTTAATACATACTCCCCTTCCGGAATACAGGAAACCGCTTTGGCATTATTGCGCCATGGTAATTCAATGGTATTGCAAACAAATCTGCCCTCCCATTCGAGTTTTCCGTTGGTTCCATCAGGGAAATAAGTTCTGGATAATAACAAGACCATCCTACAAACCGCTTACTTGAACCAATGCCAAAGGGTTGTATGCACCATTCTTTAAAGGATACATTTTACCGTTCACCCCTTGATAGAATTCAACTCCTAAAGCAAGAAACAAAGGTTTAGTGCTATTTGCCGTCACTGTATTCAAATGATTAATGGCTACTGTTAGGTTACTATCCCATGGAAGAATAGCTGTTTCAGAATTGGCCGTGACAAATGTTTCTGCTTCAAAATCAATTTCAGCTCCAGCCGATATGATTTTAAAATGGGTCGTCCCTCCTGGCGCGGCAATCATATTTGCAGGTACGAAGGGTTCAAAGTCGACTGATATTTCACCACTTACGCGGTCAATTCCAGCTACAAATGGGGCAAACAATGTTGTCCCCAGTTTTCCAGTGATGTTAAAATCAAAGCCGCTAAGCAATTCTGCCTCACCATCAATAACATTTCGAAGTCCGCGTTCATTGGTCGCATCTGCCTGTATCACTTTCATCATAATTTGGGTAAGTCGGCTTACCATTCTGCTGTCAGAAGAATTCAGCAGCAAGGTTCGTAGAGCCAAACGCAACGTTTTTCCCGCTTTACCAGCCCTGCCAAATTCAGCCCCATTCTCACGGGTACGCTGAAACGCAGGATCATTAGCTATTCTGTTGGCATCAATGCCTCCTTTTTCACGGGCAATATACCCATCCTTTGATCTGTAAAAAGTAATATCACCGATAGTACCATTCAATTTAATTATGCCTTTCTGTTTTGCCATAATAGTTTAAAATTTAAGTTTAAAAATGATTAATCTGTTCATTCATTCTGAAAATTCGTTGCAACTAAATCGGGAATGATTTCAGCAAATATTTCATCATTTAAACCACATTTCAAAAGGTGATGGTCAAAAACGGTAGTAAAAAGCCTATAATAGTACTTTTTAATCACCTAATACTAAACTATTTTCAGTAACTTTGTTTTCATCGGGAGAAAGGTACTCAAAGCCCTATCCTAAGTATGGATAATGTATTAAAAGTAGCAGTGTGATAGCAGGAAACATCAGGGTATGTATTTATCCAAAAGATGTACAACGTATTACCGGTAAAACATACAGACAGGCAAGGTTGTATTTAAACAAAATTAAAGACAACTTGAATAAAGAACCACATCAATTAATTTCTATAGAGGAATTTTGTTCGTATTCAGGCCTTCAGCTAGAGCATGTTTTACGTTGTATAATCGGATAGGAATCCTAGAATTAAAAGTCTATCACTCACCTATAACACAACAATACCTGTTCACCAAGCAGTTCAAATAGGAATGCTAAGTGTATTCCAGTTTTCGTATCATTATAGTAAAACTCATTAATATACTTCAATCTCAACTACAGCAGTCATATTCACATTTTCATTGACACTCACCTCCATTTGAAATCAAAGTAGAAACTCTTTTACCTGCCAATTTTGAAAACGGTAATTCACTTTGGAGCAATGATGAATTCAAAGCAACATCAGATTGTTTAACTTCTTCTACTAGCAAATCAGTTTTTAATGAATGTAAAAGTTCAGCTGCTTCCTTTAATTTTAACGCAGGGGGACCAGATAAGTATCAGCGTAAAATCAAATGCTAATCAGGCCTAAAAACAAAAAACCCTCAACGTTTGCTGAGGGTTTAAATACTGGCGGAGAAAGAGGGATTCGAACCCCCGGACCTGTTACAGTCAACAGTTTTCAAGACTGCCGCATTCGACCGCTCTGCCATTTCTCCAGTATGTCGCTTTCATTATCTGATTGCGAGTGCAAATATAAGAACCTTTTTTGGTTATGCAAATGTATTTTTAGAAAATTTACATCTATTTTTCAAGGAACTTTTTAATTGTTTCATTTGCTTTGTTTTAGAATAGAAATATTTTAAAAAAAAGTTTTTGTAATAACGCTGTGATTTATAAATAGTGATTAATAATTGGCTTCGACCCATTTTACAATTGCTTCTTTAGAAGAAAAATGATCAAAAAAAATCCTTCAGAATATAATTCTGAAGGATCCTTTCAATTACTTTTTGCTAATTACTAGTCCCTAAAACTAATACTTTACATAATCTTTAATTTCCAATCCGTATCCTATCATACCTACGCGTTTGGTTTGCTCGGTATTCGACAATAATCGAATTTTGGAGATGTCTATATCGTGTAATATTTGGGCTCCAATACCAAAATCCTTATTATCCATCTTGATTTGTGGTGCTTTGAATTCCCCTTTGGCTTGCAAAACCTTAAGTTCTGAAATGCGGTTCAATAAATCTATTGATGCTACTTCTTGATTGATGAATAAAACCGCCCCTTTTCCCTCCTGATTAATCAACTGGAACATATCATCCAATTTCTTATTGGCATCATTGGTCAAAGTACCCAATATGTCATTGTTCACCGAAGTTGAGTTGATACGGGTTAATATTGGTTCGCCAATATTCCAAGTTCCCTTGGTCAAAGCGATGTGTATTTGTTTATTTGTTGTTTGTTGATACGCTCTAAGTCTAAAAGTACCAAAACGGGTTTCGATATCAAAATCTTCTTTCTTTACAATCAAACTGTCGTGCTGCATTCTGTAAGCAACCAACGCTTCAATAGAAACCAATTTTAAGTCAAATTTCTTAGCTACTTTCACCAATTGTGGCAGTCGAGCCATAGAACCGTCTTCATTCATGATTTCGACAATTACTCCCGCCGATTTAAATCCTGCCAAACGTGCAAAATCAATAGCAGCCTCCGTATGCCCCGTTCTTCTTAAAACCCCACCTTGTTTGGCAATCAATGGAAATATATGTCCAGGACGTGCTAAATCATGTGGTTTGGTATCTGAATTCACTAACGAAAGTATTGTTTTGGCTCGATCAGAAGCCGAAATTCCTGTTGTTACCCCATTACCTCTTAAATCCACCGAAACCGTAAAAGCAGTTTCCATCGGATCGGTATTATTACTGACCATCACATGCAATCCAAGTTCTTTGCATCGGCTTTCTGTTAATGGTGCACATATTAAACCGCGACCATGTGTAGCCATAAAGTTGATCATTTCGGGTGTTACTTTTTCGGCAGCAGCCAGAAAATCACCTTCATTTTCACGGTCTTCATCATCAACTACAATAATTACTTTGCCTTGACGAATATCTTCAATAGCTTCTTCTATTGTGTTGAGTTGTATTTTTGTGGTAGACATCTTATTCTTTATTTTGAGATGGAATTATTTTTTGAAATACTTTTTGAAATACTTTTTGCACAGGTGCCAAAATTACATCCATATTGATTAAACCAATATCATTCGTGGCACGATAAGTCAGTAAGATAGCCAGTGGCGTAAGAATTATGGATGACATCCAAGCCCCTAAAAAAGGCGACATACCATCCTCCTGAGAAATCCTTTTCCCAAAAGTATTTATAAAATGGAAGGATATAAAAATCAAAACAGCAAATACAATGGGCAAACCAAGGCCTCCTTTTCGGATGATCGCTCCCAATGGCGCTCCAATAAAAAACATTAGGAAACAGGCATAAACAATAACAAATTTGTCATTTAAAGACAAAATATGGCTGTTTATATTCTTCTTCTTATTGTCAAGCTCGTTTCTTGTAGCGTCAATTGTATACAATGTACTTTGCACATTACTGCTGGCAGCTTTCAAAATTTCAACTTTCTTCTTGTTGTCGAAGAGCGCCAACAAGTTTTTCGCCAAAGGTTTTTTCTTTACAATTTGAGGGGCATTATTATCGACTAGAGTGCCAACTCTTGCTCCACTATTTTCAGAGAAAGACACAATCTCGGCATTTCTATTTTTATTTAAGGAATCCAATGTATATTTCAAATCACCAACATTCAGCATCGAGTTGGTATTGGATACGGTTTCATCTTTTGTATCCACTTTATTCAATTGTGACAAATCAATATTGATTCGATACTTTTTAAAGGAACTTTTGGCAAAAGGCAATTTATCCCGATCCTCATATTTTTTTGGTACTATATCCTGATAATAATTACCGTCATTCAAAACCAACTGAAGTATACTCGTTTTATCGCTGCTGATTAATTCTCCGTCTGTGGCTCGAATAACAGTTTTACTGCCGTCTCCATTTTGGTTTTTTTGATGAATAGTAATACCTGTTAGGTGATTGCCATTCTCCCCAGATTTTTTATTCACTTTAATATTATAAAGACCAACGTCACTAAACTGACCTTCTGCAATGGCAAGTGCCGGTTTTGCTTGAGCAATATTTTTTCTAAAATTGATAAACTTAAATTCAGCGTATGGAATCACATTATTTGCAAAAAAAAAGGCCACAACACTCAATATTGCAATAGCAATTGTAAGGCTTCGCATGGCTCTTTGCAATGAAATACCAGAAGATTTCATAGCCGCAAATTCATAATGCTCTGATAGATTTCCAAAAGACATTATCGATGACAATAAAATGGATAGAGGCAAAACCAAAGGCACAATTCGAGGCATCGAAAAAGCCAAAAATTTAATGACCATCATGAAATCCAAATCTTTACCAGCCAATTCGGCAATAAACAACCAAACTGTTTGCAGTATGAATACAAAAAAAAGGATAACAAATACCGTAGCAAATGTACCCAAGAATGTTTTTAATAAATATTTGTCTAGAATTTTCACCTAAATAATTAGTCTAATTTATTGATGTAATAGTTGGGATATTTGCTCGCAACAAAGGTAAACTGATTTTTCGGCAATGGCTGGTTCGTTTTAAAAGAATTAACCGTCAAGGTTGTTTTGGTTCCTTTCTTGGCAATTTCTATCACATTGTATATGTTATTGGTCTTGGTATCAATACCTACCAAAATTTCTTTCCTTTGATCTTTGGCATTGATCGGAACCAATTTAACATATTGTATTTTCTTACCATTCACATTTTGAACAATATCCATGGAGAATTTATAACCTGAATTGAAAAAAGTCAGCATTTTTGATGGTGTAATTGCCGAATCATCTTTCTCATCCACTTTTGAAATAGTGATTTCCTCATCTTCAGGAACAATGGTGTAGTTTTTTTTACCGTCAAAAATTTTGGTAACTCCCATAAAATTCAACACATACTGATTCCCTTTCATCACAACAGTTCCTTTACTGTCCTGATTAATATTTTCTTTGGCGTTATTCAGAGAATATTTAAAGGCGATTGTAATATTATTGTAACTTTTTACTTTGGCAGTGACTTTATCCAATAAATCTTTTGCTTTCTTATCTTGTGCTTGAACTGAAAATCCGATGAAAAAGACAACCAAAAGTCCCATTACCATTTTCATTCCAATTTTGTTTTGTAATCTCATTTGTTTTGTGTTTTGCTGTATGCTTATTAATGTATTCTTGTATGTAATTGAGCTTTTTAATCATTTGGGCGTGACCCCATTGAGAAAAGGGGCTTACTGATAGCATCGCTTACAAAGCCCCTTTCCTCAACGGGGTCGGGCTATCCGCGCTACTTCGGTAGCTAGCTATTATCCCTCACGCATCCGTGTAATATCATATTTGGTGCAAATGTAAAGAGCTAAAAAATGTAAAGCATCTAAAAAAAAGCTAAATTTCTATTAAGAGTACCTTTTTATTACGATCATTCTTATTTCGTTATCGAATTTAAGCAAAGGCCAACCACTAAATAATTGAATAAGGATCTCGTAAGTTGTAATCTAAAATTTGCAACTTGGAATCTGCAATCTTTATTCTTTTCTCTTTATTCTTTTCTCTTTATTCTTTTCTCTTTATTCTAAAATCTGCAACCTGAAATCTGCAACCTGAAATCTGCAATCTAAAATTCTAGCTTTCATTATTAAAAAACTGATCCAGTCCCGTCATATCCTGTATGTTCACACTTCTGGCTTTACTTCCTTCAAAAGGACCAACAATTCCGGCAGCTTCCAATTGATCAATCAATCGCCCTGCCCTATTGTAGCCTAGTTTCAGTTTTCGCTGCAATAACGAAGCCGATCCCTGTTGCGCATTTACTATTATTTCGGCTGCTTCCCTAAACAAACTGTCTCTTTCAGAAATATCCATCTCCAAATTAATTCCACTATCTTCTCCAATAAATTCAGGAAGTAAATAAGCTGTAGCATACGCTTTTTGCGAACCGATAAATTCCGTTATTTTTTCAACTTCGGGAGTATCAATAAAGGCGCACTGTACACGAACTACATCATTTCCGTTTGTATATAACATATCTCCGCGTCCTATTAATTGATCAGCTCCTTGAGTATCCAAGATAGTTCTTGAATCTATTTTAGATGTTACTCTAAAAGCGATTCTAGCAGGAAAGTTGGCTTTAATCAAACCTGTAATTACATTCACCGATGGTCTCTGTGTCGCAATAATCAAATGAATTCCAATAGCACGAGCCAATTGTGCCAAACGGGCAATAGGTACTTCTACTTCTTTTCCTGCGGTCATAATCAAATCGGCAAACTCATCAACTACCAATACAATATAAGGCAAAAATCGGTGCCCGTTCTCTGGGTTCAATTTTCTGCCTTTGAATTTTTCATTGTATTCCTTGATGTTTCTTACCATCGCATCTTTCAAAAGCGAATAACGGTTATCCATTTCCACACAAAGCGAATTCAATGTGGCAACAACCTTAGCATTATCAGTGATAATGGCATCTTCTGTATCGGGAAGCTTTGCGAGATAATGTCTTTCTATTTTATTGAAAAGTGTAAGCTCCACTTTTTTAGGATCCACCAATACAAATTTCACCTCAGCTGGATGTTTTTTGTATAAAAGCGAAGTCAAAACTGCATTCAATCCTACTGATTTTCCTTGTCCTGTAGCACCCGCCATCAATAAGTGGGGCATTTTGGCCAAGTCAACCACAAAAGTTTCGTTAGAAATTGTTTTTCCAAGAGCAATAGGCAATTCCATTTCCGCTTCTTGAAATTTAGCAGAACCAATAACGCTTTTCATCGAAACCATCGTTGGATTCTTGTTCGGAACCTCAATACCAATAGTTCCTTTTCCTGGTATAGGTGCAATAATACGAATCCCTAATGCCGAAAGTGACAAAGCAATATCATCTTCCAAACTCTTAATCTTGGAAATACGAATTCCCGCTTCGGGTACAATTTCATATAAAGTTACCGATGGTCCAACAGTCGCTTTGATTTGCGCTATTTCTATTTTGTAATTACGAAGCGTATCTACAATTTTATTTTTGTTTTCTTCCAGTTCTTCCTGGTTGATGGTAATACCACCAGTCGAATATTCTTTTAATAAATCAATGGTTGGGTATTTGTAATTGGATAAATCCAAAGTTGGATCGAACAACCCAAAATCCGATACCAAACGCGAAGCCAGATTGTCTTCTATTATGTCTTCTTCGATGGCTTTTTCAATCACGAAAGCTTCTTCCTTTACAGGTTCTGCTTTAGGCAAAATATCCATTGGAAGTGGTTTGAGCGTAGGCTCCAAATTGATTTCGGAAGCATTTGAAATTGTCGGTTTCAAAGCTTCTTTGTTGATTTCAAACTGTGATCCTGATGTTTTCAAATGGATATCATCCAATTCTTCAGCTTCAGCTTCTTCAACTGCAAATTCCTCAAGATTATAGACACTGTTATTAGTTGTCAATACTGAGCTTGTAGCCAGGTCCTCTTTGATTTCTTTTTTAGTAGTTTCAAAAAAGGATTGCACCTTTTCGGGTGACAACTGTAATTTGAAAATCAAATAAATAATCAATCCAAAAACTAAAACCAGAAGTGTTCCCGTTTTCCCGATGTAGTCTTGGAATAATAAATTCAATTCATATCCAATTGTTCCGCCCAATTCAGGCATTGAAGTGGCAAAAAAACCAAATAGAACCGATAAAATGATAACTGCAAATAAATCCCAAAACCAAACTCCTTTCAGCTTTTTTATCGAAAGACTCAAAACCAAATACATTCCAGTTAGGAAAAATAAACGCACAAATAAAAAGGAGGCAATACCAAAACCTCGATACACGAATAAATCGGCAAGATAGGCTCCAAATTTACCCAACCAGTTTTGAACTTCTTCTTTACGGTCTGTTAATTCGGAAACAGCGCTTTGATCGATTTTTCCATAGATAAAAAAGGAAACAAATGCGACTAACAAAGCGATTGAAAATAATACCAAAAGAGATCCCAAAACAATTTTGTGTTGTTTGGTGAATTCCCATGATCTTATGCCTTTAGATTCCGATTCTTTTTTTGTATCTGAAGATTCTTTTTTTGTAGATTTTGCCATTCTTGAATTTAATTGAACCTATAAAAATTTTGGGATATAAATAATTAGACCAATTGCGATTGCTGTTAATGCAGCAAAAAATACTGCTCCAGCAGCAATATCTTTTATAAAACCTATTCTTTCATGATAATTTGGGTGGATAAAATCGGCTATTTTTTCAACAGCGGTATTCAATCCTTCAATACTCATAATTAAACCGATGGCCATAGTTTGAAAAAGCCATTCGGTAGTGGAAATATGAAAATAAAAACCGGCAATAGTCATAATGATTCCAATTGCAAATTGAACCATTATACTGTGCTCGGTCGTAATTAATTTTACGGCACCCAAAAAAGCGAATTTTACGCTTTTCAATCGGCCTGTAAGTAATGTATTGTCTTTTTTAAATTCCATTCTATTTTTTTAAAGTGCTGCTAAAGCCGCTTCGTAATTAGGCTCGTTTGCGATCTCAGCCACTTGTTCGGTATGAGTAACCACACCATTTTCGTCAACAACGATAATTACTCTTGAGTGCAATCCAGCCAATGGACCATCAACAATGTCTAAACCATTATTTTTTCCAAAAGCACCTTCTTGAAAATCAGATAGATTTACTACATTTTCAAGACCTTCAGCACCACAAAAACGTTTTTGGGCAAAAGGTAAATCTCTTGAAATACATAAAACAGTAGTGTTTGCTAAATTACTTGCACTTTCGTTGAATTTTCTAACTGATGTGGCACAAGTTCCTGTATCGATACTTGGAAAGATATTTAAAACTAATTTTTTACCTGCAAAAGTACTTAAATCTGCAACTGACAAATCGTTTTGAACTAATTTAAAATCAGCTAGTTTCGAACCAACTTTTGGTAATTCACCTGAAGTATGTATTGGATTTCCTCCTAATGTTATAGTCGCCATAGTGTTTGTTTTTTTAATGAGGTTCAAAAGTAAGGATTAATATTTGAATCTAAAAGAATTTGTTTTTTTGAGTTGTGCCAGTGACTTATCAATGATTCTGCAAACCATTCAGTGGTCTAAAATCTGGTCATCTTTCCACCTTTCTCTACAAAATATTTTATTGCTATTTAGTGCAAAAACTTTAAACAAGTGCTACAACTTTTGGCTCCATATTTATCAAAATTTAGACTTTGGCAAGGGGACAAACTCTGTTTCATTGAGTACTTTCGGAAATTTTTGATCGATCCAATCCTGTTTGGCTTTTTCAATAACGGCTTTATCCGAATGAACAAAATTCCAATAGATGAAATGCTCTTCCGGAAAGGGTTCGCCACCAAAAATATAAACCGTACAGTTTTCGCTCATCTCAAACTGACAAAGACTACTTTCCTTGGCCACCAAAATTTGTTTTGAAGCATAGGTGTTTCCGTCATTTTTGATTTCGCCTTCCAAAATATACAAAGCACTTTCCCCAAACAGATCTTTACCAATATTCAACGCGGCTGGACTGGTACTTTTAATTTCGATTAAGTACAAAGGGCTGTAAACGGGTACAGGCGATTCTTTCCCAAAAGCTTTGCCGGCAATGAGTTTTATGGAAACGTTATCCTGTTGCCATTCAGGGATGTCTTTGGCTTCAATATGGAAGAAAGACGGTTCTATATTTTCCATTGCCTTGGGCAATGCTACCCAAATTTGCAAACCATGCAGACTTTTATCGGTAGTTCTCAAACACTCGGGTGTCCGCTCTGAATGAACGACTCCTCTTCCGGCAGTCATCCAGTTTACGGCTCCCGGCGTAATTTCCATTTCGGTGCCAATACTGTCACGATGTAATATAGCTCCCTCAAATAAATAGGTAAGAGTCGAAAGTCCAATATGCGGATGTGGGCCAACATCCAAGTTTTGGTAATCTTTAAATTGTGCTGGTCCCATGTGATCCAAAAAAACAAAAGGTCCTACGGCACGCTTTTCGCGAAAGGGCAACAACCTGCCTACTAAAAAATTTCCAATATCAGCAGCTCTTTCTTCTATGATTAATCCAATGTTTGACATAGTGTATTGTTTGATAGTTTTATTCTTCAAAAGACAATCTAAATTAATTAAAAAAACAAAGGAATTGGGAATGAAACCAAAAATCTTGTTATGCAAACGGATTTGCATGAGAGACCGGAATTCCACGCTTACTGATGTGAATGCATTTTAGAACGCTACCTAAATATCATTAAATTATGTTTCATTTTTTTCTCGCAGAGACGCTAAGACGCAAAGAAAAAGGATTCAAAACTTCGCGCCTTCGCGCCTTTGCGAGAACTTGATTTAAAAAGCCTTAGTAAGAGGAAACAATTTCACTATTTCGTCCCCTTCCAATAATGCTCAAATTAAAACGCTCCAAAGTCATGTAACTCTTTCACAAAAAGTTGTAACTTTTTAGATGATTATCTACTGAACTTTGTTTTGTAAATTAAAACAAATACAAAAATGACAACCCCTACAGATAAAACATCATCCATTCCTCAGGAAGGCGTGACCACCGTAAAGAAAACGTTTCCAGTTCTAGAAATGTCTTGTGCTTCCTGTGCTATCGGAGTGGAAACGGCTATACAAATTCAACCCGGAATAGTTAACGCATCGGTCAATTTTGCTACTGCAACTGTAGCAATTGAATATTTACCGAACATCATCTCAGTTGTCGAAATCAAGAACGCAGTTCAAATGGCAGGTTATGATTTACTCATCGATGAAGACAGTAAACAGACCGAAACGCTGGAAGAAATACACGAAAAAAAATTCAGCCAACTGAAAATAAAAACATTTTGGGCTGGATTATTAACGTTACCCGTGGTTGTAATTGGAATGTTTTTTATGAATATTCCGTATGCCAACGAAATTATGTGGGTTTTATCGACTCCTGTTGTGGTTTGGTTTGGAAAAAATTTCTTCATCAAAGCTTGGAAACAGGCCAAACATCGTTCGGCCAACATGGACACGCTGGTGGCATTGGGAACAGGTGTGGCGTATATTTTTAGCGTATTCAATACTTTGTTTCCTCATTTTTGGCATGAGAAAGGTTTGCATGCCCACGTATATTTTGAAGCGGCGGCAGTAATTATTACTTTCATTCTGTTAGGAAGATTACTAGAAGAAAAAGCCAAAGGAAACACTTCATCGGCCATTAAAAAACTGATGGGATTACAGCCCAAAACGGTAACCATTATTACCAGCGACGAACAACAAAACACGATTTCAATCGACAAAGTAAAGCAAGGAGATATCATTCTTGTAAAACCAGGAGAACAAATTGCAGTAGACGGAGTTGTTATCAAAGGTAATTCCTATGTGGACGAAAGCATGCTGAGTGGCGAACACGTTCCGCTCCTGAAAAAAGAGAACGAAAAGGTGTATGCAGGTACCATTAACCAAAAAGGAAGTTTTCAATTCCGAGCCGAAAAAGTAGGTTCCGAAACGATGCTAGCCAATATCATCAAAATGGTGCAGGAAGCACAGGGAAGCAAAGCTCCGGTTCAAAAACTGGTTGACAAAATAGCGGGAATTTTTGTTCCTATCGTGATTGTTATAGCCTTGGTTGCTTTTGCTTCATGGGTTATTTTAGGCGGAGAAAATGGTTTTTCTCAAGGATTAATAGCCTTTGCTACTGTTTTGGTGATTGCCTGTCCCTGTGCTTTAGGCTTGGCCACTCCAACCGCGATTATGGTCGGAATTGGTAAAGGTGCCGAAAAAGGAATCTTGATTAAAGATGCCGTAAGTTTGGAACTGTCCAAAAAAGTGAATGCAATTGTTCTCGATAAAACGGGAACCATCACCGAAGGCAAACCAGTTGTAACCGATTCGCAGTGGATTGAAGAAACTACAGTTCTAAAACAAATTTTGGTTAGTATCGAAAAGCAATCTGAACATCCTTTGGCGCAAGCCGTAATCAAACATTTTGATAACAATAACAGTATTGCCTTGGAGCATTTTGAAAGCATTACAGGAAAAGGAGTAGCTGCAAGCGTAGCTGGCAAAATCTATTTGGTTGGAAACCAAAAACTATTGCTCGAAAAGAATATTTCGCTTTCAGAAGTACTTATTGAAAAAGCCAATCATTGGAGTGCCGAATCGAAAACAGTAATTTGGTTTTCGAACGATAGTCATTCGATTGCCGTAATTGCCATTGCTGATAAAATTAAAGAAACGTCTATTGAGGCTATTCAGCAATTACAGGAATCGGGAATCGCGATTTATATGCTTACTGGTGACAATGAAGCTACGGCTGCGTCCATTGCACATAAAACGGGTATCACCAACTATAAAGCCGAGGTTTTACCTGAGCAAAAGGCAGCTTTCATAAAACAATTGCAAAGCGAAGGAAAGATTGTGGCGATGGTCGGAGACGGAATCAACGACAGTACCGCTTTGGCGCAAGCCGACGTGAGCATTGCGATGGGAAAAGGAAGTGATATTGCTATGGATGTGGCAAAAATGACCATCATCTCATCTGACCTTAACAAAATTCCTGAAGCCATAAAACTATCCAAACAAACCGTTGCGACCATTAAACAGAACCTGTTTTGGGCTTTGTTTTATAATGTCATCGGTATTCCGATAGCGGCGGGTATTTTGTATCCCATCAATGGATTTCTTCTGAATCCGATGATTGCCGGAGCGGCTATGGCCCTGAGCAGCGTAAGCGTAGTGAGCAACAGCCTTAGATTAAAATGGAAAAAATAATTTAGCCTTTAGTGATTGGTAAATAGTGACAAGCAACTCTGAGACTGAAAAAATTAAAAACAACAATAAATTAAATCAACAATGAACACTAGATCAAACGAAAAAGAAACTTTTATTTTTAAAACAAACATAAACTGTGCTGGCTGTGTAGCCAAAGTAACTCCTGTTCTGGATACTACCAACGGTATTGAAACTTGGACTGTGGATACAACTAATAGAGATAAAATTCTATCTGTAATATCCAATGGTATTTCCAAAAGCGAAATTATAGATACCGTTCAAAAAGCGGGATTCAAGATTGAGGACTTAAGTTAAACAATTTTACTCACAAAACTACAACTACCTCATTATCAGTTAAAATATTGTTTAATAATAAAAAAAAAAACTACATTTAAATACTATTTACCAATATCAAAAAATCCGTTTTTGAATTAGCTATTCTCCATTTGCGGAAGTGTCTATTTATAAATTGATACCATCTTGATTCATCATAAAAATAAGTATAAGACGACAAACAGTATAAATTCTTAAAATAATCAAGCATGAAATACTTTGCAGACATTCACATTCACCCCACTATGAAATCCTATGGACATAGCTTCCCATCGAAAGAAAATAGCCAAAATCCACTTTCCAATAGTTCCATTTGGTATTATGATCCTCCCAATCTTTTTGAAAAACTCATCGATCTTTTAGGCGGAATCGTAAAATACCGGCAGAGTAATTTTTCGGCAATGGGTTTTGGCAACACCGGAATTGTATTTGCCTCATTGTATCCCATGGAACGAAGTTTCTTTGACAACAAGCTAAAAACAGGAGACTTCAACGATATGCTTTTGAATTTCATAACCTCAGTCGGTAAAAACAGGATTGATTATATTCAATCTATCACCGATTACTTTATTGATCTTGAAAATGAATACCATTATCTAAAACAATTAGATGGAAAAATAGTTACTCTTGCGGATCGGGCAAACTATCAATATACACTTGCGAAAAATGCAACTCACCTAGATGCGATTCTGAATCAAGATGCTATTAATGATAAAAAAGTAAGCTCAATAGCTGTATTTATCACCATTGAAGGTGCTCATGCGTTTGGAACAGGAATAAAACCAAAAACGAATCCTGCCGACCCAAAACAGGTTCTTACCAATGTAGATAAAGTCAAAAACTGGGAACATCGTCCTGTATTTATCACACTAACGCATCACTTTTACAACGAATTATGCGGTCATGCCAAAAGTTTAACGGGTATTGTCAAAAAAGCTACAGACCAAAGTCACGGCATGAACGAGGGATTTACTCAACTAGGTTTGTCAGTTGTTGAAAAGTTGCTGGACAACTCCAATAACAAAAGAATTCTGATTGACATTAAACACATGAGTAGGAAATCACGACTTGAATATTTTCACCTATTGGAAACAAAATATAAAAACGAGGAAATCCCTATAATTGTCAGTCATGGCGCTGTAATTGGCAATGAAAAAGACAAACATTTATTTCTTCAGGAAGACATTAATTTTTATGATGATGAAATAATTAAAATCGCTGAAACCAACGGTTTATTTGGCATACAACTTGACGAAAGACGCATCGTCGCAGCTGGAGATGCTGAATTAAAAAAATCACATCGTCTTGAAAGAAGAAAAGTTTTATTTCATTCTTCCGTTTTAATCTGGAGACAAATACAACATATTGCCGAATTATTGGACTCCAAAGGTCTTTTTGCTTGGGGAATTCAAAGCCTTGGCAGTGATTTTGATGGAATGATTAATCCTCTCAACGGATATTGGACGGTAGAAAACTACCCTACTCTTTCGGATTACCTCTTAATACAGGCCCATAACTACAGGAAAGACTTCCCAAGCAACTTAACTCAAAATCATAACCGAATTGATCCAGAAGAAATCGTTGACCGTATAATGGGTATTAATACGTATCAGTTTGTACAGAAAAACTATCATTAACCTGAGTTCTGTTAGATTTTTTTAGAGCAGAAAAATTAGGCATTTTTAGCAGGCATGGGTCCCGCACACGAGGCTGAAAGCCGAACTGGCGAAGCAATTCGTTGCAATCTTTTGTACCGAACACCGGCACAAAAGGATTTCCACTGCTACCGGGGCTAAAGTGAAGTATTTTGAATTTTTGCAATTATTCCCAAAAAACTATTAAACAACACTCTTCCTATTGTCAAAAAAATGAATTGGTTTTCGGCTCATAGGATTGAAAATAATAGGTCTTAATACTTCATTCGTAGTGAATTCAATTTTGGGAGTTACACGCAATTTGGCTCTAAAATGATCTTTTAATTCCTGCAGAAAAATTGGGGTTGGGTCTTTTACCGCAATCTTTATCAGAATCTCATCTGTTCCCAAATCATTGGTAGCAATTTCAATGATGTAGCTTTCTATGGTATCAAAATCATTCAAAACATCGTGCATTGCAGGTGGGTACAAAGTGGTTCCTTTGTATTTTATCATGTGCTGTTTTCTTCCGATAACAGGGCCAACTCGCAATGTATTGCGTCCACATTGGCAAGGATCAGTGTGAAGCTGAACAATATCTCCCGTTTTAAAACGAACCAAAGGCATCGCTTCTATTCCCAAAGTAGTAAACGTTAGTTCCCCTGACTCACCATTTTTTACGGGATTGTTATTTTCATCCAATACTTCCACAATAATCAATTCGGGATGATGATGCCCACCTACTCCGTGCTCACATTCGGTAAAGGCTGTGCTCATTTCTGTGGAAGCATAAGTGGAGAACAATTTAATTTTCCATTTATCCGATATTTTTTTGGACAATGCATTCATTGTGAAATCTTGGTTTCTAAGAGATTCACCAATACAAATAGCGCCTTTAACACTGGAATTATTGAAATCAATATTATGATTTTCGGCATATTCAATCATTTTTAGCAAAAAGGAAGGAACCGTAATTAAATAAGTCGGTTTGTATTTTAAAATGGAATCCCATTGCAATTCTGGAATTCCGGCACCCACACGGATGACACCCACTTTCATTTTTCGAAGACCTAAAAAATAAGCCAATCCTGCCATAAAACGACGATCAATTGTCGTCATCAGCTGCACAATATCACCTTCTTTTATGCCTGCGCAATCAAACGAAATCGCTTCATTATAAGCCAGTCTGTCCAAATCACTGTCGGTTAACCCAAAAGTAACCGGATCACCCAAAGTTCCAGATGTAGTGGCGTAATCAATAATTTTATGGGCTGGAACACATAAAAAATCATCATTGTGTTTTTGCAAATCTTCTTTGGTGGTAACTGGCAACTGAGTCAAATCCTCAATTGTTTTTATACTGGTAATATCAATATTGTTTTTAGAAAAAAGGGAACTGTAAAAAGGGGAATTGACATTCACATAGCGCAAAAGTTCTGCCAATTTTTGTTCCTGAAACGATTTTATTTCGGCTGTAGTCGCTATTTCTATCTTTGGAATCATTATCGTTTTCTTTTTATTTTCTTTAAATAGTTGGTAATCTCTTCTTTTTCAGGAAGCGTAGTGATTTCTTTGGTCAATGCTTTTTCAAATTGCTCTTGAGCCAAAACGTATTTTTTATTTTGATAAAAGTACAATCCTACTTTATAATAAACAACCCAATAATCAGGATTTAAAGATTGATAATTTCCAATGAAATCTGAAGGTAAATCCTGTTTCATTTCCAAAAACAAATCCATTTTTTTATCCTCAATCCGAAACTGCTCATAGTTTTGATAGGCAATCGTTTCTAGAAATGGATCCTTGGCAATATTTCTAGTTTCATCTTCTAATGAAACTATACTGTCATTTACTTTTCTGTTTTTAAAAATGGCATTCAAATCATAACAGACAAATTCACCCAATTGATAGGGACTCGAAGATACCCAAACTAATCTTTTTGAAGGTTGAAACACAATTCCGTGATGTGCCAATAAATGGTTTAATGCTTTATCGTTCCCGTATCCCAAAGGCTGATTATTCAATCCTTCTTTATTTCGGAGTATGTCAACAGCAATTTCAGGAGTTATTTTGGGGTTCCCATCCAGTAATTGAGTCATTCGATCAAAACGATATTGGGAATGACTGTTTTTAATCTGGTCTTTATTTCGCTCATTTTCTTTTAAAGCATCACTTTGAAAATGATTGGAGCAAACCAACTGATTACCATTCGAAACCTCAAAAACTCCTAAATTATCCGGTGCAATTTCTATCAATACGGCTTTATTGTCATTGGCACTTCCCACCATAATTGATTCGGAAACAAATACTTTTTTCGCTTTAGCTATTGCAATTGCTTCGTTAATAGTTCTGGCGTATTGCAATATTTCCCGTGTCACTATTGAAATGGGCGTTTTGGCACTCAACGGAATTTTGGATTTTCCGGCATTGATTGTCAGCGTCAATCCTTCGGAGTTCATACCCGAGCAAACGCCTATCATTCCCGGCCAGGTTACCATCATAAACGGATATCCTTCTTTTGGATTGATAAAGGCCACTATTTTATCTTTTGCGAAAGCATCACCTGCATAGAAATCAAAATTTCTACCGAGGATTAAGTCCCCGTCTTCCGTTTTATTTCCCCAAACTGCAAAAGAAGTACAACCTACCAAAGCCAGATCATGAACGGCATGACCAATATCATGGGCCCCGTGCAAGTACATATCTCTTAAGAAATTTGGTGCAATATAATTTAAATTCTTTGGTGCATATTGGGAAAGCCCGTAGATTTCGGTTTGATACTCATTGTCAACATTCAAATATAATTTTCGATTATACCAATGTAAAAAGCGTATCATCAAATTCTTTTTAAAATTGGATGGAATCAAAACATCTACTCTATCAAAAAAAACATGCTCTTGCTTTTTTAATAAAGAATCGGTCAAACTCCCAATTGCCAAACCGCGTTCCAACGGATCGCCTTCAACATAGAGCTCCCATAAGTTTTGTTTGTTTTTGAGTAAAAAATTATTGCCGGTGTAAAAAGTAGTGTTGGATTGTTTTGTTACAACGGGAATGGTGTTATTAAAACTTGTTATTTCCGGTTGATGGTGCATTGATTTTGAAGTACCACAAGATGCGGCCACAAAAGCCAAAACGATGAAAACAATATGTACAATATATTTCTTCATGCACCTCAATTTATCATCAATCCGTCATTTGATTAATTTTGTTGACTAAATATTCCCTGCCCACAATCTCCGAGCAGGTAACAACGGCTCCAATCGTTACTCCTAGAACACCATGCATGTTAATGCTTTGACCCGTTAGATAAAGATTATCCAACTTTGTTTTGGAGGGAATAAAAGTTTTCATTGGGTTATTGGAATCTTTCTCATAACCGTACATATTGCCGTTATGACCGCCAATATAATCCCTGTATGACAATGGGGTCGATGTATGCACCGATTTTATACACGCTGCAATTCCGGGAAACTTCTTCTCTATTTCTTCGAGAAAACGTTCTGTTTTACGAATTTTAAAAGCTTCATAACTTTCGCCTCTCTCCTTTTCTTCAGCAATTGTGTTGAAAGTATCTTTCCAAGCCTCTACATCCGAAAATTTCATATACGCTATAAAAGTCATTCCTTCAGCCCAACCATCTTCCTTTTTGGTGGCATTCGCCGAAGCCAGAAATGCTTTTGGCCAAGTTTCTTCGGTATAGTCTTGAGCGGTCCAAACGTCCTCAGTATTCCTGAAGTGGTAATGATTCCGGTTCAGGTATTTAAAAGTCTTCGGTTTAAAAACGATATACAGACTAAAAGCCGAAACACCTCCTTCCAAACTCGAAACCCGATTGACAAAAGCTTTCCTAAAATGGTCTTCGCCAGCCATTTTCAATGTGGTTTTAGGTTCAATATTCGATATGAAATATTGCGCAGAAACACTTTGTCCGTCTTTTATTTTTGCTTTTGTAACAGCATTATCAGCAACACTTAACTCAAAAACTTCTTTATATTTAAAAGCTACGCCTCCGTACTTCTTCAATTCTTTTATCAACTGTTTTGTTATTTGACTTCCACCGTTAATGCAACGCCAAGCACTTTGCATAAACGTATTCACCGTCAATGCATGGACATAAAACGGCGATTTGTCCCCCATTCCCGCATATAAAAAGTTACTTCCTGCAAAAACAGCACGCAATACTTTATTCTCGGTCAATCCATCAATGAACTCTTTGGCATTTATTTCCAAAATATCACTGTCATATTTTCCTTCCGTTCTTAAATTATAAAGCGGAAATCCATCACAAGTGCTTACTATTGCTTCGCAATATTTTTCTATGGCTTCTCTTTCCTCAGGAAAATACTGGGTCAGTTGTTTTCTAAAATTATCATATCCTTGTGCATGGGGAAATTCTTGCTCATGATTCTCGAAAGAAATCATGTCATATCCATTCTCATCCATTTTCTTGAGATTCAAGCTATCCATAATTCCGATATACTTGAAATATTGATATAAATTTTGTCCCTCGCTCAATCCTCCGATGTAATGAATTCCGGTATCAAAAATGGTCTTGTCCCTCACGAAGGTCTGCAAATTTCCTCCGTATTGATTGTTTTTTTCCAAAACGCAAACACTATAGCCTTCTTTGGCCAAAATGACAGCTGAAACGAGTCCGCCCAAACCGCTTCCTATTACAACCACGTCATAGTGTTTTTTCATCTTCATTAAAACTTCTTTTTTAGTACACTCAAATTTTCAATAGCAATAGCAACATCAAATCCTAAATTCAAAACCACTTCTTTTAAATCACTTGCTTTCAGCAAAATAACCGTTGTAGCCAAATTACAAATTGTTTCCAAACTAACAACAGCATTTTCATCCGAAATCAAGACAACATCATATCTGTTCGGAACAATCGGCTCAGTTGGACTTAAATACTGAATCTTTCTTTTCTTTACAATATAATTCGATTGGGCAACCGCTCTGTTTTCGTTCAAAACAATAACGGAATCAATTTTTCTAAGTGGTTCCTGCAAAGTAATCAGCATATCCAACTGACCATAATCATTGGCAAAATGTAGTACTCGAGCTTTAGTGTCAATCCATTTATTCAAGTTGTAATACAAATCCAAATGTTGTTCTAAATCTGCTTTTATTGTTTGTATAACCTGAGGTTCTTTGTATGCATAACTGTTCACTAGCTTTGCTTTGAAATAATCAGGATCTTCTAAATCCAAACGCATCTTTCTGTATTCCTGTTTAAAGAAAGTACTTATTTTTTTGGTTCGCTCTGCTACATTGTTTCCAAAATCAGGATTATCAGGTGAAACTCGATTCAAAATAGATGTGGTGGTATGCCCGCCATTGAGGATAAAATCCCCTTTTGGACAAACCTCAGAATAGCCGTGAATTACAATTGGAATAATATCCAAATTTAACTGTTCAGCCAAATAAAAAGCACCTTTATGGAAACGTTTTATCGAATTGTCTTCTGATCGCGTTCCTTCGGGAAAAACCATAATGGAAAATCCTTGTTCAACCTTGTCTCGTAAATGCTCTACTCCATTATCCATTCCGCTTGAAACTGGGTAAAAACCGGCCAAACGAACTCCTTTTCCAAAAATGGGCGAATTATAAACCCAATCGCTAACCAAAAAAATGATTTTTGGACTCAACAATCCCACTGCCAAAATATCCAAAAAGGAACTATGATTCGCAATAATTACGGCTGGCTTATCAAATTTTTCATTGGTACTATTTACTATTTTTCGTCTTATCGAAGGATAACTCATCAAGACCGATTTCATAAACTTTGACAAGATATAATGAAAAATTCTCAATTTTGATTTTTTGGAAAAAGGTATAATTTTCATCAAAATCCCACTGACAATTCCCAATACAAATCCTCCCAAACCAAAGTAAGTGAATGAAAACGCCGAGTGCAACAACCGTCTTATTTCATAAGGAGCTTTTGCTTTTTTCACCCGATTGGTCACGAAGAAATGAAATACCAACGGTTGCAGAATAAAAGTAATTAACATTGCCGAAAATATACCAATAATAGCGATCAAAGCAATGGATTTCAGGGCTGGATGTTTCGCAAAAACAAGTACTCCAGTCCCTAAAAATGTGGTTGCAACAGACAATATAATGGAGGTTCTGTAGCTTGGCAATTCTATTTTTCCAAAAGTATATTCCTTTTGCAAAGCCGATGTCATAAAGATACTGTAGTCCACTCCTATTCCAAAAATCAAAGTGCAGACAATGATGTTAAATACATTAAACTGCAATCCGAACATTCCCATAAGACCGATGGTAAAAACCCAACTTATAAGTATCGGAATGATGCTAATAATAACCAATTCTATTTTTCGAAAAGAAAATAACAGCACAAAAAACACGGCTATAAAAGAATAATTGACTAGGTCTTCAAAACTTGTTTTTAGTGTTCCTAGAAAAGTTTCATTCGTTTGTTGTCTATCTATAACAACCAAATTGGGTTGTTTTTTTATTTCATTTACAAAGGCATCCCTTTTTACTTTAGGTACTTTTACTAAAGTCGAAATAGTATAAAAGCCATCTTTTTGGGCAATAAACTCATCGAGGAAAAAGGATTTTACTTTGAGGTATTCTTGAATCGTAATCGGACTAAAGTTCTTGTTCAACAATTCATAAAAACCATCAAAAGTAGTCGCCTTAAAACCGTATTGATTTCCTTCGCTGATTAAAGCCTGCGTTAGATTTGATTTTTTTTGGGAGTTCCAAAAAACATTCCAATCCGCGATTTTTTGTTTTTGAACTTCGGCAGAAAAAACAATCCCACCAATCGAACTGAAATTCAAGATTTCTTTATCTTTTTTGTCCTTTTGCAGTGTTTTGAAAAGTTGATTATTATTGGCCACAACCTCATTATAACTCTTTCCGTAAGTAGCCAAATAAATGGATTTTGACGAATCACTGTTGGCTATATGCTCCAATTGTTTTTCGGCCATTTTCAATTTGGGAGTCATAAAATTCAGAGCCGAAAGATCATTATTGAAAGTAACCTTCGAATAAGTAAAAAACGAAACGCCCAACAGCAATAGCACCGAGGCTACCAAAAATTTATTTTTATGATACGAATAAGCGCCAAGCTTGTCAATGAAATTTGGCTTTGGAATAAATATCTTGGAATTTGACCTGTACAAAATCGGTATTAAAATCAAGGAGAAAACAGATGTCGAAACCACGCTCAAGCACGCAAAAATTCCTAAATCCTGCAAAGCTTCGGATTTGATAAAAAAAAGGCACAAAAACGTAATCGATGTTGTAATACCGCAAAGCAACAAGGGCTTTGTAATGTCTCTGTAGAGTAATTTCACATCTTTTTTATTCCTCAAATGCGTTAAAACATATATTGAATAATCGGTGGTTTCACCCAACAAAACAGAGCTTATTCCCAACGAAATAGCTGAAATACTGCCTCTAGTGAAATACAAAACGGCCAAAGCAAAAAGAGCTCCGAACAAAGACGGAATAAAAATAATAATCGGAGTTGACAGATTTCTGTAGAAAAAAGCCAAAATTATAATCAACGTAACTCCGGCAAAAATAGAAGTATTTTGTACATCGGATTTGATTTGGGTCGCATTGGCTACAGCCACAGGCGTCGCCCCAAAATAAGTCATCTCCACTTTACCTTTGAACTGTCCATTCAGATTCGTTCTGATTTTCTCCAAATTATGGATAAAAATGGTGTTCTTGTCAGTTTCATTTGTTTCCAACTTGGGAGTCACAAAAAGTAATAAGTTCTTCTTGTCTTTGCTCAATATAAATCCGTTATGCAGCGCAAAATCATCACCAACACTCAGTTGCTGCAATTTCTTCAAGGCAATAAACGAAATTCCAAGAGGATCCCGAAGAATAAAATCTTTGGAAACCAATCCCGCAGGAGAAATTATGGATTTATAATCGGAGGCAATACTGTTGGCAATACTGTCCTTTTGTAATTTATTCTGAATTTGTTCATAATCTTTTTGATTCAAAAAAAGAGGCAGATTGGCATATACAAAATCAAACGTTTCCTGAATATTTTCTTCTTCAATTTTGCCCTGCACTTTGGCAACAAAAGGTTTGCAATTAGCATCTAAACTATCGATGAAGACATTAGCATATTCCGTCAGATTCTCGGGTGAACCATTGCCTTTAGCTGAAATGATGATAGTTATTTTATCGGCAAAATTAACCTGATTCAACACTTTTGAAGTCACTCCCGATTTATCATTGGAGGGAATCAATTGATTTATATTTTCCTGAAATGTTAATTTGGAAGCAAAGAACCCCAAAAACAAAGCTACAGCGATTACCAAACCTGCAGAAAGGAATTTCCGCTTGGTCATAAATGCATATAAATCGTAAAGAAAATTGCTCATAGGCTATTTTTTATTTTTAAAATTATCCGCCAAAGTGAGAAGCAAATAACCTGTAAGACCAAACAAAACAGCTGTCAAAGTAGCTAAGATAAAACTTCCAACAACATATTGGGTAATGTTTTTTTGAATATCGGCAAGAGTCATATCCATACTCAAAAACAAAGGTTTATCGCTCACAATAAAATAGCTTCCTATTTGCAATGACCCATAAATGATAAACGGAATGAAAGGCGGAAAACTGATATTCGAAAAAGCAAAAGCAATGGCTTTATTCAGCTTCAGCAAAACTGCCAAAAACAAAACCAAAATCGTTTGAAATCCCCAAAAAGGAGAAATCCCGATAAAAACGCCCAATGCGATTGAAAATGCTTTTCGTCCATTCGAATCACTACTTTCTAATATATTTTCAAGGAAAAATTTCTTAAGTCCTTTTTTTTTTAGTTTCCGAAAAAAATCTCTCGGCTTTATGTAAATCAAGGCAATGGTAACCAAAAACGTATTTAGAATACTAATTCGGGTAAAATCTTTGAAAGGCCTAAAATGGGAAACCCGTTCCTCTGGGTCATACAAAACCTGAACTGGAATGTTCCTGACCGGAATACCTTTCCAGGCCGAACGCACAATAACTTCGATTTCAAACTCAAATTTATTAGTGAAATAATGCCTAGGAATTTTTCGTAAAGGGTACATTCTAAATCCTGATTGGGTATCTTCGAGCTTATTTCCGGTTTCAAACCAAAACCAAAAATTAGAAAATTTATTACCAAAACTGCTTTTTTTAGGGATATTCTCCCCGGTCATATTTCGGCAACCTATCAATAGTTCATCGGAATTTGTTTCCAAAGTCTCAATAAAACTAGGAATATCCGAAGCAAAATGCTGTCCGTCTGAATCTATGGTGATGGCATAATTGTAATTTAATTCCAAAGCTTTTTTGAAACCGTTGCGTATCGCCATTCCTTTCCCGCTGTTTTTGGAATGGTAAATTTGTACCAAATTGGGATAGGTTTCCAAAATTTGAGCGGTGGTATCCGTAGAACCGTCATTGACCACAATTACATTGGAAGTATATTGCAAAACCGAATCTAAAACACGTTTTAAAGTCTTGTGATTATTGTATGTCGGCACAATAACACAAACTTTGTATTGTTCAAAACCTACCATTTCGGGAAAGCTAGTATTCATTTACGCTATTCTTTAACTATTTGATTGATTGTTTTTCGGCAGCTGTAAAACTTTTTGATTGTGTTATAAAATCACCAATATAGGTTTTCAAAGCACTCGATTGTTCTTTATAATGATCCAATAAAAACTTTTTGTCTTCCTTTTTATTCCCTCTATAATTAACAATCTTTGGCACATTTTCCTGAACGCTCAATCGGATCATTCTTATTTCTATTGAGTTGGGTTCATTTGCAACAGCGTATTCAATCAAGCTAGAACCTTCTTTGAATTTCTTGGATTTATCCGAAGCTTTTTTTTCCAATTTTGAAAGGATAGCCAAAGAAGCCCCTTTGTAGGCTACCAAGGTTTTATTGTCCTCTTTGCCGACCTCATGCAACTTTGCCGCAAACTCTTTTGCATTACTTTCAGAACTGAGAACAGCAACATATAATTTTCTGATTTCAGTGATAGAAGGATTGCTGAAAACGAATAAAAAAAAGGCTAAAAAGGTAGTTTTCATTTTTATAAATTAAAATTAACTGCGTTTACATGCTAAACTTTTCTGTAAACACTGCTCAATTTCAAAGCAATGGTTTCATCAAAATAGCTCACATTTTTAACTTTAACCAAATTGTCCTCTGTAATGGTAACATCCAATTCCAAAAGTAATTCTGGGGTTTGAAATGGGTTAATCAATGCCATAAATTTCACATTGGATAATGATTGCATAAACAAAGAACTGCCTGTAATTTGCTCAGTCAGCTCTTTTATAATTTGCATCATACAAACACCAGGCATTATGGGGTTTCCAGGAAAATGTCCTTTAAAAACATCATGATCCTCGTTGATTAGAATCACTGCCTTATATTTAGAATCGGCAGTGTTTTCCAATGAAATTATTTTATAAAAATTTTTTAATAACATAGCTTTATTTTACATCAAAAGTATAAGTTCCTCCTATCGAAAATACCACATTGGTATGATTATCACTAAAATCGAACACTGGAATAATTCCTTTTTTCACTCTCCCCTCTATTCCAAAATTTGGTGTGAAATTGAAACCTAATCCCAAAACAAAAGCCATATCCACATTGGCATCCGTGTTGAAGTTTTTATTGGTTACAAAATCAAGTGTTGGTCCAAAATGAACATTAATTCTATCGGCAAAAGTAAATTTATTCAAAACTTCAAAAGATAAATAATCCACATCCAAGTCAGCACTATTGGTAGATGATCTATAATTTGAACCTTGACCCGAATAATCAATCTCAGGCTGCAACGTATAAAATTTAGACAATTTTATTGCTCCATAAAAACCAATATAAAAATCCGTTTTGGATTCATAGTGAATATTTGGGAGACTAGGATTGGGATCAAAAGGATCTGCATAATAATTATTCCCTTTAGTAAAATGACTAAAATTGGCACCTCCCCTAAATCCCGGTTTAAAACTCACCTGAGCTTCTGCTTGTACAATTCCAAAAAAAACAAAAAATAAAATCAGTATTCCTTTAGTTATTTTATTGGTCCAGCTCATAATAGTTAATTGGCTTATTGATTAAAATAATTCAGTTCTATTTTTAATTTTATGTTTTGATGCTCAATAACAATCTTTTCAGCAAAAATATCTTTTTCCGAAGTATAAAAGAGGTTTATTATTTCTTTTCTTTTTGAAGCATTTACAATTTTACTCAATTTATTTGTAGTTTTTGATACGAATAGATAATTCATTTTATCTTTATCTAATGCCATAAAAACATTATCTTCATTATTCTCAAACTGCTCACTAACATCATAATGATTTCGCAAAAGCAACCTAAAATCATTAGTTAAAGTGTTTATCAATATCTTTCTATCTAACTCTTCCAAAATAAAATTAACTTTAAAATCACTCTCGGAAATTTCAAAATCCATCAATTTATTTCCGAATTCAGTCGTAAACACCACTCTATGTGTGGTGTCATTTATTTTCTTGGCAATAAAAATACCCGTTAACTCATTTCCATAAACCGTTATGTTTGCTTTATAAACATAATCCATTGTGGGATTAGCAAAATAAGGCACTTCCAAAGACGTTTTCTCTAAAGGTGCACTTTTATAATCTTGTACCACTTTATTGGTTGAACAGGATGATAAAACAAAAACCAGAATACTGCTAATTTGTAAAAGAAGCTTCATCGACTTTGGCATTTATTACTTTGTTTTTGAATACAATTCGGGTAAAATCTGCAGATGATTCCAATAATTTAACCTGAACAACTGTAGCGTCATCTTTGTCAAAAGTCAATTCAATTTGCTTAATGTATTTTTTGAGAGTCGCATCTTTTGGAATAAACTTGGTAACATTTTGATCTTTATTTTTAAAATACGAAATCGAAAACTCCTTGTCATCAAATAAATCACCACTCACACTTCCCACAATCAGTTTGTTGATTTTCCCAAATAATTTGCTGTTCCCAATATCTACAGCACTTTTCTTCCCTTCATCATTAATCAATATTTTTCCGTTTTTAAAAACTATCGAATAATTGTATGGTTTTTTGTACTGCCAAAGCAATAAATTAGGCTCCTTAAAAATCATTTTCCCAGAGGTTTCAATATCTTTTGACAAAAAATCAAGATGCTTGTATTGAACAAAATCAGAGTTTAATGTCTTGATTTTTTTGGATATAACTGCAACAGATTGTTTGAATACTGCAATTTCACTTTCGCTCATTTTTTGTTCTTGAGCGAAAGATTCAAAAAGGCAAACATTCAAAAAAATCAGTAACAGAAAAATTTTAATCTTCATAAGCTTTTATATTCAAGAGTTCTTCTAACGGAACAACGGTGTAATTATTTGTTTGCAAAAACGATAACAATTGGTCTAATACATTTACCGTTTGAATCGATGTATCGTGTAAAAGTACAATTCCTCCAGGTTTAATCCTTTTTATAATTCTGTTTAAAAGAAAATCTTCTTTTTTGAAAACTCCATCCAAAGATCTAATATTCCAACCAATCGTCTTGTGTCCCGTAACCGCTAGTGCTCTTCGAATTGAAGGATTCGTAACACCGTAAGGCGGTCTAAATAGTATTGTCTTTTTTCCTAAAACAGATTCAATCAAAGCATCCGTTTTTTCAATTTCTGCAATCACTTGATTTTTTCTGTAAAAGTCAAAAAAAGGTGAATGACCATACGAATGATTCCCAACTGTATGTCCTTCTTCTATTGTTCTCTTTAAAATATCAGGATGTGCTTCTATATTTTTTCCAATGCAAAAAAAAGTAGCTTTGACATTGTGTTTTTTCAAAACATCCAAAACCAACAACGTCATTTCATGCGGTCCATCATCAAATGTTATGGCAACTTTTTTTTCGGTTTCCAATTGATTACCGCAGTAGGCTTTGACATGATAATTGGATCCAATATACGAAGAACCCAAAAATACAATCAAGAACCAAAGACAACCAACAAACACAAAATACTTGATTTCTACCACTGTAAAAAAGCTTACTAAAGCGAGCAGTATTAGAACCAAAATAAAAAAAACTGTTACTATTTTATGTTTCAACAGCTCGAAATTAAAGTGAAACTATGTTCAATTCCGTTGCGTTGATTGTACAAAAGAATAGTTTTATAGGATTGTTTATCCAACGCATTTAGCTTTACAATATCAGGAATCTTTTGAGTTTGGATAATTTTGGTTCCAACCCATAATCCAAATGCCGAAGCAGTATCATACTCACCGCTTAAATGCTTGTAATATACTTGTGGTGTTTTAGCAAAAGTAGCATTAGACAGATTTTTATAATATAAATCAGAGTCAACATCGCCATTATATCCTAACACAACAGCATCGATATCCGCAATTCCTAAACTATTGGAAGCCAGAAATGAAATGATTTTATTTTCAATTTCTTTTACGTCTAATTTATTAAGGATTTCAACATCCAAAACTTCTGCAATCGTATTATCCTTTATTTTGTTTTCTAAAACAAAAAAAGTGGCGCCTTCACCCAAAACAACACCTTTTGTAGTTGACTCTAAAATCGAATATGGACTTTCATTTTCTTTCTTTATAAATCCAGCCAATTTAAACAATGACATGGTATAATCAGCAGTTTCATCAATTCCTCCAACCAATATGCTTGAAGCATCTTCTTCTTCAATCATCATTTTGGCATCAAAAAGAGCCGATTCAAAAGAAACAGAACCATTAACATACGTCAAATTATAAGCTTTACATTGCATTCCTAAAGCAATTTGACCTCCAACCGTATTGTGTGTCGATTGAATAAAAGAAGTAGGTGTCAAGAATTGTTCGCCATTATCCAATATGTTTTTCAAAAACTTCTCAGAATCTTCGATACATCCCATTCCTGTTCCCGTAATAATTGCATCAACGGTTTCTAATTGGGCTTCTCTCAAGGCAAGAGTGGAAGCCACAATTCCATTTTTGACTCCTTTTGCCATTCTTCGAATAGCTACAGGGGATATAAAATCTTTATAAACGGGAGTTTTTAAGGATAAAATAGTATCATTTTCGTTTAATTCTGCTTCTTCCAAAAAAACAGTATCGAACGTTTTTTGTGCCGAAATACAACCTAATCCATTGATATATGTTTTTTTCATTTACACCATTTATTATTTATCTAAAAAAAGTTGACACAAATTGCACTAATTCACACGAATTGGTTAGTGAAATTAATTACACGAACTGAGCTAAGCTTTTAAATTCGTGCTAATTTGTGACACGAGCGACAGCGAACAGGCGAAGCAAATTCGTGTCTATTTAATAGTTTTCCTTATTCGCTTTTAGAGAAAATAAGAGTCGAACAATTCCCTCCAAATCCAAAAGAATTAGAAAGTACGTGTTCTATGTTTTTATGTTTTAAAGTAGTTTGTGGCAGCAAATTAAATTCTTCCATTGGTGTTTTAAAATTCAGATTTGGGAAAACCACATTATTCTGAATCGCCAGAACACTGTAAACCGCTTCAATAGCAGCAGCAGCAGCCAAAGTATGCCCCGTAAAAGGCTTTGTTGAACTAAAATCCGGTACTTTATTTTCACCAAACAATCGAGCTATGGCTCTACCTTCGGACAAATCATTGTTGGGAGTTGCGGTACCATGAACATTGATATAATCAATTTGTTCTGGTTGTAATTGGGCAATTTTAAAAGCTTTTTCCATTGCCAAAAAAGCGCCATCACCATTTTCTGAAGAAGCAGTTTGATGAAAAGCATCGTTTGCATTTCCATAACCGGAAACTCGTGCCAATACTTTTTTATTTTCTTTTTTAACCAATTCCTCCGATTCCAAAACCAAATAAGCAGCAGCTTCACCAAGATTCAAACCGTTTCTGTTATTATCAAATGGTTTATTATAACCATCAGACAAAATCATAAGCGTTTTAAAACCATTAATAGTGAACTTGGACAAAGAATCTGTTCCTCCTACAATAACACGATCCAATTTACCCGATTTTATTAATCGAGCACCCAGCATAATAGCATTTGCAGCAGAAGAACAGGCAGTACTAATCGTAGTTACCATACCTTTTAGTCCTAATTCATTAGCAATTTTATCGGTATTATCACCGGCATTATGACTGCTAATGTATTTTATAACGTCGGGATTATCAAAATATTCGTGGTAATAGCGTTCCGTCATATCCATTCCACCCACACTCGTCGCCGAAATCAATCCTGTCCTGTATTCATTAATCGAAGTTATGCCGGCATTTTTTACAGCTTGTTTGGCAGCAATTGTGCCTAGCATAGCCGTTCTGGAAAAATTATTGTCTTTCCCTAATTGCAATTCTTCAACTAACTCCTGATTGGTTTTCTTTATTTCACCAACCTTTATTACATCAACATGTACCGTCGTTATATTATCGATAGTGGTAATTCCTGCTTGACTATTCAACAATGCATTGTAATTCTCCTCAACCGAATTCCCGATTGAAGAAATAATACCCATTCCTGTTATGGCGATGCCTTTATTCATAGCTATCTTGTTCAACAAGCTTTGTCAAAATTTTAAACTTTGACAAAGCTCATTCTAATTATTTCGTTCTATTTTCAGCGATATATCCAGCCATCGTTTCTATAGATTTAAAAATAGTTTTCCCCTCTTTTGGGTCAACTAATTTAATTCCATAATCTTTATCAAGCATCACAATAAGTTCCAATGCATCAATAGAATCAAGTCCCAATCCGTCACCAAATAAGGCATCATCATCGTTTATATCTGCTATTGCTATATCTTCTAAGTTTAAAACTTCAATGATTTTACTTTTTAATTCTTGCTTTAATGCTTCCATAATTATTGATTGTATAGTTTTTTTAATATTTCTTGATTGTGTTCTATTTCGCCTTTCCTATCCACTAAATACAGAAAAGCTTTGTAATCTTCATTATAATATTCAACCCAGCCACATAATACTTTATCTGCCTTTTGGGTTTCCAAAAGTATATTGCTGTATTTCTCCATAAATACGGGGTTGTAATCCACAAATATAAAGAAAGAATTTTCGCTTTTCAATTGATGCTTGATACTAATTTCCCCCAAACATATATTAGGCAGCGTATAAACAAAGACAGCTGGACTTGGATAATAATTTTCTGGATCAGAAATTGAATTTTGATATTTCACATCAGTATCCAAACTTGATGATTTATTCGCAAATACCAATGCAGTATTATTTTCTATTGAAGCATTACTTTCTGTTTTCAAAAGTAATTCCGCTCCCAAAAAAGCCAATTTACTCAAATTATCCATTTTAAAAAACTTAGGATAATTCATTTCCAAATGCTGGTACGTTTTCTTTGAAAAATCAGAAAATGCGGTTGGTTCCGTGCTAAAAACAACTTCACCATTCAGTAAAACCTGATTATTCTGAATCGTACAAAAAGATTGTATATAGGTTCTGTTTGCTGCCATTAGTTTACTTTTTCGAATATAACTGCCGTATTACAACCTCCAAAACCTGATGCTGTTTTTAGAAAAAAGCGAATACTTTTATCCTCGTTTTTTTTAATTATGTTAATCGGCTGGCTCACTCCAATGGTATCAAAACCCAGTGAAACAAACAATTTATTTCCTTGTGCCGATTGAATTCCGATAACAGTTTCCAACAATCCCGAAGCCCCTAATGTATGTCCATAAAATCCTTTAAGACTATTGAGCGGAACATTTTCAAGTCCTAATCTATTCAAAGCTATAGCTTCCATTTCGTCATTGAAAGGAGTTGCAGTACCGTGAGCCGAAATATAATCAATTTGATTACTATTTATTTTGGCTTCTGCCAAAGCACTTTGAATACTTCTATAGAGCCCTTCCCCTGTTCTCGATGGCCCAGAAATATGATTTGCATCATTGATGGAGCCATCCCCCAGAACTTTTATTTTTGCATTTTCTTTACTTGAAGAAACCAAAACTGCTGCTGCAGCTTCTCCCAATGTAACTCCTGTTCTGTTTATTGAATACGGTTTGCATGGTAAATCACTCATCGCCTGAAAAGAATTGAATCCAGACAAAATAAACTTCGAAACTTCATCTCCAGCCACTATAAATATATTGTCATACATCTCCGACTGAATCAATCTTTTTGCTACTGAAACCGCTAATATTCCGGAAACACAAGCATTTGAAACTACAATAGGTTCTGTTTTAAACTTGAAAAAATCAGCTACTGTTTTTGCTAATTGATCCAAATATGCTGGTTCTATATTTTGATTTTCTAATGCAGTAACATTTCCTTTTGTGGTAGAAAGTATAAATGCAGTTCGATCATTTAAAATAACTTTAGATTTTTTGATTATTGGATCTAAAGCCAAAATCATCATTTTCTCCAATCTGGAATAGTTCTTGTCCGAAGTCACTTTGGCGAAAGCCAAATCCAAATCGGCATCATTAATTATAGAAGCATAAAATGGCACATTAAACAACATTGGTTTATCGTGCAATTGAATACCAGAAACTTCATTACCAATATTTTTTATATTGGAAGCCACATCAAACCCAATGGGTGTAATGCAATTCGTTTCGGTTATATATACTTCTTTTATCATTCTTTTATCAAACCTACTTTTCGCTTCCATTCTTCAAAAAATGGAGGATTCGTCAACATTAATTCGCCTTGATTATCCAAAAAAACTTGAACGGTTTCTCCAGTACAGGCAATTTCATTTTTGGCATCAAATATTCTGTATCTAAAAATCATTTTGGCAGCTGGCGTATCAACAATAGTGGTTTCTATACGAATCACATCGCCATAACGAAGCGATAATTTATGTTCACAAGTCGATTTTACAATGGGAGTAGTATAGCCGCTATCAGCAATATCCAAATAGGAAATTCCATGATGGCGGCCGAAAGCTTCTCTTCCATCTTCAAAATAGGTAATATAATAGCCGTGCCACACTATTCCAAGCGGGTCAGTTTCATTAAATCGCACCCGTATCTCTTCAGAAACGGTCAATTCGGTTGCCTCTTTATACAGCTCTTTTCTTCTTATCATACAGCAATGCTAATGTTGTGGTAACTACGAAAAATAAAAATAATAAAAATAATTCTGGAACCAAATCCCAAAATGTTGCGTTGCGCAAAAGTACATCATAAAATGCTTCCAGTCCCCAGTTCATTGGTGAGGATTGCGCAATGATTTGCATTATTTTGGGCATTGCAAAAACAGGAACCCAAACTCCCCCAATTGCTGCTAAAATAAGCACTGCAGTAGCACCAAAAGGAGCTGATTGTTCTTGTGTTTTGGCAATGGTTCCCAATAAAATACCGAATCCTATCGCCGCTAAACCCGAAAACAAAGCAACCACACTCATCAAAATAATATGCCCTTCTATATTAAGCGCCGGTAACCCTAAATGTGGAAACAAAAATATAGCAACGGCAACCATCATATAAAACTGAATCAAACAAATGATTAAATACATTACTGTTTTACCCGCCAAAACAATCCTATTGGAAACAGGATTGGTTCGCAACCGAATAAAAGTTCCTTGTGTTTTCTCTTTCACCATGTTGATTGACAAAGGAATCACAATGAAAAAAATTGCAAAAAGTGTCCAAGCAGGAACATTATGCTGCACAGAATTTGGAGTGATATCTTTGTTGTTGATTTTAGGAACAATCTCTTTGAAGGTAATAAAACTTTTTTGTTCAAATTTAGTATCATCCTCCCCTAATTGCTCTTGAAAAGTAGTATAGATTGATTTGGTCTCTATTTGAGAAATCATTTTGTCAATCCCATTCATCACACTACTTTTAAAACTCAGCTGAACAGCTGGGTCAAAATAGAGTTTTACTTCTTTTTGATTAACCAATTTAGGATTTGATTTTGTTGTCAAAGAATCAACAAAGCCCAAACTACTAACTATCTTTTGGACATTCTGATCAATCTTGGCCTGCAAATCGGTACTTAAATGAGACGGAATAACAATAGCCAACTGGTATTTCCCTTTAAAAACGGCTTCTTTGGCGACAGCCTCCGTAATTGGTGTATTATCTATGGTGGTAACAACACTAAAAACGTTGCTCTTTTTTAAATTATCAAAAATTGTTTTGGAGACATTTCCTTTATCATAATCAACCAAAAGAATTTGAATTTTGGCATTATTCCCTTTTTTATAAGTACTGTCTTGATCTTGAATAAGCGTAACTGCTATGATTAATACCAAAGGCATCAAAAACAGCGTCACTACACCTCCCATATCCCGTTTCAACAACAGGAATTCTTTATAAACAGACATCCAAAGTTTATATAACATCTCTCAATTCTTTTCCGGTTAATGAAATAAAAACATCTTCCAGGTTTCTGGCATTTGCTGTAGCAGAAATTAAATCCTTTGGCGTTCCTTCGGCATAAATAATACCTCTATCAACAATAGCAATATTGGTACAAAAATCCTGCGCCTCCGATAAATGATGTGAAGTATAAATAATGGTAGTCCCTTTTTTATTAAGTTCCTTAAGGTAGGCAATAATAACATTTTTGGAATGCACATCGACACCTACGGTTGGTTCATCAAGGAAAAGAATTTTGGGATTATGTAGAATTCCGGCAATCAAATTCACACGTCGTTTCATACCTCCCGAAAAAGTCTCTATACGCTTGTCTGCAAATTTCAATAGCCCCAAAAAATCGAGGCTATCAATAACTTTTTCTTTAAGATCATTCCCTTTTAAACCGTACATGCTTCCAAAATACAGTAAATTTTCTCTAGCTGTTAAAGTTGGATACAAAGCGTATTCCTGTGGTACTACACCAATTATTTTTTTGATTTCATTTGCGTTTTTAGCATAAACCAAATTATCAATTGTAAATGAACCAGAAGTAGGTTTTATCAACCCGCAAAGAATCGAAATCAAAGTGGTTTTTCCAGCACCGTTTGGTCCAAGTAAACCGAAAATTTCACCTTCTTTTATATCCAAAGAAAAATCATCCAAAGAATACATTTCGGAATCTTTGTATATTTTGGACAGATTTGATATTTGGATAATGGATTTCAAAATGGCAGTACTTTTTTAGCTTATTGCTTTTTTCAACTTCTTAAAAAACACTTCTTCTCTATCGGCAATAGCCAAAAGCTCATCCGAAAGTAAATTGTAAACATCCACTTTGGTACTTCTATTTTTATAAACACGGGAAGCTTCTACAGCAAAATCTCTCCATAAATCACCAATTTCGGTCATTTCCAATGATAAAGTTTGTAGTTCGTCATTTCCAAGTATAACAGCTGCTTCTTGCAAAAATGCTGCATATATAAATCGAAAACCACCTCCACCAGTACCTATTTCTTCCTGCATTCTAACTATTTGAGCCAAATAATGATTGGCTTTCTTAGTTCCTTCTTTTACAGGCCATTTCTTAATCAGCTTGGCTACAAGTCGTATTCCCCGAACACCAATAATTGGTACTGGAGCCAACATATTACTACAGGTGTCTTTTATTCCCTTAATAATCGCTCCTTTCAAATCGACATGGACAGGAACCTGAATTGGGTAATAGATTTGTCCTCTTGGAGCAAAGGCACCTTTGGCAAAGCGCACTTTTCTCAACTCCTCATGCGTCAAGGTAGTCACGTGTTCCATAATAGGATCGCTGATTAAATAATCAGTATCCGTTTTTCCATAAACCACCAAATTGTGGGCGTTAAAATGGAAACGGTATTCATCTGGAAAATACGTTAAATTGTACACTCCCACCTGTAATCCGGAAGGAATATTGTTTTTTAAATTTTCGTCCAATACTTTAATAGCATTAGCTTCGCTAGAAAATTTTTGTCTTTTTATTTTTAATCCCAAACGTTTGGCAACCTTATTAAAAATGGAACCAGGCATGGGTCTATAACTAATCGCAGGAGCATAATTCACTCTCAAAATAGGCAAATAAACAAAGAAAAGTCCCGAACCAATCCCGAAAACCATAGGTTCACTAATGTTCAATCCGTTATGTTTTAACAAATTGGAAGCAACTCCATTCTCACAATGGGCCGATTGGTGATGTGCAAAATTTGTTTCCATTAATTTGTTTTAAAATTTTTCAATTCTTCGATAGTAATATTGAATGAGTCCGCATATTTTTTCAGAGTAGAATCACTTAATCCTGCAAAAACTTTGGGTTTGAAATGTCTTTTTACACGCCATTGCCACATACCAACATAACTGGAAAGCACTCCAATATCCATTCTGCAGAATTCCATATAATAACAAATGGGACTCACTTCATTATTTTCTACCTGTGCTTTTGCAATTGCAATTCGCTCACTAATTTCTTCAATAGAGTTTGATAACGCAATAGCTTTGGGCTCCCAACCTGTGCTCAATGTAGTAATATAATTTCCCTTTTCATCGGTAGCATAAACCAATTCGGTAAGTTTTCCTTTGTCCTGTGGTACTTCGTCTTTTTTCATATTATATTACTATGATTTATTTTCTTGAATAAATAATGTAATCTCACCTTCCAAGAGCAATTCATCGGCTCTAAAAGTTTGACATTTCATGGTACACAAACTATAGGATTCTGTAATAAATTTGGATACTAACAGAGCTTTTGTATAAATAACATTGCCAACTTGTGGCAAGGCATGAATTTTTAATGTTTTGATACCGCTAATAAAACCAACTACATTCACATCCTCCTTATCATTATAATTTTCATCAATAAAATAATCTTTGGCGACTACGGATGAACAGGTTTGAGCCATATTTTCCACTAAGCCAGATTCTGTAAAAAAACCATTCTCTAGAAATATATTGTCTGTTTTAATTTCAAAAAAGGTTTCCACTTTTTCATCATCCATTTCCAAAATCAAATCCACCATCAGCATCGGAGCACGATGTGGCAGATATTTTTTTATATCAACTGGATTTGAGGTTTCTTTATTATTCACGGTGTTCTAAGTTATTTAGCCAAAACTGTTTTCATCTGACCGGCAGCAATTACAATATCGTTCAATTTTGTAACCGCATCGACTAAAGTAATACCTGCAAATTCTTGAAGAATTGAAACCGTTGTTTGTATTTCGTCACCAAGCTTTGGGAGTTGTCGTATTTCAACATCTTTAATTGAACCGATATAACCAGTGGGTGCCGGCTCATTTTTTAAAAAAAATTGGTACCCGGTATGCAAAGCGATAGATTGTGCAATATGTTCAATCAAGCCCGATTCCACGAAATTTCCATCCTGAAAAAAAATAGAGTCTTTTTGTATTGTAAACCCAGAAACCAATGATGTTTCCGTATAATCATACATTTTGTCTACCATTACAAAAGGAAACTTTTGCGGCAATAATTTTTCTACAAAATCTTTTTCGAATACTTTACTAGACTCACTCACAGTCTTAACAAACTTTTAAATAGGCTAATGCATACGAAAATCTACCGCTTTCTGGAATAGCAAGTAATATTGTATCTCCTTTTTTCAAACGGCCTGAATTCATTAATTCCTCCACCATTAAAAAAGCGGAAGCAGCACCAACATTACCAACATCTTTCAAGTTTATAAACCATTTTTCTTTTGGTATGTCAATACCTATTTCTGTTAGTCTATTTAATAATCTGTCTTCAAAATAATAGGAAGAAATATGAGGCATCAAATAAGTAACCTCTTCTGGTTTAACATTATTTTTTTCTAATGCCATTTTTATACAATCAGCTCCCTTTACAATTATATTTACATCTAAAAGTTTAACATCTTGTTTTATTGAAAAAACAGATTGTTCTAACCATTCATCCGACTTATAATCACTCCAAGGTTTAATATCCCCATTTTCTAATTTATCTCCGCCAGCATACATGCAAGTTTCTAATTCGTGTGCAAAAGAATAAGCCTCCATCCACTCAATTTTTAATGGATTTTCTCCTTTTGGTTCATTTTCCAATAAAAAAGCAGATGCTCCATCAGACAACATAAAACGTAAAAAATCCTTTTTAAAAGCAAGTATAGGTTGCTCTTCGAGTGTTTTTAAATTCACAACCTCATATTCGAATCTGTCTGCAAGCAACATGGACGAGAATCGCTCTGAACCTGTGCAAACTGCATTTTTAGAATTTCCGGATCGTACCGACAAAAAACCAAACTTTAGGGCATTCATGCCGGCATTACAAACACCTGCAGACGAATTTAATTCTACTGATTTATTCTTAAAAAATCCATGAACCATTGAGGCATGAGAAGGCAATAAGTAATCTGGTGATGAAGTTCCGCAAGACAAAACTTCCATGTCGTCTTTTGTGAATTCATCGTCAAATAAAGCCTCGATTGCCTTGAATGTCAATTCAGCATTGGTATGTGTAGCTTTTCCGTTTTTATCCAAGGCATAATAGCGGGAAGTAATCTTGTTATTTCTTAGAATCAAGCTTTTTACTTTTGATATGGTATTATTGATCAAGCCCAAATAAGATTCCATTTCATCATTAGAAATTACTTTATTAGGCAAAAACTTACTTGTCTTTGTTATATAAACATCAAACATCTTTTTAATTTTAAATTACTATTCCTTTATAATACGATTTTTCTTTTTTTATTTTATTTATCATCAATGGATAAAAAATAAGGTAAAATATAAACACTATTGGCGAGATTACCCAAATTGCAACAAACAAATATACTTTGAAAACTTTCAGCCATGTTTTTCTTGATTCTCCTTTTCTAATGATAAAATTGGACCACATAGTAAAAATCTTGTTCCCTGTTCTATCCACAGTAATTAGAAATGGTTTCACTTTCACAGCATCAAGTTCAACTAATTTAGATTGCAAATTATCTAAATTATTGTCATTTAAACACGAAAGAATAGCTTTTCCAAATATTGATGATTCTTTAATGTCTTTATCCGAAACTCCAGGCAATGGAAAAATTCCCAAATATTTTCTTTTAATTCCTGAAAGCATCCAGTCAAATATTGTAACAACGCTAATTAAATTTCCAGCTCGGTCAACTAAAGCAATATTTCCTTTGAGGTGGGCATTGTTATGCTTTAATAATTTTTTAATTTTTTCCTGAGCAATTATCCACATATTTCTGGATCCGCTGATGGTTATTACAGGAGTATTATTAAAAAGTGTTTTTGCTTCCGGACTTTTCAAAAAAGAATTTACAGGAATGGAAGGAGACAAATACCAAACCTGATAATTCAATAGAATTAAATCAAATTTTGTATTCAAAATTTCAGGAGAAATTGGTTTTAAAGGCGTTGGGATTTGCAAAAAAGATTCTGGAAAAGCATCAAAAAAAGCTTCACTATTCCAAGGAAAAGGAAATGGTTTTTCCAACTTAATTTCATGAAATACAACATTAATTTCATCAGAATCCAAAAGGGGCTTTGCAATGTTTCTTGCAATGGTTTTCAATTGTCCGCTTTGGGAATAATAGACAACAAGGACATTTTTCATTTTTTGCAATTTATGAAAGCGAATCTAAATAAAAAATATAATTTATCCTAATGGTCGTTTATTTGTTTAAAACGAAATACTGCCTTGCAATTAGGCAAACTATTCCAGTCAAAAACCAAACCTTTAATAATAAGAATGTTAGGTTCGGATTTTCAAAAAATAAAAAAATAATTGAAATTCATTTTTCTTAGTCAATTCGCTGTTAAAGAGCAAAACTCATTACTACAAAAACATTTTGCCTTTGAAACTAAGAAGTATGAGGTAAAAATAGAATAACAGTTTAAATAATTGTTATTCTTTGTGGATTTGATTCCAAAAATCAAAGTAGTTAAACCATTGCAAAGGGTATTTTCTTACCATCGTTTCCACGCTTTGGGCATATTCTTTCAATAATCCTTTTTCGTCACGATACTTTACAGTAGCTTCTCTGGTATAAAGGTGGTAATGCAAATTGGGTTCTTTCATTACATAAACAAAAACCACCGGAACTTTTAAACGAGAGGATATAAGAAATGGTCCAGCCGGAAAAAGAGCATCTTCCCCTAATAATTCTTCGCTTAACGATTTTACTCCTTCAAAATACCTGTCTCCAGTGAAACAAACCAATTCATTTCTGGCTAGAGCCGAATTAATCTCAAAAATGTGTGACAAATCATCACCAATCAATATGAAATTTATTGTTGGTTTTTGGGTAATACTTTCTAGATATTTTTTTATGGCAGAATGTTCTAAATCGGTAGTAACAAGGTTTATTTGAAAATTGACATCAACCTCACTAAAAAAATGTTCTGCAATTTCAAAATTTCCAATATGTGCACTAATGAGTACTCCTCCTCTTTTTTCTTTCAAAAGTTTGATAATAATTTCACCGCCGTCATGTTCATAGGTAAACTTATTTTTCAATCCGGCACCAATTGCAATTTTATCAATAATAGTCTGCCCAAAAGTATAATAACTATTGAAAACCATTCTTTTGGATTTCAAATAGGAATACCCCAATCTTTTTCTAAAATAATAAAAGATTGAGGTATTGCTTTTTTTTAGGAAAATAAAATAATAAGTTGCTACAAAATAAAGGATAAGATAAGCTGATTTAATTCCTACTTTTTTAATAAAAAAAACAAAAATTTTGTATCCTAGAACAGTCCCTTTAGATTTTCCATCCCATTGACTCATTTTAAATTGTAGATTTTAGATTTTAGAATGCTTGTGACATCTAAAAATATAAATTATGCTTTTGCTTTTAATTTATTTTCAATTAGATCATAAAAATCTTGGAATGTATCTATTCCTACAAAATCTGCTTCAACTAATTTTACACCAAAGTTTGATTCAATAGAAACAACTAAATCTACATAGTCTAAACTATCCAATCCCAAAGTGATTTTTAAATTTGCATCTGACTGAATATCATCACCATCTACCTCAAACTCATCAATTAAAAAATCATTAATCTTCTCTATGATTGCTTCTTTATTCATTCTTTTTTTTATACTTTTTAACTACTAATGCTGAATTCGTCCCTCCAAAACCGAAGGAATTCGACAAAAATATGTCAAATTTTTTATTTAAAGTGGTTTTAACCAAATTTAATTTTGCTGCATCTGCATCTGGTGTTTCCAAATTAATGTTTGGCGCGATGAAATCATTTTGCATCATTAATACCGAATAAATGACCTCGCTGGCACCAGCCATCCAGCATTCATGCCCAGTCATTGACTTTGTCGAACTCACATAGGGATTGCTTTCACCAAAGATTTTAAAAATCGCTTTTGCTTCATTATCATCTCCTACGGGTGTAGATGTAGCATGGGCATTTATGTAATCTACATCACTTGCCTTTATTCCTGCTTCATCTAGCGCTCTTTGCATGGCTGTAGATGGGCCTTCCACATTTGGAGTGGAAATATGACCGCCATTCGACGAGAATCCGTAACCCACTACTTCTGCCAGAATAGGAGCACCTCTTTTGATAGCTGATTCATACGATTCTAAAACCAATGTAGCTCCACCACCACTAGGAATTAAACCATCTCGATTGATATCAAAAGGTCTTGAGGCTTTCGTTGGTTCGTCTTCCCTAGGGGAAAAAACGCCCAAACCATCAAAACTACACATGGCATATTTGTTAATTTCCTGTGCACCACCACAAATGATTACATCCTGAAAACCGCTTTTAATTAAAAAATAGGCCAATCCAATAGAATGAGAACCGCTTGCACAGGCTGCACTTACTGTTAAATTAATCCCTCTCATTTTAAAAATAGTCGATAAATTCATCGTTACCGTTGAATTCATGGATTTGAAAATAGCTCCAGAACCAATTAATGCAGAATCTTTTTTATCTCTGATAATATCAGTCGCTTCGATAACAGATTTCGAAGCACTATCATTGCCATACATAATCCCAACTTCATTTTCATCAAAGAAAGTATCATCAATATTGGCATTTTTTAAAGCCTCAACCGTTGCCATGTAAGCATACTCCGTTTCTTCTCCAAGACTTATTCTTTGCCTTCTGGTAAGCAAATTTTTTAAATCTGGTCTAGGAACCATCCCAGTCAAGGCTGATTGAAAACCAAAATCTTTACGTTCCTGATCAAATGAAATACCGGATTTCCCTTGATATAATGAATCTTTTACCTCGTCTAACGATGTTCCGATACAGGAATAAATTCCCATTCCCGTGATGACAACTCTTTTATTCATTTTCTTACAATATTATTTATGAATAAATTCCACCATTTATATTGATGACCTCACCTGTAATATAACTTGATTTCTTGGAAACTAAAAAGCTAACTAAATCCGCAACTTCTTCGGCTTCGCCAAAACGATTCACTGGAATCATTTTAACTAATTCTTTTTCATCAAGATGACTGGTCATATTTGTTCGTATAAAACCTGGAGCGACAGCATTGACAGTGATATTTCTTTTGGCAACTTCTTGTGCCAAAGCCTTAGTTGCTCCTACCAACGCACCTTTTGCAGCTGAATAATTAGTCTGCCCTGCAGTTCCTTTTACACCCGAAAGCGAAACGATATTCACAATTCGGCCATATTTATTTCGTAACATTTTTTGCATAAAAAAGTTAGTCACATTAAAAAAACCATTCAAACTGGTATTGATAACACTTGACCAATCCTCAAAACTCATCCACATGAATAAACCATCTTTGGTAATTCCTGCGTTATTTATAATTGCTTCCACAATTGCATCAGGATTTGCCTCTTGCCATTCAGTCAATACTGATTTTACCTCATCAAAATTGGCAACGTCAAATTTTAGAATTTCTCCTGTAGCCCCATTTGCAATTACTTTTTCTAATGTCTTTTCGGCTTCTTCTTTATTGGAATAATAATTAATCAAAATATGATAATTGCTGTCTTGTGATAGTTTTTCACAAATAGCGTTACCAATTCCTCTAGAACCTCCTGTTACCAATGCACATTTCATACTTAAAATTTAGATTGCTTCGCCAGTTCGCCTTTTGGGCTCGTGTGAAGATTTTAGATTTAAACTTTTAAACCCTTAAACTTTCAAACTCTTTTTAGTTATTAATCAAATAATCCTTCACTTTTTGCACAAAAGGATACATTACCTGATCTTTTTCGAATCTTGGAATAATGACACGAATATCATCATATATTTTTCTGGTTACAGATGAAATTTGGTCTTTTTGTTCCAAATAATCAATTGCCTGAACAATGGTGATTAGTTCGATAGCCAATACTTCAAATGAATTTTCAATAACTTTTGATGTAATTACGGCAGCATTAGTTCCCATACTTACAATATCCTGATTGTCATTATTGTTTGGAATACTGTGAACATACATCGGATTCGATAGCATCTGATTTTCAGCAGTCGTTGATGTCGCTGTAAACTGTACTCCCTGCATTCCAAAATTGAAACCCAAAGTTCCCAAATTCACAAATGGAGGAAGGATTTCGTTTATTTTTGAATTTAATAAATAATTCAACTGACGTTCCGCAAGCATCGTTAATTTAGTAATTACTATTTTTAATTTATCCATTTCCAACGAAATATAATCCCCATGAAAATTACCGCCATGATATACATGCTGGTTTTTCACATCTATAATTGGATTATCATTTGCCGAATTAAATTCTTCTTCCAAAATAGAAGAAACATTGCTTATAGTTTCAAGTATAGGTCCCAGAATTTGAGGTACACAACGTAAAGAATAATATTCCTGAACTTTTTCCTTGAAAACATCTTCGGTATTTTCTCCAGAATATAAATGATCTTCTCTTTTTCTGATTAAAGTACTGTCCTCAAGGTTTGTTCGCATTCTAGAGGCAACTTCTCTCTGTCCTTTATGACGCTTTGTATTGTTTAGCTCTTCCGAAAAATGATCGTCGTAAGCTTGTACAAGTTCATTGATGGCACAAGAAAATTTGATCGACCAATCTAATAATTTATTGGCATGATGCACATTTACAACTCCAATTCCTGTCATCACAGATGTACCATTCATCAAAGCCAATCCTTCTCTTATTTCAACTTGAATGGGCTCCAGTTTTTCGATGGCAAAAACGGCTTGTGTAGGTCTTCTTTCCCCTTTGTAAAAAACTTCTCCTTCACCAATAAGAACCAAAGCCAAATGTGCCAATTGCACTAAATCTCCACTGGCTCCTACTCCACCATGCTCAAAAATTAAAGGAGTAATATCTCTATTGATTAATTCTTTCATCAAATGAATCACTGAAGAATGAACTCCAGAATTACCCAAAGAAAGTGTATTTAGCCTAGCCAAAATTGCCGCTTTGACACAGGTTGCATTCAACGGTTTTCCAGTACCAGAAGCATGACTCCGTATTAAATTATATTGTAATTGAATACGATCTTCATCTTTAATACGATACTGAGCCATTGGCCCAAATCCCGTATTTACACCGTAAATAATTTTATTAACTGAGAATTCTTTTAGAAAATCAAAACTTTCATTAACTCGATCTAAAACAACTTGGCTAATATCTATTTTGTCATTATTAAAGATTACAGATTCAAACTCTTCTAGACTTAAAAATTCCTTTATCGTATTCATTCAATTTGTATTATTTTTTCAACTAAATATATTAAAAATTAATTTTTATTTAGAATTTAATGTGGTTAATTTGGATAAACAAATGTAGCACAATATCGCTAAAATTAGTAAACCTATATTTTTTTTGTTTTACAAATTAGAAAAACAAGCATAACTAATATATTAACAAGCACTTACAACGCCATCTTAAATAACAAAAAAAGAATGAAAGATTTTGGTTCTGACAAAAAAAATGTTGTTCAAGCGAATTTAGACGCACAAAAAATTGCTTTTGCCCCAATTATGTTTCAAGCAGCAAAATCACTTCGGAATTTGGGTATTTTAGAATACTTATTTAATAAAGACAAAGCAAGTATAGAAACCATAGCAGCCGAGTTGAATTTATCAGTTTATGGTGTAAAAGTTTTACTCGAAGCAGGTTTAAGCTTGGAAATGGTTTATTTGAAAGACAATGAATTCATACTCACAAAAACGGGTTATTTCATATTAAGGGATAAAATGACCAATATAAATATGGATTTTACCCAAGATGTAAATTATCTGGCGATAAACCATTTGGAAGAATCTATAAAAAATGGAAAACCGGAAGGATTGAAAGAATTAGGAAATTGGGATACCGTATATATTGGTTTATCTCAATTGCCAGAAAAGATCAAAAAAAGCTGGTTTGACTTTGATCACTTTTATTCCGATTATACTTTTCCAGAAATTATGCCCATTTTATTTGACAATAATCCTAAATCATTTTTGGATGTTGGAGGTAATACCGGAAAATTTTCTTTGCAATGTGCCAAATATGATCCAACGGTAAAAATCACTATTTTGGATTTACCCGGGCAAGTCAAAGTAGCACAGAAAAATATAGCGGCCGCTGGTTTTGAGGATCGAATTTCTACGATAGGCGCTAATTTATTGGATGATTCCATTCCATTCCCTAAAGGAGCCGACATTATCTGGATGAGTCAGTTTATCGATTGCTTTTCTTTGGAAGAAGTTTACAGCCTTTTCAAAAGAGCTTATGAAGCAATGACAGACGATGCCAGTTTCTATATTTTGGAAACGTTTTGGGATTTACAAAAATTTCAAGCATCAACATACAGTCTACACGCCACCTCTTTGTATTTTACTGCGGTTGCCAATGGAAACAGTCAAATGTTTCATTCAGAGGACATCTTGAAAATAATAGAAAAAGCTGGATTTGTCGTAGATGAAATGCATGAAATGATTGGAATGAGCCACACATTGATTAAATGCAAAAAAAGAGTTTTATAACTCGATAAATCTTTATTTTTGCACCATAACGATGTATTTTTAGTCGACGTTTAAATCACAATACTCCCTTTACAAAAACTTTAATTGCAATAAATAAATGTTACAAGAATCCGTAGATGTTTTAATCATTGGAGCAGGACCATCCGGATGTGTATCTGCCTCCTATCTTCATAAAAAAGGAGTCAAAATTAAGGTTGTAGAAAAAACAAAATTCCCTCGAATAGTTGTGGGCGAAAGCCTTATTCCAAGAGTTATGGATCATTTTGCGGAAGCAGAATTATTCGAATGTTTGGATGCCATGAATTTTGAAAAAAAATTGGGAGCCCGATTTATACGTGGAGAAGAAGTCTGTGTTTTTGATTTTAGCAAAAAATTTTCCGAAGGTTGGGATTGGACTTGGCAAGTGCCCAGAGCTGATTTTGACAACACTATGGCTCAAGAAGTGATTCGAAAAGGCATTGATTTAGAATTTGAATCAGAAGTGATTTCGGTTACTTTTCAAGGAAAAAATTCGACTACTGTTGTAAAAGACAAGGACGGAAATCTAAAAGAAATTCACGCTAAATTCATCATCGATTCCAGTGGTTACGGAAGAGTGTTACCTCGTCTTTTGGACTTGGATACGCCTTCAAAACTAGACCCACATTCTTCAATTTTTACTCATGTTGTGGACATAAACCGTCCCGAAGGAGAGGAAGGCACTTTGATTTCATTTGACATACTCGAAACCGAAGTTTGGCTATGGGTTATTCCTTTTTCGAATGGTAATACAAGCCTTGGTGTTGTAGGTCCAACGGATTTCATCAATTCACTTTCAGCCAATAAAGACAATGCAGAAGCGTTGAAAAATGCCATTCAGCTTTCTGATTTTTATATCAAACGATTTGGCGGAGTTAATTTTATATTTGAACCTATCAAACTAGAAAATTACTCTCGATCAGTCAAAAAAATGTATGGAGATGGTTTTGCACTTACCGGAAATAGTTCTGAGTTTTTGGATCCCGTATTCTCGTCAGGTGTTGCATTTGCTACCGAATCAGGTATGCTTGCCGCCAAACTATACCTCAAAGAATCACAAGGAATTACGGTAGATTGGGAAACCGAATTCACCGGTTACATGAAAAGAGGTATTGCAGTTTTTACCACTTACGTAAAAGAATGGTACACTGGAAACCTACAAACCCTATTTTTCCACCAACCAGAAAATCCGGATGTAAAAAGAAAAATATGTGCCGTACTCGCAGGCTATGTTTGGGATGAAGAAAATCCATTTGTAAAAAAGCACGACAATCTCATCAAAAATATGGCTCACATACTCCAAATGGAAAGCCCACAAAAAAAATCTTAGTGTTTAGACTAAGATTTTTTTTTTGCGTTATAAGTTCGCTTGTTATTAAACAGTTAAACAAAACAAACTCACTAAAAACTTACATTTATTTTATATCTTTATAATTCAAAAAATCAACCACTAATTATTTTAGACATGACAAAGAAACTATTCATCACAGCTGTTCTATTAGGAACCATTTCATTTGCCAATGCACAAAGCATGGGAGATATTACAAAAGCAGCCAGCACAGCAAAAACTGCTTCAGCCAGCTCTTTTGATGTAGCAAGCATATCCAATCAAGTAATGGGAGTATTATCGCCAAAATTAAAATTAACAGACGCCCAAAAACCAGCAGTAAATGCATTGGTAAACGAAACCCTAAACAAAAAGAAAAACCTTTTGCCAACCATAGCAACCGACAAAGCAGGATATACATCCAAAATGACTGCAAACAGAGAGTCATTCACAGCCAAAATGAAAAAAATAGTTAGTCCAACACAATTTACGGCACTTACTGCTTTATTGCCAAAATCAGCTTTGGCAGTGACACCGCTGGTACAAATGTTGTACTAACAGCATTGATCTAAGAAAATTTATTTTCTTAAATAAACAAGCTGCAATTCTAAAATTTATGGAATTGCAGCTTTTTTATTTTTTAAAATTTAATACCCAAATAGTATTTAGATTATAATTGTTTCGGGCTAACATATTCGGATAATTTCAATCCCTTTGACAATTCATTAAGATATAAATTCGAAATACCGGATGCTTTCATAATTTCCTCATTAGAGTAATTATCCTTTTTAATTTCGGCAGCATATCGTATTCCAAATAAACGTATCATTAGTGCTGCATCTTCTTTTGGAGAATTATTATACATATCACTCAATATCACTCCTAATTCTGCTATACTCATAATCTACATGTTTTATTAGTTACCGATACCCCTTTTCAATATTCATGCCAAACACCTAGCTACAAACACATTACAACATTATATTAACTAAAAAAATGTGCATTTAAAATTCAACCCAATAAAGTACAGTTTCTTGAAAAAGCTGATAATACTTTGACTTGCATTTCACCTCTAAACCAATGTTTCACAACACATTAACACCTAATAATTGCATTATTTCTTAATTTTATACGAGTAAAATCATTTTGTTTAACACCTAAATTTTGTACTCATGTATATAGTTCGCGAAATTTTTTATCTGCAATTTGGCCGTTATAAAGATGCCAAAGTTTTGATTGATGAAGCCACACAAGGCGGATTGTTCCCTCAGACAACTGGAAATCGAGTTTTAACCGACTTTACCGGAGAAAGCTACCGACTGATTTTTGAATCGTCATATGCTGCACTTGCAGATTTTGAAAAAGAACTTGCAAAAGACATGGGTGCCGCAGATTGGAAGGGGTGGTATGAAAAATTCAAAGTCTTGGTTCGCCATTCCGAAAGGGAAATTCTCAAACAGATTTCCTGATTCTATTGGCAATTCACATTAACCAATAAAAAACTTCGCTCCGCAATCCGAAAAACTTCCCGGTTGCGGAGCGAAGAATTTAAAATGCTCCCCTCATAAATCAAGGATCATTACCGCTCGGATTAAACGCTTTCTTCCAAATAAGCTGGATCAAATTCCATAGTATCTTCTACCTCAACTGCTGCAGGCTTTGAAGCTTTCAGCGCATTGAATCTTTCCAATTGTTCTGTTTCTCCTTCTTCCCCGCTGAAATAAGGAAAAACATCCATAATAGGAGATTCCGAAATAGCTGGAATAGTGTATTCTCCCATCGTGGAACTCATTACATGAGTCGTGTTATCGAAAGCTTCTTTAACATCATTGGCTTGTATTAACAAATACATATTTGACTTGCGTTCTTTACCACTTTCTTCGTCATAAGCCATTAAGGAAACTCTAGATTTAAACCAACGGTCAGCATTTTCAAAAGGATGAATCTCGGCATAATTAGCCACTTTTATATTCGTGATTTTGAATTCTTCACTAACATATGCAGACATCTCTTCATTAATTCTACTCTCAGCTTCTGTATAGGACAAAGCATCAACCAAATAAGGTTCTGTTACAACTTTTTGCCCTCCAGTTTCATCCGTTTTTCTATATTTTACTTTGCATTCGTACCAAATTGTGCTCATATATTTTTTTTAAGGATGCCAAAGATAGATTTTAAAGAAAATAAAATTCACAATTCGTAAAATAGATATTCACAATTTGCCACACGAAACTAAAAATCTATTTTACAACCTTAATTGCTCAAAAAAAGCAACTCCAAAGCTTCCTGTTATGCAGGGTCTTGCGTGAAGGATGGAAGCGGCATCTCCAGATTTAGAAAAACAAGGCTTTTTTGCTGTAGTTTTTGTTAATCTGGAATACAGCTGACAGCCTGACCTCGTTGCATTACAAATGCTCTTTTAGATCTAAATGTTCTGCAAGGAGGACACGCCCAAATACTTATTCACTTCCGAATTGCTTGTGCAAAAAAACCTAGCTATCTTTGCTTTCAAAAAAAAACATAAATTAAAAATCCTATGGCTACATTTAGCAAGCAACTATCCTTTCGTTGGTCTGATTTAGATCCAAATTTTCATTTACGTCATAGTGCCTATTATGATTTTGGAGCACAACACCGTGTTGAAATACTAGCACAATTAGGATTAACATTAAGAGTTATGCAAACGGAGCATATTGGACCGATATTGTTCAGGGAAGAATGTGTCTTTAGAAGAGAAATCAATCTCTCGGACGTAATTATCATGCAAACCAAAATGGCTAAAATGAAAGCCGATGCCTCCCGTTGGTCAATAGTTCATGAGTTTTACAAAGAAGATGTATTATGTGCCGTTATTACTGTTGATGGTGCCTGGATGGATACCAAAACCCGTAAACTAGCCACTCCTACTCCGCAAGTTGTTATTGATGCCTTAAGTGTTTTTCCAAAAACAGCAGATTTTATTGCACTATAATTAATCAAATAAAACTATCAAATATGTTTACAATAGAACAAATAAAAGAAGCTCATTCAAAAGTGAAAAGTGGTGCAGATTTTCCAAATTACATACAAAATTTAATTATTTTGGGTGTAAAAGGATATGATACCTATGTAAATGATGGCAAAGTTCAATATTTTGGAGTAAATAATTACTCTGTTGCTTCTGATGAAAAATATGATGAAATAAAAATAGCTACATCAGCCAATAAAGAGCGATTCATTGAATTTTTAGTGATGCACCAAGACGGCCAAACCGATTATATAACCTTTTGCAATCATTCTGGTCAGTGCGGAATTTCAAGATGGAGAGTGGATATCATTGAAATGACCTGTACATATTATGATCAATCAGACTCCGAAATCTTAATTGAAAAAATTTCGATTTAGAATAAAAAAAAGGGAATGCAAAATGCGAATATCAATTCTCTAAAAACACAAAAAAGGTAGTCCATTTCCAGACTACCTTTTTGCTATTATAAAATTACACTTTAAATTATTTAAAATCAAAGCGATCCAAATTCATCACCTTAGTCCAAGCGGCCACAAAATCCTTTACAAATTGATCTTGTGAATCGGTACATCCGTAAACCTCAGCAAGAGCACGAAGTTCTGAGTTAGAACCAAAGATTAAATCCACACGGGTTCCTGTCCACTTAATTGCTCCTGTCTTGCGATCACGACCTTCAAACACCTCTTGAGAATCTGATGAAGCTTTCCAAGTTGTACCAAAATCAAGTAAGTTCACGAAGAAATCATTAGTCAATGTCTCCGGATTGTTTGTAAATACACCATGTTTAGACTGATCGAAATTGGTGTTAAGAACTCGCAAACCACCAACCAACACTGTCAATTCAGGTGCAGTCAAAGTCAATAACTGTGCTTTATCAATCAGCATTTCCTCTGCCGAAATAGTATATTGGGTTTTCATATAGTTGCGAAAACCGTCAGCTTCAGGTTCAAGAACGGCAAATGATTCCACATCTGTCTGTTCTTGCGAAGTATCAGCTCTGCCAGGCGTAAAAGGAACAATCACATTTTGACCGGCTTGTTGAGCTGCTTTCTCAATTCCGACACCACCAGCAAGAACAATTAAATCGGCAAGTGAAACCTGTTTTCCATCAGACTGTGCGCTATTGAATGCTGTCTTGATGCCTTCCAACGTTTCCAATACTTTTGCCAATTGTGGCGGATTATTGGCTATCCAATTCTTTTGTGGCGCAAGACGAATTCGTGCACCATTGGCACCACCTCTTTTATCAGAACCACGAAAAGTCGAGGCAGATGCCCAGGCAGTCGATACCAATTGAGACACAGACAATCCTGAAGCAGAAATTTTTGCTTTCAAGTCATTAATATCATTATAATCTATTAATGGATGTGTAACAGCAGGAATAGGGTCTTGCCAAATAAGCTCTTCCTTAGGCACCTCTGGACCAAGATAACGAACAATTGGCCCCATATCACGATGCGTTAACTTAAACCAGGCACGCGCAAAAGCATCAGCAAATTTATCAGGGTTTTCAAGGAAATGTCTTGAAATTTTTTCATAAATCGGATCTGCTCTCAAAGCGAGATCAGCTGTAAGCATCGTTGGCGCATGTCTCTTTGATGGGTTATGGGCATCTGGCACAGTTCCAGCACCTGCTCCTCCTTTTGGTTTCCATTGATGTGCACCAGCAGGACTCTTTGAAAGCTCCCATTCAAAACCGAAAAGATTCTCTAAATAATTGTGACTCCACTTTGCAGGCGTAGTAGTCCAAGCTCCTTCAAGACCACTACCAATTGTATATTCACCATTTCCGGTACCAAAAGTGTTTTTCCAACCAAGACCTTGCTCTTCAATACCCGCTGCAGCAGGTTCTGGCCCAACATATACGTTCGGATCGGCTGCACCGTGGGTTTTACCAAAAGTGTGTCCGCCAGCTGTAAGTGCAACAGTTTCTTCATCATTCATAGCCATACGGGCAAAAGTCTCCCGAATATCTTTGGCTGAAGCAAGTGGATCCGGATTACCGTTTGGTCCTTCTGGATTCACATAAATCAAACCCATCTGAACGGCTGCCAACGGATTTTCCAATTCACGTTCTCCCGAATAGCGTTTATCGTCCAGCCATTTTCCTTCCGAACCCCAATAGATATCTTCATTAGGTTCCCAAACATCAGCACGTCCTCCACCAAAACCGAAAGTCTTGAAACCCATCGATTCCAAAGCGCAGTTTCCGGCAAGAATCATCAAGTCTGCCCAAGATATTTTTTTTCCGTATTTCTGTTTGATTGGCCATAACAACAAACGTGCCTTGTCAAGATTCACGTTATCAGGCCAACTGTTCAATGGTGCAAATCGTTGAGTACCTGCTCCACCTCCACCGCGACCATCTGCAATACGGTATGTACCCGCGCTGTGCCAAGCCATTCTTATGAAGAACGGTCCATAATGACCATAATCGGCTGGCCACCAATCTTGGGAATCGGTCATTAATGCAAAAAGATCTTTCTTAACCGCTGCCAAATCGAGACTCTTGAAAGCCTCGGCATAGTCGAACGTTTCCCCCATCGGATTGGACAGCGATGAGTGTTGACGAAGAACGTTTAATTTCAACTGATTGGGCCACCAATCATTGTTTCTCGTGCCTGATCCGGCACTTTGTTTTGAACTAGCTCCTGAAAACGGGCATTTGCCTTCCCCGTTTGAATGGCCATTCTGATTTTCGTTATTTTCCATAATGTGATGATTTTTAAAAACTTAGTTACGAATTTACCAAAATTATCTTTATCTAAATTATTTTTTTAATAGATAAAAATTATAGTTACAGTATAAAATCGCAGTTTAGAATAGTTCTTTACTTGACATAAATATCTTTTTTATTTGTAATTTAGTTACTTAAAAATCACATTATCAAACCCTAAACTCAATGCAAGAATTATCAACATTAAACGGGTAAGCCGAAAACCAATTAGAGTAGGCATCAACAAATAAAACAATAAAATGCTACAATTAATCGTACTTTATCCGCAACCCACCAATGTGCAACAATTTGAAGCAGATTATGCTAGTCATTTAGCATTACTTCATGAAAAAACTGGACTTCCTATAACAGCAAAACCTTATACGGTTACAAAATTCCTACCCACTCCCGATGACACACAGTCTTTCTACCAAATGTTTACAATGCCTTTTGAATCGCCTGAAGCATTACAGTCGGCGATGGAATCAGCGGGTATGCAAGAAGTAGCGGCAGATGCTAATCGAATTTCAACTGGTGGTTTACCAACTATTTTAATTGGAAGTTGATGACTAAAAAAAGATAAAAGATAAGCCATGAAAACCGATTTTAAATCTGTTGATGAATACATCTCAACATTTCCAAAAGACATGCAAGACCTTTTGGAAAACGTACGCAAGACCATTATTAAAAAAGCACCAGAAGCAGTAGAAAGCATATCCTACGGAATGCCTGCCTACAAAACATTCGGAAAACCTTTGGTGTATTTTGCGGGCTATAAAAAACATATAGGCTTTTATGCAACACCAACGGGACACACGGAGTTTTCTAATGAGCTTTCAAATTACAAACAAGGCAAAGGCTCCGTTCAATTCCCTGTTAGCCACCCAATCCCATACTGGCTGATTGAGCAAATCGTGGTATTTCGAGTAAAAGAAAATGAGTTAAAAAATAAGAAATAAAGGAGTTTCTAAGATTCTAAGATTTCAAGATTTAGAAAGACTATTTTCAAACTTAGTATCTTAGCAACTCAGAACCTTAGCAACTTAAAAAAAATGAACCATAAAGCCAAATCAATCAGACCATTCATAGGTTCCAAAGACTTTGGGATTTCAAGACGTTTTTACCAAGACTTGGGATTTAAGGAAATTATATTAGCTCCAAACTTCTCTTATTTTGAAACCAAAGGAATAGGGTTTTATCTACAGGAGGCTTATGTCAAAGATTGGATAGACAACACTATGCTTTTTTTGGAAGTAGAAGATGTCAACCAATTTTGGAATGAACTTTTGGAGTTAGACTTGCCCGCGAAATATGAGAATATAAAATTAGTTCCCATCCGAGAAATGCATTGGGGCAAAGAATGTTTTATACACGACCCTTCCGGAATTCTATGGCATATTGGGGAATTTAATAAATAGCAAACACTTTTTAAAATATATCCGAATAATTAGGAGCTGATTCCTGCTATCCGCTTGTATCTTTTTTGTCTCATAAAAACGAGACAAAAAAGGATACCGCTTCTATCAGGGCTAGGACATTCGTTTTCATGAGAAGTGTTTCTCAGAATCTTAATATTCACTAAGAATTTCAGTAAATTAAAAACCATTGCTAGTTTATTTACATTTTGCTATAATTTAGCAATACAAATAAGGAGTATAACCCAAACCTAATAAAAAATGAAAACATACTTTGTAGACTCTTTTACGAATGAAAAATTTAAAGGAAACCCTGCAGCAGTTTGTTTTCCTGAAGAGAATTTGGACTTTGATACCATGCAAAAAATTGCAACAGAAATTGGTTTTTCTGAAACTGCATTCGTAAAACAAATCACGGACAACACCTATAGCATTCGCTTTTTTACACCAAAAATTGAAATTCCATTATGTGGTCACGCTACATTGGCTTCCTCAAAAATTATATTTGACACAACTTCATTTGATAGTATAACATTTATCAATTGTGAAAATATTGAATTGTTTATTGAGAAAGCAGGAAATAAAATCAAAATGCAATTTCCAATTTACGATACAGAAGAAACAGAAGTACCGCAAAAAACATTGGACGCACTTGGAATTTCTGAAGTTATAAATAAAAGATATAGCCCTAAAAATAAAATTATTTTGATTGAAATTAAAAGTGCGCTAGACTTAGCCAATTTAACACCTGATTTTACTGCATTGTTACATTCTCATACCGGAATAAATGGCGTTTTGGTGACTGCAATTTCAGACAATAAAAATTTTGATTTCCATTACAGATATTTTTGGCCTTGGGCAGGAACTAATGAAGATCCCGTAACGGGTGGAGTTCAAACTTTTTTGACAAAATATTGGGCAACAAAATTGAATAAAACAAAATTGAATGCTTTTCAATCTTCAGTAAGAACAGGAATAATGAACACAGAAATCATTCAGGATAAAGTTTATATTTTTGGCGAAGCAATAACGGTATTGGAAGGGCAATTTATTTTATAAGAATCTTTCAAGGCAAAAACTAAAAAAGCAAAACAGCAAAATGACGCATTTTCCGGTAACAAACTCGAACCTTTCAGCAAAACATCTTGGACTTTTTCTACAGGAAAAATATTCTTTGGGCAAAGACACTAAATGCCAATTAATAAAAGCAGGAATCAATGATACTTATTTAATAACCGACAATTTAAACCGATTTGTATTTCGTGTTTATAGTTTGAACTGGAGAACACATAGCGAAATAACCGAAGAAATAAAACTATTAAACGAACTCAAAAACAACAGCATTTCTGTTTCCTATCCGCTAGCAGACAAAGAAAATAATTTTATACAAATACTGAATGCTCCAGAGGGCGACAGATTTGCAGTACTTTTTACCTATGCATATGGAGAAAAACTACATATTATTTCGGCAGAAACTCATTATCACATCGGACAGCTTATGGCCCGACTTCATTTGGTAACTAATAACCAGAAATTAAATCGGGTTACATATACTCCAAAACTAATTCTTGTTGACTCACTAAAGCAGATATCCAACTTTTTAAAAGAAGATACAGAAGAAATGAACTTTATGCGTTCGGCTCAAAAATACCTTATGAATGAATTTGAGAATGTCGATAGTTCTCAAATTCGGCAGGGAATTGTTCATCTTGATATTTGGTTCGACAATATAAACGTAACAGCCGAAAACGAAATAACAATTTTTGATTTTGATTTTTGTGGAAACGGCTGGCTTTGTGTGGATATTGCCTATTACATTATGCAGCTTCATAATGTCGAAAAGTATGAATCAAAAGATTATCAGCCAAAAATAGACAGTTTTATTAATGGCTATGAGTCAATTTCTCCCATAAGTAATGAAGAAAAAAGACTATTTTCAATGCTTGGAATAAGTTTATATTTTTTCTACTTAGGTATTCAATGCCAGCGTTATGACAATTGGTCTAACACCTTTTTGAGCGAGAATTATTTGAAAAGATTTATCAATGGACTTGTTAAAAGATACTACGATATTTATAAACTTGGATAAAATAAAACTTTTTTCAAAACCCTACTTAGTACTTCATAAGTATTTCATACTATTTTAATCTAAAATTCCCCTTATATACAGAAATTGCGTAAAGGATGGAAGCGGCATCTCCCGATTTAGAAAAACAAGGCTTTTTTGCCGTAGTTTTTGTTGATCGGGAATACAGCGTACAGCCTGACCCCGCTGGAGCAACAATGTTCCTAATTATCAAAATGTTGTGAAGCGGGGACACGCCCAAATCTGGCTATATATTTATTCAGAATTGAATTACCATTTATTAAAAATCATTCTAATTTAGAAAAAAAATAAAAAATTAAGTATTTAAATTAAGTATTTATACGTATTTTTGCGTAGTAATACTTAATTAACAGATTATGATTAATGTGATAGTAGTCGGAAACGGCATGGTAGGTTATAAATTTTGCGAGAAATTCATTTCGAAATCTGGGCAAGAAAATTATCAAATTACAGTATTTGGAGAAGAACCAAGACGCGCTTACGACAGAGTTCACCTAAGTGAATACTTTGCAGGGAAAAGCGCTGATGACTTGTCATTATCAACGACATCATGGTATGAGGAGAATAATATCATATTAAACACTTCGGAGTTAATTACAGATATCAACAGAGAGCAAAAAACGGTACATACTCACTTAGAAAAAACATATGAGTATGATTACTTAGTTTTAGCTACAGGATCATCTGCTTTTGTTCCGCCAATTGATGGGGTAGAAAAAGAAGGTGTTTTTGTTTATAGAACTATTGAGGATTTGGATGCCATTATGGGCTATGCAAAAAAAATAAAAGCCAACGGCTCCACCGAAGCAGCGGTTCTAGGTGGTGGTTTATTGGGACTTGAAGCTGCCAAAGCGGTACGCGATTTGGGTCTTAATGCACACGTAGTAGAATTTGCTCCACGTTTAATGCCAAGACAATTGGATCAAGGCGCGAGCAACATGCTGCAAGCTAAAATTGAAGAATTAAATATAGGTATCCATCTAAACAAAGCAACGCAATATATTGATGGAGAAGAAAGTATAAAGGGAATGATGTTTGCCAATGATGACTTATTAAAGGTGGATATGTTGGTTATATCGGCTGGAATAAAACCTCGCGACGAACTAGGGAGAGTTTCTGGACTTGAAGTAGGTGTTAGAGGCGGAATTGTGGTAAATAATAAAATGCAAACATCAGATCCTAATATCTTCGCCATTGGTGAGGTTGCATTATACAATCAAATGATTTATGGTCTTGTAGCTCCGGGCTATGAAATGGCTGATGTTGCAGCCGAACAAATCCTTAAAGGGGATAAAGCGATGAGAGAAACCATCGATATGTCTACTCAATTGAAATTGATTGGAGTTGAAGTTGCGAGTTTTGGTGATCCTTTTATCGAAAATGAAAATGTCACTGCAATTGTTTACGAAAACAAATTCAGCGGCATTTACAAAAGAATCAATGTCACCAAAGACGGGAAAACATTATTGGGTGGAATTCTTGTAGGTGATTCATCAGATTACAATGGATTGTTCCAAATTTATGCTAACGCAATGGCTTTGCCAGCAAATCCAGAAGATTTAATCTTGGGTTCACGTGGCGGAGAGGGTTCTACGCTTGGAAGCGCATCCGATTTGCCAGACACTGCCATAATTTGTTCTTGTGAAAATGTTACCAAAGGCGCTATCTGCTGTTCAATTCTTGACGGAACTGCAAATTCATTTGGCGATGTCGTAAAATTGACTAAAGCAACTTCAGGATGTGGAGGCTGTAAACCAATGGTAGCTGACTTAGTAAAAGCGGCTCAAAAATCTATTGGAAAAGAAGTAAAAGAAAGCATTTGCGAACATTTTAATTATACTAGACAAGAATTATTTGATCTTGTAAAAATCAATAAATACACTAACTATTACGAAGTAATCGATCATCATGGAAATGGAGACGGCTGCGAAGTCTGCAAACCGGTAGTTGCTTCTATTTTCTCCAGTATTTATAATGACACTGCAAATAAACACGTAACTACCCAAGATACAAATGACAGGTATCTAGCTAATATTCAAAGAAACGGAACCTATTCTGTTGTACCAAGAATTGCTGGTGGCGAAATCACTCCTGAAAAACTGATCGTCATTGGAGAAGTAGCTAAACAATTTGATTTATACACCAAAATAACCGGCGCACAGCGTGTCGATTTATTTGGCGCTCACTTAGAAGACTTACCAAAAATCTGGAAAGTATTAATAGACAATGGTTTTGAAAGCGGACATGCTTACGGTAAATCACTAAGAGCTGTAAAAAGCTGTGTGGGAAACACTTGGTGTCGCTACGGAATGGATGACAGCACCACTTTTGCCATCGAATTAGAAAACCGTTACAGAGGAATTCGTTCTCCTCATAAATTAAAAGGAGGAGTTTCTGCCTGTATCAGAGAATGTGCTGAAGCCAGAGGAAAAGATTTTGGAGTAATTGCGGTTGAAGGCGGATGGAATCTTTACATCTGTGGTAATGGCGGCGCTAATCCGAAACACGCTGTACTTTTAGCTGAGCAAATAGACAAAGAAACTGTTTTCAAATATATGGATCGTTTCCTTATGTATTATATCCGTACTGCAGGACCATTGGTAAGAACTTCTACTTGGTTAGAAAAACTTGACGGAGGATTGGATTATTTAAAAGAAGTAATCATCCATGACCGCATCGGAATCTGCGAAACATTAGAAGCCGAAATGGAATCACTAGTAGGGACATTCGAATGCGAATGGAAACAAGTGCTTGAAAAACCAAGATTGATGAAACGTTTCAGTCACTTTGTTAATTCAGATGAGAAAGACGACAACATAGAATACGTACCGTTAAGAGACCAAAAAATGCCTAGAGCTTGGTAAAATCCTCACCCCCGAGCCCTCTCCTTTGGAGAGGGGAGTGAAGAACTAAAACAAAAAAATTAAATAATATTCCGATCTCTTCTCCCCTCTCCTTTGGAGAGGGGCTGCGGGTGAGGAACAAAACTAAATCCCATGGAAGGACTATTAAGCCAATACGAAACCGTAAATTTAAGTGATGTAAAAATTTGGTTCAAAGCTGGAGATATCAAAGATTTCCCTAGCAATAGAGGTGGTTGCATTAAATACAAAAACAAGCAAATAGCAATTTTTAACTTCGAAAGAAGAAACGAGTGGTACGCTTGCCAAAATGCCTGTCCTCACAAAATGGAAATGGTTTTATCCAGAGGAATGACGGGTTCTACAGATGGAATTCCAAAAATTGCCTGCCCAATGCACAAAAAAACTTTTTCGCTAGTAGATGGTTCTAATTTAAATGGTGATGATTTTAAAATAGCAACTTACCCCGTAAAAGTGGAAGGGAATGAAGTATTCGTTGGCTTTTTAGAATAATGTATGTATCTTTGAAATAAGCATACTTATATGTGACACTAACTTATTAAATAAAAGTTGGTAACTCCCAATGAATCTATACTTTTTCAAATGAAAACAATGCCTTTTTTAAACGCAAGCGCGTGGATTGATGCCGAAAATGAAGCCGATCCAAACAGTGAAATATACCAAGAAATAACCTATCCAAAGGAATTATTATATTCGGACAGAATGTACGAAAGACTAATGACCTTTGAACCCAACGCTTCGGAAGCCGTTCAGATAGCAGCCAAAGCACAGCACATCTGCCGTTGGAAAGTAGCCAGAGAATCCTATCCCATGGATCGTGTGGGATATTTGAAATGGAGAGAGGATTTAAAAAAATTCCACGCCAAAACCACTGCCGAAATCTTAAAAAAAGCAGGCTATGAAGATACATTTATAGACCGTGTTTCTTTTCTAATAGAGAAAAAATTACTTAAAAAAGACGAAGAAACCCAACTACTGGAAGACGTTATTTGTTTAGTGTTTTTAGAGTTTTATTTTGATGCTTTTGCCTCCAAACATGATACCGAGAAAATGAAAAATATTATTCAAAAAACTTGGAATAAAATGTCGGAGAAAGGACATCAGGAAGCGTTAAAAATCAACTATACTCCGGAAAATCTTCAGTTAATAAAAGACTCTTTGGGATTGTAGATTACACTTTAAAATTGGTAAATAAAAAACTGAAACTCAAGTTTAAAAAACAGTTACGGTCTTCCATATGAAAAAAAAGTCCAAAGTATCTTTAGATAAAATTTCATTTATAAAATTAAGGCGAATGTATCTATTCGCCTTAGTTACTATAGCCGTAACAGTCCTTTTGAGTCAACTCCTTATTCAATATAACTTAAACAGCCAACTAAGCGATTCCAGAATAATAAACATTTCGGGAAAGCAAAGAATGCTCAGCCAAAAATTGACTAAAGAAATTCTGGTTCTCAATTTCATTACCGATTCTTTGCACAAAGAAGAGCAAATCAACAAAGTTTCAAAAATCATATCCGAATGGAAATTCAACCATTATTCCTTGGTAAACGGAAACGACAGCTTGGGTTTTCCCAAAGAGAAAAATCCAATTCAAACCCAATATTTTGAAAATATAAAACCAAATTTCGATATCCAACTCAAGACCATCACTGCTTTTTTGGATAACAAAAAACAAAATAAAAACGAGCAGGAAAACCAAAAACTAGTTCAGATCATTCTCGATAACGGGACAGTTTTTCTATCGAAAATGAACCAGATTGTAGGCGAATATGATAAAGAAGCCCGAGAAAAAGTAACTCTCCAAAGTAAAACCGAATATGCTATTCTCGTTTTTACCCTATTGGTATTATTATTGGAATTTATTTTCATTTTCAAACCTACCAACAAAAAAGTAGAGTCGTTAATTTCCAACCTCCTGTCTTCAGAAAGAAAAGCAATAAAACTTGCCCAGGACACGGAAATCATCAGCGAAGCAAAAGAAAACTCCGTAAAAGAATTGAAATCGCTCAATTATGCTATGGAGAACACCCTACTCTACTGCAGAATTGCCACCGACGGAACTATTATTCACATTGGCGAGAAATTCTCCAAACTAATACAGTACAACCCTTTCCTTTCGGATAAAAAATTTGGGCAAGTACTTACTCCAGTTGAAAAAGAGCAACTCATTATCGACCGTATCGTACTCGAAAACCACCGTAGAGGCTGGCAAGGAGAATTGAACATCAGCACTCGAAATGAACAATCACTTTGGTTGGATTTATCAATGGTACCTGTTACGATAAAAAAAGATGAATCGGAACTATTGATTATTTGCTTTGACATTACCGAACGCAAAAAAGCTGTTCAAGAAGTGGAACGTTTGAATGCGGCTAATGTTGCCGACAAACTAAACCAACAAAAAGTAATTTCGAGCAAGATTGTCGAAAATCAGGAAAACGAACAAAACCGGATTGCAAGAGAAATTCACGATGGAATTGGACAAATGCTAACTGGATTAAAATTTAGCCTCGAAAGCATTAATCTGGACGACAAGGAAAAATCCACCGTAAAAATTGACTACTTAAAAAAACTGACCCTCGACATCATCAAAGGGGTTCGTACAGCCACTTTCAATTTGATGCCTCCGGAATTGAGTGACCACGGAATCAATTCGGCTCTTGCCAAACTCACTTTGGAACTTTCTAAACTTACAGGCAAGAACATTCTCTTTTACAACAAAACCGATTTCAATAGCCGATTGGATTCTTTAATCGAAATCAATATTTATCGATTGACCCAGGAAGCCATTAACAATGCGATCAAATATGCCGATTCTACTCATATCATAGTACAGCTTTCGCATAGTGCCACGTTATTGAGCATCACTGTTGACGATAACGGAAAAGGATTTAATATTAATGCCGTCGAAAAAAAGAGAAACAGTGAATCAGGAATGGGCATGCTCTTTATGAAAGAAAGAATCCAGTACATCAATGGTCGTATTTTCTTTAATTCTATTCCTAATGAAGGAACAAGGATTACGTTTAATGTTCCTATATAAACTTTCAATAACAAATTTCAATTTTAAAAATAATTAGGGCTTGCCCCCGTTGAAAAAAATAGGCTTATTTACACACCGCCTAGACGCCCCTTTTTCTCAACGGAGTCAGGCTATCCGAGCAACTTCGGTAGCTAGCTTCAAATGAAATTCACTGAACTCCTATTAAAAATAATATTTAGTGAAGTAATCCTTCACGCAACTCAGCGACTCTAAACAACTATGGAATTTCATCTTTGTCAAAGTTCACAACTCTGACAAAGATTCACATCCTAAGTATAGCCTCTTGCAAAGTTGTCCTATCTAAAGGACTTCCTTCACGCAACTCAGCGACTCTAAAACAACTAAGTACAATAGCAAAAGCAAGAAAACCGTTCCGCATTTTATTATTTAACAAATTTTGGGAATTTATCATTAAAATTGATTTTTGACATTGAAATTCAAATTCAAATTCAAAAAATACGTATCTTAGCCACTAAATTAGATGAATATACTTAAAGAATAATAAGTAGATTATGAGTGATAAAATTCGAGTAATTCTTGCAGACGACCATGTATTTGTGAGAGATGGCATAAAATCTTTATTAGAAAACGAAGCAAACATCACTGTTGTAGGCGAAGCTACAGACGGTCTGGAAGCCTTAGCCTTAATAGACAGTGTCCAACCCGATTTACTTATTCTTGATATTCGGATGCCAAATATGACCGGTATTGAAGTCGTAGAGCAACTAAGAAGTAAGAACAATTTGGTAAAAATCGTGATGCTTTCCATGCATGAATCTGAAGAATACGTATTGAAATCAATTCAAGCTGGTGCGGACGGATACTTACTTAAAGGATCCAGTAAAGAAGAATTTTTAAAAGCACTACATACTGTTGCCAATGGTGGAAAATATTTCAGTGGTGACATTTCATCAATATTAATTGGACAGTTAACCAATCCTGTACTTACTGCCGAACCAAAACAATCTTTGGGAGAAGATCAATTAATTACCAAAAGAGAGAAAGAAATTCTAAAACTTTTATTGACAGGAAAAGGAAATAAAGAAATCGCAGAAGCCTTGGACATCAGCAAAAGAACTGCCGAAGTACATCGATTCAATCTAATGAAAAAACTAAAAGTAAAAAACCTGATGGAACTTTCCAATAAGGCAGCTGAGTATTCGCTTCTTTAGAGATACTAAGAATCTGAGATACTAAGATTCTAATATTTTTTTTAAGTTTAAAGGTTTAAAAAATATAGACGCCAGATCAGTACTTAGTGATTTGGCGTTTTCTATTTTAAAAACTTAGCAACTAAGCTTCTAAACAACTTAGTTACCTTAAACAAAAAAAATACGTATAAATACTTAATTATTTTTCAAAAGCTGCGTAAACGCAGCTTTTTTACGCTACATACTACTTAGTTTTGTATAAAAATAATAAGTATTATGTCAACAACAAACTCCCTCTCACAATCGCACCGTATTTTATTTTTAAACACATTAGCCTTTACGGTGTGCTTCGCCTGTTGGACTCTCAATGGAGTTCTTGTAACTTTTTTGGTAGATAACGGAATCTTCAAATGGGATGTAGTCCAAGTAGGATGGCTTTTAGGAATTCCAATTTTAACGGGATCTGTAATGCGTTTGCCAATAGGTATGCTAACCGATAAATTTGGTGGTAAATACGTATTCTCTTTATTACTTCTGCTTTGTTCTATACCATTGTTTTTATTACCATTTGCAAATAGTTTTTTCATTTTTGCATTGCTAAGTTTTTTCTTTGGCATGGTTGGAACCAGTTTTGCGGTTGGTATTGGTTTTACTTCTATTTGGTATCCAAAAGAATGGCAAGGAAGAGCCTTGGGAATTTTTGGAATGGGTAATGCCGGTGCTGCCATCACCACGTTTTTGGCACCCTCTTTATTAAATGAATTCTCTATATCCGACCCTCAAAATGGATGGAAACTACTGCCTGTTATATACGGAATTGCATTGGTCGTAATTGGTATTATCTTTTTGCTTTTTACGAAAAACAAGAAAAATGAAAACCAGACCAAAACTGTACCTCAAATGTTACAATCTTTAAAAAGCACCAGAGTTTGGAGATTTGGAGCCTATTATTTCTTGGTATTTGGTTGTTTCGTGGCCTATTCACAATGGTTATTACCGAACTTTATGAACGTATATCAAACAAGTTTGGTAATGGGCGGAATGTTTGCGACGATGTTCAGTTTGCCGTCTGGAGTGATTCGTGCTTTTGGTGGCTTTTTGTCCGATAAATTCGGTGCCAGAAAAGTTATGTATTGGGTATTGAGTTCATCAGTAATTCTAAGTGGCTTATTAATGATTCCTAAAATGGATATTACCACCTCTGGTCCAGGAGTTTTGGCTACCAAAAAAGGAATTATCACTGCTGTTTCAAGCACTCTGGTAAAAGTGGGGGAAAAAGAATTTCCAATCAATTTAAAAGTTAATAAACCAATTGAAAACACCATTTTCCCAACACGTAATTCTTGGCAACAGGTGGTTGTGGCCGAAAACCAGGAAGTAAAGAAAAAAGAACTTATTGCCAAAGGAGTAACAGCGATTCATTTTAGTGCCAATATGTGGGTGTATCTAATACTGGTAATCCTAATCGGGATTTCATGGGGAATCGGAAAAGCTGCGGTTTACAAACACATTCCAGATTATTTCCCTACCGAAGTTGGAGTTGTAGGCGGTATGGTTGGAATGATCGGTGGCCTTGGCGGTTTCTTTGGACCAATCATCTTTGGGTATTTATTGACCGCTACCGGAATTTGGTCTAGCTCATGGATTTTTATATTACTTTTTTCAGCAATATGCTTGATTTGGATGCACATCACCGTAACCAAAATTATGAACGAAAAACAACCCATCTTATCCAAAGAAATGGATAGAAAATAACAATTTCCTCTTTAATAACTTGTGTATGCTGCTCCCAAAAAATTGCCATTTTGGGAGCAGCTTTTTTTTATAAATAAAGAGAAAGTCTTGTAACGTTTTTTCTGTAAACTAAAAAGTAATATTTCCCTCTAAAAACAATAAGAACCTACTAATCAGCACTATTTTATAAAATTATCAAACTTTAACCTACTAAAAAATGGTGCTAAAAATGATAATTCTACTTTTTAAAAACGCTTTTCTAAGATTTAAATATAAAGAACTCCCCTTAATTTTAATTTCCTCAAAAATTACCAAATACGTAATTTAAATTCAACAAAATAAGTACTATTACGTATATTTACTAAAATATTAACAGCCAAACCAATAACCATGAAAAAACTAACCTTACAATTAACAGTGATACTATTAATAGCATTCACTGTTACCAGCTTTAAAAGTGAACTACCTGGTAATCCCATTTTGAAAAAAAGAAGTATAGGACCACCGAAAACCAAAAAATTAAATTTAGAAAAACCAAACGTAACTATTGGATTTATAAAGCTAACCGATATGGCACCTCTTGCCATTGCTAAGTTTTTAGGCTATTTTGACGATGAAGGACTTTCTGTAACCTTAGAAGCTCAAGCCAATTGGAGAGATATTTTAGATAAAGTGGTTGACAATCAGCTCGACGGAGCTCAGATGTTAGCTGGACAACCGATAGCGGCAGCCGTGGGATGTGGCAGACAAGCTCAATTGGTAACCACCTATTCTATGGATTTAAATGGAAATGCCATAACAGTATCTAATTCCATCTGGTCCAAAATGAAAGACAGCATTGCTGAGGAATATGGCAGACCTGTACATCCTATTCCGTCTTATGCTTTGAAACCGGCCCTAAATTTTTATAAAAAAATGAACAAGCCCTTTACATTTGGTATTGTTGCGGCCTATTCAACCCACAATTATCAATTGCGATACTGGCTGGCTGCCGGCGGTATAAATCCCGGTTTTTACAACAATAACAACATTCAAGGAAGCAAAGGAAATACAGATGCAGATGTTTTACTGAATGTTACGGCTCCGCCACAAATGCCCCAAACTTTAAGAGCTGGAACGATCGACGGCTATTGCGTAGGAGAGCCATGGAATCAGCAGGCAGTTGAAGAAACCATCGGTGTTCCTATAGTGACCAGCAGGGAGATTTGGAAAAATCATCCTGAAAAAGTATTTGTGATGACTAAGGAATTTGTTTCCAAATACCCAAATACCTCTATTGCCATTACAAAGGCATTAATAAAAGCGGGCAAATGGCTGGATAATCCCGAAAACCGAAAAGAAGCCACTCGGATCTTGTCAAAATCTGCTTATGTGGATGGGGACAAACGCGTAATCGACAATTCGATGCTTGGCACTTTTGAATTTGAAAAAGGAGATGTGCGCTCTATACCCGATTTTAATGTTTTCTTCAAATACAACGCTACTTATCCTTACTATTCGGATGGAATTTGGTTTATGACCCAAATGAAACGTTGGGGACAAATCACAGAATCAAAACCTAACGATTGGTATTTGAGCAAAATTAAAGAAGTTTACAAACCGGATATTTGGATCCGTGCCGCAAATCTATTGTTGGAAGAAGGATTTATCTCGGAAACAGACATCCCTTACACTGATGGATTCAAGCCGGCAACAACCGATTTTATTGACAATATGTCTTACGATGGAAAAAAACCTGTCGAATATATCAATGGATTTAAGATTGGTTTAAAAAATTAACCTTTAATTACATTCCATACTTCGTGCCCCAAATACGAAGCAAGTCAATACCACAAAAAAATTATTCACTAAAAGCTTGATGTATTTTCTAGATACATCAAGCTTTTTTTTAGTCAAATTCTAAAATTATTACTTCTAATAAATACGAAAATGTGTTATTAGACCGCGTGAGTGATGGCAGTGGAGCTCTTTTTTTAATCCCGTTTTTTTTTGCGGGATTAAAAAAAAGCGGGAACGTACAGCACGACCCGAAGTTTTTCACGGAGGGTCACGCCCGAATTCAGAATGCAGGTTTCAGATTGCAGATAACAGGTTAAAAATTAAAAACACTATTTTTTGTGGTAATGAAAAATACTGCTTAAAACAGCGTCCAATTCTTCTAATAATTCAAAATATTGAGCCTATTTTTAGCATTCTAATTATATTGAATGTAAACATAAAATAAAATTAACTTTATACGTATTAATACTTATTTATTACTTATTTTTGTTTGTGTAATATCATCTATACTGATTCTTACAAAGCTACTTTATAAACGAAGACATACATAATGCAAAATACAGAAATCAAAACTACGTGTTCCTATTGTGGAGTAGGATGCGGAATTATTGTAAAAAATGATTCTAAAAATGGAGTGACGGTTACAGGCGACAAAGATCATCCCGTAAACAGGGGAATGCTTTGTTCCAAAGGAATGAACTTACATTATGTGGTTAATGATACTTCGGACAGGATTCTCTACCCCGAAATGAGGTGGAGTAAATCACATCCGAAAGAAAGAGTTAGCTGGGATGCCGCTTTGGATCGTGCAGCTGCAGTTTTTTCTTCAATTATAAAAAAACATGGGCCAGACAGCGTTGGATTTTATATTTCCGGACAATGCTTGACCGAAGAATATTACTTGGTTAACAAACTAGTAAAAGGTTTTCTAAAAACCAATAACATAGACACCAATTCTAGACTTTGCATGAGTTCGGCAGTGGCGGGTTACAAAAAAACTTTTGGTGAAGACTCCGTTCCAATCGCTTATGCTGATATAGAACTTGCCGATACTTTCTTGATAACTGGAGCCAATCCTGCTTTTTGCCACCCGATTCTGTTCAGACGAATTGAACAACACAAAGAGAAAAACCCTAAAACAAAAATCATCGTAGTCGATCCGAGACGTACCGACTCGGCCATCGCTGCCAATTTACACTTACAGATACTTCCAGGAACGGATATTGTTTTATACCATGCCATAGGGAGACGCTTAATTGAAAAAGGATATGTTGATTCGGATTTTGTAAAAAATCATACCGAAAACTACCAACAGTACAAAGAAATGGTATGCAACAGTTCCTATGAAAAAGCATCTAAATTATGTGGTGTTTCCGTAAGTGACATACACTTGGCTGCCGATATTATTGGCAAAGCCAAAGGTTTTATATCCATGTGGGCTATGGGGCTGAACCAAAGTGCCATTGGGGTTGATAAAAACACAGCTTTGCTTAATCTTTCATTGATAACCGGGCAGGTTGGAAAGCCAGGTTCTGGACCTTTCTCTTTGACAGGACAACCCAATGCAATGGGAGGGCGTGAAGTGGGTGGAATGGCTAATTTATTGGCTGTCCACAAAGAATTAAACAATCCTATACACCGCAAGGAAGTAGCCGATTTTTGGGGAGTGGAATCCATTTCTGAAAAACCGGGATTAACCGCAACCGAAATGTTTGACGCCTTGGAATCGGGCAAAATGAAAGCCATTTGGATTATTTGCACCAATCCAATGGTGAGTTTACCAGATGCCAGAAGAGTTGAAAAAGCATTGCAAAACGCAAAATTTGTTGTCGTTCAAGACATCTCCCATAATGCCGATACCGCCAAGTTTGCCGATTTATTATTGCCTGCCGCTGGATGGTTGGAAAAAGAAGGAACAATGACCAACTCTGAGCGACGCATTTCTTATTTGCCAAAAGGTATTAATGCCCCGGGTGAAGCTTTATCGGATGTAGAAATCTTGCTGAACTTTGCCAAAAAAATGAAATTCTCTGGTTTCAACTTCAACAATACCGAAGCCGTTTACAAAGAATACTGCCTAATGACCAAAGGCACCAATATTGATATTTCCTATTTAAATTATTCCAGACTAAAAAACGAAGGTACTTTCCAATGGCCCGTTCCGGATTACGGACACCCAGGAACTCCCCGCTTATTCGCCGATAAAAAGTTCTTTACGCCTTCGCAAAAAGCGATTTTCAATATTCCAACGAGTATTGAAAACACATCTCCACAGCCTTCAGAAAAATATCCATTTATATTGACTACGGGACGAATTCGCGATCAATGGCACACAATGACCAAAACCGGTAAAGTGTCCCGATTAATGACGCACACCCCAAGTCCAGTTCTCGAAATCAACCCTATAGATGCTTACAAGTCTGAAATCAAAAATGGCGATATTGTTGTCGTGAGCAGTAAAAACGGTGAAGTTCGGGTGAAAGCAAAAGTGACTGACACTATCAAAGAAGGTGTTCTATTTTTGCCGATGCACTGGGGGAAACAATTGGACAACGACTTGAACAGAACCAACAATCTGACCAACACAATTGTAGATCCAATATCCAAAGAGCCTGATTTTAAATACACCACGGTAGCGGTAACAAAATACGTGAAACCGTTTCAAAAAATTGCCGTAGTTGGCGCCGGAGCTGCTGCTTTCCGTTTTATTCAAAATTACAGGGAAATCAATACTACAGATGAAATCATTGTTTTCTCCAATGAGGAAAACCCATTCTACAACCGCGTTCTGTTGCCAGAGTATGTGACTGGAGAATTTACTTGGGAAAGCCTTTTGAAAATAAAAAGCGATGGTATGAGCCAATTGAATATCACGATGAAATCGGGTGTGGCAATTGAAAACGTAAGCACTACCGATAAAACCATAACCGACTGCAAAGGCACTGTTCATCAATTTGACATGTTGATAATGGCAACCGGAAGTCGACCTTTCATCCCCGAAAATGCCCAATTGCATCTTCCGGGACGTTTTACCATCAGAAAGAAGACCGATGCCGACAAACTAAAAAATTATCTGGACGAAACTAATTTACCAGCTGAAGAGCAACACGTAGTGATTGTGGGTGGTGGATTACTGGGACTTGAACTCGCAGCTGCCCTTAAACATAAAAAAGTAAAAATAACGATTATACAAAGGGCTTCCCGATTGATGGAACGTCAATTGGACAGAATCTCGAGTAAATTATTGGCCGAAGAAGTGCAGCAAAGAGACATTCAAATTTATTTTGATAATGAAGTAAGCACCGTATTTGAAACCGATAATGCAAACGAATTGGAAATCGCCCTGAAAAGTGGTCGAATCATTACCGCCAATGCCATTGTTTACACCATTGGAACGATTCCAAACATAGAATTGGCCAAGGAAACAGGACTGGCTTGCGGACGTGGCGTAAAAGTCAACCAGTACTTGCAAACCTCCCATCCCGATGTATTTGCTATTGGTGAAATAGCCGAATTCAACAATATGTTATTCGGAATCACCTCAGCTGCCGAAGAGCAAGCCGATGTATTAGCCAACTTCATTGCCGGTGACATTAGCAGTTTTTACAAAGGATCGGTACTGATGAATATCCTGAAATTGGAAGACATCAATTTGTGTTCTATTGGTGAAATCGAAGTTCCGGAAAACGATGATTCCTATGAAGAAATTGTTTTTGCCGACTTAGGAAAACGCTATTATAAAAAATGTATCGTCAAGAACGATTTGCTCATTGGAGCCATCCTAATGGGAGACAAAAATGAGTTTGCCGAATTCAAAACAATGATTGAAAGCAAAATCGAATTGGCCGACAAACGAAACACTTTATTAAGAGGAAGTGGATCTGAAGCCAAACCGGTACTAGGAAAACTCGTTTGCTCTTGCAGTCAGGTAGGAAGCGGAAATATTGAAGAATGTATAAAAAGTGGCGTTACTAATTTTACCGAACTTTGTAAAACCACCGGAGCGGGGCTCGGTTGCGGAAGCTGCAAAACGGAGGTGAAGGAGATATTGGCGAAGGTAAAATAGGGTTTGAAAAGGTTTAATGGTTTAAAAGTTTAAAATTGTTTAATACTCTAATCGTGCTAAAAAGCATCTTCAAAACCACAAACCTTAAACAACCTTAAACAATTAAACAATTTTAAACCTTAAGAGTTTAAACCTTTAAACAACCAACAATAAAAACTAAAAAAATGGAATTAACAAGACTCATAGTAAAAGGCGGGGTTATATCTCCGGGGGAATTACGAGAAATTGTAAATATGGCATTGGAACAAGGTCTTGAAGCCCTCTCTTTTGGTTCCAGACAAGACATTATATTCCCAAAAGGATTCAAAAATAACACTCCCGAAAAAATCGGGAAGCATCATTTTGTTTTGCCAAACGAAAAAAGCGGCAACAACATCGTTTCCTCCTACGTATCGACCGATATTTTCAGGAATACGCCTTGGCTTACCGGAAATAAATTCCTTTACATATTGGAGCAATTTAAGGAACAGCCCAAACTCAAAGTCAACATAGCCGATCCAAAACAGCAGCTCGTTCCGCTATTCACGGGGCACATCAACTTTATAGCTTCGCACCACGAAGATTATTGGTTTCTGTATGTGCGTTTGCCAAAATGGGACAAAATGGAACTTTTCCCTGTATTGATCTACAGTTGGGACATTGGAAAAATATATTACGAAATAGAAAAAATACTCCAGGAAGAACCCGATACTGTTGATATGATTTTCCAACTCATTAGCGATTTGGACACCAATAATAGAACCATCGACCAGCCATTAAACATTCCGTTTTACCCCTTCCCCTATTACGAAGGAATGAACAGGCTCGGAATAGATCAATACTGGCTTGGACTTTACTGGCGAAACAACCTGTACGATTTGCAGTTTCTAAAAGAAATGTGTGATTTGTGTTTCGACTGCAAAATCGGAAAAATATGCATCACTCCTTGGAAATCCTTCATCGTGAAAGGAATTCCCAAAGACCGCAAACTCGATTGGGAAAAATTCTTGGGCAAAAAAGGCATCAACGTTCGCCATTCCCTTTTGGAACTCAACTGGCATTTACCCGTAGCTACGGAATGGGCCTTGAATCTCAAAACTTTTTTGGTGCGCACCCTCGACCAATTCGATATCAGCACCTACGGACTTACCTTCGGACTATCCGATTACAATAGAGACGGTCATTATTTCACATCGGTGGTCATCGAAAAAAACGAATCGCCAAAAGACCTCGAATCCATCAAAATCCGAGATACTTTCAATATTTTGTATGCCAAAAATTTTGACCCCAACACCAAGGAATACATCGTTCATGCGCAAGATGTCGACAAACTCGAATTGCCCAATATCTTAATCGAATTGAGTAAAAAATACTTCGAAGAATTGGGCAACAGTGTACTCGAATTTCAAAATACCAGTACCAAAAAGGAAACCAAAGCCCAGGACATCCACCAATGCCCAGAATGCTTAACGGTATATAATTCGGACTACGGCGATGTCATACAGGATATCGAAAAAGGCACACTCTTCCAAGATCTTCCCGAAGACTACTGCTGTTCGTTATGCGAAGCCCCAAAAAGCAGCTTCATCCCATTAACAGAAACTACGGTTTAATCAAAATTATTTGGGCGAGCCCTCGTTGAGTAAAGGGGCTTGCCTATTGTAGCGCTTATACAGCCCCTTTACTCAACAAGGTCAGGCTGTCCGCGTTACTTCGGTAACTTGCTTCCATCCTTCTCGCGGGCTTCCTGTTATTACAAGAACTCAATTCAATTATTTAGAGTATTTCCTTTTTCGGATAATGGCAAAAAAGCAAAATATCTCCCTTTAGCCCCGATTACTTCACTATACTTTTATTTTCATAGGAGTTCAGTGAACTTCGTTTAAAGCGAAAATCCTTATAAGCCGGGGTTCGGCTTATAAGATTGTAGCGGAAAGCGGGATAATATTACCTAAAAAGCCTAATGTTTCTGCTCCTAAAAATTAATAATCAAACTCAGGTTAACACTTTTCTATTTTCTCTTCCCTTTATTCTCTAAGCTGCAATCTGAATTCTGCAATCTTTTCCTTATCTTTATCATTCAACTAAACGCCTTTTACTTTAACTATACGCCTTATGAACTGGACAGCCAAACTCATCAAACGCGGTGGCGAGAGCCGCATCGCCATTTATTTTGAAAAAAACCAAGATTGGATCGATCGCATTAAGCAACAAGAGGGATCCAGATGGAGTCAAACATTAGGCGTTTGGCATTTGCCAGACACCTTTGAAAACCGAATGTTATTTCAAATTGTCGAAGCACCAATCAAACTTCCTTCGGCTGAGGGAATCGAACAAATAGAAAAATTCAAACACTGGTTATTGTCCAGGCGCTACAGCGATAGCACCATAACTACCTATACCGAAGCATTAAAATGGTTCCTGACATTTTACAATGAAAAACCAGTAGCCGAAATTGACAATGACGATGTCATACGGTACAATAACGAATACATCTTAAATAATAATTTGTCAGGTTCCTTTCAAAATCAGATTGTCAACGCCATAAAATTATTTTTCTCTACAATACGAGAAACCAAAATAGAGCTAGACAAAATTCACCGACCGAAGCGAGAAAAATTACTACCTAATGTGTTGAGCAAAGAAGAAGTAAAACTGATATTGAATGCTCACGGCAACCTCAAACACAAAACGATGTTGAGCTTAATTTATGCATGCGGATTGCGCCGAAGCGAACTCTTGCATTTGAAGCCTGCCGATATTGAATCTAAAAGAGGAGTAGTAGTCATCAGACAAGGTAAGGGCAAGAAAGACCGAATTGCACCATTATCGGATAAAATATTGGGGATGTTACGGGATTATTATGTAGCAAACAAACCCCTCACCTATTTATTTGAAGGCAAAATTCCTGGTGAGCCTTATTCTGAATACAGCTTACAAAGCGTTTTGAAACAAGCACTGTATAAAGTAGGAATTACCAAACCTGTCACGCTACATTGGCTGCGACACAGTTTTGCAACACACTTACTGGAAAGTGGCACCGATTTGCGCTATATTCAAGAGTTATTGGGACATAACAGCAGTAAAACAACCGAAATTTACACTCATGTTAGTACGAAAAGTATTCAACAAATAAAAAGTCCCTTTGACGATTTGTAAGTATTAATATGTATATTTGGTTTTAAGAAAAGTGTGTGATTTATCACACTTACACACCCGATTTTGGGTGGATATGTGTGACGGAGTCACACATATATACTAGTTGTGGGCAATATTCACTCAAAAACAGATAAAATATGAACATTAGTTTAGAACAGAATAAAGCAGTAAATGATATTGTTGAACTTATTGCTTTGAAATTAGGAAATGAAAAAAGAGAATTAAATATAGTAGACGCTATTTCTACTTGTGCTAGACTAGCAGGAAGTTTGTTGTTTAGGTCTTTTGATTTTCAAATTAAAGACGCGAAACCTGGAAGTGTAATGTTGTCCGAAAATGCAAATATAAAAGGACCTGAATTAGTAAATATTACCCATACTGTGTTACAGAATTTCGGGATAACTATTGATAATCAAAAAATGAATAGCAGTTCGGGAGAAGAAACGAAAATTAATTTTCTAGATGCAATTGATTTAGTTCAAAGCGAAGCATTAGAAATTATGAAAAAGTATAAATTATCATATGAACAATTAGCTCATTCAACTGCTATTGCAACTGCGTTTATTATACAACAAAGTCCGAACATACCCGCAGAAACAGGTTTTGGCAAAGCAATTTATCATTATATTGAAGGTTCAAAAACTTATCCCCCAGATTTCATTAAACCAACAATTATCAATGAAACAATAAAACAAACAGAAGTGGATTACAAAACAAATGAAATCGAATACAAAGAAAATAGTAGAAAACCTTGGTGGAAAATATGGTAAAAAATACTGCCCACAACAGCCACTACAACGGATTTTGGCATTTGGCTTAATGGGAAAATGGTCTTGTATTTGGGATGATTTGGCAAATCCGAATATTGGTCTTAATTTAATCCCAAACCCGCTGTAGTGCCAGAACGTTAGTGGCAAGCTATGACGAAATAAATAGCAATTAGGAAATTTCTAGAAATTAAATTCATGCAAAACAATATTATCCGTAAAACATTTGGTGTAATATCAATTACCTTTTTTTTACTTTTTTTTACATTTTTTATATTTTCAATTGTTAGTGGTCATATGATTAGAAAGGATATAGAGTTAAATGGAATAAACTCAATTGGTAAATATAGTTCACATAGAAGTTGGGGAAAAGGAGAAAATAATTATTTTAGCTTTATTGTTGAAGGAGTGAGATATAAAGGAATTGTCGAAGAAGCACCAGAAGATTCTATTAAAAACATTGGAAAATTCTATAGGATTCGCTATTCTAAAAGATTTAAAGGAAACTTAAACGCTTTTTTTGACCAGGAAGTAAAAGATACTATTGAAATCGTAAACGCTGGATTTTCAGATTTTGATATTTTAAGCCAAGACACAATCGAAGGGAAAGAAAGATCATTAAAAAAAGAATTCTTTATAATATTAGGAATTCATTGAGTTATCTAGAAAGCCTGCCACTAACAGCCACTACAACGGATTTGGGCATTTGGCTTAATAGAAAGTTGGTCTTGTATTTGGAATGATTTGGCAAATCCGAAAATAGGGCTTAATTTAATCCCAAACCCGTTGTAGTGCCAAGACGTTGGCGGTCAGTTGACGAGAAACGAGGAGAAAACCGGATTTAAAGATTTGGCTTTTTAAATGCAGAAACTGAAAAAGCAAGCGTTAAAATTGGGTCGAAATTGGTAAAACTATTTTTTTTTGATGTTTAAAATTGGAAAGCGGAAAACCGAAATTTAAATATTGGAATCCGACAATTGAAACTTGAAAATCTGAGTTTCTAATTGGAGCTTGAAAAGCAGAAACGTGAATATCGGAGTTTCGAATTGGAATGTAAATATTCGAGATTTTAAGCCGAAAAAGCAAAACTGAAACTTAAATTCTCGGGTTTTCTAATTGAAGCGAAACAATCGTTTTGATTGTGAAATTGAAACGAAAAAAAGGGAATGAAATTTAGCCGAGATTTGGGCAAGAATTGGGTTTTAAATCTGCCAAGATAAGGCTGAGAATTGATTAATAATTAGGAATATCAGCTAGAAACAACCGAACCGCCAACAGCCACTACAACGGATTTGGGCATTTGGCTTAATGGAAAGATGGTTTTGTATTTGGGATGATTTGGCAAATCCGAAAATAGGGCTTAATTTAGTCCCAAACCCGCTGTAGTGCCAAGACGTTAGTGGCAAGCTGTCAAAATCCTGCTAAAAAACAAAACAAACATGGATTCAGAACAACAAATATTTTGCGGAAATTGTAATCAGAAACTTCAAATTTTATCAGAACCATGCGAATCTTGTGGCTCTGTAAAGAAGAATATTGTATTAGAATTAGTTGATAAATTTGAATTCGAATTAAAAGATTGTCTTGATGGAAAAGTAATCAATCCATCTTTGAGAAGCAAGGACAAGATGCGTGAGAAATTTACTTTTGGAGCATCGCAATCAGCAAATGGTGACTGGGCAGAAAAAACTCGAATAATTAATCGTGATAAGGATTACTATTTTGAAGAAGTAAAAAATTCAAAAGGAGAAATTATACATCACAGTGAAGAAAAATTAAGTGATCATAAAGGTCATGGGACAGACAAATTCAACAATCCGACCAGCCACTAAGCATCCCATAAAATTATAAATCGAAAGAAAAACAGAATTATAAAATATGAATCTAATAGACAAATATAAATATCGCTTTCGACCAGAGTATAATTCAGAAAATTTACTAATTGAAATTTTTAGCGGTGTTAAAAATGAAAATTTTTTATCTGACTTATTAAATTCGATAGTTGAGATAAACCCAAAAATTGATGAAATTGCTGACCTTTGGATGAACGATGAATTTATATTTGAAATCCAGTCAGACATTGGAAATTTTTCACTTTCAAAAGATATTTGGGATTTAGCTTTTATAATATCCGAAAATAATCAAGAATGTGTGAATAGAATAAATTCAATTCTATTAAACGATAAAAGGTTTGAAAAAGTAGAAGTGAATTTTGACGATTATAAATAGAATAATGCCAGCCACTAACAGCCACTACAACGGATTTGGGCATTTGGTTTAATGGAAAAACGGTCTTGTATTTGGATGATTTGGCAAATCCGAAAATAGGGCTTAATTTAGTCCCAAACCCGCTGTAGTGCCAGAACGTTATGGTGTATAGCTGTTGACGATCAACAGTCGATTTTAATCAGAAGCTTTAGTTAGAATAATACATAACGAAACAGAAACCGAGCCGGCCGAAATCTGAACCGAAATCTGAACCGAAATCTGAGACTTAATTGTTGCGGACAAAGAAACGTGAACGGCTTTATGGAAAACCGAAAGCAGATTTTTTTTGTCGATTTTCTTTGAGGTTTAACTGAAGTTTGAAGTTTAAAAACGGAAACTATTTGGAACGGAAATCGAAAAGCAGAAAACTTTGGGTAATGGGAATCGATAATTGGAATATCAAATCTTTCGTGCTCAGCATCGTCAAGCTACACACCATAACAGCCACTACAACGGATTTGGGCAATTGGCTTAATTTGAAAAATGGTTTTGTATTTGGGATGTTTAAGCAAATCCGAAGATTTGGCTTCCTTACTCCCAAACCCACTGTAGTGCCAGAACGTTGGCAGTAATATTGACACCGAACCAGAAAAAAGAATTAGCTGCTTACCAAAAATACTCATATAGCTTTGAAGTAATATTAGAAAATCACATAAGAAATGAAAACGATAATTAAAAGATTTCTATTAGCCTTTTTGCTTGTATTTCTAGTAAGTTGTGACCCAGCGCACGATATTGTATTTACGAATAATACAAATTCAGTAGCTAAGGTTAAATTCAAATTAAACCCGAAATTTAAAAACTATCGTTTAAGCGAATCAATAACTGGAGATTCAATTGTGTTTAATTTAAAACCAAAGGATACTTCAAATTTATATTTTGGAATTGGAGTTTGGGATGACAAAGAAATAGACCAATTATGCAATTCCATAACTAGCTTAGAAATTGAGAATAATGACTTAAAAACGGTCTATAAATCGAAAAAAACAATAAAAAATATCCTTGAAAATAATCAAGAGGGATTTTGGTGGAAAACGAGGATAGCAATTGATATTGAATAAAAAAATGAGAAATGAAAATCCGAATTTAAAACTTTTAAGTATTTCTGTAATTTATTCTTTATCTACAATTTTTATGTGGACTCTGTCTAAAAATGACGAAAGTGCTTCTCTAGGTTATTTATTTATGCTTGTAATCATTTGGGCTATTTTGACAATCGTAACGGGAATCATAATTTGGAAAGACAAAATAAAAATAAAAAATTGGAATATATTAATTCTTATATTTTGTACACCTGTTCCTTTTATATTTTTTCTTTCGGCAACTTCCAAAGAGCAAGTTAGAGGACCTTGGGAATACAATAAAAACAATCGTCGCATAAGAGAAATCACATACGAAAACCGAAAAGAATATTCATCAAGCGTTGATAAAACTTCAGAAGAATATCCTATTCCTGCAAATGATAAATATCACCTTGACAGTATTGTTTATTATGGGGAAAATTCGAAAATTATTGAAACTAAACATTTCAAGTAAATAGAAAATACTACTGCCAACACACACTACAAGCAATTTGGGTTTTAGGCTTAATTTGAAGTTGGTTTTGTATTTGGAAGATTTGGCAAATCCGAATAATGGGCTTAATTTAATCCCAAACTGCTTGTAGCGCGAGAACGTTACTGGAGACTTGTGCCGAAATTACGCAGACGAATCCAATCTGAAAATAACGTTCTGTAATCGCAGGAAAATCTGAAAGCAAAAGCGTGAAAGTTGGAACTTCTGCAGAAACGTGAAAAGCAGAAACGTAAATATCAAAACTTGCCAACAGAAACTTGAAAAGCAGAAGCGTGAAAGTTGGAACTTGCCAACAGAAATGTGAAAAGCAGAAACGTGAAAATTGCAACTCCCCTACTGTAACGTAAAAGCGGAAAAGTGAGAACTTTAAATTTTTAGCCGAAAACCGAAACTTTGAGGAGCGGACGGAAAACGAAAAACAGAAACGTAAAAGTTTTGGTTTATAATCGCAATTTCGACAAAACAAGCCTCCAGTAACAGCTGCTACAAGTGATTTGGGCAATTGGCTTAATGGAGAAATTGGTTTGTATTTGTGAGAATTTGGTTAAGCCGAAAAATAACGCTAATTTAGTCCCAAACCACTTGTAGCACCAAGACGTTAGGCGATATTAAAACTCAGAATCTTAAAACAAACCAATTTTAATGGAAAAGAAACTCATTCTATCAATATTATTAATATTATCTATTTCTATTTTCTCTCAAAACAAAAACTTAAAACAAGAGAACGTTAAAATCAATAATGAGCATTTTTTAGAAATCAATAATCAAAAAAAATAGAAAATTTACAAAAATTAATAAATCTTAAATCAGATTCACTTAATAAAGAAATATTATATTATAAAGTAAAAGAAGATTTTTACTCTACTGCTCTTGCTGACCAGGGAAACAGATTTACTATTATAGTTTCTGGAATACTTGCTTTATTTTCAATAATTACCTTTGGAGCATTTAAAT